>NZ_JACHDK010000009.1:0-339003 GCF_014201005.1 Paraburkholderia lebeckiae | reverse complement strand
CGGATCGAGCGAGATCGCCTGCGTGTTGAGCGTCGACATCGGCGCGAGCGTCTCGTGAAAGCCGATCGACGCCATCGCGATCAGGCAGATGATCAACGGGAACGCGACGAAGTCCCAGCGGTTGGGCAACACGCGCCATGCCGATGCATTGGCGGTGCGCTTCAGGTCGAAGCTGAAATCCATCAGATGCCCTCCCTCTTCAAACAGGCATTCGAACGCTCGAAGGAGGCCGCGGCTGCTCCGCGGCGGTCTATGGGTCGGTCCGGAAAGCGGAAATCAGGCATGGCAAAACGCGCGTGCGTGGTAAATCGTTAGCGTTGGAGACACATGGGCCGGCAACGGACAGGTTCGTGAACGCGTCGCCCACGACCACAACCATCACGCCGAACTCCTGTCGCCGCAGGCGCCGCCCGAGGGCTGGCGGGCTTTCCTCGTTTTGGACGGCACGACACTACACCATCCTATGTTTCAGGCACAACCTTTTGGCCGCAAATTGCGAGGCGGCGCCGCGAGGCCGTGGCGTAAGGCTTCAGCAAGCCCCGGCACGCGTCGCCGCGCCGCACCCTGCTGCCGCGTACTTCAGGGTGACAGGTGGCGAGGCCGTCTCGCGGCGTGGCGCACAAGCCACATCGGCGCGTCGCCCCGGCCGTCGTCGCTCGATCGCTCCATTGGCCCGCACAGCTATCAAGAAAGCGGCGCGACTGCCGTTAAGAACCTGATCGGCGCGGCATATGCAGGCGGCATCCCAGCAATAACGGTGGCATCGTGCTCCGCGACGGTTAAAATCGGGAAACGACGTACCTGTTTATCCAGCGGTTCATCCCGGACATGGCGACGGCGCAGCGCGCCTCGCTCGCGACGGGACGAAACCGCAGCTGATGCAGATAACGACACAGCGTTGAGAGCGCGCTGCCCACGAACGAGCAAGTTGCATGTCACAGCCAGACGGATCAGAGGGTCGATGAACAGGACAACCTTGCGCCAGGTAGCCGGGCCGGTCAGCTTCGTGCTGATCGTACTCGTCTGCTGGTTCGTGGCTGGCATGGTCGCGGACCGGATGGTACAGCAAGAGCTGGACGCGGCGTTGCGCACGCAGCGGCAAATGTCCACGTCGATCGTCGACAACATGGCTGAAGTGATTGCCAGCGATCTCGCGATGTCCCGCGCCATCCCCGCAACCATGGCCGAAATGGACGTGGTCCAGCGTGCCCTGGTGCAATCGCAGAATTATGCCGTGAACGGCGAGGCGGCGGAACCCGCCTTGCGGGCCGCCTTGCTCAAGGATCCGAAGATGGCCGCGGTCAGCAGGTTCCTGCACGAAGCGCAGGGCTTCTCCGGGCTCGATCAGGTCTGGATCGTCAACGCGAACGGGATTTGCGTCGCGTCGAGCGGCACGATGTCAAACCCCGAGGGCGCGCAGCAATCGTTCGTCGGCGTGGACATGCGCGCGCGCGGCTATCTGACCAACGCGCTGCTCGGTGCATTCTCCGAAGCCTACGGCGTGGGTCGCGCGAGCGGCGAGCCGGGCATCTTCATCGCCGCGCCGGTGTACGCGGACGGGCTGCTGGTCGGCGCGGTGGTCGCGAAGGTCGGCATCGCGCGGCTGCGCCACTGGGTCGCGCACGCGGGCACCTTCGTGTCCGACGACAACGGCGTCATCATCATGGCGCACAACAGCGCGCTCGAAGGCCACGCGTTGCCGAACTCGCGCGTCACGCTGATGAGCCCCGCCGAGCGGCGCATCGTCTACCGCCGGGAGACGTTCCCCGACATGCTGATCCGCGAAGACACGCAAGTGCGTGAGCAGGCGCCGTGGGTGCCGGCGTCGGTCGCCGCGCAGCTGTTCGGCATGATCGAACGGCCGGCCCCGGCTCTTTATCAGAACCGCGGCGGCCTGAACTCGGGGCTCTCCGCGCACCTGGTCGATCCGCTCGCCGCGTGGCCGGAGCTGCTGCGCAACCACAAGCGCGACCACCTGCTGGTGTTCTTGACGCTGGCCGGCACCGTCGCGCTCGCGTGGGTGATCACCGTGTCCTACGTGCGCGAGCGGCGCCACCATCGCGCGACACGCGATCTCGCCGAGCAGTTGCAGTCGGCCAATACGCTGCTGTCGGCGGAGGCGCGGCACGATGCGTTGACCGGCGCTCTGTCGCGGCGCTATTTCCTCGACCTGCTACGCCACGAGATCGATCGCGCGCACGCGGGGCGCGAGCCGCTGTGCATGGCGATCGCCGATCTCGACCACTTCAAGCAGATCAACGACCGCTTCGGCCACGCCGCCGGCGACCGCGCGCTCGAACATTTCGTCGATACGTGTCGCGCCGAGCTGCGTGGCTCCGACGCGGTCGGCCGGCTCGGCGGCGAAGAGTTCGGCCTGCTGCTGCCGGCCACCGATCTGACGGGCGGGCGCGAGGTCGTCGAACGTCTGCGGCTGCGGTTGAAAGCGGTGCCCTCGCCGAAGCTGCCGGCCTCGGCGGGGCTGAGCGTGAGCATCGGCATCACCGAACTGTCGCCCGACGATCTGCCCGAGCGCCTCATGAGCCGCGCCGATACTGCGCTGTACGCGGCGAAGACCGGCGGGCGCGACCGCACCGAAGCACTGCGGCCCGACGATACGGCGCCGCCTACGCGCACGGCGGTGAATGCCTGGTGAATGCCTGGCGCTCGCCGAAAGATTCAGCGCGCGACGGTATCGCCCTCTCCGCTCAGCCAACCACGCTGACACCCTACCTGCGCTGAAAACGACGCCGAGCCTCCCGCAACGAAGCCGGTATCATCAATCCTGATATCGGATTGTCACTACCGCACTAACGGGAGATTCGCATGAAGGGAAATCTGGTGATCGTCTGTCGCGATCACGACGCTGATGCATTCGACCATCTGCTCGCCGAATACGGCGCGTTCCAGACGCGTCTGTCGTCGACCGCGTGGTATCTGAAACTGGAGGTCGCGCCGGAACTGATTCAGGAGGAAATACTCGCGCGCCTCGGCAAATATACGACGCACTATATTTTCGAGGCGGAATCGGTGACGTGGAATACCGTCGATAGCGAAACGGCGAACGCGTTGAATACGCTGTTTTCGGACTGAGCTCTCGCCGCTCGCGATGCCGACGTCCCGCGCGCATCGCGACTCCAACACCCCTGCTTCTACCAGGCGATTTCCGAGGCGGTCGCGACCCGCGGCAACACGTCGAACGGAAAACTCATCAACACCCGCAATCCGCGGCCGCCATGATTGCCGATTTCCCATTCACCGCCCGCGCGCCGCACGAGCCGCTCGACGATCGCAAGGCCCAGCCCGCTATGGCCGTTGCCGCCGCGCGCCGGATCGAGCCGCACGAACGGCCGGCTCGCGCTGATCAGGTCCTGGGCGGCGATGCCCGTGCCGTTGTCGCTAATTGATAGCGTAAAGCCCTGCGGTGTGCGCGCGGTCGCGACGACCACCGGCGGCGCGCCATACGCATGCGCGTTGTCGATCAGATTCGATAGAATCCGGTCGAGCGTGGCCGCCGGCAGCAGAAATGACGGCCCGGCGTTCAGTTCCGTGCGCACGGTCGGCGCACTGGCAGCCACCGCCCGATAGCTGCGCACGACACGCTCGCACTGCGCATCCACTTCCACGGGTTCGCTGCGGTCCGCGCCGTCGTGCGCGAACAGCAGGAACTGCTCGACGATATGCGTCATCGAATCGACGTCGCGCACGACGCCGTCGCGCATCTTCGCGTCGTCCATCATTTCGGCGCGCAGCCGCAGACGCGCGAGCGGCGTCTTCAGGTCATGCGCGACACCGGCAAGCATCACCGCGCGATCGTTCTCGGTACGCGCGACTTCCTGCACCATTTGATTGAAGCCGTGGGTGAGTTGCCGCAACTCGCGCGGCCCGCGCTCGGGCACCGGCGGTACCGGCAGCCCGCGACCGAAGCGCGCCACCGCCTGCGCGAGCAAGCGCAGCGGCCGCTGCAGCGCCCACGCGGCGAACAGCGCCGCCATCACCGCAAACGAGAAAATGATGACGAGCCACAAGACCGTGCGGTCGAGCGAGCGCGGCATGCGCAGCGGCTGCACCGGCACGACGATCCAGTTCTGATCGGTCGCGGCGCGCACCCATAGCGTGGGCGGAGCGCCGGGCGGACCGACGCGCACCTGGGTGTCGGCCGGCATGCGGTCGCGCACGTCCTCGACGAAACGCACGAGCGGCGGCGGCATGTTAGCGCTGGCCGCCGGCACGTCCGGGCTCGCCGGATCGACCAGCTTCACACGCGACGGCAGCGGTTGATCCGGTGTGCGGGCGACGTGCTGACGCACCGCGTCGACGAGGAAGGTCGCTTCCTCGACGGCGTAGCGCGTTTGCAGTTGCGAACGTTCGAGTCGCATCAGCGCATACCACGCGAAATGCGACAGCAACAGCACCGCGACGACGAGCAGCGCAAGCCGCCCGAACAGCGAATCAATGGGCCGACGCATGCTGCTCGCCGTCCGGCACGAACACGTAACCACGGCCGCGCACGGTCTGGATGAAGCGCGGCGTGGATGGATCGGTTTCGAGAATGCGACGCAGGCGCCACACCTGCACGTCGATGCCGCGGTCGGTGCCGTCGTACTCGGGACCGTGCAGCAGTTCCAGCAGGCGCTCGCGCGTGAGCGTGCGCATGGGGTGATTGACGAAAATCTTCAGCAGCGCGAACTCGCTGCCCGACAGCGTGAGCGGCTTGTCTTCGAGATGCAGCGTACGCGACTGGAAATCCAGCGTGAAGCGGCCGAAGCTGAACGGCTCGCGCTGCTCGGGCGCGGCCGCCGACGGCAGCGTGCGGCGCCGCCGCAGCACCGCCTGCACGCGCGCGAGCAGTTCGCGCGGATTGAACGGTTTGCCGAGGTAATCGTCCGCGCCGAGTTCGAGACCGACGATACGATCGACGTCGTCCGCACGCGCGGTCAGCATGATGACGGGGATATCGTCGCCCGACGCGCGCAGCTTGCGCAGCGCGGTGAGGCCGTCCACGCCGGGCATCATCAGGTCCAGCACGATGAGGTCGGGGCGCTCGCGCTCGAGGCGCCGTTCGAGCGAGCCCGCGTCGTGCAGCACCGAAACTTCGATGCCCTGACGGGCGAGATAGTCGCGCAACAGATCGCGCAGTTCGACGTCGTCGTCGACGACCAGGATTTGAGTAGCCATGGAATGAAGTTTAACGCGCAGCCAAAAGGGATTTCGTTTTCCAAACGGTCTGAAGGGTTACCGGGTGTTACGGTGAAAGCCACACGTAATTGCTGGTAATAGCGGCGTCCGGGCGCGTAACACGGCGGCGCACGCGGTTCTCTACCCTGTGCCTTACCGAGTGCAGGCAGTCCAAAGACCGGTTGCTTCGTCGGCTATTCCATTACAAGGAGCCTCATATGTCCACCAAAAAGATGTCGCGCGTTCTCGCCGTTGCTGCCACCGCTCTCGCCATCGGCGCGGGCGCCGCTTACGCCGCCCAACCCGCCGAGCAGGCGCACGGCGGGCCCGGCGGCTGGCATGGCCATTTCATGAAGGAACTGACCCAACTCCACGACCAGCTGAAGCTGAACGCGGATCAGGAAAAGCTGTGGCAAAACGCGCTCGATACGATGAAGCAGAACCACGAAGCGATGCGCGCCAACCACAAGCAGGTTCAAGATCAGTTCAAGGCCGCACAGCAACAGCCGATTCTGGACCTGAACGCTATGGCCGCGACGCATCAGCAGATCGAGCAGAAGGACGCGCAACTGCGTCAGCAAACCACCGACGCGTGGCTGAAGTTCTATAACGGCCTGAACGACCAGCAGAAGACCACCGTCAGCACGGCGCTGAAGCAGCGCTTCGCGAGGATGGAGCAGCGTCACGAGAAGATGCGCGAGCGCTGGGAGCATCACAGGGGCGCGGCGTCGGCGCCGGCCGCCAATCAATAAGCGGCGCGTTGCATCCGGGAGGCGGGCCAGGGAGGGCGCCTCGCTAATAGAAAAACGCCACGGAAGATGTTTTCCGTGGCGTTGCTGTTTGGCGTTGCTCGCTGCCCGATCGGCGGCCCGCGCGAATCAACTGCTTGAATCAGCCGTTCAACTGACCCAGATCGAACAGCAGCACTTCCGCGTCGTCGCCCTTTTCCAGCGTCACCGTGTCGACGTCGCTGAGCTTCGCGGCATCGCCCGCCTCGAGCACCGTGCCGTTCACGCTCAGCGTGCCGCGCGCGACGTGCAGATAGGCGAGGCGCCCCGCCGGCAGCGCGAACGTCGCGTGTTCGGCGCCGTCGAACAGTCCCGCGTAGATCGACGCGTCCGCGTGGATCGTCACCGAGCCGTCGCGGCCGTCGGGCGACGCGATCACGCGCAGGCGGCCGCGCTTGCTGTCGGCGTCGAAGCGCTTTTCCTCGTAGCCGGGCTGGTCGCCCGCGCGGCGCGGGATGATCCAGATCTGCAGCAAGTGCGCGAGTTCGTCGCGCGACGCGTTGAACTCGCTATGCTGCACACCGGTGCCCGCGCTCATGCGCTGCACGTCGCCGGGACGGATCGTCGAGCCATTGCCCATGCTGTCGCGATGCGCGAGCGCGCCTTCGAGCACATACGTGACGATCTCCATGTCGCGATGCCCGTGCGCGCCGAAACCCTGACCGCCGGCGATGCGGTCTTCGTTGATCACGCGCAGCGGCCCGAAGTGCATGTGCTCGGGGTCGCGGTAATCGGCAAACGAGAAGCTGTGATACGAGTCGAGCCAGCCGTGGTTGGCGTGACCGCGTTCTGCGGAGCGGCGAATCTCGATCATGGAAAGTCTCCCGGTAAGTAGTCAATCAGAGCGATGTTGAGAATGTAGGGGTTGCGCCCCCCCATAACAATCGTGCGCGACCGCACCGCAGCGTTCCATCGCTGCATGCAATCGCGCGGGCGGCGCGACCGGCGAGCCTATTGCGCGGACAGCCCGGCGTCCGGATGCCGGCGCCCGGATGCCCGACGCCCGGATGCCCGGCGCCCGCAAAACCGCGCCGGCGTCGCGCACGCACAACGCGTTGCACGGCGTCTTGCCGCTCGATGCCGCGCTGCGCTGGCAGCTTGCCACTCTTCGGGTAAAATACCGCGCTTTTCAAGCCGCGTGGACGTCCCGCGGGACGTGCAGGCCGCGCCGGCAAGCCTCGGCGGGCGGGCCGCAATCGGTGCGCGACGGCTTCGACTCGGCACCAAACCGTGCGAGCCGCGCCCGATAAGCACCGAACGCGCCGGACGGGCGCGCCACGTCGGACGAACCGCCCGCGCAAGGACGACCAGAGTGCGGCGACAATCCCTGCGGCACGGCAATTTTGACCGCCTAGAATAGCGACCGTCCGCCCTCGGCCGGCGCTCGTCGAGTCGTGTCATCACGACGATCAGTTTGATTCAGGAGAAACATGAAGAAGTTCGCACTGTGCGTGGCTCTGGAAGTCATGGCCACCGGCGCAATGGCGAAAGAATGGAAAACGGTGCGCATCGGGGTCGACGCCAGTTATCCGCCGTTCGAATCGAAGGCGCCTAATGGCGACATCGTCGGTTTCGATGCCGATCTGACCCGCGCGCTGTGCGCGAAGATGAACGTGAAGTGCGTGTGGGTCACGCAGGATCTCGATGGCATCATCCCGGCGCTGAAAGCTCGCAAGTTCGACGCGATCATTTCCTCGCTGAGCGTCACCGACAAGCGCCGCGAGCAGATCGACTTCTCCGACAAGATGTTCGACGCGCCGGCCCGCATGATTGCGAAAACCGGTTCGCCGCTTCTGCCCACCCCTGAATCGCTGAAAGGCAAGCACGTCGGCGTCGAGCAGGGTTCGACGCAGGAACAGTACGCGAAGGCCTCGTGGGAGCCGAAGGGCGTGCTCGTCGTGTCGTACCAGAATCAGGACCAGGTGTATGCGGATCTCGCGTCGGGGCGCCTCGACGCCGCGCTCCAGGACGAAGTGCAGGCCGACGCCGGCTTTCTGAAGACGCCGCGCGGCAAAGGGTTCTCCTGGGCCGGCCCGGAAGTGAAGGATCCGCAGACGATCGGCGAAGGCACCGCGATCGGCCTGCGCAAGGGCGATGCCGAGCTGAAGGCGAAGTTCAATCAGGCGCTCGCCGAGGTTCATCAGGACGGCACGTTCAAGAAGCTCGAAAAGCAGTACTTCGATTTCGACATTTATCCTGGCCGTTGAGCGAAACGGGCAGGATACTGCGTGGTAAGCCGGCTCGTGCCGGTGGCAGTGAAAGCGGCAACGAAGGTGGCGACACCAGGCAGTAGATTCAAAACAATCCGAGACGAAAGTCCCACAAGCGCGCTGCAGGAGCACCAACGTTTCTGCAGCATGATTTGCACAGCGGCACGCTGTGCGCCGCGGATCACGGCGAGCCAGGCGCTCGTCCCCGACGCGGCGCCACGCGGACCGCGTCTTTCGCGGTGCGCGTAGCGCATCGTCGTGGACTACCTATGTTCCTTCAAGGCTACGGCCCGCTGCTTCTCAGCGGCACCTGGCAAACCGTCAAGCTGGCGGTGTTCTCGCTCGCGCTCGCGTTCGTGCTCGGCCTGCTCGGCGCGGCGGCGAAATTGTCGAAGAACCGCCTGTCGAACGGCATCGGCACCGTGTATACGACGCTCGTGCGCGGCGTGCCCGATCTCGTGCTGATGCTGCTGCTGTTCTATAGCATCCAGATCTGGCTGAACAACCTGACCGACGCGTTAGGCTGGGAGCAGATCGACATCGACCCGTTCGTGGCCGGCGTCGCGGTGCTCGGCTTCATCTACGGCGCGTACTTCACCGAGACGTTCCGCGGCGCGTTTATCGCGGTGCCGCGCGGCCAGCTCGAAGCGGGCGCCGCCTACGGCATGACGAGCTGGCAGGTGTTCTCGCGCGTGATGTTCCCGCAAATGATGCGCTTCGCGCTGCCCGGCATCGGCAATAACTGGCAGGTGATGGTCAAGGCGACGGCGCTCGTGTCGATCATCGGTCTCGCCGACGTCGTCAAGGCCTCGCAGGACGCCGGCAAGGGTACCTTGCGGTTCTTCTTCTTTACCCTGCTCGCGGGGGCGATCTATCTCGTCATCACCACAGTGTCGAACTTCGTGCTGATGTACCTCGAAAAGCGTTACTCGACCGGCGTGCGAAAGGCGGATCTATGATCGAGATCATTCAGCAATACTGGCGCAACTATCTGTTCACCGACGGCTATCGCTTCACCGGCGTCGCGATCACGTTGTGGCTGCTGGTCGTGTCGATCGGCCTGGGCTTCTGTCTGTCGGTGCCGCTCGCGGTCGCGCGCGTGTCGAAGAAGAAATGGCTCGCGGGCCTCGTGTGGCTCTATACGTATATCTTCCGTGGCACGCCGCTCTACGTGCAGCTGCTGCTGTGCTACACGGGTCTCTACAGCCTCGAGATCATCCGCAACAACGAGCTCACCAACGCGTTCTTCCGCGACGGCATGCACTGCACGCTGCTCGCGTTCACGCTGAATACCTGCGCGTACACGACCGAAATCTTCGCGGGCGCGATCAAGGCGACGCCCTACGGCGAGATCGAAGCGGCGCGCGCGTACGGCATGTCGTCGTTCACGCTGTACCGGCGCGTGATTCTGCCGTCGGCGCTGCGCCGCGCACTGCCCTACTACAGCAACGAAGTGATCCTGATGCTGCACGCGACCACCGTCGCGTTCACGGCCACGGTGCCGGACATCCTGAAGATCGCGCGCGACGTGAACTCCGCGACGTACCAGTCGTTCAATGCGTTCGGCATCGCCGCGCTGCTGTATCTGTGTATTTCTTTCGCGCTCGTGTGGCTGTTCCGCCGCGCCGAGCGTCGCTGGCTCGCTTACCTGCGGCCGCAAGGCAAGTAACTGCGCGTCCCTGGACAAGCAAGCTCGTTAAGGATCCTGATGAACTCCAAGAAGCAGAAGCTCTTCGTCGACGAGCTTCACAAAAAGTACGGCGACAACGAAGTCCTCAAGGGCGTGTCGCTGAAAGCCAATGCCGGCGACGTGATCAGCGTGATCGGTTCGTCCGGCTCGGGCAAGAGCACGATGCTCCGCTGCATCAACTTTCTCGAACAGCCGAACGCGGGGCGCATTTTCGTTGACGGCGAGGAAGTGCGCACGCAGACCGCCAGGAACGGCGCGTTGCGCGTGTCGGACCCGAAGCAGTTGCAGCGCGTGCGCACCAAGCTTTCGATGGTGTTCCAGCACTTCAATCTGTGGTCGCACATGAACGTGCTCGAGAACATCATCGAGGCGCCGGTGCATGTGCTCGGTCTGAAACGCAAGGAAGCCGAGGATCGCGCGCGCGAATATCTGGAGAAGGTCGGTCTCGCGCCGCGTCTCGAGAAGCAGTATCCGTCGCATCTGTCGGGCGGCCAGCAGCAGCGTGTCGCGATCGCGCGGGCGCTGGCGATGCACCCCGACGTGATGCTGTTCGACGAGCCGACCTCCGCGCTCGACCCGGAGCTCGTCGGCGAAGTGCTGAAGGTAATGCAGAAGCTCGCCGAGGAAGGCCGCACGATGATCGTCGTCACTCACGAAATGGGCTTCGCGCGCAACGTGTCGAACCACGTGATGTTTCTGCACCAGGGCCGCGTCGAGGAAGAAGGCCATCCCGACGAAGTGTTCAGGAACACGAAGAGCGAACGTCTGAAGCAATTCCTGTCGGGCAGTCTCAAGTAATAAAATTACCCGCGACTTATGATGCGAACCGCATCGAAAATGTAGTCAATGTAGTTTTACAAGGCGCTTACGAGCGCCTTTTTCGTTTTCTACCATGTCCCTCCGCCCGGCCATTCGAACAACGAAAAAGCGCCGAAAATCCCAAAAAACGGGCCATTCAGGCCGAGTTTTCGCCCTACCCTGTCACTTTTGACTCGTCAATAGTGGCAATCCTTAATACGCCCCCTTCCAGTCCGCGATTCCCTTGCCGAACAAGGCTTTGCGCCTTTTTCCGAGGAACTGCTTCGGGTGCCGGCCCACATTCGTATTGCAATTTGGCGACACCCCTTGCGGACGGTACTAATTTCTTCTTCCAGTTAAAGTTATTTTTGATAAATTGGTAACCAAAGTAGCAAAACAAAGTTGATTAAAAGTAGTTTCACTTCAAAACACAGAGGAGAACCGGTCGGCGTGGGATCGGCATGATGCAAAGATAGCTCGACGCTACATGTCATGACAGGAGAATCCCTATCCACCCGCCACTCTCCCTGGTACCGCTTTCTGTTCGGTGCTTATCGCGTCCGAACACCACTCGCAGTACTGGGTTTCTTTTTTGACAGGGTATGGAGGAGAAGATGAAGAAAGCTTTGCTCGTCGCCGCGCTGATGTCGGCCGGCGTTGTTGCACACGCTCAGAGTAGCGTCACGCTGTATGGCCGTTTGGATGCAGGTCTCGAGTACATGTCGGGCGTCCCGACCGGCGCTAACGCCAACGGCGCGGCCAACACCAGCTCGAACCGCTTCAAGGCGGAAAGCGGCGACTGGGGCACCAGCCTGTGGGGCATGAAGGGTGTCGAGGACATCGGCGCCGGCAACAAGATCCTGTTCCAGTTGGAAGGCTCGTTCAACACGATGACGGGCGCAGGTCCTGGCGGCGGCGGTCTCTTCAATCGCTGGGCAACGGTCGGTATTTCGAACAACCAGTACGGTACGTTCACGATGGGCCGCATGCTCTTCATCTCGAACGGCGTGTGGGACTTCGACCCGTTCGGTCAGTCGAACTGGTCGTCGGCATCGCTGGTGCGTGGCCGCAACTGGCCGCAGTCGAGCAACAACTTCGCGTACCAGTCGCCGAAGATCGCAGGCTTTGACTTCTACGGTCAGTACGCGCTGTCGAACGCGACGAGCTGGAACGGTAACGGCTCGACGCCGCAAGGTCGCGAAGCTGGCGCGCAGATCACCTACACCAGCTCGCTGTTCCAGATCCGCGGTCTGTACGACGAAATCCGCAACCCGGCGACCGGTGGGTTGTGGGGTGGCCCGGTTGCCAACAACGGCATCAATACAAATAACACGAGCAACGGCGTGTTCGCGGCATCGCGCGAGTACTCGGCTCTGCTGAACGTGTTCCTCGGCCAGTTCAAGATTCAGGCTGCATACCAGGCAGTCCGTTCGGCAGGCGCAACGGGCGTTCTGCCCGGTCAGCCGACCACACTCGATCACGAATGGGGCGGTGTGACATGGCAGGCAACGCCGGCTGCAGCGCTGATCGCGGCGGTCTACCACGTGAACGGCAACAACGGCGCGGGCAATGCGACGATCTACACGGTTGGCGGTTCGTACAACCTGTCGAAGCGCACGCTGCTCGACCTGCAGGCCGCGACGGTGCGCAACAGCCGTAATGCTAACTTCGGTCTGAACGCGAACAATGCGGGCTTCGCCGCTGCGACGGACAACCCGCTGCAAGGCCGCCAGCAAAGCGGCGTGTACGCAGGTATCCAGCACTCGTTCTAATCGAACGGTGCGCCCCGAGGGCCATCCCTCGGGGTGTAGTACAGGTTTCTTCAAGAGAATCTTTTTCACGCTGCTGCGAGAGGCGCGTATCGGTGCGATATCCGCAAGGGTATTGCACCGTTTTTTATTCGGCGCACGGTTTTTGCCGTTGCGCGCACCGGGACGGTGCGTGATTGCGTCGGCTTATACCGCTGCTTCGTTCTCTTCGCCGGTACGGATTCGGATCACGCGCTCGACGTCCGCGACGAAGATCTTGCCGTCGCCGATCTTGCCGGTACGCGCCGCGCCGATGATCGCGTCGATGACCTGATCGCACTGGCTGTCCGCGACCACGACTTCGATCTTCACTTTCGGCAGAAAGTCGACCACGTATTCCGCACCACGGTAGAGCTCGGTATGCCCCTTCTGGCGGCCGAACCCCTTGACCTCGGTAACGGTCAGGCCGGTGAGGCCGACTTCCGCGAGCGCCTCGCGCACTTCGTCGAGTTTGAACGGTTTGATGACTGCGGTGATGCGCTTCATGGCGAACCTCGTCTCTTGATGGGAAGAGTGGAAAGGGAAAGAATGATTTTTATTCTACGCCGCGCCGGATGCATTGCGGCATCCGCGCGCGGATGTCGTCTTTCACTCCACCGGTTCGGTGTAGCGCGACGTGATCGGATAACGCCAGTCGCGGCCGAACGCGCGATGCGTGACGCGAATGCCGATCGGCGCCTGACGGCGCTTGTACTCGTTGATCTTGATCAGGCGCGTGACGCGCTTCACGTCGTCGACCTGATAACCCGCCGCGATGATCTCCGCGAGCGAACGGTCCTCCTCCATATACATGCGCATGATCGCGTCGAGCACTTCGTATTCGGGCAGGCTGTCCTGGTCGGTCTGGTTCTCGCGCAGCTCAGCGGACGGCGCGCGCGTCAGAATCCGCTCGGGAATCACCTCGCGCGTCGCAAACGTGGTGGCCGCGTTGCGATAGCGGCACAGCCGGTACACGAGCGTCTTCGCGATGTCCTTGATCACCGCGAAGCCGCCGGCCATGTCGCCGTACAGCGTGCAATAGCCGACCGCCATCTCGCTCTTGTTGCCGGTGGTCAGCACGATCGAGCCGAACTTGTTCGACAGCGCCATTAGCAGCGTGCCGCGAATGCGCGCCTGAATGTTCTCTTCGGTCGCGTCCTCGGCGCGGCCCGCGAACTCCTCGGCGAGCGAGCCGCGGAACGCATCGAACATCGGCGCGATCGCGATCTCGTCGTAACGCACGCCGACGCGGCGCGCCATCTCGGCGGCGTCGCTGGTCGAGATATCGGCCGTGTAGCGCGACGGCATCATCACCGCGCGTACCTTGTCGGCGCCGAGCGCATCGCATGCAACGGCCAGCACGAGCGCCGAATCGACGCCGCCCGACAGACCGATCAAAGCACCAGGAAAACCGTTCTTGCCGATGTAGTCGCGCACACCCATGACGAGCGCCGCGTAGACCTGCGCTTCGATCGACTGCTCCGGCGCGATCGCGGCCGGCAGCGGCGTGCCAGTGTCGAACTCGACGATCGCCGTGGCTTCCTCGAACTGCGCGAGCTTCGCGACGAGTTCGCCCCGCGCGTCGAGCACGAACGAACCGCCATCGAACACGAGTTCGTCCTGGCCGCCGACCATGTTCACGTAGACCATCGGAATACCGGTCTCGCGAATGCGCGCGCGCAGGATGTCGAAGCGCACCGCTTCCTTGTTCAGGTGGTACGGCGAGCCGTTCGGAATCAGCAGCACCTGCGCTCCCGCGGCCTTTGCCATCTGCGCGGCCGACGCATGCCACGCGTCCTCGCAGATCACGACACCGTACTTGACGCCGTCGAGTTCGAACACGAACGGCTGCGGGTCGGAGGCGAAGTAGCGTTTCTCGTCGAACACTTCGGTGTTCGGCAGATCCTGCTTGCGATAGGTGCCCTTCACTTCGCCGTCGACGATCAGCGATGCCGCATTGAACGTATCGACTGGCGGCACGCCGCGCTCGATCGGCGCGTTTGCATTACCATGGCCGTTCGCCGGATGGTGCGCAAGGTTGTCCGACCCGTCGCGCAGCGGATGGCCGACGATCACATGCAGACCGGTGAACGGCTTCAACTGTGCGGCGAGATCGGCCAACGCGGCCGCGCTCGCGGTGTAGAACGCGGGGCGCAGCAGCAGGTCTTCGGGCGGATAACCCGACAGCGCGAGTTCAGGCGCGACCAGCAGCTTCGCACCATCGCTGTGCGCGGCGCGCGCGGCGGCGACGATCTTCGCGACGTTGCCGGCGAAGTCGCCGACGGTGACATTGATTTGAGCAAGAGCGATTCGGGTCTTCATGGCAGGATCGACAGGCAAGCCTTCACGGCTCGCGGTACCGCGGCTCGATGGCTCGACGGGATTGAACAAACCGGATAAACGAACTCAACGAACGACGTGGCAGCTTCAGTTTCACGGCGCCGCGCCGGTCATTGCAAACAGTCACTCAGATTGAACCAGCAACGTATCGATTATCGCACGGGCATTCTGGCATCGCCCTCCGAGGTGGACGCCGCCGAGTGGAACGCCCTCCTCGCCGCGCAGCCGCAGCCCACGCCGTTTTTGCGGCACGAGTTTCTGAGCGCGCTCAACGCGACGCAATGCGCGATTCCCGACACCGGTTGGGCGCCGCAATTCGTCACGCTGACCGACGCGCGCACAGGCATGCTCGCGGCGGCGGCGCCCGTCTATCTGAAAGGACACTCGTACGGCGAGTACGTGTTCGACTGGGCCTGGGCCGACGCGTACAAGCGCAACGGCCTGCCCTATTACCCGAAGCTGCTGTGCGCGGTGCCCTTCACGCCGGTACAGGGCAACCGGCTGCTGTCGGCGAACGAGCATGCGTTGCGCCATCTCGCGGCCACGTTGATGGCGTTCGCCGAGCAGGCCGAGGTGTCGTCGCTGCATGTGCTGTTTCCGACTCAGAGCGAAGCGGACGCGCTCACCGATATCGGCATGATGCAACGCGAAGGCGTGCAGTTTCACTGGCTCAACGACGGCTATCGCGACTTCGAAGACTTTCTGTCGACGCTCGAACAGAAGAAGCGCAAGAACATCCGCGCCGAACGGCGCAAGGTGCACGAGGCCGGCATCACGATGCGAAGGATCCGCGGCGCAGACATCGAGGATGCCGATTGGCGCTTCTTCAGCAAGTGCTATCGGCAAACCTATCGCGAGCATTTTTCGAGTCCGTATCTGAACCTCGATTTCTTCCGGATGATCGGCGCGTCGATGCCGGAGAATCTGCTGCTCGTGATCGCCGAATATGAAGGCAAGCCGATCGCGAGCTCGCTCGTCGTCTATCAGCGCGACGAGAAAACCGGCGGCACCTTGTATGGCCGCTACTGGGGCGCGCTCGAACACGTGCCGTGCCTGCACTTCGAAACCGCGTACTATCAGCCGCTCGAATTCTGCATCGAAGAAAAGCTCGGCGCATTCGAAGGCGGCGCGCAGGGCGAGCACAAGATGGCGCGCGGCTTTCTGCCCACGGTCACGCGCTCGACGCATTGGCTCGCGCACCCGGCGTTCGCCGATGCGGTCGGCCATTTCCTCGATAACGAAAAAAACAGCATCCACGCGTACGTGGACGAGCTGCGCGAACACAATCCATTCAAAGGCTAGCAGCGCGGTTATGGCGTGGTTTCTCTATCTGCTCGAATGCTCGGACGGCAGCGTCTATACCGGCATCGCGACCGATGTCGCTGCTCGCTTCGACAAACATCTGAGCGGCACGGGCGCGCGTTATACGCGCTCGCGCAAGCCGGTGCGGGTGCTGGCGTCGTTCGAGCTGGCGGACCGGTCGAGTGCGTCGAGCGCCGAGTATTGGGTCAAGCGGCTCACGGCGGCCGATAAACGGGCGTTGGCGGCCGGGATGTTCACGCTGCAGTCGGTGTTGCCGGTGGCAGCGGTGAATGACGTCGCGGAAGACGGCGAACGTTCCGACTGCTGAGTCGAGCTATCCCCTCGCCTCCCGCATCCTCTCCGTCAGCAGCCGATGCACCCGCGCCAGCTCGCCCACCACATCTGCTTCCAGCGACGTCAACTGCTCGCGAGCGGGTAACTCGAGCCGCACCGGCCGTAACGTGCGATTCAGCGCGGCCTCGATCGCCGCGCTCGTCGCCTCGACCCATTCGTCGAGTTCGCTATGCAGGTCGCGACGGTTCGCGGTGAGGCGCAATTGCGTCGCGGTGCCGGCCATCCGTCGCAGCAGGCTCAGCACCGTCAGCGTGACCGTATCGGCCATCGAGTCCTCGAGCTTTTCGAGCCGCGCGCGGCCAATCGCTTCTTCCGCGTTGTTGCTGGTGAGGCCCGCAGCGCGGCGCAATTGCTCGATCTCCTTGCCGCCGTGTCGAGGCGTTTCGAGCGACGCGCGCAGATACGCGAGATTCGCGCGCACCGCGTCGCCGAGATAGACGCGCACATCGAGCTTCTCGCGCGTCGGCCATAGAAGGAACGTCGCGAGCAGCGCGAGCACGCAACCGAGCACGTTGTTGCCGAGCCGCGTCAGCGCGAACGTCAACTGGTTGGCGCCCGGCGTCGCGAAGTCGGCGACCAGCACGAAGGTCGGCGTCAGGAACAGCACGAACAGGCTGTAACTGACGGGGCGCAGCGCCATCGTCGCCATCACCAGCGGGAACACCGCGAGCGAGATGCCGAGCGGCGAATGAATCGCATAGCCGATCGCCGCCGCGAGCACGCCGCCGACGATACTGCCCGTCGCGCGTTCGATGCTGCGCGGCCAGGTCGCGGCGATCGACGGCTGCAGGATCAGCAGCGTGGCCATCGTGGCCCAATAGCCGAACGGCAGACCGAGCGCGCGAATCACGACGAAGCCCGCCGTCGTCGTCGCGCCGACACGCGCCGCATGGCGCAAGCCGACCGACTGCCACGACAGGTTGGCCTTCAGCGTCGACCACGCGCGCGCCGTATAACGCGCGACGCACGCGCTCCACGGCTCGACGTGCACCTCACGCGGCGCAAAATCGACGAGCTCGAAACCGGATTGCAGCTTCACCGGTTCGAGCAACGCGCTTTCGAGCCGATGCGCGAGACGCCGCAGACGCCCCTGCTGGTCCGCGAGACGTTCCCAGCGCGCGTCGCCGGTCGCGCTGCCGATGTCGCTGAGCACTTCGCCGATCGCATTGAGCGAACGCACCGCGCGTTGCGTGCGGCGCGGATCGTCGGGCACTTTCGCGCCCGCGCCCGACACTGCGATCAGATACGCGAACAGCGCTTCGCCGTCGGTCAGCAGGCCGAGCAACGTGTCGTAGACAGCCGCTCCGCCCGCTTTCGATGCGGGCACGCTCGCGAGCGCATCGCGCGACCGTTCGAGCGACGCGCGCGCGTCGGCGCGAAACCGCGCGGCATGCGTGGCCCATTCGCGCGGCGCGGCACGTCCGCCGACAAGCCGCGCGCTATCGAACGCGACATCGGCGAGGCGCAGATACACCGCGCGCAACGACGCGCGGCTCGCGCCGAATGGATGAATGCGCCACACCGTCAAGCTCAGCACGATCGCGAACAGACAGCCGACCAGATAGACGCCGAGAAACGCAACACCGGTACGCGCGTCGTGCATCGGCCGATCGACCATCACGACGCAGGCGGTCGCCGCGAGGATCGTCACCTGCGACGTGGCCGCGCCCCAGATGCGGCCGAACGCGCCGAGCGTCGTGAGCGCGAGCACCGCGAGCGCGGCGAACGTGGTGCCCGCGGCGGACGCGAATGCGGCGATGCCGCCGCACAGCGTCGACAGCAGCGCGAAGCTCATCATCGACATGAAGCGCGCGCGGTTCGAGCCGGCGGCATCGGCGAGGCAGGTCCAGAACGCGCCGATCGCCGCCCACGCGAACACTGGATCGTCCAGCAGGTTGCCGAGCGCGAGCATCGCCGTCGACGCGCACGCTGCTCGCAAGCCCTCCGACAGATTCGCCTCGCTCGCCGCGAACGACACCATCCAGACCGGCCGCTTGCGATAGATCGCGGTGACGACCGAATGCAGCCGGGTCGACCAGCGCGGCGATGTCGAGTGGGACTTGCTGCGGTTCATCATCCGGACAGTGGGTTTGGTTAAATTTATGGAAACGCGCGGGGGTGCCGAAGTGAGTTCGCGCGCGCAAAGGGCGTGCGACGAATGATAAGGGTTTACACCTAAATATAAAAATACGTTCCGTTCATCGAAGCGATGCGTTCAGCTCACGTGCGCGAGACGAAAATCGTGGCGCTCTTTGCACGGTAGACGAACGCCGCGCAAATCACATGAAAAAACCGCGCGGTCCTTGCGGACTCGCGCGGTTTTCGTACTGGATGCAGCGAGCGGATGAACCGCGGCGCGCTTACTTCTTGTAGTTCGCGACGCCTTCGCTGATTTCCTTGTGGGCAGCATCGACGTCGGCCCAGCCTTCGACCTTCACCCACTTGCCCTTCTCGAGCGCCTTGTATTGCTCGAAGAAGTGCTTGATCTGGTCCTTCAGGTAAGCCGGCACGTCGTCGATCGACTTCAGGTTCGCCGTCATCGGGCAGATCTTGTCGTGCGGCACGGCGATCAGCTTCGCGTCGACACCGGACTCATCGGTCATCTGCAGCATGCCGAGCGCGCGGGCACGCACGACCGAGCCTGCCAGCAGCGGGAACGGCGTGATCACCAGCACGTCGACCGGATCGCCGTCGCCCGACAGCGTCTGCGGAATGAAGCCGTAGTTGGCCGGATAGCGCATGCCGGTGCCGATGAAACGGTCGACGACGAGCAGGCCCAGGTCCTTGTCGGCTTCGTACTTCACCGGGTCGCTTTGCGCCGGGATTTCGATGATGACGTTGAAATCGTGCGGAAGGTCTTTGCCTGCGGGAACGTGATTGAAGCTCATGAGCGCTCTCTGAAGGGGATGGAAATCGAAGGCGGCGAACGGCGCGCGGGCTGCGGATGCGGTGCGAACTGTGTGCGAACCGCGAACGTCGGGCCCTGATGAAACCCTCTCGCCCCGAACGACGGGGCCGCGCACCGGACCGTACGGAATGCGCCATTATAGCCAATCGGCAGGTGGCATCCGCGGTCGGATCGGCGCGATAATCGTCTGGCGAGTCTCGCTTCGCGTCTCTACCGTTTTGTGTCTCCCCTTCGAACCCGCGCCGCCGCACGCCGGCCGCACGTCATCAAGGAGCATGCATGGAAGAAGCACGGCACTTCATCGGCGGCGAGTGGTGCGCCGCTTCCGGCGGCGAATCGATCGCCGTACTCGATCCCTCGGACGGCCAGCCGTTCACGCGCATCGCGCGCGGCACCGAGGCCGATATCGACACCGCCGTGCACACCGCACGCGGAGCGTTCGACGGCGCATGGGGCGCGCTGAGCGCCGCCGAGCGCGGCCGCGTGCTGTACCGGCTGTCGCTGCTGGTGGCAGCGCGCCAGGAAGACCTTGCACAGCTCGAAGCGCGCGACACCGGCAAACCGCTCAAGCAGGCGCGCGCCGACGCCGCCGCCCTGACCCGCTACTTCGAGTTCTACGCCGGCGCGGCCGACAAGCTGCACGGCGAAACCCTGCCCTACCAATCCGGCTACACGGTGCTGACGATCCGCGAGCCGCACGGCGTGACCGGCCACATCGTGCCGTGGAATTACCCGATGCAGATCTTCGGGCGCAGCGTCGGCGCGGCGCTCACGACCGGCAATGCGTGCGTCGTCAAACCGGCCGAGGACGCGTGCCTTTCCGTGCTGCGGGTCGCAGAGCTCGCCGCCGAGGCCGGCTTGCCGGCCGGTGCGCTGAACATCGTGACCGGCTATGGACACGAAGCGGGCGCCGCGCTCGCGCGTCATCCGGGCATCGATCACATCTCGTTCACGGGCTCGCCCGAAACCGGCAAGCTCGTCACGCAGATGGCCGCCGAAAACCACGTGCCCGTCACGCTCGAACTCGGCGGCAAGTCGCCGCAAATCGTGTTCGCCGACGCCGATCTCGACGCCGCGCTGCCGGTGCTGATCTCCGCGATCGTGCAAAACGCCGGGCAAACCTGCTCGGCGGGCAGCCGCGTGCTGATCGAGCAGGCGATTTACGAGCCGCTGCTCGACAGACTCAGCAGCGCCTTTCAGGCGTTGCGCGTCGGGCCGTCGAATGCCGACCTCGACTGCGGACCGCTGATCAGCGCGAAACAGCAGCAACGTGTGTGGGACTTTCTGTCGGATGCGCAACACGACGGCATCGCGATGGCCGCGCACGGCGAGGTGATTCCCGAAGCGCCTGAAAGCGGCTTCTATCAGGCCCCGACCTTGCTGCGCGACGTGCCCGCGAGCCACCGCATCGCGTGCGACGAAGTGTTCGGTCCGGTGCTCGCCGCGATGTCGTTCCGCGACGAAGCCGAAGCGCTCGCGCTCGCGAACGGCACGCGGTTCGGGCTCGTCGCCGGCATCTGGACACGCGATGGCGCGCGCCAGATGCGCCTCGCCCGACGGTTGCGCTCGGGCCAGGTGTTCATCAACAACTATGGCGCGGGCGGCGGCGTCGAATTGCCGTTCGGCGGCGTCAAGCATTCGGGACATGGCCGCGAGAAAGGCTTCGAGGCGCTGTATGGCTTTACGGTGCCGAAGACGATCGCGATCCGGCACGGCTAGCGGGTACCGTAGGGCCCGCTCGCGAGCAGCGCGAGCAGCGCGTTACACGCAACAACGCATCGCTCTATTCATCACATACAACGGAGACATCATGCGGTTGACAGGTAAAACGGCCATCGTCACGGGTGGCGGTTCGGGTTTCGGCGAAGGCATCGCAAAGACCTTTGCGCGCGAAGGCGCGAACGTCGTGGTCAACGACCTCAACGGGCCGGCCGCCGAACGCGTCGCGAGTGAGATCGCGAATGCGGGCGGCAAGGCGATCGCGGTCCCCGGCAACGTCGCGCAACGCGACGACTGGCGCACGCTGCGCGAGGCCGCGCTGGAAGACTTCGGCAGCGTGCAGATCGTCGTCAACAACGCGGGCACCACGCATCGCAACAAGCCGGTACTCGAAGTGACCGAGGCCGAGTTCGACCGCGTCTATGCGGTGAACGTGAAGAGCATCTACTGGAGCGTGCAGGAGTTCGTGCCGTATTTTCGCGAGCAAGGCGGCGGCAGCTTCATCAATATCGCGTCGACGGCGGGCGTGCGGCCGCGGCCCGGTCTCGTCTGGTACAACGGCAGCAAGGGCGCGGTGATCGTCGCTAGCAAGTCGCTCGCCGTTGAGCTGGGGCCGGAGCGGATTCGCGTGAACTGCGTGAATCCGGTGATCGGTGAGACCGCGCTGTTGTCCGAGTTCATGGGCGTCGAGGATACGCCGCAGAACCGGCAAAAGTTCCTGGCAGGGATTCCTCTCGGGCGGTTTTCGACGCCGCAGGATATTGCGAATGCGGCGCTGTATCTGGCTTCGGATGAGGCGGAGTTTATTACCGGCGTGTGCCTCGAAGTGGATGGGGGGCGCTGCGTGTAGCGGTAGGTGAAGCGCTGCGCACGCACAGCGTGCGCAGTCAGTGTTTTCCCCCAATATCGATTCGTCCTGCAAAAGACCTGGCGCGGATAGAATCGTTCGGCGGCGGCACTTCAATTCCATAACAAAGAGGAGACATAGTCATGGCTAGTCCTGCAAATCCGCTCCACCATCCCGGCGCTGGCGCGCCGCCTTCGACGTTCGAAGAGGCGACTTATCGCAAGGTTACCTGGCGGCTCGCGCCGCTATTGATGCTCTGCTACATCGTTGCCTATCTGGACCGCGTGAACGTCGGCTTCGCGAAGCTGGGGATGAGCATGGATCTTGGCTTGAGCGATGCCGTGTATGGCTTCGGCGCGGGGATTTTCTTCCTCGGCTATTTCATCTTCGAAGTGACGAAAAACAACGCATATATATCGACGCTTGACAAGCTGACCCCAACTGATCCCGATCCATCCAGCGTGACCGGTGACGGAAGGCTGACCGCACTCCTTTGTCCAGAAGCATAAAGCAGCGCATGCCGAACCCGTGGGTGGGAGGGTTCGCATAAAGCAGCGGTGGCATAGAATTAACGCAGGTCCTGATCCGTTATCCGGTGACAGTCGCGGACGAAGGTCGCGACAAGCCCGTCGAGCAGGGACCGGTAGGGTTCAGCGAGCGATTCAATCGCGCTGCGGCTGGTCCGAAGCGGCCAGGCTGGTTCGTGCGCTGTCGCACGCCCCATCACCAGTAGCAGCACGTCTATGTCCAGCGCCCCGGCGATGGCTCTCAAGGTGCTGATCTTGGGATCACGCATGTCACCGCGTTCCAGCGCGCAGATGGTCACGTGCGCGAGGTCTGCGCGTCGCGCAAACTCCCGTTGTGTGAGTCCAAGTTCACGACGGCGCTTCGTGATGATCTCCTTCAGCACGTCCCCGTAGCTCATATTTTTCTGCCTTTCGATTGCGTCATTTTTGCCGGAAATTCCGTTAGGAAGGGGTCTGATCCACTAACAATTTTCTGATGTTTTACTATCATTCTAATCTTGACCGTGGTCCGGTAGAACCGGTCAAAAAACACGGTCTGATGGAGAGCTCCAATGGACACGCCGGAACGGGCATTGTCAGAGGACAGGAGCGGCTATGGACTGGGTTTCAATATCGAGCATGTGATCTACCTGAACAAATGGTCTTACGGCCAGGTAGCCGAACAGATGTACCCGGGCGAGTTGCCAGATGGACCGAACCGTCTGAGTGCGCGAAAAGAGCTCGCGCAGGTGATAGACCGAAAACAGAAGCGCTGGCGGCGGCACCTGCCAGCGCTGGCACGCGCGTGGAATCTACCCGAGGCTGTGCTGCTGTTCGATGACCTGCGTCGCTGCGCCACGCTCAACGATCTGGAACAGCATTACGGCTTTCGCCGCCTCGATGTCATCAAACGGTAAGGACAGCAATCGGCCGCACTATTCCGTCCGCAGCTCTGAGACATTCAGCGCCAGAGGTAAGCATATGCAAACGCTTGACGCGAAGCTCGAAGGGCTGGTCAACCGGCACTGGTGCCCGGGCTGTGACGGCTCGTGCGTGGGGACGAACCGGAGTTTCAAGCGGAGGACGTGACATGGTGGCCGCCAACGTCACCTACCAGATTGCGTTTATCTAAAGGTCAGCGGCTTCAAGTATCCACACATGGTGTCGCGCTTACCTGGTCAGTCACGAAGCTGGCAAACAGTTGGACAACAAAGGGAAAACCACGCGGACCACTAGCCCGCCTCCCGTTGCATCGTGCAGGGTGATCTGCGCGTCATGCACACGGGCAATCTCACGCACGATTGACAGGCCAAGCCCGGTTCCCGCGACGCTCTGCGTCGCACTACTTCGATAGAACCGCTCGAACACAGCTTCGCGCTCGTCAGACGCGATGCCGGGGCCGTTGTCGGTCACTTCAAGTAACGCTCGATCGTCAAACTGCGCGACCCGCACGGTGATCACCGACCCGTCGCCCGCATACCGGATTGCGTTGTCGATCAGATTGCTGACGAGTTCTATCAGCAGGTGCGCCTGTCCTTTCACTTCTACACGCGTCTCCTGCTCAAAGCCGAGATCGATGCCACGCAATCGTGCTACAGCCAACCAGTCGGAGGTCGCGCTGCGTGCGACCCGATGCAGCGGTACCCTGGTACCCTCGACCGCCTTGCCGCTGTCCGCATCGAAATGCGACAGCGACAGCAATTGCTGCAGAATCCGCGCAGTGAGCCGCACCGCCCGATTGAGCCGGCGCAGATGGACGCCGCCGTTGCCATTTTCGGCATTGCGTAACGCGAGCTCCGACTCCGCCTGAACGATTGCGAGCGGCGTCTTCAACTGATGAGCTGCATCGGTAAAAAACTGTCGCCGTGACAATTCCATCCGCTGTGTATGCGCGATGTACTGATTGATCGAATCGACGAGCGGTGCTACATCGCTTGGCAGACCGCTTGCGTCAAGCGGTACGGGGTCGTCATCGGTGTGGGTACCGAACCTGGCTGACAGTCGACTGAGCGGCCGCAAGCCGCGCCCCACCCCAAGCCATACCACGGCGAGTACCAGCGTCGCCAATAGCGCCTTTCGCAGCAGCGCGTCCAACAAAGCCGCGCGCGCGAACGCCTGCTGCACCTCGATCGTTCCGCCGACTATCACCCGCACGACGCGCGTCTGATTAGAGTGCACATCGTGCACCGGCAACTGCAACGTCGCCATCCGCAAGGACTCCCCGTGGAACGTCGTGTCGTAGAAGCTCATCTGTTGTGGCTTGTCGGATTGTCTGGCAGGCAACTCCAGATCGGGATACCCCTTCACCGCGCGGCCGTTGTCCTCGCGAACTACATAGTAGATCGTGCCGAAACTGTTTTGCTCGAACGTCTCCCTTAACAGATCGGGCAGATCGACTTCGATTGTGCCATCGCGCGAGCGGACGCCTGCGCAGATCGCTTTCAACGAAATCCCCAGCGCATGATCGAAAGCCGCATACGCTGCGGCCGTCCAGCGTTGATGCGTGAACCACGCATCTAGCGTAAGGAGCACCAGCAGCGGCGCCAGTAGCCACAGCGCCAGTTGCATGCGCAAACTCAGCGGTTTCATCGCGCTTTCGTTTCGAGCAGGTAACCGAGGCCGCGAAGCGTAACAATCGCTACATCGCTGCGTTCGAGCTTCTTGCGCAAGCGGTGCACATAGACTTCAATCGCGTCGGCATTCACCGATTCGTCGATTCCAAAAATTTTCTGCGACAGCCTGTCCTTGCTAATCGCGCGGCCGTTGCGCAGGACCAGCACCTCGAGCACGGCGTGTTCGCGCGGTGTGAGCGAAAGCCTCGCGCCGTCGAGACTGAAGCCGCGATCGACGCTGTCATACACTAGCGATCCGCACCGCACGCACACATGCTCGTGTCCGTGGCCGCGACGAATCAACGCTCGCACCCGCGCTTCGAGTTCGATCAGTTGGAAGGGTTTCTCCAGGTAATCGTCGGCGCCGAGATTGAGCCCGCGCACGCGATCCTCAACCGAGTCCAGAGCACTGAGGATGAGCACCGGTACAAGATTGCGTCGCGCACGCAATCGCCGCAGCACTTCGAGACCCTCTGTCCTTGGCAATCGCAGATCGAGGATCACAATCGCGTAGTCCTGCGTGCGCAGCACATGATCAGCCGCCTCGCCGTCTTCCATGCAGTCGACAGTGAAACGCGCGCCCGTGAGCGCGTCGGTCAATGAGCGGGCAAGAATCGGATTGTCTTCGACGAGCAGAACACGCATGGCAGCGACCGAGAGAAGTCTATGAGACAAACGCGGCTATTGTCCCTCATTTTTTTAGAAAATTGAAAGCGCATAGAAAGCAGACCGAAATTACACTGAGTCAAGACGAAATCAACGCGATGTTTTCCGGAGGAAGACACGCGACACCTTAAAGTGCCTTCGCCCGGGCGTCGCTTTCGCGGCCAGTTTCGCATAGACCTGGATTTCTGCCGGCTAGCGAGGGCAGCTACCACGCAGTCATCCACTGCTCGAAAATGAAGGAGACCCATCACAAGCTTCCGGGATGGCCCTTTAATCAACGCTTCTATAGACGCGTACCGCAGATCCGAAGACTCGGTTCTCATGGTAGGGGAGCGGGATGCAACTGTGGCAATGGGCCGAAAAGATCCCAAAGCCGGTGAAAGAATTTCTTCGATTTGACGCCCGGATATCTGAGCGCGCATATGAACATGAAGGAGCCGTCCGGAGACACCTTCATGTGGTAATGAAATGACGAATTCTTCTAATCTCAACCAACTTAATGTGAATCAGAAGCTGCTACCCAGACTCATTGATCTTTCGGAGGAATATTTCAGTAGCATCCATCCAGCGAAATTTGCACGTCCCTCGCCCTCTTCATTAACGTTCTCGAAATCCGAATCAAAATAAGGAACTAATTAATGTCATTTGCCACAAAAGCTCTTAAAACAACCCTTGTGCTGTCTTTTTCTGGGTTATTTTCCATCGGAAGTGCCAATTCCCAATCAATCAACCCATGCCCGGATAATCGGTTATCGACTGGATTTATCCCGACGCTTACAGAAAAATATGAGCTCGCGGGGAGTGGTATAAGAGTGTTCTATACGCGCAGTGGCGAGAGTCAAATTGTCGATCAAACGGATGCCAATTCGAACGGGGTGCCTGACTATGTTGAAAACGTAGCACGACAGGCAGATGCGGCTAGAAAAGCGTTCAATCTTCTTGGGTTTCGTGATCCTCTTGAGAGCGCTCGTTACCGAGCCGCTTCATACATTGACATAAATTTGGGACTGAATTCCGGGAATGGGTTGGCCTACAGCGAACCGTCGACCTATTCAGCAGTACCCCAAAGAGACGGTGCATGTTCGATCAGAATCGATATTTCCAGTAAGCTCGATAAGTTTCCCGGGTCATGGAGCGTTGTTGCCCACGAACTCTTTCATCTATACCAGTATGGATATACGGAATTCAAGAGGTCGTGGTTGCTTGAGCCTACCGCCAATTGGGCGGAACGAGTAATCCGAGTGGGATCACTGAATCCAGCTCCAGGTGCAGCACGACCGCTTCCAGCATCTATGGCGGAAATGCAATCGCAAGTATTTACGCAAAGCTTCCCTTATGATTTTTGGAGTCGACTAGCGAGCCTTATAGATGAGTCCGATGAGGACATGCATCTTCCGAATGATCTTCGATATGCTACCTATACAGACGGCACTTTGATATTTAGGGATGGCTTCGTTCGAGGCTTCAGTTTTTTGAGTACCGTCTTCCAGTCCCTCGAGGCAGAGAGCACGATCGTGTCAAACTTGAATGGATGGCCTCCATATCTGTGGGGCGCAAATCAGTCGAGCGAATCGCACGACGTCCGGATACTTAAAGTGATACAACGTACAGTTAGTCGCACTGGAGTCAGAAATTACGAGATCGATTCGTTCCTAGCAATTGAGTGATCTATGGATTGTTTCCTTTCCGCGTCGCTATCAAACGTAAGCGCTCAATAAGCAACACTCTGTCGATGGTGTTGGCAATATGACAGAAAGGTGTCCACCTAAACAGGTGGACACCAATGACACACCACAACTCAGGATTAGGAATCGTCCGACTAACGTGGGACGGATGATGCCGATTTGATGACGGTAAGAAACGCGCGCGGATCGACGCGGCACTGCCTCCAGGCAGTATCAGTTGCGCGCCTAGCGCTGGACTACGGGGTCAATGCCAACCTGCTGCGTCTGATGCAGCGTGATAGTGCGCGCGATGCCGTGTCCCACTCTGCTCAATGTCCCGGGAGGTACCGTCCCAACCGACACCGGCACGCTGAACTACAGCCGCGCAATTTCAGATATCGGTGCACTCATCAAGTGCCGGGGCCGGCACGCTGGTGCACAATCACGCTAAGGCCAACGGACGTTGGGCAAATATCAATGCCGGCACCGTGTGGTCAACGACTATGACTTGACCTGCAACAAGTCAATTTCCTGAAGTGCCCGGCGCACATCCTTCTCCGACCGCCCCCGAGCCAGCAGCGATGCCGCGCGCTTGGCATGTTCGGCCAGCACGTGACGCTGCGGCGGCGGAGCATGGGCATAGATGTGACGTGGGTCGAGCCCGATAGAGCGCAAACGACGCACGTAGTACAGCTGACTGTAAAACGGAACACTGCGATCCTCCGGATCCGAGATGACGTAAATAGCTGGCTTGGGCTCTCGTCGGATATTACCAATCTCGTCTACAGGGTTGTAGTAGGTCGTGGCATCGTCGAGAAGCTTGCCAGGGATCTCGCGACGGTACTCCCAATAGGCAGCGACCTGTTTGACTGAGACGAGGCCGGAGGAGATCGCGGCTGCATCGATATCCGATCGCTTGTTGAGCAACGCGGCCGCGATCTGGCCGCCCCCGGAGTGGCCAGCCAGAATGAACGAGGAGATCTTGAAGCTTTCCTTCAGGAAGTCCAGCGCACGGTCCATCAACTCGATCTCGCGCGGCCTGCGTCTGAGATTGTGGTCGCCCGAGGAGCCATAGATGCCTGGACGAGCCAAAAAGATCGCGGGCCGCTGGGCCTCGGCTGACCACGCGGCCAAGTCCCTTTCGATCTTCAGCGGCGAGGCAACCATGTAAGCTTGGCTAATGTGTCTGGCACCTTGTGAGGTTCTCAGCATGACGTCGCCACTAAAATAGACCAGCGCGATGGCGTTCTCGCCGTCGGCAAATCCGTGGGTGTAATACCTGATGCACTCGCCACTACCGTCCACTTCGATCCACAATCCGTTGGGCACTCGGGCGCAGTGCTCGGGGGAGCTGAAAGCGCCGTTTAGCGCTTCCACCACATCAAAGGGTTCGCTCTGTTGGGGGATGCGCAATTCCTGGGGTTGTGGTTTCTCAAAAGGTCCGAGGAGTTTTTCATTACCTTCACTACCCTCTGAGAATCCAAGGATCTCAAAGGCAACGAAGATAAATTTGGAAAACCTCCAGCGCGCGACGCGCCACCGACGATTCATGTAGATCTTGATTGAATTCATAAATATTCTCGTGCTGTAGGCACCCTCTCGTGATCTTCCGCGCCTGGCGCATCGGCTTTTTTGCTGACCTCTGATTGCGAGATCAAAACGATAGCCCTATCAATTCCTTGGCCGGATAGTGAGATGATGGTAGCTACCTGGTTTGATAGCATCTTCACGAAAATCCTGGCACGTCACCCTGCACGTGGCACTTCGCGAAGCTATGCAGCACAGCCTTAAACGCACTTCAACGTGTAGCTGCCAGCGTTTCCGACAGCGCCACGATCCTACCTCTCGTTTGCGAGCGCGTACGCCCCCATCACAAGCATGGACGTGGCCGCATCTGCAACGTGCGGCATCAGCAAACCGCAGAGTTGCGGTCGGTGTTCGGCAAATCTGGTGATTAGCGCTGCAAGGAGCGGGCGCATCCCGACGATGATCAAAACAGGACATTGCCCCCTTCCTTTCTGATCAGAGCGACCACGACGTTGCCGGACTACATTTCAGCTGCATCGAAGCAACGGCCGCGTGTGCTTCATCAGACCGGTTGGGGCGTGAGCCATGCACCTCCAGTGGCTACCTGTATGTCTTCGGCGCCGCCGTGGATCGGCTCAAGCTCGGACTCAGGCGCCAAAGTCTGCTGGCCATTGAGATAGTTCAAGTACGCCACGAAGCCTGACAAGTAGTGCTCCACGTCGTCGATGCGCACTCGGAACCCGTGGTGCTTAATGAAGAAGCTGCCAACCACCCGGGCGGGGTTTTTGAAAAACATCGCCAGCTCGGGGTAAAAGTGGCCGGTCATCAGGTATCTCGCCCGTTGCCCAAGGGCTCGATGGAACTTGTCAAGATCAAAACCTTCCAGCAAGTGCGAGAGCTCCGGCATGGATTGCAAGCGCGCAATCATTCTTTGAGCCGCCATCATCAACTCCAGCAAGGTGGGAAAGGTGGTGATTCGGTCAAGCACGAAGTCGAGGTGGTCTCGTACATTGTCGAGGCCGAAGCGGAAGTAGCGCGCCTCGGGCTTATAGCGCGTGAGTTCGTTGACGCAATAGCCCAGCCAGTGGTCATGCGCCTTCCAGTGTTTGACTTCGATGAAATAGTCAAAGGCCCGTTCCACCGCCTGAAGCCACCTCGGATCCTTCGTCAAACCGTACAGTCGCATGAGGCCGAAAGCGGCCTCCCCATCGTAGTAGATGATCCGGTTCTCTTCTTTGACGCCCAAATCGGGATAGTGAAGCACATGCACGAAGCGCCCCGTCGACTCGTTTTGCATGTGGAGGATGCCGAGCGCCAATTCCTCAAGCAGCGGCAGGTACCGGGTGTCACCAGTGAGCTCGGTGTACTTTGACAGCGCCAGCAGGCACACCGCGTTGCCGCCGAGCTTGATTTCGTCGCCTGTATCCACGAGGAAAGCCGCTTGCGCGCCTGAAGGCAGCGTCACGTGATGTATGAAGTGTTCGGTCAGGTAGGCCAGCGCCTTGTCGATTGCCATCTTGTGCTCTGGCGCGCGGGTAAGTTCCCATCCTTCGAGCAGAGCGTAAGTCGAACTGGCATGCCGCAAGGTGTTGTACGTCGGAATGGCGCGATCAAAGCATGGAAACCACCCGTAGTGGTACTTGCCCGACGACGTGACCTGTCGTGCCAGGTACGCTGAGCTGGTGGTAATCACCTCCTGCACACACGTCGCGTCCCACGCCGGCAATACGCGATGACCACGGTTGCGACCCTGGTGTTCCACGCGATGCAGTGCCTTGCCATCGGTAAAGACCGCCCGGGTCTCGAACAGCCACACACGATCTCGTGGCTGCGCAGGCCATTTCAGTTCATGCCCGAATCGACGTTGACCATAGCGCTTGAGATTGAGCTCATTCGGCGTCGCTTCGTTCTTGGTCCCATCGTAGAGTACGGCATTAGCACCGATCTCCGGCTCAAGCATCGCTACAGAAAATTCCTCGTCGAAGGCAATCCCGAAGCGGAAATAGTTGCGCTTGGTGATCGCCAAGCCTTTCGTCACGGTTTCCCAGTCCATCTCGTGCACCGTGTGCACCACATCCACGCGCAGCCAGAGCACTGGCAACTTTGCGTTGCGGCGCTGCCATTCGTTCAACAGCTGGGCGCCGCGCTGCCATGCCGAGCCGAACTCTCTGCTGCGCGCAACAACGACATGCGCCCGATCCTTGCCATTGCAGGCTGAGATGAAAAGCACGCCGGATTTGCTTTCGTCGTGTGGCGACGTCGCACGGCATTCTTCCCACATCTCGGCAGCACTCGGGCGTGCTATGACCAGCAATTGACTCAGTCTCAAAACAGTATCCTCCTTACCACCTAAACGTAACGCGTACCCTGCGAATCGCGCAGCAGCCCGCGGCGCAGTCCAGGCCGAGGCAGTCGCGCAAGGAGCAGGGTTCGATCAAGCTCGCAGGCGCCCTCACGCCGCTGCCCCCGGAGTCGACCGCAACAGACGACTGACGACCTGCGTGAGGCCGACGCCGTTGGAACTCTTGACCAGCACCACGTCGCCGTCCTTGATCCATGTATCCAATGCTCTAAGCAGCGCGTCCACGTCCTCGAACCACTGCCCTTTGATCTCCCCATGCAGCCGCTCGGACAGGGCTTGCATCAGCTTTCCGCACAGCAGGACACGGTCGGGGCGCGCCGCACGCAGGTCGCCCTCCAAGTCCAGATGCATCGACTGCGCCTCCTTGCCGAGTTCCAGCATGTCGCCCAGCACCAGAACCCTTGAAGCGCAGGGCACTTCGCTGAGGGGGGTGTCCACGAGGACCTGCAGCGCGGCGCGCATCGACGCAGGATTTGCGTTGTACGCTTCGTCCCAAACCTCGATGCTCCCGTTCGCATGACCCGTACGCACCCGTCGACCGCGTCCGGGCAGTGGCCTGAAACTAGCGAGCTGCCCCGCCACCAACGACACGGGCAGACCCATCGCAGCTGTTGACGCCAGCACGGCGGTCGCGTTCATCGCCATATGCCGACCGGCTGCGCCGAATTCGAAGGTATGCACCTCCCCGAAGATGTCGACGCTAACCGTTGAGCCCTCAATGCAGATCAACCGCACATCGCAATCCCTGGTACTGCCAAACCGCACAACGCGCAGCTTCGCGGCCCGGGCGCTGGACTCGAAGATCGGGAACTCTGGCATGTCGGCATTAATTACCGCGATGCCGCCCGGGGCCATGCCGGTGTAGATAAGCGCCTTCTGCTTTGCGATTTCGGCCGTGCTGCGAAAGCGAGCCACGTGAGCGGGTGCGATGGCCGTGACGATGGCCACATGCGGCTGAATCATCGCACTGCATTTTTCCATGCGTGCAACTGCCGCCTCCTGAACCCAGAAGCTGGCATGGAGGTTCATCGAGGCGAGATTCCACCCGATTCCATAGGGCGAGTTCGCGGTCGTTTGACTGCGATCACTCGGGCCCACACCGCTCATCGCGTGGGCCGCCATAGCGACTGTGGATGTCTTGCCCACGCTGCCAGTCACGGCGATAACCTGCCCTCTAAAGCGGCTGCGACTATCGAGCGCCAGTGCTGTTACCGCTTCGCCCAGATCTTTCACTTCTAACAGCGGACCGCCCCAATGGGCCTGGACTTCTCCGGCTTGTGCAATGATGCCTGCAGCCTTTGGCGCCAACCGCTCAAATGCACGGGGCCGAAGGCCGACAGGACCGGCCGGCGCGAGCAACATCTGTGTGTTGCGGAACAGGCCGGGTTCCGCACAGATGCCGTCGCATCGCCATCCAACAGAAGACGGGGCTATTCTCCAGCGCCCTTGCGTGACCCGTGCGAACTCATCTGCATTCCAGCTGTTTTGGATGTCTACGCTCACCGCTCAACCATCCATTGAACGGGTGAAGAGACTCAGGTCCACGGCACGCTCGCTTTCGCGCATGACCGGCACCAGGGGTTCGGCGAGCATGTCGAAACTCGGATTGGCACCCAGACCCATCAGCAGATGAACTCGTTGCGACGCTTCGTTGCTGCGATTGACGGCACGATGGTTCACGTCCACGCGCACCAGCCAGGCCGATCCGTCTGCGGGCAGGTGAACGCTCTCGATGCTGCCGTCGGCTCGCTGCCACTCGAAGAAGCAGTTGGGGTTTGTGATGATGGGAATATGCAGGCGCCAAGTTTCCTTGTCTGAGTCTTTGTGTAAAGGCATCTCGTCGCCTTCGCTCTCCAATTGCATGATGCGAGCCCGATAGGGCGCAAGTCCCCCACGACGCAAGGTTTCAATGACCTGAGTCAGGCAGCCTCCGCACGCGGCAGTGGGAATCACACCTCGCACGCCGGGTCCTCCAGACGAAATGCGCTGAATACCGTCACCCATTGTTCCATCTCGACTGGTCACGGCCCAACCCACGTAGTCGACCCTGTTGTCCCGGTAAGGCGTCGAAGGCATCTTCTGGATCTGCTCGACGAAATGCGTACGCAGCGCCTCGGGATCTGTCTTGAAGTTTTTCAGACGCGCGAACATGACATCTCTTGACTGCTTCATCGATTTTCCTCCTTCAATAGGTTGTAATAGGCGGCGTGATCGGGGCCTCGAATTGGCGCACGCGGCCAGACGTAGCGTTGTGGCGACTTACCTCGGCTGATCCACGCCGCACCGCCGACGATCCATAAACCGCGTCGCCAGATACAGCAGACGCATGGCGCTTTCGCGTGCTGGGCTGGCCGACCGTGGCCCCGCCTCATCCAGAGGCTCTCCTGGGTACGCGTTGGATGAAGCTGTCGCGCTGGGTGGTTTTCAAACTCTTTCAGAGACCCCTAGGAGCCGCGCCAGATCCCAAGGCGTGTTCACACAAGTTAAGCCCATTAACGACGAGCGCTAAATTGATGAGGGCGATGAACGTCGCATCCAGTTTGACAAATCGTGAAAATATGCGCAGGAACCATTTGACGCGCCGAGCAAGCGCTCGACCTCGTTGCGATGTTTGAACTGGTGTCGCATCTGAAATCTGAAAGCGCGCTATGGCCGCGCGGCCAATACTCCACCAATACGGGATGCATTGCCACCGTGATTCGGCACTAAAGCCACATATTTAGGAACTCGTACCCGTCCCATTGACAAGGCCGGACTCGCTTTGTGGTATTGAATTTATCATTCGACAAATAACGTTAGGTATACAAACTTATAAACGAAGCCTGCGCACTTCAGGACGCCGAGATTGACGTCCCCTCGATCTTCATGGGCGGAAGGCGCAGATCAAATTTCCCCGTATACCGCGAAAGCTCTCGCCAGGGACGACGAGTTCAGTCCCGATTGCGCATCGGCATTCATATGCATCGAGATCGAGATCAGCAACGTGACCTGGACGACTGCGTAAGCCGCATTTAATAGCACGATCGACCATGCGAGCTCGGTGAAGCAGTAGACGTTCATTCCAGCAAGCGGGAGAGAATTGAACGTGGAGTGGTGCACCGCGATGACACAGGCGCAGGAGATCGGTCGCCAGTCCAGATAGGCCAACAGGAACGACATCAGCGCAAAGATCCGAAATGCAATTTGCTCAGGCCGCGTTCCTGATGAATCCGCAACGCAGCGAATGTTATCAGGCTAGCAGCCAGGAAGAGGCGCCCCACAAGTGCACCTGCGCCCGCTAGTAAGCCAGTAAATCAGTATCGACTCGACGGCGGCGGGCAATCCGACCCACAGTGCGACGTTCAGGTGGTAGTTTCGTGTCGCCAGCAGGCAAGAGATCGCGAACAAGCCCAATACGACAGCAAGCATGACGGCTTTTACATAAACCGTGTGCAGCAGCTCATCCGGCTGTGTCATGCGGGGATACACCGCTCTGGTGGGCGTCCCCCAGGCCGTTACGCCGGCCCGGCTAGCATCAAGCGGATGGCCTGACTCGTGGCGCTCGAACCCGGAAGCGCTTCAGCATCCCCTGCATTGGCGCTTCAACGTAACGGAAACATAGCCATCCCGAAACACACACGGCGACAATCGCAATCAGCGCAGCAAAGGCACCCGTTGCAGTACTGATACCGGCGTGAACATGAAGGACCTTTTCCATCGCTCCGATCGCATAGGGGTGAAGCAAATAGATGGAGTAGCTCGCTGCGCCCATTTGAGCTAGCACAGGGTTACGGAATATGACTCCCGATCGTTCAAGCCCAAGAAGTGAAACGATGATAGCGAATGCTGGCATGCCATATCTTGCAACCCGCTGGAATCCCTCTGGATCACCGAAGACCGCGTTGAGTCCGGCTATCGTGATTACGCTGAGAATCGCTACCGTAACCCATATCGCAGGTTTGATCCGGCCGAAATGATTGCTCCGGAAAATCCAGTAGCAGGCGACACCAAGACAGAACTCCAGCACCAAGGGCTGCATCAGATAGTCGGCAATGAGATTTCCAGTTCCGTGTGCCGATGCAAAACCGCACGCCAGAATGAGAATCACACTGCTGAGTAAGGTGGCATATTTTGCGCGGACACATAAAATCGATACCGCAACGACTAGGTAGAAGAACATCTCGTAGATTAGGGTCCATCCATTTCTAAGCAGTGGTCCCCAGTTGCCATTTTCCTTGATATACGGAATGAACAGAAGCGACTTGACGAGATAGGAGGCACCTTCTGTCGTCGTGTTCAACCATTGGGGCTCGAGGACAGCGATCGCATACACACCAAAGGTCAGCAGCCAGTATAGCGGGACAATTCTTGCAATTCGCTTGGCGAGAAACGCGCGTCCATCCGAAGGCGCGATGTACGACATGATGAAGCCGCTGATGACGAAGAAAACATCCACGCCGACTTGTCCGAAGGGCATGGCGCCGAGGTGATAGGCTACAACGCTTAAGGCGGCCACAGCTCGCGCGACTTGAATATTCTTCAGCGTGCCGGCAGGCGCATTCATCGCGAGACCTCTCTTTTGGGACCATTAATGAGAATTCCACGACGATTACCTTTGAAAGCGACAAGACACTGTCGCTTTCGGACGCATGCATGCAAGCGCACCCCTTCGAGCAAATGTGCTGATAGGGTGTCAAATAGCACCCCGCCGATTGCATTGATTTGAATGATATGAACGCCCCCACCCAGTCGGTCCGTGTGAGCGATCCACTGCTATGCGGATTTCTACCGTATTGAGAAGTGATTGATCATACTCATCTGCTCAACCGAACCAAGGGATCTGTCATGGCACATATGGTCGTGGGTGTAGACATCGCAAAGAACGTAATGCAGGTTCACTGGGTGGATCGGGATAGCGGCGAAATCGTGAACGGCCGATCAAGCGAGCGGTGTCTCTCGAATACTTTGCCAATCGCAAACCGTGCCTCGTCGGCATGGAGTCGTGCAGCGGATCACAGCATTGGGCCCGACGGTTGATCGAAACGGGGCATAAAGCTGACAATTGCCTGCGCATCGCTCGCGGTGAGATCTGACAGACGATATGGACCACGCTGAGCAGACGTTCAAACCGAATTTCACAGCCGATATCCCATTTAGCGTCAGTGCGGCGTTAGGAACCAACCATGAGAATCGTCAAGGTGCCCAGTCTTATCGGCGGTCATGCTACACCGGACCTCTCGGCGGCTACGTGGTGCGTCGTGTTGCTTGTGCTATGCATTGTTGCAACGGCCCACGACTCGGTGCTGCCTGCGAAATTTCTGCTCGACGAGCTCGTTATCAGCGACCGGATGAAGACCGTGACAAAAGTTGAGGCGTACGGAGATTCGTTCGACAACCTGGCGTGGATCTTCAAGTTTTTCAGCTTGACCAATCCTGGGATAACGCTGATTGGCTTCGCCGCCTCGGTCCTCAGTTTGACCATCGCTGTTTGGAAAGCGCGAGTTGAGTCCCTTACCGTTATCGAAATGGTTCTTGTCGCTTTCTGGCTTGTCAATCAGACAGTGTATGTCGGTCTGCCTTCCAAGGAGATTGTCATTGCGCTTCTGATGCTCGTGGTATTCAGCCTGCACGGCTCCCGAGCGGTGATGCCCATCTTCGCCATTGGCGCGATGCTTGTGGCAGTTTATTTCCGATCGTATTGGGCCATTACCTTATGCGCGACGTTCGTCTTGTATTTCGCGCCGCCGTTTATGAGGCGGCCAGTCGCTCTTCTGTTCATGGGACTCTTGCTGTTCGCAGTGGTGTCCGTGGTGTTTGCCAATGTCTATGGTCAATCGATTGAATTTGCGCGCCAGGCCGTCAACCAATACCGCGATGAGAATGACGCCAGCTCAATCATCCAGCCTTTCTTCAACGGCGACGGAATGATTATCGGCATCGTGAATGTTGTGCTCACATGGACTACCTTTTTCGTGCCACTAAGGTTGATAACGTCTGGGTCGCCACTCCAGACTGCTGGCGGCATTGGCGTGTTTCTTACCTTCGTCATGCTTTTCAATCGCTATCGCCTGGTGATTGCACTCTTTCCCGCGGTGCAATTCGATAGGCTGTGTTTCTGTTTCCTCTTCAGTTTCATCGCCACTCAGGCCTTGTTCGAACCGGACTATGGGTCATATCTCAAGCACCTGTCGCCGATTTCACCCATCATCCTTTATCTGATACTTCGCCTTCGCGGACTCAAAATCTCTAACGAAATGAGTCGAAGGGTCGTTAACCCGTAGTCGGCTCTGTTACCCTCTTCATTGTTTCGGCAACGAGGAGGCCATGGCTAAACCAATACTCGATGACGAATTGTGGTCCCTGATCGAACCTCTTCTGCCACGACCGAAGCCACGACGAACCCGGTACCCGGGGTGCAAGCCGCTGGACGACCGGGCCGTATTGACCGGCATACTATTCGTGCTGCAGCCGGCGGCCGGCCACTGTCAAAACCCAAGGTTGGGCAGACCGATCGCGGCTACGATCACGACAAGTTCCGTCGCCCGCTACATGCCGCTGGCATTGCCACGCACATTGCCCGCCGTGGCGAACCGCGCGGCGGCCTCGGCAAGACCCGATGGGTCGTTGAGCGTACCGTTGCCTGGTTGCACAACTTCCGGCGTCTTCGCGTCCGGTTCGAACGCCTCGTTCTCATGCATGAGCCATTCATGAAAATCGCCTCCTGTGTCAACCATTTGGCGACAACTACAAATTTCATTGCCTTAGAGCTTCTTAGGAAGCTGGCATTGTCGCAAGGCTCCGATCAAAACCTTCTAATAGCAACTTCTTAATGAGCGAACCAAGACGCAACTTTCTCGCAAGGCTTGCGACAGGTGCCGGCGCTGTGATCGGAGGATGCGCGGCCGCCACGGGTGCAACATTGACGGCGCAACGAGAAGACAAACACCAGGCGGTCAATCTGCTCGATTGCATGTCGTCGAGAGTGTGCAAGGATGCATTATCCGGGAAGCCGTTGCTGGATCACACGCGCGAGTTTCAGGCCGCACTCGACAATGCCGCTTCCGCGCTCATCGTCCCGGAGAATTGTGTTTTCAATCTGACTGGGCCACTCAGTGTAAATAAGAGAATTCGCCTTTCGGGCGGCGGCGAACTGCGGTTCACAGCCGGCATTGCGAACGCCGCGGCGATCACCGTGAACGCAAGCGGTTGTGACTTCGACGGCGTGTTTATCACCAATCCCAATCTTCTTCAGGAACGAACAGGCAATAGAAATGTGGGTATCTTGTTCCGGGCAAATATTGGAAGCGTGACGCACTCGACTATTTTCCAGTTTCAGAACGGCATACAGGTTGAGTCGGACGGGGAATACCATGACTTCACCATTGCCAACAACAAGATCTTGGATTGCATCGGAGCAGGAGGAGGACCGGCCGACACCCAATCCGAGTACGGCGAAGATCGGGGAGACGGCATCACAATCTGGGGCTGCTGTGCCACCGTGACCGGCAACCTCGTGACGGCCAAGGCGGGACAGGATTGTCGCACAGGCATTCATGTCGAAGGGCTGGCGGAATACCATGCGTACTCGTTTCCACTGCAAGATAACCAGTGCACGATCGTTGGCAACGTGGTGCGAGGCGCGTTTCGCAGAGGCGTGGTGACAGAGAACGTCAACAATACCGCGATCACAGGCAATACGTGTGAAGGCTCGACGTGGTGGGGTATCGCGGTGGTTCGCTCGCGTTCATGCACGGTGATGGGTAACGCCGTGATAGTCAGCCGTCCGGCTAGTGACCGGTCAGGTTCCAGTTATGCGCCGATTCGGGCTGGAATCCAGGTGTATGGCGGCGCAATTCAATGCATCATTTCCGGCAATACCGTGGATTTGACTCAAGGCTCGGCCGACGCAGCCATTTCTCTGCAAGGACTGAATCCGGACTCGGTCGCGGTCTTGCCCAAGCAGCGGGCCACGGCAAACGGCACGCCGAATATCACGCTCGCCACAGCTAATCCCGCTATCCAGATCGGGCAGCGTATCAGCGGCACAGGTGTTCCACCTCTTACGTATGTGCTGAGCGTTGCTGGCGCCGCCGTGGTCGCGAGCCAGTCTATCAAGGCGGGTTCGCTTGATCTGACTTTCACCTGGCACGACCGGGGTCAAGGCATCACTGTTACAGATAACAGTGTGTCCTGCCTTGCTGCTGGGCATGTGATCGGCATCTGGGCGCAAAGCCAGGATTACCCCACCATCAGTAATAACAATCTTCGAGCAATGGGAGACTTTGGAATTAGCTGCTATGACGTCGCCGATCCGGTCGTGAACGGCAATACGGTAATTGGCCAGAACAGCCCGCGCAACGGTATCGATCTTCGCTCGAACAAAAGCGCGGCCGTATTGGTCGGCAATATCGTGGAAGGCTTCAACGGACCAGATGCAGTCGGCATCGCGGTGGAGGGCCGGGTTGGCGGCGTCATCTCGGGAAATTTCTTGCGAGACTGTAAGACCGACATCGATCTATACCAGTGCAAATCTATGTCGGTGACGGGGAACAGTTCAGCGGGTTGTTCGCGTCACTACGCCGTGGAAAGCAGCGAGCGCATGATCGTGGAGAACAACGCGAATTGCTAACGCTGCACAGCCGTTGCGGCGAAAGTTTTTCGACGCGACAACACGCGCGCATGCGCTCTTCTATGACCTGCAGAAGGTATCAATAGAAGAGAGTCAATTAAAGGTCAGTTCAAAAAAGAACCTGGGAGGGCGGATTACTTTCCGCATAACGGTTGACCTTGGATGTCTGAACAACGGACCAAGGAATGCCAGCACCCGTCATCGATGACAAACTGTGGGCACTGATCGAACCACTATTTCCGTCGCCCAAGCCGGACGCAAGCGATATCGTGGGCGCCTGCAGGCTCGGACCTTGCAGCGCTCAATGGCACCAAGGGCCGTCCGTAGGACTGGCCGAATGGCCCGCTCTGGCCGATGGCCGGTCCAGCAGGATCCGACTATCAAAGTCAGCAGTTCGATGGTGGATTCAACCGGTCGAATGAACGTGTTGCAGCGACGGCGAACGGCTGCAACTGGGCGGTTGTACCCATTCAGTTCTGGTGCCGCAAAGCTGCCGCTGCCGCAAGGAACGGCGGCCTTCGGAACGAGGCTTCGGCGTCGTCAGAACAAAGCTGCGATATCGCGAATTGGGTGCAGTGCCAGGTTATTCGTCATCGTCCCCATGACGATGATGGTGCTCCCAGCCCCTGTGCCAACCATGGTCATGGTGCCAGTGCCTGTCACGGTCGTCATTGTATTCGTACCCATAGCCATAGCCATACCCGTAGCCATAGGCCGGAGCAGGCACGTAAGTCACTGGTGGCGCCTCATAGACCACTGGGGGCGGCGCGACATAAACTGGCCCCGGCGCGCCAAGGTAAACACCAAGGTCTACATGAGCCAGCGCCGCGCCCGAAGTGCACGCAGCGCAAGCGCCTGCAATACACAAAATGAAAATGCGCTTCACGTTTATCTCCCTGTTCGCTGCCATCGGGTGTTGATGCGATTTAGCGATATCGATTGTATGTGTAGCTCTAATGGACAAATAAACGTGAAGTGTCAGCCTGGTAACCGTTTGTAAGGCGCTGTGCCCTCCGGTTCTCTGCGTGCTTACGAAGCACTCAGCGAATCGCCATAGACAGGTAGGTGGCATCTTTGCGTACGGCATGTTCGATAACCGTTACCGGCAACGCCGCCGCCAACCGCACTCGCTATCGTCGCAGAACACGGCCGCCCCCTTGCCCAACCTGATTGACCAGCAGCCCGCCTGCCACCGAACCGCCTACTGCGCCGAGCCCGGTGGTCGGCTCTTGCGTTTGGACTGCGTTGACCGCGACAACCTCACCTGCATTAGGGTCGACGGCAACGGGTCGAGGTGGCGGCTGGGTGGCATTACGGTAAATATCGTCGTGCGCGTATCTGGGCGCTGGCGACGACGCACTGCTATGGTGGTGATGAACATGGGGTTCGCTCACCGTGTTGGTCCGCGTGCCTTGTTGCTCCGCATACGGTTGAGCCGAGCGGTTGAGCCGAGTCGAGCGGCGTGCCGGCTGGCTGCGCGGCGACCGCTGCAGTTTGCGACAGCGGCGGCGTTACCGCTCGGGATTTCGGAAGCAGACCGGTCATTGCGGCGATGCCGGTGAGATTTGCAAGCAGTAGTAGCTCGCCGGGACGCGTTGGCATCACCCGCTCCAACGGGCCACGGATGCGTCGCGCGCCTGCAAGCGATCCGCGTGCGGTGCGAGTCGTGAAAAGGAAAAGTGCTTCGGCTACTGTAGACCGCACGCAAGCAAGTCGACTCATAGAGAAAACAATGGCCGGTCACCGCGGCCATTATCGACTGGTCCTGCGCAAACTCCCGCATCAATCCTTTTCCGCCACCCGCCCCGGCTGCACAGCCGACATCCTGCGATAGATAGTGTTCCGCGAGACCCCGAGCGCACGCGCCGCGGCAGACACGTTTCCGCCATAGCGCGCCAGCGTCATCGCAACCACAGAGGTGGCAACATCTTGCAGCCGAGCACCGTCGGGCAGCGACGCATCGCCGGCAGCAGGGGCATCCGCAGCTGAACCGGCCGAAAGGGCTGAAGAGCTCGAAGCGGCCGACGCAGCAGAGTCCCCCTGTCCAACCGTGCCATCGCCGCAACCCGCGCCCCCCACATCATCCAGAAAATCATCCGGCAAATGCTCCCACCGAATCACCCCATCCTCCTCCACCATCGCCGCCGCAGTGCGTAGCAGATTAGCCAGTTGCCGACAGTTACCCGGCCACGCATGTCGCCCGAACGTCGCCATCACATCAGCCGCAACGCTGAGCGCCTGCCGCCCCCCGCTTTCGACTGATTCCCACTGCAACATCTTTTGAACGACGACCGCGAGATCGCTCCGCTCACGCAACGCCGGCAACCGAACCGCAAGCCCGTTGATCCGATAGTAAAGGTCCTCACGAAACTGGTTCTGCGCAATCATCTCGCGCAAGTTGCGGTGTGTCGCGCAAATAATGGCGACATCAACAGGAGCCGCCCGCGTCGCCCCAAGCGGCGTCACAACCCGCTCCTGCAAAACACGCAGCAACCGCACCTGCAACGAATGCGGCATATCCCCAATCTCATCGAGAAACAGCGTGCCTCCATGCGCCTGCATCAGCTTGCCGATCGCCCCTTTACGCCGCGCGCCGGTAAACGCACCCTCTTCATATCCGAATAGCTCGGATTCGATCAGCGACTCCGGAATCGAAGCACAGTTAACCGCCACAAACGGCCCATCACCTCGCGGCGAATCGTTATGAATCGCCTGCGCGAGCAACTCCTTGCCGGTACCGGTCTCGCCGGTGATCAGAATCGGAATATCCTTGCCGAGCACCTTGCGAACCTTCGCGATCAGTGCGGACACACGAGCATCGCCAGTATCGAGATCGCCGAGTCGCGACAGTCCCGCGGCCGGTTGACGCGCATTCGCACACACCGGTCGCGGCGCGACTGCACCCTGCACATCGACGGCCCCACGCCCCAGCCCAAACGACGACCGCCTGAACTGCCCGCGCGCGCAAACCACCGCACCGTTGTGCAAATTCAGCATCAGATGCGGCGCGACGCCATGCGTCAACCGGTCGATTAATTGCGCATACGAGATCTGAAACAGCGACGACAGCGTATGCGCGCGCAACGCAGCGAGCGACAAGCCCAACTGAAACTGCGCACTCCGATTGGCGGACAGAAAGCGACCATCATCGGTAAACGCAATGATCCCTTCCATCAGCGTGCCGAGAAATTCCGGCCGTCCGTGAAAAGACACTTGCAGCACGTCGCGAAATGCAGTCGAGAACAGATGGTTTTCGATCATCTGCACCGACATCTTCGCGAGCGCCATCGTGTGCTGGTGATAGCTGCGGTGGTCGCCCGTCACGTCGAGCACGCCGGTCAGATCGCCGTGCGGATCGAGAATCGGCACACTCGAACAGGTCAGGAAGCGGTTTGACGCCAGATAGTGCTGATCGCCATGAACGACCATCGCACACCCCTCGGCCAGCGAGGTACCGATCGCGTTGGTCCCCTGACGATCCTCGGCCCAGTTCGCGCCAGGCCGCAGCGCCACTTTTTCCGCGCGATGCAGAAAGTCGTCATCGCCGATCGAATGCAGGATCAACCCTTCGGCGTTGGTCAGCACGATCATGCTTTGCGTATTGACGATCTGCTCGCGCAGCGTCTCCATGACCGGCATCGCATGCGCGCACAGCACCTGGTTCTGTTCGCGCTTCAGCGCGAGTCCCGTGTCGGACAGGATGTCGTAATCCGGCCGGATCGATGCGCGCAGGCCGAACGTCTCGGAGCGTTCGTGGGCTTTCTGGATCGCCGGTGCGGGCCAACCTTTGGAGCGGTTAGCCGCCGCCACGCCGAACGGATGAACGTCGTCGCGCATTGTCTCCTCCTGAATGCGCCCAGGTCGTGCCGGACGCTTCGATGCGTGTCAACAGAATACTCCCTTTGTCATTCCGCCCGACGCGTGCGGCGACCCCGCGCGGGCCCGCATCCTTGATCTGCGTCAGCGTCGGCCGAATCTGCGGCGTTTCTGAACACCCGCTGCCCGCGCGACTGTTCCGAAACGGAACACTTCCGCCATACAGCTCACCGCAGTCCCTGAAATATCCCACTTCGATGCATTGGTACGGTTCGTGCCTGATGTGGTCCCGCGCAGTCACCCGATCAACATCACAAAACGGAGACAAGTGATGAATCCATTTGACCTGAAAGCCCTCGGCATCGACATCGAGTATCCCTACCGCCAGCGTTACGAAAACTACATCGGCGGCAAGTGGGTACCGCCGGTCGGCGGCGACTATTTCGACAACGTGTCGCCGATCAACGGGCAGCCGTTTTGTCGCGTGCCTCGCTCGAGCGCTGCCGATATCGACCTCGCCATCGACGCCGCGCACGCAGCGCGCCGCAAATGGGCGAAGACCTCGGTGACAGAACGCGCGAACCTGCTGCTGGCGGTGGCCGAGCGCATGGAGAAGAACCTGAAGCTGCTCGCGGTCGCCGAGACGATCGACAACGGCAAGCCGCTGCGCGAAACGATGGCCGCGGACCTGCCGCTCGCCGTCGATCATTTCCGCTATTTCGCGGGTTGCATCCGCGCGCAGGAAGGCGGCATCTCGGAGATCGACGACAACACGGTCGCTTATCACTTTCACGAGCCGGCTGGGGTGGTCGGTCAGATCATCCCGTGGAATTTTCCGCTGCTGATGGCCGCATGGAAGCTCGCGCCCGCGCTCGCGGCCGGCTGCTGCGTCGTGATGAAGCCCGCCGAGCAGACGCCTGCTTCGGTACTCGTGCTGGTCGAACTGATCGGCGACCTGTTCCCTGCCGGGGTCATCAACATCGTCAACGGCTTCGGCAAGGAAGCGGGCGAAGCGCTCGCCACCAGCAAGCGCATCGCGAAGATCGCGTTCACCGGCTCGACGCCGGTCGGCAAGCGCATCCTCCACGCAGCCGCGGACAACCTGATCCCGTCGACGGTCGAACTAGGCGGCAAGAGCCCGAACATCTTCTTCGCCGACGTGCTAGATCGCGACGACGCGTTCCTCGACAAGGCGCTCGAAGGTCTCGCGATGTTCGCGCTGAATCAAGGAGAAGTGTGCACGTGCCCGTCGCGCGTGCTGGTTCAGGAGTCGATTTACGAGCGCTTCATCGAGAAGGCGATCGCCCGGGTGGAACGCATCAAGGCCGGCCATCCGTTGAACCTCGAAACGATGATCGGTGCGCAGGCATCGCAGCAGCAGCTCGACAAGATCCTGTCGTATATCGACATCGGCCGGGACGAAGGGGCGCGGTGTCTCGTCGGCGGCGAGCGCGCAACGCCTGGCGCCGGCCTCGGCGAAGGTTTCTACGTGAAGCCGACGATGCTGTTCGGCAACAACGATATGCGTGTGTTCCAGGAGGAGATCTTCGGGCCGGTCGCCTCGGTGATGACGTTCAAGGACGAACAGCAAGCGATCGAACTCGCGAACGACACGTACTATGGCCTGGGCGCGGGCGTGTGGACTCGCGACGGCACCCGCGCTTACAAGATGGGACGCGAGATCGAGGCGGGACGCGTGTGGACCAACTGCTATCACCTGTATCCGGCGCATGCGGCCTTCGGTGGCTACAAGCAGTCGGGGATCGGGCGCGAAACACACAAGATGGCGTTGTCGAACTATCAGCAGACGAAGTGTCTGCTGGTCAGCTATCAGGCGGAGGCGCTGGGGTTCTTCTAAGCGCAGGGCGCGTCGTCTATGGACGGCGCGTGTCGAAGAATGCAGCCTTTCTTTTCTCGGAGAGCATTGCAGGATACTTGCTCTCCCATTCCTCGGGGATGAACAACATATAGCTCGCCGGTCCAGAAAGGCACTTGAAGCCGTTTCGCTCTCAAGGTCCGGCCGGATCCATTTGGCCCGCTCAGCCAGCTGGGACTCGACATGTGCGAGTGGGAGCTTCAGGGTGCGCGCATGTGTTCGGATCAGATTTTTGTCACCGGTGTCCGTAGGACAAATGTGGGCTCGTCACGGTGCAAACCAGGCGTCACCGCGAGCTGCTGTGTGCCGATACCCCGAATGGGGGCGTCGATATCGCGAACTTGAAGATTCCAGACGCGCTCGTCCTGCGCCCGGAGTACTGCCTGGAGCGAGGCATCCGGTGTTCGATCGAGCTGTGCTGTCCGGTCCGCAAGGAGCCGCTCGGCACTCTTGCGAAGAAACTGCAAGTGCTGTCTGTTATTGCGGACCGCGACATCGAGAACCCTGGCCTGAATCTCGAGCCGATGCGAACTGGCGCGGTCCCAAACCGTTTTCGCAGGCGTTTTAGAAGCGGACGGCAGGCGCATGCCGGCTCTCCGGTGACCCAGCTCCAAGTCTGAATACTATTCCTTCCCAACCCCCTCGACATAGTTATCAACCGCACTGCTCACCGTCGGATGAAAGCGCGCATCGCCAATCAGATCGGTCAGCTCGAAACGTCTGAGCTTGTCGCGAACCGGATCCTTCACCTCTGCAAAGTGCAGCGCAATCCCGCGCTCGTCGAGCGTGCGCGTCAGTTCCCGCAGCATGTCGGCGGAGGTGACGTCCACGCTCGTCACCGGTTCGGCCGCCACCACCACACGCCGCACCGGTGCCGGCGATTCGGCGACGGCTTGCAGCAGGCGCACCTGAAACTGCTCGGCATTCGCAAAGAACAGCGGTGCATCCCAGCGAAACAGCACGAGCCCGGGGATTCGCTGGGCATGCGGATAGCGCTGCAAGTCGTGATAGCCGCGCAAACCTTCGACGCGACCGAGCACCGCGTAGTGCGGTCGCCAGCCGTCCCACAGAAATTCGATGACCGCGATCACCACCGCGAAGCAGATGCCGGGGATCGCACCGAACACCGCGACGCCGGCAAAGCAGGCCATCGACAGCCAGAACTCCCATTGCTGGATGCGGAAAATCCGCTTCAGGTCCGTGATCTCGAACAGACCGATCGCCGCCGCGATGACGACCGCGGCGAGCGCACTGTTGGGCAGGTAGCGCATCAGATTGGGCGCGGCCATCAGCAGCGCCGCGACCGCCAGCGCGCCGACGACGCCCGTCAGTTGCGTCTTCGCACCCGCCGCCTCGGCGACCGGCGTGCGCGACGAACTGCTGCTGATCGGGAAGCCGTGGAACAGGCCGGCCGCAAGATTGGCCGCGCCGAGCCCGACCATCTCCTGATTGGGGTCGACGCGGCTGCGAAAACGTGCCGCGAAAGTTCGCGACAGCACGCTGGTATCCGCGAACGAGATCAGCGCGACCGCGCAGCCGCCGAGCAGAATCTTGACCAGATCGGCGTCGGTGACCCACGGCAGAGCAAAGGTCGGCAGGCCTTGAGGAATCTTGCCGAGCACTTTCACACCAATGCTATCGAGGTGCAATGCGGTGACGCACAACGTCGCGACGATCACGGCGATCAGGATGCCCGGCAGCTTTTCGAAGCGCTTGAGAAACAGGATCAGCACGAGGCTTCCAGCGCCCACCGCGAAGCTATACCAGTTGGATTTGCCATCGGCGATGGCCTGCACGAGGCTCACGATGTCCCGCAATGGCCCGCGCTCTTCGATCGAGATGGCAAACAGTTTGGGGAGCTGACTGATCAGCACGGCGAGCGCAATGCCGTTCATATAGCCGTAGCGAATGGGTTTCGACAACAATTCAGTGATGAATCCCAGCCGCAGCAAGCCCATCACGATACAGAACAGGCCGGACACGATCGCCATCATGCTGGCCGCCGCAATCGCGCGCGACGGGTCGCCCGCAGCGATTTGCACGACGACCGCCAGAATCGGAGCGGCGAGCGCGGAGTCGGGACCGAGCACGAGAATCCGGCTCGGACCGAACAGCGCATACGCCAACAGCGGAACGATCGTCGCGTAGAGGCCGTACACGCCAGGGACGCCGGACGCCTCCGCGTAAGCGATCCCAACCGGCACCAGCATCGTGGTCAGCACCAGTCCCGCCGTCAGATCGTTCGGCAGCCAGCTCAGCCGGTACGCCTTGAGCACCGTCAGTCCCGGCAGCCAGCGCATCCAGCCGTGTGCGCTGCTTACAGCAGTCTGTTCCTTGCGAGGAACTGGCCTGTCCGCTTCCATTTTTGGAATGTCCGTAGTCGAGGACGCCGCACCACGGTTTGTGGACGGTACCGTCATTCGAAGGATAGTCCAGACATTCCGTCGGCGACAGGGATGAGGCCGACCGGCCGCGCATCAGGGCCGCTGGCGCCTCAGCAGCCACGCGACGCCCCCGGCCAGCGCCATCACTGCCGCGCCGTACACCGCATGGCGATGCCGATTGGTGAACATCTGCCAGCAGTACGCACGCGCTTCATCATCGAAGCGACCATGCGAAGTGTAGTGGCCTGGCACCGGCTCGTAGAGATTCGCGGGCGCATCGGCGGGCAACGGTTCATCGGTCAATTGCCCGTCGTAACCCGCACGCGCGAGATAGCGGTCGAGCAGCGTCGGCGCGATCCGGTTCGCGAGGATCGCCTTGACCGTCGACCACCCGACCCACACCTGCCGCCGCCGATGGGTGGCCGCAAAGTAGATCGCCCGTGCCGCCACTTCCGGCTGAAACACCGGCGCCACCGGCCGCGCCCTGCGCCCCGTGCGATTGAGCGCCCAGTCGAATTGCGGCGTATTGACCGCGGGCAGATCGACCATCGTCAGATGGATATCGACTCCGTCGTGCAGCAACTCGGAACGCAACGAATCGGTGAAGCCGCGCACGGCAAACTTCGCGCCGCAATAGATCGACTGCAACGGCACCGACCGGTACCCGAGCGCCGAGCCGACATTGACGATCGTCCCGTGCCCGCGCGCGCGCATCACTGGGAGCGCCGCCAGCATGCCGTTGACCTGCCCCAGATAGGTCACCTGCGTGCCGCGTTCGACATCGCGCGCGCTGAGCGCCGACACCGGCGCAAACGCGGTCGCCATCGCGACGTTGATCCAGACGTCGATGCCGCCCCACTCGCGCTTCACACGCTGCGCGGCACGCTCGATCGCGTCGGCATCGGCGACATCGGCCGGAATTGCGAGTGCGCGCACGCCATAGGTCGCGGCGATCTCCTCGGCGGCACGAGCGAGCCGTCGCGGCTCGCGCGCGATGAGCCCAACGTCATAGCCCTGCCGCGCAAATTCGGACGCGCTCGCGCGCCCCACGCCGGCACTTGCCCCTGTAATGACGACGACGCCCTTGCGCTCGACGTCGCCGCTGCGGGTCTCGGTTTGCACCGTCACAGCGTCGCTGGCCACTTTGAACACCTCCGAGGTTGCGCATCCAGTGAGGTGGTGAAGCAAAGCGCAGTCCCGACGATTCGAGCTGGGGATCTGCGAATTGCGCGCGAGTCCAGCGCACGCTCGGCCGCCGGAAAAACAAATGGCCGCAGCGCGAGGCTGCGGCCATCAGGTAGCGGTTTGCGGGGCTTGCGCGCTTCAGCGCATGGCCGAAAGCGCCGAACTCACGTCACGTTCATCGCCAACGCACTCTCGCGATAGTGCTGGCTCGCCTTGTCGGTATCGCCCAACTGCTCGTGCAGACGCGCGAGCGCGCGATGCGAGCGGATCTTCAGCGTCTCGTTGTCGGCAAGCTTCAGCGCGCGTTCGAGGAACGACTGCGCCTTGCCCCACAACTGCTGATGCAGGCACAGGCGCCCCAGCGCGAACATCAGGTCCGCGTCTTCCGGCCGATCCTTCTGCCACGCCTCGGCCTTCTGGATCAGCGGCAACGCATCGCCGCCGGCCGTATCCGGATAGCGTCGCAACAGGCGCGCATCCCAGTTCTGCGCGAGCGCCTCCTCGACGATCTTGCGCGCCTCCTGAGGACGGTTCAGCGCGACCAGCAGTTCGGCGGCGGTGTCGGCGAGGCGCGGCGAATGACGCTCGGTCGCCGATAGCGAGTTCCATAGTTCGAGCAGCGCATCCGCATTGTGGCGACGATCGCGCAGCAGATTTTCCGCCGCCAGTTGACGCAGCCGCACCGCGACCGCCGGATGGATCGCCTCGCGCTTCTCCAGCGTCTTCACGAGCTTCAGCACTTCTCCCCAGTTCTTCAGCTGCTGCTGCGCGCGCAGCATGATTTGCTGAGCGTGAATGCGCCGCGCGCCCTGCGATTGCATCTCGGTCAGCGCATTGAGCGCGCCGTCGGCGTCGCGGCCGTCGGCGCGCATGTCGGCGGTGGCCATCAGGCGCGCGTCCTGCCAGTCGGCTTCGTCGATCTGCGCGAGCCATTCGTCGCGCCGCGCGTACTCATGCATGCGATGCGCAGCGGTCGCCGCGATCAAACCGGCCGCGCCCTTGTTGTCGCCATTCGTGAGCGCGTCCTTGGCGGCCTTTTCCGCGCGCGAGAAACGCCCCGCGTACAGGTTGCCGATCGCGTCGCGCAACGCCGCGTGCGCCTTCGCGACACGCGCACGTGCGCGGTACGCGGCGACGCGCTGCGGCATGCGCCAGACATTGCGGATGATGCGCAACAGCGCATAGAGCAGGATGAACAGCACCACCAGCCCGACGACGAACAGGTTCAGCGACATGTCGACGCGGTACGGCGGATAGATCAGCAGCACTTGCCCAGCGTCGAAGCGCCCGCCCACCGCGAGCACGACCGCGACGGCGAACAGCGCCGCGAGCCATAGGAGTCCCCGGATCGCCATGATTAACCCCGGTTCCGGTATTGATTGACGGCCTGCAGGCTCGTATCGAGGTTCGGCAGCTCGACCGCGGCCGAACCGGCGTCCACCTGCTTGACCAGATCGATGACCGTCTGCGTGTCTTTCGACGACGCGTCGAAGTAGCGCGTCAACGCGGACTGCGCCGCCTGCAGGTCGGACTTCAGCGTGGTCTGGTTGCGCGACAGCAGCGCGAGACGCGCCGACAGCAGACGCAGCTTCAGGTTCTCGCGCACGAAGTAGCCTTGATCCGGCGTGACCAGCATCGCGTCGGCGTTGTCGATACGGCGCACCTGCACGAGGCTCGTCAGCTGTTCGCCGATGCCGTGCGTGACCTCGTCGATCCACACTTTCCAGCGCGGCTTGCCGGTGGCGGCGGCCACCTTCGCGGTGTCGGCCCACGTGGCCGCATGCGGCGTGGCACGCGGAATCGGTGCTTCACCCGACAGCGGCAGGCCGTTCACGTGATCGATCGCGTTGTCGAGCTTGATCGCGAGGCCGGTCAGATCGGTGGACGGCGCGGCCTTCAGCTTGTCGATGTCCTGCGCGATCGCCTTGCGCACCGCGACCGCCTGCGGACTGTCCGACGCCGCGAGGCGCGTATCGGCGCTTTGCAACGCGAACAGCGCGAGCTGCGTATTGCCGGTCAGCTGCAACTGCTGGCTCGCCGCCGACAGCATCTGCCCGACTTCGGCGAGCGTCCAGTCGTCGCGATTGCGCGCGAGATCCGCGTATTGCTGTTGCAGCGCCTGCTGCGCGGCCTGCGCATCGGCGAGCTTGCCTTCGAGCTGCGCGACCTGCGAGTCCGATTGATGCACGGTGGCGAGCGCCTGGTCGATCTTGATGCGCAGTTCGTTGGTCTGCGTGTCGTTGGCCTGCTGACGCTGCGCGAGTTCCTGCTCGGTGCGCACCAGCTTGCGGTTCATCGCGAAGCCGCCCACGCCCGCCGCGCACGCGATGACCACGATGACAAACCACAGCAGCGGTCCGCTCGTGCTGCGGCGCTTTTGCGCTTCGTACGGCGTGAAGGGTTGGTTCGGCGGCAAGGCGGCGCTTGCGGGCGGCTGAGGTGAGGCGTTCGTGGATGCGTTCGTTTCAGTCATGCGTGGTTGAGCCGGGTTGGACGATACCGGTTGGACGACGGGAGGCACGGCGGCCGCGGCAACGAGGGCTCGGACTATGCGCTCGTCGCCCGCGCCGGACACCGTAATCCTATCAAAACCCAATGCCCGCGCGGTCTGCGCGATGCGGGGATGCGGCGTGACGAGCGGCGCGTGTTTGAGCTGCTCGATCTCGCCGGCGGTCAGATGCTCGTGCGCGAGTTCGTGCAGATTGCGTACGCCTTCGGAGCTGGTCAGAAGCCATGCGTGCGGCGTGCCCGCGAGCAGTTCGTGCACGCGCGCCCATGCGCCGATCGACGGCTCCGGCACGATGCGCCGGTAAGCGGCCACCGCGTCGACTTCGGCGCCGGCTTCACGCAGGCGCTCGCTCAACCATTCGCGCCCGCCGTCGCCGCGCACGATCAGCACGCGCTTGCCTTCGAGGCCCGCGGCACCGAGTTGCGCCTCGATCGCGGCAAACAGGCTCTCGGAGTCGAAGCTCGTCGATTCGTCGTCGGCGCCCGCGGCGGGGCTGATCACGCGATGCTCGGGCGCGCTGACGCCGTGGCGCGCGAGCGCATGCACGCTGCCGGGGCCGACCACGCCGATCGGCAGCGCATGCGGCCAGATATCGTCCTGGCGCGCGAACGCGTGATCGACTGCGTTCGGCGACACGAACACGACGAGCGCGTAGCGTTCGAGCGACGCGAGCGCGGCGCACAACGGCGCGTCGTCGATGACGGGCGCGATGTCGATCAGCGGGAAGTCGAGCGACGCGAGTCCGGCTGCTTCGAGCTGTTCGACGAGTTCGCTCGACTGGCCGGCCGGCCGCGTGATCACGACCGTGAAAGGCGCCTTCTCGGGCGAGACGGCGGCCATCACTCGCTGGCCACCGCGCCGGGCGCGGCCGCGGGACCGCTCGCCGTACTGAGCGCGCGGACGATGTCGAGGGCGCCCTGCTGCACGAGCGAGTGCGCCACTTCCTCGCCGAGCGCGAGCGCGCGTTCGACGGTGGGCGCCGGCGCCGACGCCTGCGCGCTCAGCACGCGCTGGCCGTCCGGCGTCGCGACGATGCCGCGCAGATGCAGCGCGCCATCGCCCCAGGTTGCGTAGGCCGCGAGCGGCACCTCGCAGCTGCCGCCGAGCATGCGCGATACCATGCGCTCCGCTTCGACGGCCGCCGCCGTGTGCTGATGATGCAGCGGCGCGAGCCATGCGGCGAGGTCCGCGCGATCGGCGCGAATCTCGATGCCGAGCGCGCCCTGGCCCGCCGCGGGCAGACTGTCCTCGGGATCGAGCAGCGCGCGGATGCGATCGGCGAGACCCAGCCGCTTCAGCCCGGCCGCGGCCAGAATGATCGCCGCGTAATCGCCGCGATCGAGCTTGGCGAGTCGGGTATCGAGATTGCCGCGCAACGGCCGCACGTCGAGATGCGGATAGCGCATGCGCAGCATCGCCTCACGCCGCAGGCTCGAGGTGCCGACCACGGCACCGGCCGGCAACGCGGCGAGCGAGTCGTACTGATTGGACACGAACGCATCGCGCGGGTCCTCGCGCTCCATGATGGTGGACAGCGCGAAACCGGCCGGCAACTCCATCGGCACGTCTTTCAGCGAATGCACCGCGAGGTCGGCGCGGCCATCGGCGAGCGCGGCTTCGAGCTCCTTCACGAAGAGCCCCTTGCCACCAACCTTCGACAGCGTGCGATCGAGAATCTGATCGCCACGTGTCGTCATTCCGAGGATTTTTACGTCACAAGATGGATATAATTTGTGCAGCGCACATCGCACATGCTCGGCTTGCCACATGGCAAGGCGGCTCTCTCGCGACGCAATCACAAGCGTGTGGGGTGGCGTGGAAAACGTCTCGGTGTTCATTAGCTTGCTGCTGGATGTCGGGATGGAATAACAATCAATGTTAGCACGCGCCCTCGTTCGCGCCCTTTGGTTCCAAGGCACGGCGAAGCGCCGTGCGCAAGCGGTATCGACGGAGGAGATGGGCTTCGCGTCACGCGCGAACGCCTCCATTCCGCGTTGTCACGTACGGTCGTTCGCGCACTGCGCGGCGGCATGCGGGATGATGCAATGCGGCGAACATGCTGAGGCAATGCCTGCCGCGTGTTCGGTCCCAGCGCGGGCTGGCGGCCCGTGGCCCCTCTCTCCCTCGTCGGCGTCTCGCGATTCGGCAGCGCTCGTGTCGTTCCGCGTACGCGGTGCGGCACGCGCGGACCGCTTCGTAGTGGGTCGAGCAATCGCCGTGTGCAGTCGCCGTTTCAAGTCTCCGTTGCAGTTGCACTAGCAGTCCGTCTTGCAGTCCGTTGCGTAGTCCCTGTTGCACGCAGTTCACGTTGCACTTGCTGATGGCAGTTCCGCAGTCGCAGTTCATCAATCAACAGACCCTGGCTTCCCCGAGGAAACTCATCGTGACGTCTTCCGGATCGGCGCGCCCCGCCCGCCGCAACACTGCCTCGCCCACCGCTCGCCCGGCCGACGCCGCGGCGCCTGACGCCCTGTCCGACGTTGCCGCGCACGCTATATCGTCGAGCGTCGGTCAACATGGCGACACGCGCGCCGACCAGCGCGCCAGGCGCCGCGCCCTCGCCGCTCGCGCCACCAAAGCCCCGAAGGCCGCGCAGACCTCGGTGCCCGTCAAGCAGGACAAGGCGCAAAAGGCGTCGAAAGCCGGCAAGGCCAGCAAGGCTGAACAGGCCGCGACGTCGGCCACCGCGCGCAAGCCGGCCAAGGCCAAGGTCGATGGCGACGCAACACTCCCGCGCGCCGCGAAACCGTCGAAACTGAAGGACCTGCCGCAGGCTCAGTCCGCCGCCGCGACCACCGCGAAGAGCGGCGGCCGCACGCGCGAGGACAAGGACCACCCGCTGTTCCAGGACATCCGCTATCTCGGGCGTCTGCTCGGCGACGTGCTGCGCGAGCAGGAAGGCGAGGCGGTGTTCGACATCGTCGAGACGATCCGGCAGACCGCGGTGCGTTTCCGTCGCGAGGACGACAGCGCCGCCGCGCAGACGCTCGACAAGAAACTGCGCACGCTGACGCCCGAGCAGACCGTCAGCGTCGTGCGCGCGTTCAGCTACTTTTCGCATCTCGCGAACATCGCCGAGGACCGTCACCGCAACCGCCGTCACCGAATTCACGCGCTCGCGGGCTCGGCCTCGCAGCCGGGCACGATCGCCCATGCGCTCGAGCGGCTCGCCGCGGCTGGTGCCGCCGCGACACCGGTGCTGCAGCGGTTTTTCGACGACGCGCTGATCATGCCGGTGCTGACCGCGCACCCGACCGAAGTGCAGCGCAAGAGCATTCTTGACGCGCAGCACGACATCGCGCGTCTGCTCGCCGAGCGCGACCAGCCGCTGACGAACCGCGAGCGCGCGCACAACGAAGCGATGCTGCGCGCGCGCGTCACGTCGCTGTGGCAAACGCGCATGCTGCGCGACTCGCGTCTGACGGTCGCCGACGAAATCGAAAACGCGCTGTCGTACTACCGCAGCACCTTCCTCGAAGAACTGCCGGCGCTGTACGCCGACATCGAGGAGGCGCTGAAGGAGCATGGCCTCGAAGCGCGCCTGCCGCCGTTCTTCCAGATGGGCAGTTGGATCGGCGGCGATCGCGACGGCAATCCGAACGTCACCGCCGAAACGCTCGAAAACGCGATCACGCGGCAGGCCGCGGTGATCTTCGAGCACTACCTGGAGCAGGTGCACAAGCTCGGCGCGGAGCTATCGATGTCGAATGTGCTCGTCGGCGCGAGCGATGCGCTGAATGAGCTCGCGGCCATCTCGCCCGACCACTCGCCGCATCGCACCGACGAGCCGTATCGTCGCGCGCTGATCGGCATATACACACGGCTCGCGGCGAGCGCGCGCGTGCGCCTGGGCGAAGGCAGCGTGCCGCTGCGCAGCGCCGGCCGAGGCGCGGCGCCGATCCGCGCGCTTCCCTACGACGACGCCTCCGACTTCGTGCGCGACCTCCACGTGCTGATGGATTCGCTCGCCGAGCATCACGGCGCGCCGCTCGCCGCGCCGCGTCTCGCGCCGCTTGCGCGCGCGGCCGAAGTGTTCGGCTTCCATCTCGCGAGCATCGATCTGCGGCAAAGCTCCGACATCCACGAAGCGGTAATCGCCGAGCTGCTCAAGCGCGCCGGTGTCGAGGACGATTACGCGGCGTTGCCGGAAGCCGACAAGCTGAACGTGCTGGTCGCCGAGCTCGCGCAGCCGCGCGCGCTGCGCGTGCGCTCCGCCGACTACTCCGAGCTCGCGAAAAGCGAACTCGCGGTGCTCGAGGAAGCGCGCATGACGCGCGAGAAGTTCGGCGCGCGCGCGGTGCGCAACTACATCATTTCGCACACGGAGACCGTTTCCGATCTGGTCGAGGTGATGCTGCTGCAGAAGGAAACCGGCCTGTTGCGCGGACGCCTCGGCGACGAGCACGACCCCGCGCGCGCCGGCCTGATGGTGATCCCGCTGTTCGAGACGATCCCCGACCTGCGCAACGCGCCGCACATCATGCGCGATCTGATCGCGCTGCCAGGCATTAGCGCGCTGATCGAACATCAGGGCAACGAGCAGGAAGTGATGCTCGGCTACTCGGACAGCAACAAGGATGGCGGCTTCCTGACGTCGAACTGGGAGCTGTATCGCGCGGAGCTTGCGCTCGTGTCGCTGTTCAACGAACGCGGCGTGACGCTGCGTCTGTTCCATGGGCGCGGCGGCACCGTCGGGCGCGGCGGCGGCCCGACCTACCAGGCGATCCTGTCGCAGCCGCCGGGCACCGTCGACGGTCAGATCCGTTTGACCGAGCAGGGCGAAGTGATCGCGAGCAAGTTCGCGAATCCGGAAATCGGCCGGCGCAATCTGGAAACCGTCGTGGCCGCGACGCTCGAAGCGTCGCTGCTGCCGCACGACCACACGTTGGCCGAGCTGCCGGTGTACGAGGAAAGGATGCAGCAGCTGTCCGATACGGCGATGGCCGCGTATCGCGCGCTGGTCTACGAAACGCCGGGCTTCAAGGAGTATTTCTTCGAGTCGACGCCGATCGCGGAGATCGCCGAGCTGAACATCGGCAGCCGCCCCGCGTCGCGCAAGCTGCAGGATCCGAAGCAACGCAAGATCGAGGATCTGCGCGCGATTCCGTGGGGCTTCTCGTGGGGTCAATGCCGGCTGCTGCTGACCGGCTGGTACGGCTTCGGCAGCGCGGTGGCCGAGCACCTCGACAGCGCGCCGTCCGACGCCGAACGCGCGCGCCGTCTCGCGCTGCTGCAGAAGATGCACAAGAGCTGGCCGTTCTTTTCGACCCTGATGTCGAACATGGACATGGTCATCGCGAAGACCGACCTCGCGGTCGCGTCGCGTTATGCCGCGCTCGTGACCGACAAGAAGCTGCGCAAGCATGTGTTCGAGCGCATCGTCGCCGAGTGGGAACGCACGTCGAAGGCGTTGTCGGAGATCACCGGCAAGAGCGACCGGCTCGCCGAGAATCCGCTGCTCGCGCGCTCGATCAAGAATCGCTTCCCGTACCTCGATCCGCTCAATCACCTGCAGGTCGAACTGCTCAAACGCTATCGCGCGGGCGACACGAATGCGCGCGTGCGGCGCGGCATTCATTTGAGCATCAACGGAATCGCGGCGGGGTTGCGCAATACCGGTTGAGGTTGCCGCATTGGTGGACAAAAAGCCGGGTGTGGCCGACGCAGGTCACACCCGGCTTTTCTCATTGCGCGAATCCAGCCGCTACAATAGAGCCCGCCATGTACCAGTACAAGTTCATCAATTATTCTGGTATCTCGATTACCCCCCTCCACGCGCAGCCGATAGCATGACGACGCCGTCCTCCGCCGATCACCCGCCGCCGCTCGACGCCACCCCGGCCCGCGCGCTCGGCGACTTCATCCGCGCCCATCGCGAGCGGCTGTCGCCGCAGGCGGTCGGGCTGCCGCCGGGGCCGCGTCGCCGCACGCCCGGTCTGCGGCGCGAGGAAGTCGCGCAGCTGTGCGGCGTGAGCCCGACCTGGTACACGTGGATCGAGCAGGGCCGGCCAGTGTCCGCTTCCGCCGATGCGCTCGCGCGCATCGCGGTCGCGTTGCAGCTATCGCGCGCCGAGCGCGCGTATCTGTTCGAGCTGGCCGCGCAACGCGATCCGGCCGACCCCGACCCCGCCGCCGCCGATGCGCCCGCCACGCTGCTGCAAACCGTGCAGCTCATCGACACGCCCGCCTACGTGCTCGACCGGCAGTGGAACGCGCTTGCGTGGAACGAGCGCGCGGCCGATCTGTTCGTCGGCTGGCTCGACGGCGCGCACGACCGCAACCTGCTGCGCTACACGTTCACCGAGCCGGCCGCGCGCGCGTTGATCGTCGATTGGGAAACGCGCGCGCGGCGGCTCGCCGCCGAATTCCGCGCCGACTCGATCCGCCATCTGAACGATGCGCCCACACGTGGGCTGATCGATTCGCTGTCGGCCGCTAGCGACGAGTTCGCACGCTACTGGGCCTCCCAGGACGTCGGCGGGCGCGAAGGTGGCAGGCGCGAGTTCAACCATCCGCGCGACGGGCACATCGTTTATGACCAGATCACGTTCAAGCCCGCGCATCGCGAGGATCTGAAGCTCGTGGTGCTGGTGCGCGAATAGGCCCGCGATGGGCGGCAGCGCTTTTGCCGCCCTCCCCCGGTGTTAAAATCTTCGTCTTTCTTCGCTGCGGCGGCGCTTTTGCACGATTCGCGCACTCGCGTTGCCAGCCTCTTCACCGCTCGTTTTTACCGCCCAACACCATGACGTCCCAACTGCACAAAAAAGGCGAAGCCTGGTCGGCTCGCTTCTCGGAGCCGATGTCGGAACTCGTCAAACGCTACACGTCGTCGGTTTTCTTCGACAAGCGTCTGGCGTTCGTCGACATCGAAGGGTCGCTCGCGCACGCGTCGATGCTCGCCGCGCAGAAGATCATTTCCGCCGACGACCTCGCCGCGATCCAGCGCGGCATGGCGCAGATCAAAGGTGAAATCGAGCGCGGCGAGTTCGAATGGCAGCTCGATCTCGAAGACGTGCACCTGAACATCGAAGCGCGCCTGACCGCGCTGATCGGCGACGCCGGCAAGCGCCTGCACACCGGCCGCTCACGCAACGATCAGGTCGCGACCGACATCCGCCTGTGGCTGCGCGGTGAGATCGACCGCATCGGCGAGCTGCTCACCGAACTGCGCGCGGCGCTGCTCGAGATCGCGGAGAAGAACGCCGCGACCATCATGCCGGGCTTCACGCACCTGCAGGTCGCGCAGCCCGTTACGTTCGGCCACCATCTGCTCGCGTACGTCGAAATGTTCTCGCGCGACGCCGAGCGCATGATCGACTGCCGCAAGCGCGTGAACCGTCTGCCGCTCGGCGCGGCCGCGCTCGCCGGCACCAGCTATCCGATCGACCGTCACGCCGTGGCGAAGACGCTCGGCTTCGACGGCATCTGCGCGAACTCGCTCGATGCGGTCTCCGACCGCGACTTCGCGATCGAATTCACGGCCGCCTCCGCGCTCGTGATGACGCACGTGTCGCGCTTCTCCGAAGAACTGGTGCTGTGGATGAGCCCGCGCGTCGGCTTCATCGATCTGGCCGACCGTTTCTGCACCGGCTCGTCGATCATGCCGCAGAAGAAGAACCCGGACGTGCCCGAACTCGCGCGCGGCAAGACCGGCCGCGTGAACGGCCATCTGATGGCGCTGCTCACGCTGATGAAGGGCCAACCGCTCGCGTACAACAAGGACAACCAGGAAGACAAGGAGCCGCTGTTCGACACCGTCGATACCGTCGCCGACACGCTGCGCATCTTCTCTGAAATGGTCGCCGGCATCACGGTCAAGCCGCAGGCGATGCGCGACGCCGCGCTGCAAGGCTTCTCGACCGCGACGGACCTCGCCGACTATCTCGTCAAGCGCGGCCTGCCGTTCCGCGATGCTCACGAAGCAGTCGCGCTCGCGGTGCGCGTGTGCGCCGATCGCGGCTGCGATCTCGCGGACCTGACGCTCGACGAAATGCGCGGCGAACTGCCGAACGTCGCGCATCTGATCGGCGACGACGTGTTCTCGTATCTGACGCTCGAGGGCTCGGTGGCGAGCCGCAATCATCCGGGCGGCACCGCGCCCGGGCAGGTGCTGGCCGCGGTGAAAGCGGCGCGTGCGGCGTTGAGGTAATCGACGCCTGGGCAGCGCCGTGAGCCTCAGCTTGCGGCGTGGCTGGTTGAACCGGGATCGAAAAGGTGGACCCGCCTGGCGGGTTCGCCTTTTTTATTGCCGCGTGTGAATGGCGAATCGAAGGCAAAAGAAAGCCCGCCAGAAGCGGGCTGAAAAGACTTCCACCGATACCTCAGCAAGAGGCCATCAAAGTGTAGGCGGGTTTCGCTCGCCGACCAATGCGCGCACATTTCCGGCCATTACAGCGCAAAGCAAAGCGCCTCAGCGGGGCGCACGCACAATGACATCCGGCGGGCGAACGCCAATTGAATCCCGACGGTTTTTGACTACCATTCAATCAGGTTCTCCTCGTGGTTCGTCGACCATGCTCTCTCGCACTTCTCCCCCTCCTGTTTCTCACCGTGTGGCTCTGCGCTCCTTCACGGCCGCTCGCATGCATCGGCTATCGCTCGCCGCGCTCGGTGTTGTCGCCGTAGCCGGTTGCACGATCACACCGCTGACGCCGCACGAAACCGTCAGCACACCGGTGGCCGCGATCAACAGCGCGACGCTCGATCAATATCGCGAAGCGGTCGCACGACGGATCGTCGAGCGCAATCCGTCGTATGTGCTCCAGGGCAGGCCTCAGCCGATGCTGCGCTCGCTGGTGGTGGTGTCGTTCACGGTCGATCGTGATGGACACATCGTCGAGTCGTCGGTGTATCGCACGAACGGTGACGACGAAGCCGAAAGCACCGCGCTCGCGACGCTGCGCCGCTCGGCGCCGCTGCCGCTACCTCCCGGCAAGCTGCTGAATGGCCGCGGCCAGCTCGAGCTATTCGAAGACTGGCTGTTCAACGACAACGGCAAATTCCAGCTGCGCGAGCTCGCCTCGCCGCAAGCAGAAGCGTACGACTGAGGGCGGTTGGCGCGTGCGCTGACACGCACCGCCCAGCGCATCCGCGCACGGGTCGGCCACGCGCGAGCTACTCGAGTCATCGCGCATAACTCATAAAGCCCCCTCGTTGCCGCGCAAACTTACGCCGCCATTGCTGCGCGAGGAGCGCGCTCGCTATAATTTTCCGATTCCCCGCGCCGGAGCCTTCCGGCATGGCTCACGCCGTCCGCACACCCGCCGGCGCGGCGCATGAGCCGACTGCAGTGCCGCGCCGCCACCCCGCGTGCGGCGCCCAAACCTATACCTCAACGAGGATGCCGCCGTTGCGCGCCGCCTGTCTGCGAAGACGGCTCAGCGCGCCGCGGCCTCATACAATTGGAGACCCTGCATGTCCACTTCGCCGATTTCCGCCGCTCAGCCCGCAAGCGGGCAAAACAGTAGCGCGCGGATCATCTTCGCGAGCTTCATCGGCACCGCGATCGAGTTCTACGATTTCTATGTCTACGCGACCGCCGCGGCGCTCGTGATCGGACCGGTATTCTTCCCGCATGGCTCGGCCACCGCGCAGGCGCTGTCGGCGTTCGTCACGTTCGGCATCGCGTTCGTCGCGCGACCGATCGGCTCGTTCCTGTTCGGCCACTTCGGCGACCGCATCGGCCGCAAATCGACTCTGGTTGCGTCGCTGCTCGTGATGGGCCTGTCGACCACGCTGATCGGCTTCGTGCCGGGCTACGACGCGATCGGCAGCCTCGCGCCGATCCTGCTGTGCGCGCTGCGATTCGGCCAGGGTATCGGCCTCGGCGGCGAATGGGGCGGCGCCGCGCTGCTCGCCACCGAAAACGCGCCGGCCGGCAAACGCGGCTGGTTCGGCATGTTCCCGCAGCTCGGGCCCTCGATCGGCTTTCTCGCGTCCAACGGCCTGTTCTTCGCGCTCGCAATGTCGCTCTCCGACGAGCAGTTCCGCAGCTGGGGCTGGCGCGTGCCGTTCATCGTCAGCTCGGTGCTCGTCGCGCTCGGACTGTACGTGCGGCTGAAAATTGCCGAAACGCCCGCGTTCCAGGTAGCGATCGAGCGCAAGGAGCGCGTGCGCGTGCCGATCGCGACGCTGTTCTCGCAGCACTGGCAGCCGACCGTGCTCGGCGCGCTCGCGATGGTGGTCTGCTACACGCTGTTCTACAACGCGACGACGTTCTCGCTGTCGTACGGCGTCGGGTCGCTGCATATTCCGCGGCAGACGTTCCTCGGCCTGCTGTGCATCGCGGTCGTGTTCATGGCAATCGCGACGCCGCTGTCGGCCCGTGCGAGCGATCGCTTCGGGCGCAAGCCGGTGCTGATCGTCGGCATCATCGCGGCGATCCTGTCGGGCTTCACGATGGCGCCGCTGCTCGGCAGCGGCGAGCCATGGCTCGTGCTGCTGTTTCTCGTGATCCAGCTGTTCCTGATGGGCGTGACCTTCGCGCCGATGGGCGCGCTGCTGCCGGAACTGTTTCCGACCAACGTGCGCTATACGGGCGCCGGTGTCGCGTACAACCTCGGCGGGATTCTCGGCGCGTCGGTCGCACCGTATATCGCGCAGGTGCTCGCCGCGCACGGCGGCTTGGCGTGGGTCGGCGCGTACGTGTCGGTCGCCGCGGCCGTGAGCCTTGTCGGCGTGCTGTGCATGCGCGAGACGCGTGATGAGAGTTTGATGAAATGATGCAAGGCGCATCGGCGGAACAACGCCTCCGTCGATGCGCGTTTGCCGAGGTTCGATCGATGCTGCATCCGCGCAGTTTTTACGCGTCTGCGGCAGCATGCAGCGGGCATTAGTTCCTCGCTGTTTCCGCGGGCCGGCCCGGGTAAAACCCCCGCCTTGCGCGTCCTTTTGACTTGCCTATACTCCCTGACATAACCCTATAAAAAACGGGGAGATCCGCATGAACGTCCATCTTCACAATGCCGATATCGTGACGATCATCGCGCTGGCCTTGCTCGGCTCGCTGCTGCTCGCGCTGCGCTTCCGTCCGACGACATGGAAATCCATCGTCGTCGAGGCGCTGGCCGCGAACGCCGCGGCCATTGCCGCGGTGGTGGCGTTCGAAATGCTGGTCGCCTGAGGCTGGTGCTCCGGGCCTAAGCACGGCGCGCGGCTTAGCGGTAGTAGTAGCCGTGATGGTAGTAGCCACCGCCGCCGTAGTAATAGCCCGGCGCCGGCGCGATAACGCAGCCGCCGAGTGCCGATGCGAGCAGCGTGCCGGCCACGAGAGTCAGGATCAAGCGTTTCATGTTGTTCTCCATCGAGTCAGATTGATTCGAGCGCAAACCCCGAATGACCCGATTGGACACGATGCGCGCCGCTGCGAACGTTGCCATTTGTAAGGGAACATCACCGAGCGGTTACAGGACCGGCGCGCTGGATCGGCGCGTTCGATCGACCCGCACCGCTGCCGCCGGATCGCGCCACCATGGCGAAAAACACCGCCTATACTCCGTTGAGCGCACTGTCGCGATAGAAGCCTTGCTGGCCGCGCCAGCGTCGCCGCAATCGAGCGGTTCAACGCGCGCCGTGCGAGCCTCGACGCACCGCGGCGTATCAGCTTGCCGCCCTGGCGTCCGCGCATCGGACGCTTCGGCGTCAAACGAAAAGCGACAGTTTTAACAGACGTGTAATCGATTCCTCTCCGCCCGCTGTTCCCCGACACGGGCGTTCTTTGAGGCGCGACGATGCAGTCCCCGCCAGCAAGGGCGGACTACGCCTCGCGCCTCTTTTCTTTTGCGCAAACGATTGCGCGAGCGGGCGAACGGACTCAGGCGGCGGCTGATCCGTGCTGCATCGCGAGCACCGGCTCTGCCGCGTACACGTAATCGATCGCTTCGAGCGCCGCGCTGATGGGCGGCACCGAGTGGCCGTCGCCGATCGAGGTCGAGCGATACGGCGCCTCGATGCCGCAATGCAATGGCGACGTCGCGACGAAGATCATCACGGTGCGCTTCTGCAGCGCATGCGCGAGGTGCACGAAGCCCGTATCGGTACCGACGACGAGCGCGCACGCGCCGATCATCTGCGCAACTTCGGTCACACTCAATCGCGGCAGCACGGTCGCGCCTGGCACCTGCGCGGCGATCTGCCCGGCGTCGGCAAGCTCACCGTCCGAACCCCACGGCAGCACCACACGAAAACCGCGCTCGCTCAACTCGCGTCCAAGCGCCGCCCAGTGCGTGAGCGGCCATTTCTTGTCGGCTTTCGAGGTGGCGTGAAAGAGCGCGGCGACAGGCGGGTCGTGCGTCGCGAACGGCTGCGGGACGGTTTCGGGTAGCTGCAGGTCGTAGATGGGCGGCCCTTCCACTTCGTAGCCGAGCGCCTCGCTGGCGCTGATGCGCATGCCGTGCCACGCGCTGCCCTGCGGACGTGGGCCGAAACGCCCGGTGTAGGCGAACGCGGCGCCACGCTCGCCCAGATCCAGGGATTGATAGCCGATGCGCCGCGACGAGCGCGCGAGGAAGGCGATGATCGCGCTCTTGTAGACGCCGTGAATGTCGATGATGTAGTCGTAGCGATAAGCGCGCAGCTCGGCGATCGATGCCCAGATCGCCTTCAGATCACTCCAGCGACGCGCCTTCTTGAAGCGGCGCAGCGGCGCGCACAGCACGCGATCGACGCCCTGGCTCCAATGCACGACTTGCGCAAATGCTTCGTCCGCCGCCCAGTCCACCTGAACGCCAGGAAATGCGCGTTTGATGTCGGCGACGACTGGCAACGCCTGCACGATATCGCCTAGTGAAGTGACCTTGACGATAAGGATTCGCTTCATTGAGGGTCTGTTGGTTGTTCGAAATTGAAACTATTCTAGCTGACGTAATTACCGATCCCCGCCAAATGGCCATTGCGCGCGGTCCGATTCTCAATACGGCGCGTTACAGCAAAAAGATATCCGCCTCACGATTCAATTCACTTCAATATTTCAAACATCTTTCACGTATTCTGGTCGGTCCCGCACGCTTTATACTTGGCTCTTTGCACGAATCTAATTCATGTCCCGGCCCTTCCCTTCCCGTTCGCCCGCTGTCATGCGTCACGCAAAACGCCTGTGGCGGCAATACGGCATCTTCTGGCTCGGTGCCATCGCCGTCGGCCTGGTCGCGGTGCTGTATGCGCGTCTGATCGACTGGGGGTATGACGCGTTTCTCGATGTCCGGCAGCGGTATGTGTGGGCGCCGCTCGTGATCACGCCCGCGGTCGCCGCACTCGCGGTCTGGCTCACGCGCAAGTTCTTTCGCGGCTCCGAGGGCAGCGGCATCCCGCAGGTGATCGCGACGCTGCACATGAAACAGCGCGGATACGGCACGCGGCTGCTGTCGCTGCGAATTCTGCTCGGCAAAATCGGCGTGTCGTTTCTCGCGATTCTCGGCGGCTTTACGATCGGCCGTGAAGGACCGACCGTGCAGGTCGGCGCCGCGCTGATGTTCAATCTGCGCCGGTTCTATCCGCGCTCGAATGCGCAGATCGAACGGCAGCTCGCGTTGGCGGGCGCGGCAGCGGGTTTGTCGGCGGCGTTCAATACACCGCTCGCGGGCGTCGTATTCGCAATCGAGGAATTGACGCGCAGCTTCGAGGCGCGCACGAGTGGCGTGCTGATCACGGCGATCATCATCGCGGGTGTGGTCGCACTCGGCCTGAACGGCAACTACACGTATTTCGGCACGATCCAGATCGGCGCGCATTTCCCCGATCTGCTCGCCGTCGCGGTGGTGCTCACCGCGATCGTGACGGGAATCGCGGGCGGTATCTTCGGCTGGCTGCTGCTCAATACCGCGCGCTGGATTCCGGAACCGCTGCGTCAGTTGCACGGCGAGCGGCCGGTCGTGTTCGCCGCGCTGTGCGGCTTCGCGATCGCAGTGGTCGGCGTGATCTCGGGCGGCACGACGTTCGGCAGCGGCTATACGGAAGCGCGCGGCCTGCTCGAGGGACACGAGCAGTTGTCGGTGTTCTATCCGTTCCTGAAGATGATCGCGATGGTCGGCTCATACCTGCCCGGCATTCCGGGCGGCATCTTCGCGCCGTCGCTGTCGATCGGCGCGGGCTTCGGCAATCTGCTGCACATGGTGTTCGATTCGATGCAATTGCCGATGCTGATCGCGCTCGCGATGGTCGGCTATCTGGCCGCGGTCACGCAGTCGCCGATCACCTCGTTCGTGATCGTGATGGAGATGATCGATGGCCACGCGCTCGTGATTTCGCTGATGGCCACCGCGTTGATCGCGAGCCGAGTGTCCCGCCTGTTCGCGCCGCCGCTCTATGAGTCGCTCGCCGAGCGCTACGTGGCGCCGCTGCCGCAGCCCACGCCTGCGCCAGTGCCGGAAGTGCCCGAGGTCGAGGTGCCGGAAGCGGAAAGCGAGGACGGCGAGCCGCGCGCCGACGATGCCGCAGACGACATCACGACGGATACCTCCGACTCGCCGCGTCAGTAGATGCGCGAGGGCGACGCGAGGCTGACGTTGCGCGTGTAACGGCACCGCTGGAGTGCAACGGTCATTTCGACAGGGAAATGGCGAGCGCCGTGGAGATGCGAAGAGATGGCTTCAGACAGAAGCCAGAGAACGAGCCGAACGCCGCACGGCATCGTGTCGCTCCGACGCGACGCCATGCGACGTCCTGCACATGATGCGAGATGGACCGCGGTCCATCCGAAGCTCAGGCCTGCGGTATTTCGATCTTGACTTCAAGCACTTCGAGATCGTCCTGACGCTCGAGACTGACGCGTATGTCGTCGTCGGAAATCTTCACGTACTTCGAGATCACGGCCACCAGTTCGCGTTGCAACGCAGGCAGATAATCGGCGGGCGCATGGCCGCCGGCGCGCTCGTGCGCGATGATCAACTGCAGGCGTTCCTTCGCTACCGACGCGGACTTCTTTTTCTCGCCCAGCAAAAACGAAAGAATCGACATTACGTGCGCTCCCCTTACTTGGTGCCGAAGAGGCGCTGCAGCAGCCCGGGCTTCTGGTAATCGACAAAGCGAAGCGATTTCTGCTCGCCGAGGAAACGCGACACGACGTCCTTATAGGCTTCGGCCACATCGGTGCCGTCCATATGCACGGCCGGCAGACCTTGGTTCGACGCGTGCAGCACCGCTTCCGATTCCGGAATCACGCCGATCAGATCGATGCGCAGAATTTCCTGGATGTCGGTCAGCGACAGCATTTCGCCTTCGCTGACGCGCTTCGGGTTGTAGCGGGTGATCAGCAGGTGCTCCTTGATCGGCTCCTTGCCTTCGATCGCGCGCTTGGTCTTCGACGACAGGATGCCGAGAATGCGATCGGAGTCGCGCACCGACGACACTTCCGGGTTCGTCACGATCAGCGCTTCGTCGGCGAAGTGCATCGCAAGCAGCGCGCCCGACTCGATACCGGCCGGCGAATCGCAGACGATGTATTCGAAGTCCATCGCGATCAGATCGTTGATGACCTTTTCGACACCTTCCATCGTCAGCGCGTCTTTATCGCGCGTTTGCGAGGCCGGCAGGATGAACAGGTTCTCGCATTTCTTGTCTTTGATCAGCGCCTGATTCAGATTCGCTTCGCCCTGGATCACGTTGATCAGGTCGTACACGACGCGGCGCTCGCAGCCCATGATGAGGTCGAGGTTGCGCAGGCCGACGTCGAAGTCGATCACGGCGGTCTTGCTGCCGCGCAACGCGAGGGCCGACGCAAAGCTCGCGCTCGTGGTCGTTTTGCCCACGCCACCCTTGCCCGAAGTCACCACAATGATTTTTGCCATTACCCTTACCTTGTGTTCGTCAAATGCGTCAATTGGTGCGCGGCCCGCGTCGCCGTGAAACGCCGCGTGCCGCAATCGCTCGGGGCAGCGCGCGTTTCGCGGCGCTTTACGTGAGCCGCAGCGGTTCGATCATCAGTTTTTCTTCTTCGAGCCAGATCTGCACCGCCTTGCCGAGCACGTCGGCCGGCAGCGGGTTCTCGGTCGTTCGATAGATGCCCGCGATCGAGATCAGTTCCGGTTCGAGACACGTGCAGAAGATGCGCGCGTCGTGATTGCCCTGCACGCCGGCCAATGCCCGGCCGCGCAGCGGCGCGTAAATGTGGATGTTGCCTTCCGCGATCACCTCGGCGCCATAGCTGACCAGACCGAGCACGACCAGATCGCCTTTTGCATAAATACGCTGCCCCGAGCGCAACGGCTTGTCGACCACCAGCGTTTGCGGCGACGTGGCAAGACGCACCGGCTCGGCGGCAGGCGTGGGTTCGACGGCAGCGGCCGTGCCCGTGGCCGCACTGGCGGTTGCGGATGCAGAGCTGGCGGACGCGCTCGTACCCGCGCTTGCCTCGGTGCCTGCTGCCGCGTTTGCCGCGCTCGCCGTGCTGTCCTCATCGGCCTGCTTCGCCGGCGCGCCGCGACGATCGCGCGCTTCGAGCAGCGGCATTCCCGACTCCGTCGCCCACTGTTGCTCCGCATTCGCGACCACGCCGACCGGACGCATGCGCACGCTGTCGAGCAGTTGCGCGATGTCGGCGAGCGGCACGCGTTCGTTGCCGGCGAGACGCCGCACGTCGATCGCGACGACGTCGTTAGCGAAGAATTCGGGGGTCGCCTCGAAGCGTCGCGTCAGCTCGGCACGCATCGCATCGAGGTCGGTCGTTTTGACCACGAACATCAGCGTGTCGACAGAGCCGCTGCGCAGTTCGAAAAAGGGCGATTTCTTGGGCGACATAGCGTTCGGCGAAAAATTTTGCGTATTTTACAGGCGTACACGCGCGCGGCCACTATTTTTCCCGGGAGAATCGGTGCTCGCGCGCGCGAGCGCAACGCGTGTCGTCGATGCGACCGACGCGCGACGGTGCGAAAGAAACGCTGGCGGGAAAAAGACCGTGATGAAGGGACGGCGAAGAGGAGCGGCGCGCGCGACGCGCCGCTTGGGCAATCACTGCTGTAACAACTGCGAAGTGGTCGGCACGTGCCGCACCAGCAGACTTTCGACCTGCTCGGGTGCGCGCTCGACGCGCCGGTGCTCACCGGTCGGGCCGAAGCCGAGCGCTTCGTAAAAGCGCATCGCGTTGCGGTTCGCGTCGGCGACCCACGCGTAGATTTCCGTGGCGCCCGCATTTGCGAGCCAGCTGCTCGCGGTATCGACGAGCAGCTCGCCGCCGCGCAGATGGCGCACGGCCGGCGCCACCCACAACTCGCAGACGAACGCGCGGCGCGCCGCGGTGTCGTCGAAATGCGCCTCGATCAGCCCGGCCGGATGGCCCTCGGTATAGAGCAGGAATGTACCGACGGACTGCGAAACAGCGTGATTTGCCGCGGTCGCGTCGAAACTGGCGGCATCGGCCGACAACGCGTCCTCGAGCGTCGCGCCGAAGGCGTACGGCGCCTCCCGCAGCGAGGCAGTGCGGAGTTCGCGAAAAACGGCGCCCTGATCAGCAGTGATGCGGCGAACGGTCAATGACGGACTCATGCAGACGAAAACCCCTGGAAACCCTAACGCGTAGCTTTAACCGAACCGGCCGGCGAGTCAAATTTATTATTGACCACAATAGGCGGTCCCGCTCACGGCGCGTCGTAGTCGCCCGTGCCGTCCGGCCACGGCGTCAGCAGTTCATAGCCGTCGTCGGTCACGGCGACCATGTGCTCCCATTGCGCCGACAGCGAGCGGTCCTTCGTGATCACGGTCCAGCCGTCGCGCTGCACCGACGTGCCGGCGCGGCCCGCGTTGATCATCGGCTCGATCGTGAAGACCATGCCCGGCTTCAGACGCGCCCCCTGTCCCGGCTGGCCGTAGTGCAGCACCTGCGGATCCTCGTGATAGACCTTGCCGATGCCGTGCCCGCAGTAGTCGCGCACGATCGAGAAGCCCTCGCGTTGCGCGATCTTCTGGATCGCGTGGCCGACGTCGCCGAGCGTCGCGCCCGGCTTCACCTCGCGGATGCCGGCCACCATCGCCTCGTAGGTCGTGTCGATCAGCGCACGCGCGACCGTGCTCGGCTGGCCGACGCAGTACATGCGGCTCGTGTCGCCGAAATAGCCGTCCTTGATGATCGCGACGTCGATGTTGATGATGTCGCCATCCTTCAGGATCTCGTTGCGATTCGGGATGCCGTGACACACAACATGATTGACCGACGTGCAGACGGTCTTCGGAAAGCCCAGATAGCCGACGTTGGCCGGAATCGCTCTCTGCGTGTGGACGATGTAGTCGTTGCACAGCGCGTCGAGGTCGTCGGTGGAGACGCCAGCCTTGATGTGCTCGCCGATCATTGCCAGCACATCGGCCGCGAGGCGGCCCGCAATGCGCAGCTTCGCGATATCGTCGGGAGTCTTGTAGGTAATGGCCATGAATTCAGTCGATGTGAGTCGCGGGTCAAGCGCGAGATGACCCGCCGCGCCCGAAAGCCCGGCGGCCCGCAACCGCCACTCGATCGGGCGATTTCGGGCAATTGTACAGAGGATCGCGGATGGACCCCGCGCAAATCGGCTGAAGCGGTGCGCGGGAGGAGGCGGTGGCGCTATCGGAGCTATGCCATGGCGCGCGCCCGAATCACAATGACGGGCTTTTGCCCGGCCAGCTTGCGGGCCTGTTCGTTCAGATGGGCTAACGGCAAAGGGACTCGAACGATCATCGAGCCGGACATCGTGATCGTTCAGTTTCCCGAACTAAATTTCGGGCGTCCTGTCATGCCGCCCGCTGCGTTCCGCCCTTCGCCATATCGTACGGATCACGCTGATTGCGGGCGTACTGCTTCGGCGCCATTCCCGACCAGCGCCGGAACGCGCGAATGAACGCCTTCTCCGACGCATAACCGACGCTCTCGGCGATTTCGATCAGACGCCGCCGCGGATCGCGCAGCGCACCGCTCGCGAGGTACATGCGATAGGAGGTCAGATGCCCGATCGGCGTGTCGCCGACCAGCTCGACGAAGCGCGCTAAAGCGCGAGCGCGACATGCCCGCCGCCGACAGCGATTCGACTGTCCAGCTCCGCTCGGGCTGCCGATGCAGCAGATCGAAGCGGCGATCGCGCGCGTGACCAGCATCGTCGGTGAAATTGCGCAGGCGTCGCGTGAGCAGAGCGATGGGATTCAGCAGGTGAGCATCGCGATCATGCAGATGGACGAGGTCACGCAGCAGAATGCGGCGCTCGTCGAGGAAAGCGCGGCGGCGGCTGCGTCGCTCGCGGATCAGGCGCGGGGGTTGATTGAGATGATGGAAGGGTTTCGGGTGGGATGAGACGTCCGTCCCCTCGCCTCGATACGCTGAAGGTAAGGGTTGGGCGCCGCTGTCAGGCCCGGCGACATGCTGCCCTTGACACCGGGCAGCACCGATTCCTGCTGACGCGCAGGGCCGCTTGCGTCGATATCCGCGGCTTAGTTGTCGGGATGGGCGGCCGTGAAGCTTTGGAACGCACTGTACGACGGATTCAACGGCGAGCCGTTCATCATGATGCCGAAGGTCTCGTTGCCGCTGTCGAGCACGTAATACATGACGCTCTGGATATTGTGCGTCTTGCGGTTCTGATAGAACTCGCCGAGCTTCGTCGTGATGTAGTTCCCACGATAGGTCTCGTCCTGCTCCGGTCCGGTGTTCCACTCGGTGATCATGAACGGCACGCCATAACGGGCCTTGCAATAGATCGGCAGATCGAAGCCAGGTTGGGCGCCGTCCGCACCTAGGGAGAACACATCGCCATACACCTCGTAGTTGTGCCACGTGGTGATGTCCCAGCGCACGGTCGGGTGGCCGCCGCTGCCATCCGGCTGATCACCGTCCCACAGCGCGTCCGCCGCGCCGACATCGTTGACGCAGAAATTGATGCCGCACTTCGCGTTCGACTGAACCGCTTTCACGCCGTCGATCATCCCGCGCATCACGCCGCGCATCACCGGCCAGTTCGTGTTGTTGAAGTCCGCTGCCTTCGTGCCCGCAGCGTAGAAGTCGAGCACGGTGGCGTTCGTGCGCGTCAACTCGTTGCCGCATTCGTAAATGGTCACGCCATACGGTTTCAGTGCGTTCGCGACCGACTGCGCTACCGCGTAACCCTGGCTGTAAGCGGCATTCTCGCCAGCCAGCAGGTTGCCGCTGGAGTCGTAGACGCCCTGGTCGATCAGCGCGACCAACGTCATGCCCGCCGCCTGGAAAGCCTGTGCGAGCCCGATCGCCGCGTTCAGCTGGTTCGCATTGTTGTTGACGCCGATGCGATAGCTCGTGCAGCCCATGCCCTTCAGGATCGAGACGATCTGCTGGGGCGTGTACGTGTAGTCGAAGTGGCCGTTCATGCCATAGAACATGCCGGCCTGCGGTGTGATTGCGATGCGCGGATCGTTGCAATGCAGCCAATGGTTGGGGACGTCCGCAATGACGTAGAACTCGCCACCCGTGCCGCAATGCCAGATCTTGCCGCCGTAGAACAACACGAGCGACACGTTGTACGTATCGCCGACCGTCGCGCCGTTGCGGTAGATGACGCCGTTGGAGAGTGTCCACGTCGCGCCGAACTGGTCGATGATGTACGGCGCAGAAGGCAGTGAGGTGCCATCGGGCGACATGTTCGAGACACTCGCCTTCGCGACCGGCGAGGTATTGCCCGCGGTGCTGGAGGTAGCGGACGCACCCGAAGCGGCCGCTGCACCGGAAGCACCGGTCGCGGCGGCTGCCTTGCCACTCGCGTTCGATGACCCACTGCCCCCACCACACGCGGCCAAAAGATAACTTGCGCTCAGGGCCGTGAGGCCCCCAATGAATTGACGTCGTTTTATCATCGCGGAGTAATTCCAAATGTCGGGAAAATTCCCGATAAAAAGACCAAAAGGTGAATTCGCTGTGATTCAGATGGACAATGAATAAGGATTCGCTGCAAAAAATTTGCAGGCCTTAAAAAACTGTTGTCCTGAAGTGCTTAGAACGCACGTCTGTGTTGTCCGATTGAACCGATGTGCGCGAAGTGCTCCTCGCGGTGGTTCAGATTGACAGGGCTGGGTGCGCGTTGGTTCGCAAACGTTTGCGGTGCGAACCCTTTACCGATTAATTGCCGAAGCTTTCATTTTGAGGAAAATCCTTCCTGTAAAAGCTTCTGACGGCGTAAATCGTACCCTGAACGAATGACCGAGCCCACCCAAAAATCGTATTTATTTGTAAAAAAAGGCAGATCTTGCGGAGATCTGTGGGGTCGGCGAAGATTCGCACTTTCAGAAGTCGATCGAGGGGCGGGTCGCCCGCAAATTTTCTGACTTCGACCCCTTATAGCGTGCAATAGTCACGCCCCGAATATGTCCGATATATGAATTAGGGGACGGTGTAGCACGGATGACTTAAGATATTTGTATGGAAATGAGATGAAAAAGACCACGAGCAACGAATGGCTCATGTAAAAAATTGAAACAAAGGGTTTCGCCAAAATAGAAACGATGCTTGAACAATTTCGAATTGCCTTGGCAAAGCCGTTCGAGAATTCAAAGCAAAAAACCCCTTGATCTCGGTGAAATCAAGGGGTTTCAGAATTTGGCGGAAAGGGTGGGATTCGAACCCACGGTACGGGGAAACCGTACGCCTGATTTCGAGTCAGGTACATTCGACCACTCTGCCACCTTTCCGGGTATTCCAACTCGCTACTTCTTCGTCGGATCCAAGCGGGCCGTTGCTTGGGAGAAAAAGATTATATCAGCTCGAACAAGTTTTCCAAGCCCCCGTCGAAAAAACTTCTGGAAAATTTTCGCGGGACCTTGATGCCGTTCGCGGCATCGTCAGACACGCGACGACACCGCGCCTGCGCGCGCATCGCCGACGCTCAGGCCGCCGGCACTTCTAGCCGCTCGACGCCGCCGAGGTAAGGCCGCAGTGCCGTGGGCACCGTCACCGAGCCATCGGCGTTCTGGAAGTTCTCGAGCACCGCGACGAGCGTGCGGCCCACCGCGAGACCCGAGCCGTTGAGCGTATGCACGAGCTCCGGCTTGCCCTGCGCGTTGCGGAAGCGTGCCTGCATGCGTCGCGCCTGGAACGACTCGGTATTCGAGCAACTCGAAATCTCACGATAGGTGTTCTGCGCGGGCAGCCACACTTCGAGGTCGTAGGTCTTCGCTGCGGAAAAGCCCATGTCGCCGGTGCACAGCGTGATCACGCGATATGGCAGTTCGAGCTTTTGCAGAATCGCCTCCGCATGGCCGACCATCTGCTCGAGCGCGTCGTACGATGCGTCTGGCGCTACGACCTGCACCATCTCGACCTTGTCGAACTGATGCTGGCGGATCATGCCGCGCGTGTCACGGCCGTACGAGCCCGCTTCCGAGCGGAAGCACGGCGAGTGCGCGGTCAGCTTGATCGGCAGCGCGTCCGCTTCGACGATGCTCTCACGCACCGTGTTCGTCAGCGAAATTTCCGAGGTCGAGATCAGGTACTGCGTGACCGTGTTTTCGCCGCCGCCCTTTTCGACGCGGAACATATCGTCCGCGAACTTCGGCAGCTGGCCCGTGCCGTACAGGATGTCGGGATTGACGATGTACGGCGTGTAGATCTCGGTATAGCCGTGCTGCTGCGTGTGCGTGTCGATCATGAACTGCGCGAGCGCGCGATGCAGCCGCGCAATCTGGCCGCGCAGCATCGTGAAGCGCGCGCCCGACAGCTTCGCGCCGGTCTCGAAGTCGAGGCCGAGCGGCGTGCCGACGTCAACGTGATCCTTGACCTCGAAGTCGAACTGACGCGGCGTGCCCCAGCGGCGCACTTCGACGTTGCCGGCTTCGTCGTTGCCGACCGGCACGCTTTCGTGCGCGAGATTCGGCACGTCGAGCAGCAGATCGGACAGACGCTTCTGGATGTGTTCGAGCTTGACCGCCGACGCCTTCATCTCGTCGCCGATTCCGCCGACTTCGGCCATCACCGCCGACGTGTCTTCGCCGCGTCCTTTCATCGCGCCGATCTGCTTGGACAGGCTGTTGCGGCGCGCCTGCAGTTCTTCGGTACGGGTCTGGGTATCGCGGCGCTCCGCTTCGAGCGCGGTGAAGGCCGCGACGTCGAGGGTATAGCCGCGGTCGGCGAGGCGCTTGGCGACGCCGTCGAGGTCTTTGCGCAGCAACTGGATGTCGAGCATGGGATGGGACGGATGTTCGTTGTATGAAAACGCGATTTTAACGCACCGGCAAAGGCGAAACGCCTCAAGCCTTCTTCGGCTTGTTGTCGGCGCGCCACCGCGCATCGAGCTCGCCAAGGCGCGCGAGCTTCTCGCCGATCTTGCCTTCGAGACCACGCGGTGTCGGCTCGTACCAATGCGGCTCGCGCATGCCGTCGGGCAGATAGGTTTCGCCGGCCGCGTACGCATCGGGCTCGTCGTGCGCGTAGCGGTAGTCGTGGCCGTAGCCGAGTTCCTGCATCAGCTTCGTCGGCGCGTTGCGCAGATGCACCGGCACCGCGCGCGACTGGTCCTTGCCGACGAAGCGCCGCGCCTCGTTGTACGCGTTGTACCCGGCATTCGATTTCGGCGCGACCGCCAGATAGATGACCGCCTGCGCAAGCGCGAGCTCACCTTCGGGCGAACCGAGACGCTCGTAGGTTTCGGCGGCGTCGAGCGTGATGCGCGCGGCGCGCGGGTCCGCGAGGCCGATGTCTTCCCACGCCATGCGCACGATGCGACGCGCGAGATAGCGCGGGTCCGCGCCGCCGTCGAGCATGCGGCAGAACCAGTACAACGCGCCGTCCGGGTTGCTGCCGCGCACGGATTTATGCAGCGCGCTGATCTGGTCGTAGAAGGCGTCGCCGCCCTTATCGAAGCGGCGCAGATTCTCCGCGAGCGCGCTGCCCAATAACGCGCCGTCGATTTCGGTGGTCTTCTGCCGGGCGGCCGCGCGCGCGACGATCTCGAGGTTGTTCAACAGCTTGCGGCCGTCGCCGTCGGCGGATCCGATCAGCGCGGCGCGCGCTTCGTCGGTGAACGTGAGGGCGCCGAGTTCCTTCCGCGCGCGCTCGAGCAGCTCGCGCTGTTCGTCGTCGGTCAGGCTTTTCAGCACGTAGACGGCGGCGCGCGACAGCAATGCGCTATTGACCTCGAACGACGGATTCTCGGTCGTCGCGCCGACGAACACGAACAGGCCCGACTCGACGTGCGGCAAGAACGCGTCTTGCTGACTCTTGTTGAAGCGATGCACTTCGTCGACGAACACCAGCGTCTGATGGCCGTTCGCGCGATGGATCTGCGCGGTCTCGACCGCCTCGCGGATATCCTTCACGCCCGACAGCACCGCCGACAACGCGATGAACTGCGCGTGAAACGCATCGGCCATCAGCCGCGCGAGCGTGGTCTTGCCGACGCCCGGCGGGCCCCACAGGATCATCGAATGGGCCTCGCCCGATTCGAACGCGACCCTGAGCGGCTTGTTCGGACCGAGCAGATGCGACTGGCCGATCACTTCGTCGATATTGCGTGGCCGCAGGCGTTCGGCGAGCGGAACATTGGCACGGGTTTCTTCAAACATGACGTTTTGGGGATAATCTCGGCTTTCCGGGGCACGCACCGCTTCGGAGCAGCGCCTCGCGGGACAGGCGCAAAGCCCGCGCCCGGCCGGAAACACAGGCACGAACGCGGGCAACGTCCTGCATTATGACAGTGACGGCGGCCAGGCGATGGTCGACCCGGGGCGCCGGCAACGCAAAGAATCACAGCACCACCAACAGGAACGAACATCAGATGGCTCAAGATTCTGTTGCCGGCGACGCCGGCTCCACCTACGCGCCGCTCACGCCGGTGCCCGACGCGCGCCGCGCGTTTCGCACCGGCGACGCGTTCGCGCTGTGGTTCTCGCTCGGCATCGGCCTGCTCGTCGCCCAGGCGGGCGCGCTGCTGGTGCCGGGGCTCTCGCTGCCGCATGCGCTCGTCGCGATCGTGCTCGGCAGCGTGATCGGCGTCGTGCTGCTCGCGCTCGTGGGAGTGATCGGCACCGACACCGGGCTCGCGGCGATGTCGTCGCTGCGTCCGACGCTCGGCGTGCGCGGCGCGTCGGTGCCGGCCGTGCTGAACATGGTGCAACTGGTCGGCTGGGGCTCGTTCGAGGTGATCGTGATGCGCGATTCCGCCGATGCGCTCGCGAAACAGGCGTTCGGCCTGTCGATGCCGCTCGTGTGGACCGTGATGTTCGGCGTGCTCGCGACGCTGCTCGCGATCAGCGGCCCGCTGTCGTTCGTGCGGCGCTTTCTGCGCAAGTGGGGGATCTGGCTGCTGCTCGCGGGCGCCGCGTGGCTTACGTGGAACCTGCTCGCGCGCCACAATCTCGCGGACCTGATGCGTCGTCCCGGAACCGGCGAGATGTCGTTCGGCGGCGCGGTCGACCTCGTGGTCGCGATGCCGCTGTCGTGGCTGCCGCTGATCGCCGACTACACGCGCTTCGGCCGCCGCGCCGGCGAGACGTTCCGCGGCACGCTATACGGCTATGGCATCGCGAACATCTGGTTCTATGCGCTCGGCGCGGTCTATGGGCTCGCTGCCGGCGGCGGCGATGCATTGCTGACCGGCGCGCTCGCGCAAGCGGGCGGCGGGTTTGCGCTGCTGCTGATTCTGATCGACGAAATCGACAATGCGTTCGCCGACATCCACTCGGCCGCGGTGTCGACCGGCACGTTCTGGACGCGCGCGAGCGTGCCGTTGCTGTCGGCCGCGTTCGGTGCGCTGTGCACGCTGATCGCGCTGCTCGTGCCGATGGCGAAGTACCAGAACTTCCTGCTGCTGATCGGCTCGGTATTCGCGCCGCTGTTCGGCGTCGTGCTGATGGATCACTTCATCGTGCGCAAGCGTCGCGTCGACGCCGCGGTGCTCGCCGATGTGCGCGGCCGCTACGGCTTCTCGGGCGGCTGGCACCTGAGCGCGTTCGTCGCATGGGCGATCGGCATCGCCTCGTACCAGGTGATCAATCAATGGCTACCGAATGTCGGCGCGACGCTGCCGTCGCTTGCGATCGGCGCGGTGTGCTATTACGCGTTCGTATCGGCGCGCAAGACCGCGTATGCGTGAGCGCGTCACCCTCAGCGCGTTGCATCAGACGCAGCTGTCACAAAAATAAAAAAGACCTGCAATCCAAATGCAGGTCTTTTTTTGTGACCGTCGAACGGCCAATCACAGTGCGCGCGGCGGGCTATTTTTTCGCCGCTTTGCGCCGACGCGATTCGGCCTTGCGACACAGATCCGTGAGCAGCCAACGGGCGACAGTCTCCGGCCGATTCGGCGCATACGAGGCGAATTTGCTCTCGTTCGCGAAATGGACGACGACGGTGCCCGTCATTACGCGATAAGTCCCGGCGTAGTTTACGCCGTCCAGTTCCACACTTAGCGCGTGGGTGGTTTCATATTCCGCGAAAGTCAAAATAAATGCGATATCTCGAAACGAGACATTATCGCTACGATTTTTCGGAAGTCAAAGAAATATGCAATTCGTTGCATATTAAATTATTTACCGGCGGTAATTGTTGCGTTTTCCACTTGAAAACCCAAATAACGGGCTGCCGGATACGTTAGATAACCTGACTTCCTTACTGCCTTTCAAGCGGAACCGCCGGCGTATCGGCGAAACGCTCAAGCGCGCGATTGCCTTCCCGATGGGCTTCGGCCTCATCGATAAAGGTTTTTTCACTATATGCAACGACCTTGAAACCACTTCCGGCCGCGCGCGGAACCGTTATTCCCCAATGCCACCCGCCTTCCTGCTGGAACACATGGAGGGATGGGGACAAGCGTGAATCGTGTGAAGAAGACAATCTCATGACATGCCTCACCTTTCCAGACATCTGAAGCGACAACCAGTTTCGATCAGTTTAGGCGTTATTTTGTTGCGTCGCAGCAAAAAATTGTTAGAGATTGCGCACCAATCCTGGAAAATGATCGGACGCGTCAAATCCAGCCCATGAGCAACACCGCTTTTTCCAGTCTCGCACTAAATCATTACGTCTGCCGGTACGTCGATTTCATGTTCGTCGCGGCGCCGGGCGCGCATCCCTAAGCAATCCACGCACCGCGAAATAAAAAGCCGCGCTCGACAAGCGCGGCTTCGCGGGCGTTTGCAAAGGCGCCACGTGCCGGCGCCCATCGCGCGGTTTATCCGTTGATCACATCCGCGCCCTTCGGCACCGTGAACTTGAATGCATCGGGCGGCAGTTGCGGATTTTTCTGGATGTTCGAGAACGTGAGCAGCGTCACGTTACCGAACACGTCGTGCAATTCCATCGCTTCGAGATTGCCGTCCTTGAAGCCGATGCCGACGCGCTCGAACTGCGTGTCCTTCGCCTTCGGCGTCAGTTCGAGCCAGTCGATGCCGGCCTTCACGCCCGCGTCGCGCAGCGAGAAGTTCTTGTCCAGATCGTTGCTGCCGAACAGGATCGCCGCTGGGCTTGCGCCGAGCGCGTTGCCGAGCGGGCGCACCGTCACCTGGTTCAGATCCTTGTCATAGACGTAGAGCTTGTCGCCGTCCGCCTGTAGCAATTGCGAGTAGGGCTTCTCATATTGCCAGATGAACTTGCCGGGCCGCGCGAACATGAACGTGCCGCTCGACGTGGTCGGCTTGGCCGGGTTCGCGGTGGACAGCGCGCCGCTCGCGCCCTGCGCCTTGCTCGGCGCGCGCACTTCCTGCTGCACGAAGGTGCCGCGCGCCGAATGGACCTGCGCGATGAATGCCTTCAGTTGCTCGGTGCCGCTCGCGAATGCGTGCGAGGCGACGAGCAGCGACGCACCGATCGCGACACTGCCCACGGCGCGCGCGATCTTGCGCATGCCGCGGGACACGCGCTCGCCGAGGCGGCCCGCTCGACGCTGTCGGGCATCCTGCTGCGCGATTGCTTGCATAGGTTTTTCTCCCTTGAATGAATTCGGTGATGGGCTGCGCCGGCTCGATGCACTCGCTGCACCCAGAGTGACTGGCCCGGCGTCGAGCCGCAATGGCGCACCCGACGGTGCACGCGGCGTCGCGCGCGATGGCCGCAATGGCTCGTTGCGGCTATTCCGCCTCGCGCGCCGGCGCCAGGATCTCGCGATTGCCGTTCGACGACATCGCCGACACCACGCCCGAATTCTCCATCTGTTCGAGTAGACGCGCCGCCCGGTTGTAGCCGATGCGCAGGTGCCGCTGCACGAGTGAAATCGACGCGCGGCGATTCTTCAGCACGACGTCGACCGCCTGATCGTATAACGGGTCCGACTCGCCTTCGGTGGACGCGGTTCCCGCCGAGCCTTCGTCGCCCTCGCCGCTCACGCCGCCTTCGAGAATGCCCTCGATATAGTTCGGCTCGCCCTGCTCCTTGAGCTTGTCGACGACGCGATGCACTTCATCATCCGACACGAACGCGCCGTGCACGCGCACCGGCAAACCGGAGCCTGGCGGCAGATAGAGCATGTCGCCCATGCCGAGCAGCGACTCGGCGCCCTGCTGGTCGAGAATCGTGCGCGAGTCGATCTTCGACGACACCTGGAACGCCATACGGGTCGGCACGTTGGCCTTGATCAGGCCGGTGATCACGTCGACCGACGGACGCTGCGTAGCGAGAATCAGATGGATGCCGGCCGCGCGCGCCTTCTGCGCGATCCGCGCGATCAGCTCTTCGACCTTCTTGCCGACGACCATCATCAGGTCGGCCAGTTCGTCGATGACGATCACGATGTTCGGCAAACGCGTCAGCGGTTCCGGATCGTCCGGCGTCAGGCTGAACGGATTCGGCAGCTTCTCTTCGCGCTTGGCCGCTTCGTCGATCTTGTTGTTGTAGCCGCCGAGGTTGCGCACGCCGACCTTGCTCATCAGCTTGTAGCGGCGCTCCATTTCGGCGACCGCCCAGTTCAGCGCGTGGCCCGCCTGGCGCATGTCGGTGACGACCGGACACAGCAGATGCGGAATGCCTTCGTAGACGCTCATTTCGAGCATCTTCGGATCGATCAGGATCATGCGCACCTGCTCGGCGCTCGCCTTGTACAGCAGCGACAAGATCATCGCGTTGATACCCACAGACTTGCCCGAACCCGTCGTGCCGGCGACGAGCAAATGCGGCATCTTCGCGAGATCCGCGCACACGGGCTTGCCGCCGATGTCCTTGCCGAGACCCATCGTGAGCGGCGACGCGGCATCCGCATACACGGCCGAGCCGAGGATTTCGGACAGGCTCACGGTCTGACGACGCTGGTTCGGCAGCTCCAACGCCATGTAGTTCTTGCCCGGAATCGTTTCGACGACGCGAATCGACACGAGCGACAGCGAGCGCGCGAGATCCTTCGCGAGATTAACGATCTGACTGCCCTTCACGCCCGTGGCCGGCTCGATTTCATAGCGCGTGACGACGGGCCCCGGATACGCGGCGACCACGCTCACGTCGACACCGAAGTCCTTCAGCTTCTTCTCGATCAGGCGCGACGTGAATTCGAGCGTGTCCGCGGAAATGGTTTCCTGCGCGGCCGGCGCGGGGTCGAGCAGCGAGATGGGCGGCAGCGTGGAGTCGCCGGGCAGATCGGTAAAGAGCGGCACCTGGCGTTCCTTCTCGACACGCTCCGACTTCGCCGGCGTGGCGAGCGGCGGCACGATCACCACGGGCTCGTGCTCCTCGATGCGCACGCGGCCCTTCTCGACCTTGCCTTCGCGCTTCACGGCGGCCGCTTCGCCGAGCTTGCGATCGAGCCCGGCCTCGCGGCGCAGCTTCGCGAACGTCACCGCGGAAATGATCGATTCGCCGACCTTCTCCGCGACCGACAGCCACGAAAAACGAAAGTACAGCGACAGCCCGATCCCGAGACCGAGCAGCAGCGCGAGCGTGCCACCGGTGAAGCCGAGCGCATGCGAGATGCCGCGCGCGACAGCCTCTCCGATCACGCCGCCAGGCGCGCGCGGCAACTGCACCTTCAGCGACCACATGCGCAGCGCCTCGAGGCCGTTGCAAGACAGCAGCACGAGCATGAACGCGAACGGGTCCGCGAGCCAGCTGACGCCGCGCGGCGCATCGTCGTCCTGCGGCTCTTCGTTGCGGGTGATGCGCCTGTAGTTCGCGGAGATGTGGCGGCCGAGCAGCACGATCCACCAGTAGGCGGACAGGCCGAACAGCAGCAGCAGGATGTCGGAAGTCCACGCGCCGACGCGGCCCGCCCAGTTCGAGATATGGTCGACCTGCGCGGCATGGGTCCAGCTCGGGTCGTGCCTGCTGTAGCTGACGAGCGACATCAGCAGGAACACGCCGAGGGCCACCTGCAGAATCCAGCGGATTTCGGTGAAGAGGCGCGACATGCGGTGCGGCAATGCCTGCGCGCTCGCGGTATAGGGAGCTTTTGCCATTGATCCTGTTGCCTGGGGTAGCCGGTTCAGGCTGAAACTGCCGCCGGGAACGCGGCCCGAGCCTCGCCGCGCACGGCTTCGGGCCCGATCCCGGCTACCGGAAACTTCGATCCGGGCTATTGTAAACGCTGTGTCCCGCGCGAGGCTGTAAATGACGGTAACTTGACTGTTTGACCACAGACTGACCACAGACGCATGCGCGAGGCGCGCTGAATTCGCCGTATCGCGCCACGGGTTCGCCCCGAGCGCCCACGCCGCCACCCTATCGCGGCGATCAGAAAGCTTGATGGCGCAGCGGCACGCCCCGCCCTTTATAATGCCCGACTGATACCCATCTACAGTTTCAGCTCAAAAACGCACGGCTACGCAGCGGCGAGCCGCGCGCCGTACAAGGATTCGATCATGCCCGCAACTGCAACGAAACACGCCAAGGTTCTGATTCTCGGTTCCGGTCCCGCCGGCTACACGGCGGCGGTTTACGCGGCGCGCGCCAACCTCGCGCCGGTGCTCGTCACCGGCCTCGCGCAAGGCGGCCAGCTGATGACCACGACCGACGTCGAAAACTGGCCCGCCGACGCCAACGGCGTGCAAGGCCCGGAACTGATGGCGCGCTTCCTCGAGCACGCCGAGCGCTTCAATACCGAGATCATCTTCGACCACATCCACACGGCGAAGCTCGATGAGAAGCCGATTCGCCTGATCGGCGATTCGGGCGAGTACACGTGCGATTCGCTGATCATCTCGACGGGCGCATCGGCTCAATATCTCGGCCTGCCGTCGGAAGAGGCGTTCATGGGCAAGGGCGTGTCGGCCTGTGCGACCTGCGACGGCTTCTTCTACAAGCAGCAGCACGTCGCCGTGATCGGCGGCGGCAATACGGCCGTCGAAGAGGCGCTGTACCTCTCCGGCATCGCGAAGAAGGTGACCGTGATCCATCGCCGCGACAAGTTCCGCGCCGAGCCGATCCTGATCGACCGTCTGCTCGCGAAGGAGAAGGAAGGCGTCGTCGAGATCAAGTGGAACCATGTGCTCGAAGAAGTAACCGGCGACAACTCCGGCGTGACCGGCTTGCGCATCAAGCACACGCAGAGTGGCGAGACCACCGACATCGCGCTGCAGGGCCTGTTCGTCGCGATCGGCCACAAGCCGAACACGGATATCTTCGAAGGCCAGCTCGAGATGAAGAACGGCTACATCATCACGAAGGGCGGCCTGAACGGTTTCGCGACCGCGACCAGCGTGCCGGGCGTGTTCGCCGCGGGCGACGTGCAGGACCACATCTATCGCCAGGCGATCACGAGCGCGGGCACCGGCTGTATGGCCGCGCTCGACGCGCAGCGCTATCTCGAGACCATCAATGAGATGGCCGGCGAGCACGCAATGAGCGCTGAAGCAGACCGCTGATCCGCAGCGCGCTGCCGGATGGCGAGACGAAGTCCCGACAACGGGCGCGACAGTAGAATGACGGTGGCGCAGCGCTGCTGTCATTGGCTCACGAAGGCCGCGGCTGAAATGCCGGCGGCCTTTGTCGTTTTTGCCGCTTGGTCAACGTGCGTCGAGCGCGTTGGCAGCACCACCGACCGACCTTTCCGCCTGTATTGCCGACATGCCGAAGAATCAGCCCCATCCGAACGAACCGAAACGCCCGCAAGCCGCCACGCGTCCCGCGCCCGCAGCGGCTGCGCCCGCCGTCGCACCGAAGCTCGATCGCGCATCGGGGCTCGCCGGACTCGGTGCGTTGCGTGAAGCGTTGAAGGGCGAAGCCGAGCGGCGCGAGCGCGAACAGGCGGCGACGCGAGCGGCGCAGCGCGAAGCGGCCGCGGACGCCGATCTGTTCCGCCGCGAGATCGGCGAAGTCGCGCCGCTGCCGATTCCGCCGCGCGCGACGCTCACGCGCAATCCCCCGCCGCCGCTGCCGGTGCAGACGCTGCTCGACGAGGAAGCGGTGCTGCACGAAGCGATCTCCGACGAATTCGACCCCGAAGTGCTGCTCGAAACCGACGAAACACTGTCGTATTGCCGCCCCGGCGTGAGCCGCGACGTAGTGCGCAAGCTGCGGCGCGGCGACTGGATCGTGCAGGCGCAGATCGACCTGCACGGCATGCGGCGCGACGAGGCACGCGAGGCGCTCGCGGAATTCATCCGCGAATCGGTCAAGCGCGGCCTGCGATGCCTGCGCGTGATTCACGGCAAGGGTTTGGGGTCGATCGGCAAGGAGCCGGTGCTGAAGGGCAAAGTGCGCGCGTGGCTCGTGCAGAAATCCGAAGTGATCGCGTTCTGTCAGGCGCGCCCGCATGACGGCGGCGCCGGTGCGGTGGTCGTGCTGTTGCAGCCGGGGTCGTTGCCGCCGCATGGGGCGAGCGCGAAGGTCTGAGGTCGATTTTTTCAGCCGTCGTTCGTCGTGGAGTAAACGGCCAGCCTGGCCGTCGCGCGGTGTGGCTCTCGTCGTCACCGCGTAGTCGTGCTGTGCAACCGTCAAAGGTGATCGCGATGCCCGTGCAGCTTTATGCTCATCCGTTCTCGTCCTACTGCCAGAAGGCCCTGACCGCGCTGTACGAAAACGGTACGCCGTTCGAGATGCGCGTGCTCGCGCATGACGACCCGAAGGTCATGGCCGAATTGGCCGCGCTGTGGCCGATCAGGCGCTTCCCGGTGCTCGTCGACGGCGGGCGCACGGTGGTCGAGGCGAGCATCATCATCGAATATCTGGGCCTGCATTATCCGGGGCCTGTCACGCTATTGCCCGCCGATCCGCGCGTAGCGCTCGAGGTGCGCACGATGGACCGCTTCTTCGACAACTACATTTCGACTCCACAGCAAAAGGTCGTGTTCGATAGCCTGCGTCCCGAAGCCGAGCGCGACCGGCGTGGCGTCGCCGATGCGCGCGCGCTGCTCGACACTTCGTACGCATGGCTCGACCGTCACATGGCCGAGCGCGAATGGGCCGCCGGCGACAGCTTCAGCCTCGCCGACTGCGGCGCCGCCCCGTTCCTGTTCTACGCCGACTGGACGCACCCGATCGACCCCGCGTTCGCGCACGTGCGCGCGTACCGGCAGCGGCTGCTCGCGCGGCCCTCGTTCGCACGCGCGGTCGACGAGGCGCGGCCCTACCGGCCGCTATTTCCGCTGGGCGCGCCGGAGCGGGATTGAGCCACGAGCGGCGGTGGCAGTTGCGCGCGAACGAGACACGGCAGACAACCAGTTTTGCTGGCTGTAGACTTCCTGTCGTGTCGCAAACCTGCCCCGCCCTTCTTCTGGCTCACCACCCACAAGGCACACCATGGACCGTTTCGAAGCGATGGAGATCTTCACGCGCGTGGTCGAAGCGAACAGCTTCACCAAGGTTTCGGAATCGCTCGATCTGCCGCGCGCGAAGGTCAGCCGCACGATCCAGGCGCTCGAGGAACACGTCGGCGTGCGGCTCCTGAACCGCTCGACGCGCCAGGTCAGCGTGACCGAAGACGGCGCATCGTTCTACGAGCGCTGCGTGCGCATTCTCGCCGACGTCGCCGATGCCGAGTCGTCGCTGTCGAGCAAGCGCGAGAATCCGGCCGGGACGATCCGCGTCGACACCTCCGGCACGCTCGCGCGCTCGCTGCTGCTGCCCGCGCTCGACGACTTCTACGCGCAATACCCCGCGATCGACGTGCGCCTCGGTCTCGCGGACCGCAACATCGATCTGATCCAGGACGGCGTCGATTGCGTGATCCGCATGGGCACGCTCGAAGAATCGAGCCTCGTTGCGAAGCGCATCGGGCTTGCGCGCATCGTCACGTGCGCATCGCCCGCGTATCTGCGCAAGTTCGGCACGCCGACCACACTGGCGGAGCTCGCCGAGCATCGCGCGGTCAACTACGTGTCCGCGCGCAGCGGCAGGACCTTCCCGTTCGAATACGAAGTGGACGGCGAAATCGAGCGCGTCGCGATGGATAGCACGCTCGCCGTCAACGACGGCTCGGTGTACATCACGGCGGCTGTGTTGGGCCACGGCATCATCCAGCCGTCGCGCTTCATGGTCGCCGAGCTGATCGAGCAAGGCGCGCTCACGGAGATTCTCGGCAACTACACGAGCCCCGGTACACCGCTGTCGATTTTGTATGCGCATCGCCGCAATCTGAGTTCGCGGCTGCGCGCGTTTATCGACTGGGCCAGCGAGCTCGCGCGCAACAATCCGGACTTGCGTTTGCCCGAGGCGGCGTAACGGCTGCAAAAGAACAAAAGCCCCATGCGCAATTCAACGCATGGGGCTTTTCTGTAGCGACGGATTCAGCGCTTACGCGACGACTTACGCAATCCGCTCTTCATTCGCCGGATCGAACAACACCGCCTTCGACGTATCGAACAGCAGCGTCGCATTCTTATCCGGTTGCGGGTTCGACGCCGGGTGCACGCGGCTCACCACGCGCTTGCCGTTGATCTGCGCGAACACCAGCGTGTCCGGACCAGTCGGCTCGATCACGTCGACCTTCACTTCGACCGGCTGCAGCTTCGCGTCGTCGCCGTGCGCGCCGCGCGCATCGGTGATGCGTTCCGGACGCAGGCCGAGAATCACGTTGTTGCCGACGTGCGAGCGCACCTTCCCCGAATCGAACGGCAGCACCAGCACCTTGCGCGCGACGCCCGTGTCGAGTTCGATGCCGACGCCCGAGCCCTGCTCGACCAGCTTGCCTTCGATGAAGTTCATCGGCGGTGCGCCGATGAAGCCCGCGACGAACAGGTTCGACGGCGAGTCGTAGATTTCCTGCGGCGCGCCGAACTGCTGAACGATGCCGTCCTTCATCACCGCGATGCGGTCGCCGAGCGTCATCGCTTCGATCTGGTCGTGCGTCACGTAGACGATCGTCGTGCCGAGGCGTTGATGCAGCAGCTTGATTTCCGAGCGCATCTCGATACGCAGCTTCGCGTCGAGGTTCGACAGCGGCTCGTCGAACAGGAACATCACCGGATCGCGCGCGAGCGCGCGACCCATCGCGACGCGCTGACGCTGGCCGCCCGACAGCTGACCCGGCTTGCGATCGAGCAGATGCTTGATCTGCAGCGTGTTCGACACACGCTCGACAATCTGCGTCTGCTCCTGCTTCGGCACCTTGCGGATGTTCAGGCCGAACGAGATGTTGTCGCGCACCGTCATCGACGGATACAGCGCGTACGACTGGAACACCATCGCGATGTCGCGATCTTTCGGCGACAGGTTGTTGACCGTCTTGCCGTCGATCTGGATCTCGCCCTTGGTCACGGTTTCGAGACCGGCAATCATGTTGAGCAGCGTCGACTTACCGCAGCCTGAGCCGCCGACCAGAATCAGGAACTGGCCGTCTTCGATGTCGATGTTGACACCCTTCAGAACCGGCACCCCGTTCGGGTAGGTCTTGTACACGTCACGGATGGAAAGGCTTGCCATGCTGTGAATCCTCTAGTCTCTGGTACTGCTTGAAAACGTCTTGTCAGGCGACGACGGCACGCGTTCGGTGAAACGCCGTCGCTCCAGGGTGATTTAGCCCTTCACCGCGCCCGCGGTCAGGCCGCGCACGAAGTAACGTCCGGCGATGATGTAGACGAGCAGCGTGGGCAGCGCCGCGATGATCGCGCCGGCCATGTCCACGTTGTATTCCTTCACGCCGGTCGAGGTGTTGACGAGGTTGTTCAGCGCCACGGTGATCGGCATCGAATCGACGCCGGAGAACACGATACCGAACAGGAAGTCGTTCCAGATCTGCGTGAATTGCCAGATCAGGCACACCATGAAGATCGGCAGCGACACCGGCAGCAGGATCTTCGTGAAGATCGTGAAGAAACCCGCACCGTCGATCCGCGCGGCCTTCACGAGTTCAGCCGGCACGCTCACGTAGAAGTTGCGGAAGAACATCGTCGTGAACGCGATACCGTAGATCACGTGCACGAGCACCAGACCGCTCACTGTGTTCGCCAGGCCGAGGATGCCTTCGAGGCGCGCCATCGGCAGCAGGATCGCCTGGAACGGAATGAAGCAGCCGACCAGCAGCATCGTGAAGATCGGATCGGCGCCGCGGAAACGCCAGTGCGTGAGCACGTAGCCGTTGAACGCGCCGATGATCGACGAGATCAGCACGGCCGGAATCACCATGCGCACCGAGTTCATGAAGAACGGCTGCATGCCGTCGCAGCGCACCCCCGTACACGCGCCGCTCCACGCCTTGATCCACGGCGCGAAACTCCAGCTCGTCGGCGGCGTCAGCAGGTTGCCGGTGCGCAGCTGGTCGATGTCCTTGAACGACGTCGACAGCATCACGTACAGCGGGAACAGGAAGTACAGCGCGAACAGAACCAGGGCCGCGTAAATGACGGCACGGCTAATCGTCATCTTAGGCTGCATTGCGGGTGCTCCTCGATTCCAGATACATCAGCGGCACGAGCACGGCCACCACGGTAGCGAGCATCATGATCGACGATGCCGCGCCGACGCCGAGCTGCCCGCGATTGAACGAAAACGTGTACATGAAGATGGCCGGCAGCGACGACGACGTGCCCGGACCGCCGGCGGTCAGCGCGACGACCAGGTCGAACGTCTTGATGGTGATGTGACAAAGGATCAGCAGCACGGAGAAGAACACCGGCCGCATGCTCGGAATCACGATCTTGCGATAGATGGTCGGCAGGTTCGCGCCGTCCATCTGCGCGGCCTTGAAGATCTCGCTGTCGACGCCCCGCAAACCGGCGAGGAACAGCGCCATCACGAAGCCGGTGGACTGCCAGACCGCCGCGATCACGATACAGAAGATCGCCCTGTCCGGGTCGCCGAGCCAGTTGAACGAGAAGCTCGTCCAGCCCCAGTCGTGAAACACCTTCTCGATGCCGATGCTCGGCGTCAGAATCCATTGCCATGCGGTGCCGGTCACGATGAACGACAGCGCCATCGGATACAGGAACACGGCGCGCAGCGCGCCTTCGTTGCGGATCTGCTGATCGAGCAGGATCGCGAGCAACAGACCCAGACCGATGCAGATACCGATGAACGGAATGCCGAACCAGCCGAGGTTCGCGGCCGAAGTCCAGAACACGTCGTTCTGGAACAGTTCGCGATAGCGGTCGAGACCCGCGAACTCCCACCGAGGCATCAACCGCGAAGTAGACAGCGACAGATAGCCGGTGATTGCGATAAAGCCATACACGAAGATCAGGCTGATCACGACGCTGGGTGCGAGCACCAGCTTCGGAATATAGCGATCGGCAAGGGCCGCCATGGGCGACGTGCGGCGGGCGACGGTGGCCGTTTTCCCGTTCCCGCTGATGGAAGCAGTCACTACTCGACTCCTGCTGAAACTGTACCGCCGGGCTGCCCGTGCACGCATGGCGCGGGACCGCGACGGCCTGGGTGTGACTCCATGAAACCAGGGTGAGCCGGGTGGCGCCAGACTGCGCTGCGAACCAAAGCAGCGAGGTCCGATCCCACACGGCCCGAAGGGCGCGCCCGGTGCTTCGGATGCAAGCCGCCGGGCGCAACGCTTCGTACTTACGCTTACTTGGTCTTCGCTGCCCTCGCGAGAGCCTGAACCGCGGTCTTCGAATCTTCCTGCGAGTTCATGAACTTCGTGACGACGTCGGAGATCGCGCCTGCCGCGGCATCCGGCTGAGCCATGCCGTGAGCGAGCGACGGCACATAACCGCCGGCCTTGATCGCAATCTGCTCATCAGCGTACGACTTCTTCGCGCAGTCGTCGAACTTGTCCATCGGCACGCCGAGACGCACCGGGATCGAGCCCTTGTACAGGCTGAACTGCTCCTGGAACTCCGGCGACATGATCGTCTTCGCGAGCGCGAGCTGGCCCGGCGTCGCGGCCTTCTGGCCCTTCTGCTGGAAGAACACGAACGAGTCGACGTTGAACGTATAAGCCTTGTCGGTGTTCGGCACCACCGCGCAGATGTAGTCCGTGCCCGACTTCTTGCCAGCGTTGGTGAACTCGCCCTTCGCCCAGTCGCCCATGAACTGCATGCCGGCCTTGCCGTTGATGACCATGGCCGTGGCGAGGTTCCAGTCACGGCCCGTACGGCCCGCGTCGAAGTAGCCCTGGATCTTGCGGACCGTGTCGAACACCTGAACCATCTTTTCCGAGGTCAGCGTCTTCTCGTCGAGGTCGACGAGCGCCTTCCTGTAGAAGTCCGCGCCTTCCGACAGCACGACGTCTTCCCACAGCGTCAGGTCTTGCCACGGCTGGCCGCCCATTGCGATCGGCTGAATGCCCGCGGCCTTCATCTTGTCGGCCACCGCGAAGAACTCAGGCCACGTGGTCGGCACCTTGCCGCCTGCCTTGTCCAACGCTGCCTTGTTGATGTACAGCCAGTTCACGCGATGCACCGAGAACGGCGCGCCGACGTAGTGGCCGTCCGCTTGCATGATCTTGTCGATTTGCGGCGGCAGGTTCTTCTTCCAGTCGCCCGCGACCGGGTCGATCGGCACCAGCACGCCCTGCGAAGCCCATTCCTGGATCAGCGGACCCTTGATCTGCGCGGCGCTCGGTGCGTTGCCCGAGATCACCTGCGTCTTCAGTGCCGTCATGGCAGCCGCGCCAGCGCCGCCCGCGACCGCGAAGTCCTTCCACGTGTAGCCCTGCTTCGTCATGTCGTCCTTGAGGACGCCGACGGCCTTGGATTCGCCGCCCGAAGTCCACCAGTGCAGCACTTCGATCGACTCGGCGGCCTGCACGGCCGACACGCCACACATCAGACCCGCAGCGCACAGAGCGCCCATGATCGCGCGAAATTTCATTGCTTATCTCCTCCAGACACCTGAACAAAAAAACGAATGGCCCCTGATGTCGCCAGGGTGCTGTGGTTGGTTCAAACAGGCAAAACACTGGCGATCGAGCACGGTCGGGCGCATGCGCGAGGGCATGTGCCGGCGGACCGATGTCCGGCCGCTGGACGCTCAAGAGGTGAGTGGTTCGGGATGCAACTGACTGTCTCCTCTTTTGATTTTTGCCTGCCCGCATCGCGCTGCAGACTCGAGGTACCTCATACGCCACTTCGACGCCAGCCTGACGTCGGCTGCGGGCAACGACCCCGCAAGCCCGTCGACTCCCCGGTTTTCCGTAAGGTCCGCCGGCACCCTGCTGGCGCGTACCGGAAGGCGTTGTCCCATTGTCCGTTTGCGTGCCGGGGACGCCCGCCGATTCGCAAAAAGCGTGCATTCCGTCTGTACAGCGCACGCTTTTTTCATCGAATTAACGCTACCTCTTGATTTGGATTGTAGTTAAACTACAATTCAGTGTCAAAAAATATTTTATCGGACTACGGTCGCTCTTCCGGGGCGCTGCGCGTGCAGTGTCCGATCAGCGCGGCGGCCCTTCAGGACATCGACGGAGACTCATGCATACCGACCCAAGCTTCACCTTCGTTCTCTTCGGCGGAACCGGCGATCTGTCGATGCGTAAGATCCTGCCCGCGCTGTTCGAAGCGCACCGCGCGGGCGGCATGCTCGCCGACAGCGGCAAGATCGTCGCGGTCGCGCGGCACGTCGAGGATCGCGGCGAGTATCTGCAGTGGGTCGACGGGCACGTCAAGCCGCATGTGTCGAAGAACGGCCTCGACGAAGCCGCGTGGACGAGCTTCCTCGCGCGCATCGAGTTCGTGAAGATCGATCTCGGCAATCCGGACGACTTCGCGCAACTGCGCGACGCGATCGAGGAGATGCCCGGCATCCGCGTGTTCTATCTGGCGACGGGTCCGTCGCTGTTCGTGCCGATCTGCCATGCGCTCGCCGCGGTGGGCCTGAACCACAACGCGCGCATCGTGCTCGAGAAGCCGCTCGGCTACGACCTGAAGTCGTCGAACGCAATTAATGATGCGGTCGGCGAAATCTTCGCGGAAGAACAGATCTACCGGATCGACCATTACCTCGGCAAGGAGCCGGTGCAGAACCTGCTCGCGCTGCGCTTCGGCAATGCGCTGTTCGAGCCGCTGTGGCGCCGCGAGTGGGTCGAAAGCATCCAGATCACGATCGCCGAGGAACTCGGCGTCGAAGCGCGCGGCGATTTCTACGACAATACCGGCGCGCTGCGCGACATGGTGCAGAACCACCTGTTGCAGTTGCTGTCGATCGTCGCGATGGAGCCGCCCCACTCGATGGATTCCGACTCGGTGCGCGACGAAAAGCTGCGCGTGCTGCGCGCGCTCAAACCAATCGAGCCGCAGGAAATCGGCAAGGTTGCGGTGCGCGGCCAGTATCATTCGGGCGTGATCCGTGGCAACACAGTCCCGGCCTACGCGACCGAGCACGGCGTGAAGCCCGATAGCTCGACCGAGACCTTCGTCGCGCTGAAGGTCGAGATCGAGAATTGGCGCTGGGCCGGCGTGCCGTTTTTCCTGCGCACGGGCAAGCGGCTCGCCGACCGCGTCGCCGAGATCGTCGTGAATTTCCGTGCGGTGCCGCATTCGGCGCTTGGCGCGTCGGCGCTGCGCGCGGGCGCGAACCGCCTCGTGATCCGTCTGCAGCCGAACGAGACGATTCGTCTGTACTGTCTCGCGAAGCAGCCCGGCGAGGGTATGAACCTCGCGAGCGTATACCTCGATCTCGCGTTCGACCGGTTCTTCCGCGAAGGCCAGATGGAGGCCTATCAGCGGCTGCTGCTCGACGTGATCAACGGGCGCCTCGCGCTGTTCGTGCGGCGTGACGAACAGGAAGCCGCGTGGCGCTGGGTCGAGCCGATCCTGAACGAGTGGAAGGCCTCGACCAAGCCGCCCAAGCCGTACGCGGCGGGCACGTGGGGACCGTCCGCGGCGAGCGCGATGCTCGCCCAGCACGGCACCTGCTGGCTCGAGGAAGAGAATTGAGTTTGATGAATTGATGGACGGCGCCGCGCGCAATAAATACCTCGGCGCGCGGCGCCGGCAACACCACCGACGAACTGAACGGAGTCGCGCCGGTATCGCGTCATGCGTCCGCAGGCCACCCGCCTTGCAGGCATCGCGCGAGAGCAGTCAGGCTGATTCCGCAGACCTAACAAGAAAGCAGCACGGAGGAGAAGTGATCGAGCTTCACGCTTTCGACGACCAGCGCGCCCAATCCGACGCGCTGGCGAAAGCGGTGGGCGACGCGTTACATGCGTCGCTTGCCGCACAGGCGGCCGGCACCGGCACGTCAACCCCGCTCGCGCGCCCGGCCATGCTAGCCGTGTCCGGCGGCAGCAGCCCGCGTCCGTTCCTGCAAACGTTGTCGACGCAGACGTTCGACTGGCCCCGCATCGCGATCACGCTGGTCGACGACCGCTGGGTGCCGGAGACCGATAGCGCGAGCAACGCGCAACTCGCGCGCGCCACGTTGCTGCAAAACGCCGCGCAACACGCGACCTTCTGGCCGCTCGTCGACACCACCCAGGATCTGCATTCGCACGTCGCCGCGCTGAATGCGGACGCGCGCTTCGCCACGGCGCCCGACGTCGCGGTGCTGGGCATGGGCGAAGACGGCCACACCGCGTCGATCTTCGCCGACGCGCCCGAATGGGATCACGCGATCAACACGACCGAGCGTTTCGTCGCCGTGCATCCGGGCGCGGCGCCGCACGCGCGCGTGAGCTGGTCGCTGTCCGCGCTGAAGGACGTGAAGCATCTGTTTCTGCTGATCGCAGGGCCGCGCAAGATGGACGTGCTCAACGCCGCGTCCGCCGCGCTACAAAAAAATGCCATCTCGCAGCTGGCAAACGACAAGGGAGTGAGACTCGATGTCTACTGGTGTGCAAACTAAGGCTGTGCCGGGCGCGGTCCAGCACGCCGATGGACCGAGGCTGCTGGCCGACATCGGCGGTACCAATGCGCGTTTCGCGCTCGAGACGGGCCCCGGCGAAATCGGCTCGGTGCAGGTCTATCCTTGCGCCGACTACCCGAGTGTCGCCGACGTCATCAAGAAGTATCTGAAGGACATGAAGATCGGTCGCGTCAATCACGCGGCGATCGCGATTGCGAACCCGGTCGACGGCGACCAGGTCAGCATGACCAATCACGACTGGACCTTTTCGATCGAAGCGACGCGCCGCGCGCTCGGCTTCGACACGCTGCTCGTCGTCAACGACTTCACCGCGCTTGCGATGGCGCTGCCCGGCCTCACCGACACGCAGCGCGTGCAGGTGGGCGGCGGCCAGCGCCGGCCGAACAGCGTGATCGGCCTGCTCGGCCCCGGCACCGGCATGGGCGTGTCGGGTCTGATCCCCGCCGACGACCGCTGGATCGCGCTCGGCAGCGAAGGCGGCCACGCCACCTTCGCGCCCGCCGACGAGCGTGAAGATATCGTGCTGCAGTACGCGCGCAAGAAGTGGTCACACGTGTCGTTCGAACGCGTGGCCGCGGGTCCCGGCATCGAGATGATCTATCGCGCGCTCGCGGGCCGCGACAAGAAGCGCGTGCCGGCCAGCGTAAATACGGCCGATGTGGTCAAGCGCGCGCTCGAAGGCGAGCCGCTCGCGGCCGAATCGGTCGACGTGTTCTGCGGCATTCTCGGCACCTTCGCCGGCAATATCGCGGTGACGCTCGGCGCGCTCGGCGGCATCTATATCGGCGGCGGCGTCGTGCCACGCCTCGGCGAGTTCTTCGCGCGTTCGTCGTTCCGCCAGCGCTTCGAGGCGAAGGGCCGCTTCGAGGCGTATCTGCAGAACGTGCCGACCTATGTGATCACCGCCGAATACCCGGCGTTCCTCGGCGTATCGGCGATTCTGGCGGAGCAGCTGTCGAACCGCGCGGGCGGCAGCTCGTCGGCGGTGTTCGAGCGGATTCGCCAGATGCGCGACGCGCTGACGCCGGCCGAGCGCCGCGTCGCCGATCTCGCGTTGAACCACCCGCGTTCGATCATCAATGATCCGATCGTCGATATCGCGCGCAAGGCCGACGTCAGTCAGCCGACCGTGATCCGCTTCTGCCGCTCGCTCGGCTGCCAGGGGCTGTCGGACTTCAAGCTCAAGCTCGCGACCGGTTTGACCGGCACGATTCCGGTCAGCCACAGCCAGGTGCATCTCGGCGACACCGCGACCGACTTCGGCGCGAAGGTGCTCGACAACACCGTGTCCGCGATTCTGCAATTGCGCGAGCATCTGAACTTCGAGCACGTGGAACGCGCCATCGACCTGCTGAACGGCGCGCGGCGCATCGAGTTCTACGGACTCGGCAATTCGAACATCGTCGCGCAGGACGCGCACTACAAGTTCTTCCGCTTCGGCATTCCGACCATCGCGTACGGTGACCTGTACATGCAGGCGGCCTCCGCCGCGCTGCTCGGCAAGGGCGACGTGATCGTCGCGGTGTCGAAGTCGGGGCGCGCGCCCGAGCTGCTGCGCGTGCTCGACGTCGCGATGCAGGCCGGCGCGCAGGTGATCGCGATCACGTCGAGCAACACACCGCTCGCGAAGCGTGCGACGGTCGCGCTGGAAACCGATCACATCGAGATTCGCGAGTCGCAACTGTCGATGATCTCGCGCATCCTGCACCTCGTGATGATCGACATTCTCGCTGTCGGTGTGGCGATTCGGCGCGCGATGCCGAGCGACGACGTCGCCGAGACGGTCGAGAAAGCGCGCGAAGGCGCCGACGACGACGCGACGGCCGTGCTCGACTGGCTCAGCCACGGCGCTGCTTCGTCGGCGCGCGACTGAGCCTCCGCTCACGGCTGTCCCGATGCGCTTGCGGTGAACGAAGCCGCGGCGTGCGCGTCGTCTTCGATGCGCACGCCGCGGGTTTTCCTGTTTAGGGACGCGAAATGCGACCGATAATAGGCGCTCTGTCTCCTGGCCGAAGCGCTTTGCCATGATCATCCGCCCGCATCTCCACTGGTTTCACATGCTTCTCGCGTGGCGCGGCTCGGTGCTGCCGCAGTTGCTGCCGCGGCTCCTGCTGATCTTCTTCATCTCGATCATTGCGCTCGCCGCACACGATCATCTGCTGCCCGTCAGCCTGAACCTGAACTCGATCGCGCCGTTCTCGCTGGTCGGCATTGCGCTCGCGGTGTTTCTCGCCTTTCGCAACAACGCGAGCTACGACCGCTGGTGGGAGGCGCGCAAGCTGTGGGGGCAGTTGCTCAATGAGTCGCGCTCGCTGACGCGCCAGGCGCTGACGCTGCCGTCGCGCGAGTTGCCCAAAGAAGAAGCCGCCGCGTTTCTGGCGATACTGAGCGCGCTCCCGCATGCGCTGCGTCATCAGTTGCGCAAGACCGAACCGCGCGACGACCTTGCCGCGCGGCTGCCCCGCGCACTGTTTGAACGTGTGATTGGATCGCGCTACAAGCCAGCCGCGCTGTTGCTGTGCCTCGGCGAATGGGTGCAGCGCGCGGCACGCGCGGGGGCGCTCGATCCGATCGCGGTGCTCGCGTTCGACCGCAATCTGAGCGGGCTGTCGGATGTGATCGGCGGGTGCGAGCGCATCGCGTCGACGCCACTGCCGTTCGCGTATTCGGTGATGATCCACCGCACCGTGTACTTCTTCTGCGCGTCCCTGCCGTTCGGACTCGTCAATAGCATCGGCATTTTCACGCCGGTGTTCGCGGTGTTCGTCGCGTACACGTTCATGGCGCACGAAGCGATCGCGTCGCAGCTCGAAGAACCGTTCGGCACCGACGACAACGATCTCGCGCTCAACATGATGTCCGCGATGATCGAGGATGCGATGCGCGATCTGCGCGGCGAGCCGGCGCTCGCGCTGCCGCAGCCGCGCGAAGACCGGTATCAATGGGATTGAATGCGCGGTGGGCGGCGCCGGTCGGCGGCCGTCAGTGGTTTCCGGCCGTTTCGGAGAGCCGTTTGATCGTCGCGACGCGCGCGCCGATGATGTCGATACGCCCGTGCTCGTCGACGAGCCGCGTCGACGCCGTCAGATACGCGCTCCACGCGCGTTGCGCGTGCACGAGCGTCGGCCGCGATTGCGCCGGCATCTTCGATTCGAGCACACGGTAGTAGCGGTTCAGATCGAACATCGCGTGTTCGCACCGCGCGTCGGCGTTGCAGGCGCGCGGCCGGCGCGGCGCCGGACCGTTCGCATCGGCGAGCGCGCTGCGCAGCGCGAGCGCGCGGTCGCGCACCGGCTGCAGCTGCATGTCGGCTTCGGAAAGCACGTACATCGAACCCTGGGTCGTGGCGAAGACAGCGGCGAGCAACTGCTTCTCGGCATCGCGCGACGCAAGCCAGCTCGACTGGCTCCTTTCCCACAGCCTGCGCCGCGCGGGCGGCAGCTTCGCGAGCAACTGCTGGTACGCGTTGTCGACCGCGACCTTCCAGCCGATGCGCGCAGCGTCCATGCACTGCACCTGCCCCATCGTCGTCGACATGTCGGCGCGCGCGAGACATGCGCGCATCGACGCGTCGATCGGATCGGCGGCCGCCACCTCGGCATGCGCCGCCGGACTCGCGATGCCGCCGAACACCGCCGTGCCGGCCGCCAGCGCGAAGGCCAGCATGCCGACACCGCGCCGCCGGCGGCCGATCGCTGCCAGGCCCGGCAGAAACGTCACCCACCCCATCGTCAGCTGCGCACGCAATCGACGAAGTATTCGATGCGCCCGTTGACCATTTCGCCGACGAGCCCGTGGATATCCGTATGGAAACCCGGGAAGCGCTCGTTGAACTCGCGCGCGAAACGCAGATAGTTGACGATGGTCCTGTTGAAACGCTCGCCCGGAATCAGCAGCGGAATGCCCGGCGGATACGGCGTCAACAGGATCGACGTGACACGGCCTTCGAGCTCGTCGATCGGTACCCGATCGATCTCGCGGTGGGCGAGCTTCGCGAACGCGTCGGACGGCTTCATCGCCGGCTCCATGCTCGACAGGTACATCTCGGTCGTCAGACGCGCGATGTCGTTCGCGCGATACACGCTGTGGATCTGCTGGCACAGGTCGCGCAGGCCGACACGCTCGTACATCGGATGATGCTGCACGAACTCGGGCAGCACACGCCACAGCGGCTGGTTGTTGTCGTAATCGTCCTTGAACTGCTGCAGCTCGGTCACCATCGAGTTCCAGCGGCCCTTCGTGATGCCGATCGTAAACATGATGAAGAACGAGTACAGGCCCGTCTTCTCGACGATGATGCCGTGCTCGGCCAGGTACTTCGTGACGATCGCGGCCGGAATGCCGGTTTCGCCGAAGCCGCCGTCCATGTCGAGACCCGGCGTGACGATCGTCGCCTTGATCGGGTCGAGCATGTTGAAGCCTTCGGCGAGCGGGCCGAAGCCGTGCCACGCGTCGTTGGGGCGCAGCATCCAGTCGTCGCGCGAGCCGATGCCTTCCTCGGCGAACTGGTCCGGGCCCCACACCTTGAAGAACCAGTCGTCGCCGTATTCGGTGTCGACCTTGGTCATCGCGCGGCGGAAGTCGAGCGCTTCAGCGATCGACTCCTCGACGAGCGCGGTGCCGCCCGGCGCTTCCATCATCGCCGCGGCCACGTCGCACGACGCGATGATCGCGTACTGCGGGCTCGTCGACGTATGCATCAGATACGCCTCGTTGAAGCGATGCTTGTCGAAGCGGCTGTTCTTCGAATCCTGCACGACGATCTGCGACGCCTGTGAAATGCCGGCGAGCAGCTTGTGCGTGGAGTGCGTCGCGTACACCATCGCGCCGATGCGCGGACGGCCCGCGCCGATAGCGTGCATGTCCTGATAGAACTCGTGGAATTCGGCATGCGGCAGCCACGCTTCGTCGAAGTGCAGCGTGTCGAGCCATTCGCCCAACATCTCCTTGATCATCTCGACGTTGTAGATCACGCCGTCGTAGGTGCTTTGCGTGATCGTCAGAATGCGCGGCTTCAGGTTCGGGTTCTTCGCGAGCGCTTCGCGCGCGAACGGGTTCGCCTCGATCTTCTTGCGGATGTTCTCCGGTTCGAACTCGCTGCGCGGAATCGGGCCGATGATGCCGAAGTTGTTGCGGGTCGGCGTCAGGAACACCGGGATCGCGCCGGTCATCGTGATCGCGTGCAGGATCGACTTGTGGCAGTTGCGGTCGACCAGCACGATGTCGCCCGGCGCCACCGTGCCGTGCCAGACGATCTTGTTCGAGGTGGAGGTGCCGTTGGTCACGAAGAACACGTGATCGGCGCTGAAGATGCGCGCGGCGTTGCGCTCCGAGGCCGCGACCGGACCGGTATGGTCGAGCAGCTGGCCCAGTTCGTCGACCGCGTTGCAGACGTCGGCGCGCAGCATGTTCTCGCCGAAGAACTGGTGGAACATCTGGCCGAGCGGGCTCTTCAGGAACGCGACGCCGCCCGAGTGACCCGGGCAGTGCCACGAGTACGAGCCCTCTTCCGCGTACTGCACCAGTTCCTTGAAGAACGGCGGCGCGAGCGAGTCGAGATACACCTTCGCCTCGCGGATGATATGGCGCGCGACGAACTCCGGCGTGTCCTCGAACATATGGATGAAGCCGTGCAGCTCGCGCAGGATGTCGTTCGGCAGATGGCGCGAAGTGCGCGTTTCGCCGTACAGGAAGATCGGAATATCGGCGTTGCGGCGGCGCACTTCGGTCACGAACGCGCGCAGCGCGACGATCGCGGCGGCAAGCTCGGGCGTCTCGCCTTCGACGACCACGTTATCGACGTACGGCAGCAGCTCGTCGTCGTCGATCGACAGGATGAAGCACGACGCGCGGCTCGACTGCTGCGCGAACGAGGTCAGATCGCCGTAGCTCGTCAACCCGAGCACTTCCGCACCTTCTTTCTCGATGGCTTCGGCCAAAGCCCGGATGCCGGAACCCGAGATGTTCTCGGAGCGGAAATCTTCGTCGATGATGACGACGGGAAAACGGAACTTCATGGGCGATTCTCCAAAAAGAAAACGACCGCTGCGTTACTTGGAAAGCGCAGCGGTCACCCGAATAACCGGTGGGTCAAGACGCTGCCGACGTCACGTTTTCGGCAACGTGACGCCGTGCTGACCTTGATACTTGCCGCCGCGATCCGCGTACGACGTTTCACAAATCTCGTCGCTTTCGAAAAACAGCACCTGGGCGACGCCTTCGTTCGCGTAAATTTTCGCAGGCAAAGGTGTCGTATTCGAGAATTCGAGCGTGACGTGGCCTTCCCATTCCGGCTCGAACGGCGTCACGTTGACGATGATCCCGCAGCGCGCGTATGTCGATTTGCCGAGGCACACGGTCAGCACGCTGCGCGGAATACGGAAATACTCGACCGTGCGCGCGAGCGCGAACGAGTTCGGCGGGATGATGCAGACGTCACCCTTGAAATCGACAAACGACTTCTCGTCGAAGTTCTTCGGATCGACGATCGTCGAGTTGATGTTGGTGAAGATCTTGAATTCGTCTGCGCAGCGGATGTCGTAGCCGTAGCTCGAGGTGCCGTAGCTGACAATCTTCCGGCCGTCTTCGGAGACGCGAACCTGATCGGGCGCAAACGGCTCGATCATCTTGTGCGACTCGGCCATGCGCCGGATCCACTTGTCAGATTTGATGGTCATAGGTGAGAGCTGCTCGACGTGAATATCAGGTGTGACGAAAGGTAGATGAAAACGGCCGCCCGGCACTTCGGCGCCCAGCCGGCGAAGGCCGCTTATTTTACGCGATCACGCAGAGGCTGCCGCCGATGGCGCGAGCCGCGCCCGATGAAGGGGGTCCGCCGACTGGCACGACGCCGTTGCGGGGCGGGCCACCGAACGGCGGCCGAGCGGCGCAAGCGCGCTCGCGGTTCACTGCTGGCGAATCACGCCGCAGGCGATCGCCACGCCCGCGCCATGCTGAGGGTACGCGTAGGGATCGGTCGCGTCGTGGTGGAGCAGTACCGCGCGCTGCAGCACCGAGCGGATGCCGTCGAGCGACACGTCCGGCGCGACGATGAAGCCGGTGGCCACGCCGTTCGCGTCCGCATGGATGTTGCCGAGATCGCCCTCGACGCGCGCGCCGGCCTTGAGCCGTTCGGCCGCCGGCGAAAACACCGGACCGGCGCTGGAGCCGTCGGCGGCGTTGCAGTCGCCGCGCTCGTGCACCTGCAGCGCGTGGTCGCTATTGGGCGGCAAGCCCGTGAGATTGTAGGTGACCTGGACGCCGTCCGAGCGCTCGATAAACGTCACGAGGCCGTGCGCCTGATTGCCCACGGTGGGCAGCAATTGCGCGTCGGCGCGCTTTTCCTGTGGTCTCAGGAATACGCCACAGCCGCTCAACAGCACACAGCTGGCAGTCAGGACGATGAACGCATGTACCGCGTGCCCGTCGATTCGTTTTCCCATGCGATCCTCTTGTCGGCCTGGCGGCCGCCCCTGCGGCCGCCGAGCCGAACTCGTGAAGTCGACATGATACCGCGAGAGTTCGTGAAAATAGGGATCGAGATCGCCCCTAATCCCTCGCCCGAACGGCCGCTCAGGTGTTCTGCACGACGATGTTCGGAAACTTCGAGCTCATGTCGCGCGCGCGCTCGGCGATATGCACCGCAACCTTGCGCGCGATCGAGCGATAGAGCTCCGCAATGCGCCCGTTCGGGTCCGCGACGACCGTGGGACGGCCCGAGTCGGCCTGCTCGCGGATCGTGATGTCGAGCGGCAGGCTGCCGAGCACGTCGACGCCATACTCCTTGCCCATGCGCTCGCCGCCGCCGGCGCCGAAGATGTGCTCCTCGTGCCCGCAATTCGAACAGATGTGCAGGCCCATGTTCTCGACGATGCCGAGAATCGGGATGCCGACCTTTTCGAACATCTTGAGGCCCTTCTTCGCGTCGAGCAGCGCGATGTCCTGCGGCGTCGTGACGATCACGGCGCCCGTAACCGGCACGCGCTGCGCGAGCGTCAGCTGGATGTCGCCGGTGCCCGGCGGCATGTCGACGATCAGATAGTCGAGTTCGTGCCAGTTGGTCTGGCGCAGCAGCTGTTCGAGCGCCGAGGTCGCCATCGGGCCGCGCCACACCATCGGGTTGTCCGCCTCGATCAGGAAACCTATCGAGCTGGCCTGCACGCCGTGGCCGGTCATCGGGTTCATCGATTTGTCGTCGGGCGATTCGGGGCGGCCCTCGATGCCGAGCATGGTGGGCAGCGACGGGCCGTAGATGTCGGCGTCGAGAATGCCGACCGCCGCGCCCTCGCTCGCGAGCGCGAGCGCGAGATTCACGGCGGTCGTGCTCTTGCCGACGCCGCCCTTGCCCGAGGCAACCGCGACGATGTTCTTCACGCCGGGCAGCAGTTTCACGCCGCGCTGCACGGTGTGCGCGGCAATCTGTTGCGAAACCTCGACGCGCACGTTCGCGACGCCGGGCACCGCGCGCAGCGCATCGGCGAACCGCTGGCGGATCGCGTCGAACTGGCTTTTCGCCGGGTAGCCGAGCGTCACCTGAATGCTGACCGCGTCGCCCTCCACAACCACGTTGCGGATGCTCTTCGCGGCCGCGTACGGCGCGCCCGTGTTGGGGTCAGTGACGGCCGCGACGGCGACGTCGACCAAAGCCCGATCGATACTCATTGATACTCCGTGGGGAAGAGGTGCGGCGCGGCGAGATGGACCGATCGGCCACGCGGCGGAATTTGCAAGAAATTGTTATGCGGCATTGCGAAAATCGAGCGTGCCGGGCACCCTTCGGGGCACGCGGGACGCCGTAGGGTCGCATCGCTGCGTGTTTCAGGCATTATTGTAGTGTCTGACGGCAGACGGTGCCGGAAGACCCTTCTTCGCTGTAGGACCGCGCGAAGCAAGGCGCAGGAATCGTTCCCGAACTTTCTGAATGGTCGCTGCATTGCCGAAATGTTCGCTGCATAGACTGACCGCTTCCCGCTGGTTTATTCGCACTCGAAAGGAAATCAAAATGAATGCAAGAATCATGACTCGCGTGGCCGTATTCGCCGTGGCCGGCTCGCTGGTGGCCGGCTGCGCAACCCAACAGGGCACCAACACAGCAGTCGGCACCGGCGTGGGCGCTGGTGCCGGCGCGGCGATCGGCGCGATCTTCGGCGGCGGCAAGGGCGCGGCGATCGGCGCGGCCACTGGCGCCGCGGTGGGCGGCATCACCGGCTACAACTGGGACAACATCCGCAACCGCATGTCGGGCGCGACCAAGGGCACCGGCACGCAGATCACCGAGCAGCCGGACGGCTCGCTCAAGCTGAACATTCCGAGTTCGGTCACGTTCGACACCAGCAGCTACGCGATCAAGCCGTCGTTCGCACCGGTGCTCGACCAGCTCGCGCAGACGCTGCAGCAGAATCCGGAAGTCGTCGCGTCGGTCGTCGGCCATACGGACAGCACCGGCTCGCTGCAATACAACGAGACGCTGTCGGTCAATCGCGCGCAGAGCGTGACCGGCTATCTGGCGCAACGCGGCATCGCGCCGCAACGCCTGTCGGCCACCGGCATGGGCCCGAACCAGCCGATCGCCGACAACAACACCGAAGCCGGCCGCGCGGCCAACCGTCGCGTCGAGATCTATCTGCGCGCCACGGCCCAGCACGCGACGCAATAAGGACAAGTCTCAAGGAGAAGGCGCCGCCGGGCCGGCCGGGCGTTTCAGCCGCACGCGCCCGGCTTGCGGGCGGGACGAGCCGCCGGACCGGTTTGTCGACGGACCGAAAAAAATTTCGAACTCTGCGGAAAATCCGCGGTCTGTGTTTACGGTACGTGGCTGGCGAAGCCATCACGTCACCATTCTCCTCTTGTCGTTGTTGCTCCGGGGTTTATCGACCCCGGTTTTTTTTGCCCGCGCGGTTTTGCACCCCGCTTCGCCAGGCATCGTTCCTGGCTGTCCCCCACCGCAGCGCCCGCCCGCATCCCCGCCCGCATCCCCCTCTGTTCCGCGCGTCCAGCCCGCCGCGCCCGGCCCGCGTGCGGCGTGCGCCCTGCTAAAATCACCGTTTCGTCCCACCGCAGGCACCCCCGATACTTATGTCAGCACCCGCCACCGACCTCCCAGCAGGCGAGCCGTCCGGCCGCCGTCAGATTCTCGTCACGTCGGCCCTTCCTTATGCGAACGGGCAGATTCATATCGGCCATCTGGTCGAATATATCCAGACGGACATCTGGGTCCGGGTGCTGCGAATGCACGGCCACGAGGTCTACTACGTCGGCGCCGACGACACGCACGGCACGCCGGTGATGCTGCGCGCGGAACAGGAAGGTCTGACGCCGAAACAGCTGATCGATCGCGTCTGGCTGGAGCACAAGCGCGACTTCGACAGCTTCGGCGTTTCGTTCGACAACTACTACTCGACGGACTCCGACGAAAACCGCATGCTCAGCGAAAACGTCTACCTCGCGCTGAAGGAAGCGGGGCTGATCGACGCGCGCGAGATCGAACAGGCGTACGACCCGGTCAAGGAAATGTTCCTGCCGGACCGCTTCATCAAGGGCGAGTGCCCCAAATGCGGCGCCAAAGACCAATACGGCGACAGCTGCGAAGTCTGCGGTTCGACCTACCAGCCCACCGAGCTCGTCAATCCGTACTCGGTCGTCTCGGGCGCGACGCCGATTCGCAAGACGTCGACGCACTACTTCTTCCGCCTGTCCGATCCGCGCTGCGAGAACTTCCTGCGTGCCTGGGTCGGCGGCCTCGCGCAGCCGGAAGCCACCAACAAGATGCGCGAGTGGCTCGGCGACGCTGGCGAAGCCAAGCTCGCCGACTGGGACATCTCGCGCGACGCGCCGTACTTCGGCTTCGAGATTCCGGGCGCGCCCGGCAAGTATTTCTACGTGTGGCTCGACGCGCCGGTCGGCTACTACGCAAGCTTCAAGAACCTCGCCGAAAAGCGCGGCCTCGACTTCGACGCGTGGGTCCGCAAGGGCTCGACGGCCGAGCAGTACCACTTCATCGGCAAGGACATCCTGTATTTCCACACGCTGTTCTGGCCCGCGATGCTCGAGTTCTCGGGCCATCGCACGCCGACCAACGTGTTCGCGCACGGCTTTTTGACTGTCGACGGCGCGAAGATGTCGAAGTCGCGCGGCACCTTCATCACCGCGCAAAGCGTGATCGACACCGGCCTGAACCCGGAATGGCTGCGCTACTACTTCGCGGCCAAGCTGAACAGCACGATGGAAGACCTCGACCTGAACCTCGACGACTTCCAGGCGCGCGTGAACAGCGACCTGGTCGGCAAGTACGTGAACATCGCGAGCCGCGCGGCCGGCTTCCTGATCAAGCGCTTCGACGGCCGCGTGCAGGACAGCGCGATGCATCATCCGCTGCTCGGCACGCTGCGCGCGGCGCTGCCGCAGATCGCCGCGCACTACGCGGCGCGCGAGTACAGCCGTGCGCTGCGTCAGACCATGGAGCTCGCCGACTCGGTCAACGCCTACGTCGATACCGCCAAGCCCTGGGATCAGGCGAAAGACCCAGCCAACGCGGTCGCGCTGCACGAGACCTGCAGCGTCAGCATCGAGGCGTTCCGCCTGCTGTCGCTGGCCCTGAAGCCGGTGTTGCCGAAGCTCGCCGAAGCGGTCGAGGCTTTCCTCGGCATCGAGCCGCTCGTGTGGGCCGACGCCACCGTGCCGCTCAGCTCGGCGCGCCCGATCAACGCGTACAAGCATCTGATGACGCGCGTCGATCCGAAGCAGATCGAGGCGCTGCTCGCCGCCAATCGCGACTCGCTGCAGGCCACGCCGGAAGCGGCGCCGGCCGACGCGAAGGCCAAGGCGAAGGCCCACGCCAAGGCCGTCGCCGCGAAGGAAGAAGAGTCCGGCATCATCACGATCGACGACTTCGCGAAGGTCGATCTGCGCATCGCGAAGATCGTCGACTGCAAGGCGGTGGAAGGCTCGGACAAGCTGCTGCAACTGACGCTCGACGTCGGCGAAGAGAAGACCCGCAACGTGTTCTCGGGCATCAAGTCCGCCTATCAGCCGGAGCAGCTGATCGGCAAGCTGACCGTGATGGTCGCGAACCTCGCGCCGCGCAAGATGAAGTTCGGCATGTCCGAGGGCATGGTGCTGGCGGCATCGGCGGCGGACGAGAAGGCCGAACCGGGCCTCTACGTGCTCGAGCCGCACAGCGGCGCGAAGCCCGGCATGCGCGTGAAGTAACGCGCGGCGTCTTCGGGCGCCTGGGCCTCACCTCGCCGCAGGCAGGTATGACGAAAACGGCACGCTTCCAGGCGTGCCGTTTTTTTATGTTGCCCGCGTCACCATGAGATCCGATCGAAGCGCCGCGTGTACAGCACGTCGGCGCCATAGAACGTGCCGCCATACACGACCAGCGACCAGTATCGCGTCAGATTGATCGTCGTCTTGATCGCATTGCTCGCCGACTGCAACCCCTGCTCGTAGCCGATCACGAGCCGCTCGTTGATCGCCTTCGACACCATCACGACTTGCGGATCGGTCAGGCCGACGTCGCTGCGGCCGATCGAAAACTCGTCGAGCCCGACGGTCTGCGCGATCCGATGACCCGTCGCGCTGCCGAGCAGCGCGAGCGCGGTCGTCATCGTGCTCTGCTGGCCGAGGTTGTTACCCTGGTCGGTGCCGTGGCCGAACAGCAGCCACGACAGTTTTTCGTTGTCCGGCACGCTCGGCTCCGACACGAGCCGCGCGACCGGCGCCTGCAGCGTGCCTGTTACCTGCACGCCGGCCTCGACCTGCTGGTTGCGGCGCATCGCGAGAATGTTGATGCCCGGATTCGTGACCGGACCGTTGAACGTGAAGAAGCCGTTCTCGATCGTGAGCTTGCGGCCGAATGTGGTATAGGTCGAACCCGGTGTGACGCGCACGTTGCCGACCGCGCGCAGCGGCGTATTCGGCGCGCTCGTCGCGGTGATCGTGCCGGCGAGGCCGAGATCGGCGCCCTTGCCACGGAAGCGGAAGTGGTTGCCGAGGCCGATCTCGACGTTGGCGCGTGGCGCGAACGGGCTCGCCGGCCGCTCGCCGCCTTCGGACGGACGCGGCCGGCCGCCCGAGCGCGTGCCGTCCGGGCGGATGATCACGACGTCGTCGCCGAGGCTCGGCGCGGCCTGCTCGGGCAGATCGAACAGCGCGCTGTCGACCACGAATTTGCCGTCGATCACGGGGCCGCGCTCCACGGCGCCGTTCGAGATGTTCGCACTGCCCGACAGCGACAGATGGCGGTCCGGCGACGCGAACACATCGAGCTTGTCCGCGACGATGCTCGCGGTCATGTCGGGCTCCGAGCTGTCGAGACGCACGCGCCCAGTCGCGCGCAGCGTGCCGCTCGCGCCGTGGAACTCGACCTGCTGGAAGTCCACCATGTTCTGCGACAGCGCGATGCGCACGACCCCGTCCTTCAGTTGCACGCTCTGGCTCACGACCGTCGCGGACAGACCGTCGCCGGTCAGCGCGCCGGTCACGTTCGGCTTCGCGACCGTGCCGCCGAGCGCGAGCTTCAGCGCGAGATGGCCGTCGAGCAGATAGCTCGGGCCCAGCAGGCCGCCCGTCGTGCGCAGCGACGGCACGTTCGCGTTCACGTTGCCCGACAGCGCGCTTTGCGGATCGACGCTCAACATGCCGTCGCGCAGCACGAGCGGCGTGTGTGCGTCGGCATCGATCACGCCGACGCGGCTCGCCTGCGCATGCACGGTCGCGTTGAGCCGGTTGCCGCCGGTGAATTCGGCGCGCGCTCGGACGTCGCCAATGCCCATCGACGCGAGCCCGCGACCGATCTCGACCGTCACGTCGCCGCTGCGCCGGCGCAGCTCGATGTGGCCGCTCGCCGTCGCGCCGAGCGAGAAGTCCCAGTCGCCGTCGAACACGAGGTCGGTGCGCACGGCGGGCGGCTCGCCGGTGATCTGGCGACGCAGCTCCTGCAAGTGCGCGACCGACACGTCGGTCAGGCTGCCGGCCGACTGGATGCGGCCGTGATCGAACGCGAATGACTTCAGGGTCAGCACTGAGCCTTCGATCGTCAGGCGCGTCGCGCCGAGCGTGAGGTGCCCCGGCCCGGCGCTGAGCGCGAGCGGCGATTCGAGATTGAGCGCCGGCGTGCCGCGATTCTGCAGACGCGTGACGGTGCCGTCCCAGCGCGAGCCGTCGCGCGTGTCGGTCAGCTTGCCGTTGGCGGCGAGCGTCAGATCGAGCGGCCGGTCCTGCAGCTTGCCGGTCGCGGCGGCTTCGAACGTGTGGTTCGCGCGTGTGCCGGACAGGCGGGCGGTCAGCGTGGCGAGGTCGACGCCGCCCGCGCTGACATTGCGCGCGTCGGTCGTGAACGCGAGCGCGCCGTTCGCGCCGTCGCGCAACTCGGCGTGGCCTTCCGCATGGCCGACGCGGTTGCTCGCGAACACGACGCTGTCGGCCTTGTAGTTCAGCGTGACGTTCGGGTGCGCGAACGAGCCGGTAACGTCGCCGTCCGCAGCGACCGCGCCCGCGAGGCCGAAGCCGAGCCGATCGAGCTGCGGCGCGTCGATGCCGAAGCGCAGCCGGTCGCCGGCCGCGCCGAAGCTGCCTTGCAGATTCACCCGGTTGCCCGCCACCGAAAGATTCGCGTGGCTCGGCAGGATTCGCGAGCCGGCCAGCTGGATCATGCCGCCGCCCGTGAGCGGCAGGTCGTTGTAGACGCTCGGACCGAGCGTGAATTCGGCGCGCGTCGTGAAGACCGGCGCGAGCACGCCTGCTGCCGTGACCGTGGCGTTCACGCGCGCCTCGATCCTGCGCGCTGGCGGACCTGCATGCGCGGGCGGTGGCGTCCTGCGCTCGAGCACTTCGGTCTGCACCGCAGCCTGCGCGGTGTTCTTTGCGATGGCGGCGCCCTGATCGCCGGGCGCCGAGCTCTTCGCGCCGGCGGTGCTGCCCACGAGCGCCGCGGCTTGCGCTTGCCGCTCACGTTGCGCGCCGCTCGCGGCGGACGCGCCGGAGGTCGTGACGGGCGTGCGCGCGGGCATCTGCGAGGTCAGCGACAGCGGATCGAAATCGGTCAGTTGCGCCTTCAGGTTGTAGGTCGAGTTCTCATCGTGCTTCAGCGCGCCCGATAGATCGATGCGGCCGCGGCCCGCCGTGACGCGCACGTCGTTGAAGCTGATGCGTGCCGGGTCGAACGTGATCTTGCCCTGGGCGCGCAGCGCGGCGGCGGGGTCGGCGAGATCGAGCGTCAGGGTCTGGATGTCGTCGTTCAGGCGGATGCCGATCGGGCCGGACAGCTGCGTCGGCCGCACGGTCGCCTGCAGCGCGTTCAGGTCGAGCCGCGCGACGCTCAGATCGAGCCGGCCGTGCCGGCCGCTCAGCGCGCCGCCGCCGGTGAGCGTCGCATTGCGCACGAGCCGCACGTTCAGGTTCGAGATGCTCTGCGTATGGGCGTCGAGGCGCACGTCGGCGTTCGCATCGATCAGCGGCAGCAGTTTCTGGTCGATTGCGCCGGGTTTCGCGTTGACGATCGAGACATGGCCGGCGACGGCAAAACCCGCCGCCGGTTTGGCCGGCGCGTGGTGGTCGCCGAAGATGTGGTGCGGATGGCTGGCGGCCGACGGTTTCGCCGCGCTGGCTGTGCCAGGCGCGGTCGCCGCGCCCTGCTCGACCGGCTGCAGCTCCGCGCGCACCGCCAGATCGGCCAGCGGCGCACCCGGCGCGAAAGCCTGCGGATTCACATGATCGAAGCTCAGCGTCGCGCGCTGCAACGGCACCGCGGCGAACGGCGCCGCTTCGACCCGCGCGTGGCCGGCGAGCTTCATGCCGCTCGCATCGAGCTCGGCGACGAGCTGCTCGAGCGTGCCGCTCAGGTGGCCGGCCACCTGCACGGCTTCATCGTTGACCTTGCCCGCATAACCGACTTCGCCGGTGAGCGGAAACGGCCGCACGCCATCGAGTTTCGCCGCTGCCGTCAGCGCCCCGAACGGCGTGTCGAGCCGATCGATCGCGGCCTCGTGATGACGCCCGTCGCTGCGTCCGTGAAACGCGAAGCTGGACAGCTCCGTCGTCGACGCGCCCTGGTGCAGCAGCAGCCGCTCGACCTGCACGTCGCGAATCTCCAGCTGCATCGGCAGCTGCAGATCCGGCGGCACGCTCAGCGGCTCGCTGGTGCTCGACGACGGGCCGACGCGCGCCTCGATCGTGCCGACGTGCAGGTGGTCGATCGTGAACCGCCATGGCTCGCGCGCGAGCGCCCAGCTGCCCGCGACGCGGTCGATCTCGATGTCGGTGCCGCTGCCGTCGAGGCTGCGCCAGCGCACGTCGCGCAGTTGCACGCCGCGCGCGAGCGTGCCGCCGTCAAGCGTGCCGGCGAGCCGGCCGCCGAGCAGCTTCACGGCCGCGTGCCACGCGTACGCGGTGCCGCGCTCGGTCGTCAGCGCCCCGTACAGCAGACCGACCGCGAGTGCGGCGAGCAGTACCAGCACGACCACCGTGCCCGCGACCGTCTTCAGCAGCAACCGGCCCCAGCGCCGCTTCGGCGGCGTCGTGTCGGGCGGCTGCTGCCCATCCGGCGGTCTTGGCGGCATGGCGCCGGGCGGCTGCGCGGGGGGTGGGGCGGTGACGTCGGTGGTCATGCGTGAATGCGATGGCAAATAAGGTAGAGGGTTGTCGTCAAAACTTCAGAACGCGATGCCGAGCGTGATATACGGCCGCACCCTGTTATCGCGGATCCCGTAAGCGACATCGAGATTGACCGGGCCGACCGGGCTGCGCCAGCGCGCGCCGACGCCGGCGCCCGGATAGAAAACTTTTTCGCCCCAGGTGTCGGTCGCGGTGCCGATGTCGAAGAACACGGCCGCGCCCCAGTTGTGCGAGAACCAGTGCTGGTATTCGGCCGCGCTCGTCACCAGGTACTTGGTCGGCAGGATCGAGCCGGCGACGTTGTTACCGATGCTCTGGAAGCCGTAGCCGCGCACCGAGTTCGAGCCGCCCGAGCGGAACAGCAGCGACGCCGGAATGCCCCTCGAGCTGCCGCTCGTGAATACGCCGCCGAGTTCGGCGCGGATCAGCACGATGTCGTCGACGCCGATCGGGAAATACTGCTGGCCGCGCGCGTAGCCGCGGATGAACGACTGGTCGGCGAGCAGACCTTTCACCGCGAAGCCCGCCTCGACGTGGATCAGGTTGCCGCGGCGCGGGAACAGCGGGTCGTCGGTGTCGCGCCGCGTCCACGACCACCCCGGCACCAGCGCGTGCGCGCGGGTCGGCGGCGCCGCGTTCTGGTCGAGCTGATCGTCGTAGAACAGCAGCGAATAGCTGTAGTCGAGGAACTGCGACGTACGCGAGCGTTGCACGCCGCCGCGGATGCTGTAGATACGCGTGTCGGAGACGTCGGTGGTCGTGTACGACGCGAGCACGCTATTGGTCCACCCGTGCTGGCCCGGCGGCATCGACAGCTGGATCTGCCCGTATTGCTGCGTCTTGTCGGCGCGGCCCTCGACGGTGAACGGCCACGCCGCGCCGAACGTGTTCAGATACGTGTAGCCGCCCTGCACGAGCGGGCCGTTGTCGGTCGAATAGCCGACGCCGCCGCGGAAACTGTGATACGGAAACTCCGACACCTTCACGTGCACCGGCGTGTCGAGCGGCTTGGCAGGGTCGTTGTCGAGGTCGATCGCGACGCTCGCGAAGTACGGCGTGTTCTGCAGTTGCCGCTGCAGTTCGGCAACGGTGCGCGTGTCGTAGATGTCGCCCGGCGAGATCGGATTGACGTTGTGGACGATGCGTTCCGGATAGCGCTTCGTGCCCTGCACGTCGAGTTGGCCCATCGTGAAGGTCGGCCCGCTGTCGTAGATCACCGACAGCTTCGCCGTGTGCGTGCGCGGATCGATCAGCGCCTCCGAGTGGTAGATCTTCGCGGCGAGGTAGCGGCGCGATTGCAGCTCGCGCAGCGACGCGTTCTTCGCGTCGTCCCAGTCGCCCTGTGAGAACGGCTGGCCCTCGCGCAGCGAGAACGCGAAGCGCGTCGCGTTTTCGCGCGACGGGTCTTCGGTCAGCACCGCGCCGCGAAACGACAGGTCGACCGACGTGACTTTGGTCTGCGGGCCCGGCTCCACGCGCACGGTGACCTGCCGCAGGTTGTCGACGGTGCGCACGTCGGTGCTGACGAGCGGCGAAAAATAGCCCTGCGTCGCGGCGAGATCGCGCACCTGCTGTGGCGTCGCGGTGATCAGGAACGAGAACTGGTCGTCGGTGACGTCGGGCCGCGTCGCGAAACGCGAGATATCGAGGTGCTGTTCGAGCAGCCGGCGCAGCGCGCGCGGCTCGGCGACCACCTCGACCTTGTAGCTCGGTGCCTTGCTCGCCGCGTGAGCCTTGCCCACGGCGAGCAGCCACATCAGGAGGCCGAGGCCGATGGCGAGCGACACACGCAGCCAGCACCGCGCGAGCGCCTTGCGCTCACGCGCGCGCCCGCGCGCCTGGCCGGTCTCGCCGCGCAACGCACGCGGCATGTCGATCGCACCTCCCGCCAAACAGGACCTCCGGCCAATGAGTGAATTCTCGCGCCCCGGCCGCGCATGCGAACGAGGCATGCTATTTGACCACAACGCGACCCCGATCGGCCTCTCTCGTGCCCCCGGCGGAGCCCCGCGCTTCATCTCAAAAATGGGCGGCCCACGGCGATCTTCGACCGCGCGCGACGCATGCGGTAAAATCGCGGACGACGGCGCCCTCCCCGCGGCACCGCACAGCGGCCAGCCCAAGAGCCGCCACCCTACCCACCACGGACGTCGAGCCATGTATCAATCGGACATCACGCAGTTCCTGAACCAGCTCAAGCAACAGAAGCCCAATCTGGAGGCCGAGCAACGCAAAGGCCGCGCACTGCTGTGGGACAAACAGCCGATCGATCTGGAAGAGCGCGCCGAGCAGAAAACTTCGCGCGTGCAGCAGACGCCTTACTCGTACTACCAGAATTTCTAAGCGCCCCAGTCACGCCGACGATGAGTCACGCTGACAAGGTGCATGGTCCGCTTCACGGCCCGATACACGGCCCGGTTCACGGCCCAGCGCCGGCACCGTCCGACACCGCGCTTTCCACGCCCGCCACCGATTCGACGCCCGACACGGTCGACGGCGTCGCGTTCGCGCGTCTGTACGGCGAGCCGCTGTTCAAGCTGCCGAACGACCTGTACATCCCTCCGGACGCGCTCGAGGTGTTCCTCGAGACCTTCGAGGGGCCGCTCGACCTGCTGCTGTACCTGATCCGCAAGCAGAACTTCAACGTGCTCGACATCCCGATGGCGGATGTCACCGTGCAATATCTCGGCTATGTCGAGCAACTGCGCAAGACCAATCTCGAACTCGCGTCCGAGTATCTGCTGATGGCCGCGATGCTGATCGAAATCAAGTCGCGCATGCTGCTGCCGGTCAAGAAGGCCGACACCGGCGAGGAAGCCGAAGACCCGCGCGCCGAACTGGTGCGCCGCCTGCTCGAATACGAACAGATGAAGCTCGCCGCGCAACGCATCGACCAGTTGCCGCAGCTTGGGCGCGATTTCCTGCGCGCCGAGGTCTACATCGAGCAGAGTGTCGCCCCGCGCTTCCCGGACGTGAACAGCGACGACCTGCGCGCCGCGTGGGCCGACGTGATCAAGCGCGCGAAGCTGGTCCAGCATCACAAGATTTCGCGCGAGGAGCTGTCGGTGCGCGAGCACATGAGCCTGATCCTGCGGCAATTGCAGAATGCGCGCTTCATCGAGTTTTCCGATTTGTTCGACACGAGCCGCGGCGTGCCGGTCGTCGTCGTGAATTTCATCGCCGTGCTCGAGCTGTGCCGTGAATCGCTCGTCGAAATCACCCAGGCGGAGCCGTTCGCGCCGATTTACGTGCGGCTGGCGTATCTGCCGGCCTGAGCGCTGAATGACGGCCGCTTGACGGCCGGACCGCGGCCGGACCCTGGAAATCTCGCTACGAAAACCATCGCAGCGAACCCTGGCAGGCCTCAGCGGGGAGTGCGCGGCAAGCGCGCCGCGCGCCGCTCGGAAGTGCCGCCGCGTTTCGGTGCGTCCGCTGCCCAAATCCACTACAATCCGCGCTCCGAACCCGTCATTTGCCGGTGAGGCGATGACCCGCGCGATTCCGCCAGGTATCGCGCCAACCGGATCGCGCGCCGCGCGAGCCTATCCCTGTCCGATCATGAAAGTCATCAGCTCGATCCATGAATTGCGCGACCAGTTGCGCGGCCAGAATCGCACGGCCTTCGTGCCGACGATGGGCAATCTGCACGAGGGCCATCTGTCGCTGATGCGCCTCGCGCGCCAGCACGGCGACCCGGTCGTGGCGAGCATCTTCGTCAACCGCCTGCAGTTCGGCCCGAACGAGGATTTCGACAAATATCCGCGCACGCTCGAAGCCGACATCGAGAAGCTGCAAAAGGAAGGTGTCTACGTGCTGTTCGCGCCGACCGAAAGGGACATGTATCCGGAGCCGCAGGAATACCGCGTGCATCCGCCGCACGATCTCGGCGACATCCTCGAGGGCGAATTCCGCCCCGGCTTCTTTCACGGTGTGTGCACGGTCGTGATGAAGCTGATGTCGTGCGTGCAGCCGCGCGTCGCGGTGTTCGGCAAGAAGGATTACCAGCAGCTGATGATCGTGCGCCAGATGTGCCACCAGTTCGCGCTGCCGACCGACATCGTCGCCGCCGAAACCGTGCGCGACACCGACGGCCTCGCGCTCAGCTCGCGCAACCGGTTCCTTTCGGCCGCCGAGCGCGCCGAGGCGCCGATGCTGGCCGCCGAACTCAATCGGGTGCGCGACGCGGTGCTCGCGGGCGAGCGCGACTTCGCGAAGCTCGAAGAGTCGGCCAAAGCGACGCTCGCGGCGCGCGGCTGGAATCCCGATTACATCGCGATCCGCAAGCGCTCGAACCTGATCGCGCCCGGCGCGCAGGACGCCAACGCACCGCTCGTGGTGTTGGCCGCCGCGAAGCTCGGCGCGACGCGGCTCATCGACAACCTCGAAATCTGACGCCGCAACCGCCCGCGCGAACACAGTTACACTGCGCAGTCACACAGGATTGGATTGATCATGCAACGCAATATGCTGAAGTCGAAGATTCACCGCGTCGCGGTCACGCACTGCGAGCTCCACTACGAGGGCTCGTGCGCGATCGACGAAGATCTGCTCGAAGCGGCGAATATCGTCGAAAACGAGCGTATCGACATCTGGAACATCAACAACGGCGAGCGCTTCTCGACGTACGCGATCAAGGGCGAGCGCGGCAGCGGCATGATTTCGCTGAACGGCTCGGCCGCGCGTCGCGCGCAGCTCGGCGATCTGGTCATCATCGCGGCGTTCGCGGTGGTCGACGAGGCGGAGTTGAAGGCGGGCTGGAAGCCGGACCTCGTGTTCGTCGATGAAAACAACAAGATCAAGGGCAGCAGCGACCACGTGCCCACGCAGGCCTGGAGCTGAGCGAAGCTCAGCTTGACGCTTGACTGATGGCGGGCAGCCCCCGCCTCAGCCCTTCTTCCCCGCGCCGTTCGTCCACTCGACGATCGGCTGCCACTGCTCCAGATCCTTCTCCACGCGGCTTTTCGCGACGTCCCACAGCGTCAGGCCGTGCGCCGCGAGCTGCACGTAGTTCTGCGTGTCGCGCAGAAAACCGAGCACCGGCAGCTTCAATCCCTCGACGAAGCGATGCAGCTGCTCGGCCGAGCGCGTGCGCGCATCGACGCGCATGCCGACCACGCCGACCTCGATCGCGCCCTTCCTGACCGCCTTTTCCTTCGCCAGCCGCTCGAGAAATTCCTGGGTCGCGAGAATATCGAACAGCGACGGCTGCAACGGCACGATCACCTTGTCGGCGAGATCGAGCGCGATGTTCAGGCGATTGCCGTGCAGGCCGGCCGGCGTGTCGACGACCGCGTGCTCGAGGCCTTTCGGCGGCTTGGCCGGCGTGTCGGGATTGACCTCCCAGGTTTCGATGTTCGGCAGCGTGGCGGGCCGTAATTCGAGCCACGCATGCGCGGAGTGCTGCTTGTCGAGGTCGGCCAGCGCGACCCATTCGCCCGCCGCTGCGAAATAGCCGGCCAGATTGGTCGATATCGTGCTCTTGCCCACGCCGCCCTTCGGATTCGCCACCACAATCACCGACATGAAATCTCCCGGAAAGAAGGCTGGACGCTGCCAGCCGGTTTGCCGCGCTATTGCTCCGTTCCCGCCGATCAGTTGTGACCGGCGCCGGCGGCGCCCCACCATCGCTGCCGTTCGAAGTTCGGATTCCAGGGACGCCAACCGGTACAGCCGTTGATAATATCGACAAATTCAGCGCGGCCGAAGCCCCCACATCGCGAATCGGCCGCTTCAACCCGCCGTTTTTTTCGACAAGGACCTGGATCTCATGAGCAAACTGCGCCCGGAATACACCGTCGAACGCCTGCTGGAGCGCCAGAAGGGCACGCTGCCGGACCTGCTGGGCCTGCGCGTGCTGACCGTGGACCAGGGCACGCTGGTCGCCGAACTGACCGTGCGCAAGGAGCTGCTCGCGCCGAACGGCTTCCTGCACGCGGCCACGGTGATCGGCCTCGCCGACACCGCGTGCGGCTACGCGTGCATCGCGCATCTGCCCGAAAACTCGCGCAGCTTCACGACGATCGAGCTGAAGAGCAACTTCCTCGGCACCGCGACGCAGGGCACGATCCGCGCGGTCGCGAAGGGTGTGCACCTTGGGCGCAGCACGCAGGTCTGGGACGCGACGGTCACCGGTCCGGATGGTAAGACCATCGCGCTGTTTCGTTGCACGCAGATGGTGTTGTACTGAGCGAACCGCCCGCACAGCAATCGCGTTCAAGCCGATAAAAGAGGCCGGCCCAAAGCGTCACCCCAGCGCCGCGAACAGCCTGCGCATATCGATGTGCCCGGCCAGCGTATCGGCCAGCCGCTCCAGCGACGCCTCGCGCAACGCCGGATAGTCGAGCGCTTCGGCATCGCTCAAACCCGCCCATGCGAGCAGCGCCGCGCACGCGGCCGGCGTATCGAACAGGCCATGCACGTAGGTCGCGAGAATCTGACCATCGGCGGACATCGCGCCATCGGGACGGCCAAAGTCCGCGCCGCCCTCGTGCGGGCCAGCGTGGTCGAGTCGCAGCGCCGGCGTGTCCAATGCCGGCCCGCGCGTCTCGCCCATATGAATCTCGTAGCCGGCGACGTCCGGCGTGCCGGGCAGCGCCAGGCGCCCGGTCACATTCTTCAGCGTCTTGTCGCGCGTGAGCACGGTCGCATAGTCGAGCCAGCCGAAGCCCCCGAAGGTGCCTGGCGCGCCCTCGACGCCATGCGGATCGGCGATCTCGCGACCGAGCATCTGCATGCCGCCGCAAATGCCGATCACGCGGCCGCCGTAGCGCAGATGCCGCGCGAGCACGTCGTCCCAGCCCTGTGCGCGCAGAAACGCGAGGTCGTCCGGCACATTCTTCGAGCCCGGCAGGATGATCAGATCGGCGGCCGGCGGCGGCGTACCCGCACGTACATAGTGAAAATCGACCTGCGGATGCGCGCGCAACGCGTCGAAGTCGGTGTGATTGCTGATGTGCGGCAGCACCGGCGCGACCACGCGCAGCAGACGGCGCGAATCAACGCTCGCCGCCGCGCGCAGCTCGCGCGGCAGCATGTCCTCGGCGTCGAGCGTCAGGCCATGCAGATACGGCACGACGCCGAGCACCGGCTTGCCGGTCTTCGCTTCCAGCCAGTCCAGCCCTGGCTTCAGCAGACCGATGTCGCCGCGAAAGCGGTTGATGATGAAGCCGCGCACGCGCGCCTGCTCGCTGTCGGACAGACACGCGAGCGTGCCGGTCAGATGCGCGAACACGCCGCCGCGATCGATGTCGGCGACCAGCACGACCGGGCAGTCGACCGCCTCCGCGAAACCCATGTTCGCGATGTCGCGCTCGCGCAGATTGATCTCGGCCGGACTGCCCGCGCCTTCGACGAAAATCGTGTCGTACGACGCGCGCAGCCGCGCATACGACTCCAGCACCGCCTCGAACGCGACCGGCTTGTAGTCGTGATACGCGCGCGCGTCGAGATTGATGCGCGCCTTGCCGTGGATGATCACCTGCGCGCCGCGATCGCTGGTCGGCTTCAGCAGCACCGGGTTCAGATCGGTGTGCGCGTCGATGCCCGCGGCGAGCGCCTGCAATGCCTGCGCGCGGCCGATCTCGCCGCCGTCGACGGTCACCGCGCTGTTCAACGCCATGTTCTGCGGCTTGAACGGCGCGACCCGCGCACCCGCGCGCCGCGCGAGGCGGCACAGTCCCGCAACCAGCGTGCTCTTGCCCGCGTCGGACGTGGTGCCCTGGATCATCAGCGTGCCGCGGGGCACGGGCAGGGTGTCGGGAGGAATGGGCATTCGGGTCACGGCGGTGAAGGTGGAAGATGGACAGTGGCGTTGCAATGCAATCGAGCGGCATTATCCCATCGCGCCGGTACAATCATAGGATGACTCTCCGCGACCTCACCTTCGTCCTCGGCGGCGCCCGCTCGGGCAAGAGCGCGCATGCCGAGCGGCTCGCCAGCGACAGCGCCCTCCCCGTCACCTACATCGCCACCGCCCGCGAAACCGACGACGCCGAGTTCAATGCGCGCATTGCGCATCATCGCGAGCGGCGGCCCGCGCGTTGGGGGCTCGTCGAAGCGGACGACGACCTCGCCGGCGCGCTCGCGCAACACGACGCGCCGGGCCAGTGTCTGCTGATCGACTGCCTGACGCTGTGGCTCGCAAACCTGCTATGTCCCGCCGACGGCGCGGCGGCGCCGCTGTCGCACTACTACGAGCGGGCCGCCGCGTTCGAAGCGGCGCTCGCCGGCGCGCGCGGCAAGATCATCGTCGTCAGCAACGAGATCGGCCTCGGCGTCGTGCCGCTCGGCGAAGCCACGCGTCTTTACGTCGACGAACTCGGCCGCCTCAATCAGCGCATCGCCGCGTTGAGCAGCGCGGCCACGCTGATGGTCGCGGGACTGCCGCTCGTGCTGAAAAGCGCGATCCGCGAGTGATGCCGCCGCTGACCATGCCGCTGGTCGCGACGCTCGCGGTCGCGGGCGTCGCCGTCGATCGCTGGTTCGGCGAGCCGAGCCGCCGGCATCCGCTGGTCGGCTTCGGTAGCTGGGCCGCGCGCATCGAGGCGCGCTTCAATCATGACCGGCGTCTGCGGCTCAAGGGCCTGCTCGCATGGGCGCTCGCCGTTCTGCCGCCGGTGTTGATCGCGTGGTGGCTTGTCGCCGTGCTGCCGTTGTTCGCGGCCTGCGCGCTGCATGTCGCGCTGCTGTGGTTCGCGCTCGGCGCGCGCAGCCTGCACGATCACATCGCGCCGATCGCGCGGGCGCTCGGCCAACGCGATCTCGCCACGGCACGTGAGTTGACCGCACGGATCGTCTCGCGCGACACCGCGCAGTCGGACGAGGCCGCGCTCGCGCGTGCCGCGATCGAATCGGCGCTCGAAAACGGCAACGACGCGATCTTCGGCGCGCTGTTCTGGTTCGCGCTCGCGGGCGGCCCTGGTGCGCTCGGCTTTCGCCTCGCCAATACGCTCGACGCGATGTGGGGTTATCGCACGCCGCGCTATCTGCGCTTCGGCTGGGCCGCCGCGCGCATCGACGACGTGCTGAACTGGATTCCCGCGCGGCTGACCGCCACGAGCTACGCGCTGCTTGGCGACACGCTGACCGCCTGGCGCTGCTGGCGCGAGCAGGCGCCGCGCTGGGACAGCCCGAACGCGGGCCCGGTGATGGCCGCCGGCGCCGGCAGCCTGAACGTGCTGATCGGCGGGCCGGCCGTGTATCACGGCACGCTCGAGCATCGGCCGACGCTGGGCTTCGGGCGTCCCGCCGAGGCGCGTCATGTGGGCGCCGCGTTGATGCTGGTCGAACGCACGGTGATTCTCTGGCTGGCCGTGCTGATCGTGCTGGCGTTGTTGAGCGTGCCGTTTCATGGCTGAGCGGAACGACGCGCGTAGCGATGGGATGAGCGCATGACCGACTGGACGCAACCGCGCGAGCACGCCGCAAGCGGCCCGATCGCGCACGGCGGCAACCTGCACGAAGCGGCGGCGCGCTACGGCATTGCGTACGCGCAGTGGCTCGATCTGTCGACCGGCATCAATCCGCACGGCTATCCGGTGCCGCCACTGCCCGCCGACACGTGGCGCCGTTTGCCCGACGAAGGCGACGGCTTCGCCGAGCGGGCCGCGCGCTACTACGGCGCGCCCGATGCCGCGCACGTGCTGCCCGTGGCCGGCAGCCAGGCGGCGATTCGCGCGCTGCCCGCGTTGCTGCCGCCCGCGACGGTCGGCATCGCGCCGCTGACCTACGGCGAGTACGCGCCCGCGTTCGCGCGCGCCGGACACGCGGTCGCGCCGCTCGACGTGCATCACGACACGCTGCCCGCCGCGCTCACGCACGTCGCGATCGTCAACCCCGACAATCCGACCGCCACGCATATCGATGCCGCCAGGCTGCTGCACTGGCACGCGCAGCTGCGCGAACGCGGCGGCACGCTGCTCGTCGACGAAGCGTTCGCCGATACGCTGCCGGCCGCGCGGGTCGCGTCGCTGGCGACGCATACGCACCGGGACGGGCTCGTCGTGTTGCGCTCGCCCGGCAAGTTCTTCGGACTCGCGGGTGTGCGCGCCGGCTTCGTGCTGGGCGCGCCCGCATTGCTCGCCGCGTTGCGCGACAGGCTGGGGGCGTGGACGGTCAGCGGTCCCGCGCGTCATGCGGTGAGCGCCGCGTTCGACGATGCCGCGTGGCAAACGCGGATGCGTGAACGGCTCATCGGCGACAGCGCGCGGCTTGCCGCGCTGTTGCATGCGCACGGTTTCGCGACACGCGGCACGCCGCTTTTCGCATGGACCGACGATGCGCGCGCCGCCGCGTTGCATGAAGCGCTCGCGCGGCGCGGCGTGTGGACGCGTCTTTTTCCGCCATTGCTTCGGATGCCATCGGCCAGCGTGCGCTTCGGGCTGCCGGGCGATGAAGCCGAATGGACTCGCTTCGAACAACAGTTGCAACAGGCGGTTGACTCGATCGATACCGCGCGGTCGAGTTAGCGCAGTGACCTTCGCACCCAAGCCGCTCAACGCTTCGTGATCCGCCCTCGTCCGATGATCCGCTTTGCTCGTTCCATCCGCTTTGCCCCGCCCGCGCACGGCTTCATCCATTGGTTCGGCGCCGCAGCGCTCGCGCTGACCGCACTGAGCGCGCACGCCGCGATCACCGTCACCGACGACAGCGGCGCGACCGTCACGCTCGCCGCGCCCGCGCAGCGCGTGATCAGCCTCGCCCCGCACGTGACCGAATTGCTGTACGCCGCGGGCGGCGGCCCGAAGATGGTCGGCGCGGTGTCGTACAGCGACTATCCGCCCGAAGCGAAGCAACTCCCGCGCGTCGGCGACAACAAGGCGCTCGACCTCGAACGCATCGTCGCGCTGAAACCGGACCTGATCGTCGTGTGGCGGCATGGCAACGCGCAGCGCCAGCTCGAGCGCTTGCGCGAGCTACACGTGCCGCTCTTTTTCAGCGAGCCGCGCCGTCTCGACGATATCGCCGTGTCGCTGACCAAGCTCGGCCGGCTGCTCGGCACATCGGCGAGCGCGGATGCGGCGGCGGCCGCCTATCGCGACGACATCGCCCGTCTGCGCGCGCGGTATGCGAACCGCCCCGCCGTCAGCGTGTTTTATCAGGTATGGGACCGGCCGCTGATGACGCTCAACGGCGAGCACATGATCAGCGACGCGATCACGCTATGCGGCGGCCGCAATGTGTTCGCGGACCTGCAGCCGCTCGTGCCGACCGTGTCGACCGAAGCGGTGCTCGCGGCGAATCCGCAGGCGATCGTCACCGCCGCGCCCGGCGCGACGCGGCCCGACACGATGCTGCCGCAACTCGACACATGGCGCGCATGGCCGGGCCTCGCGGCCGTCGCGAACAACAACCTGTTTGCGATCGACGGCGATCTGATCAATCGCCCCGCGCCGCGCATCGCGCAAGGCGCGCGGCAACTGTGCGAGGACCTCGAACTGGCGCGCTCGCGCAGAAAGCAACCCGCGCCATGACGGCGCCGCGTGTGGCGAGAAAAAGGGATCAGTTTTCCCGATGACCACGAGGGTCACGCATTCCATCGCACGAGCGACCACTGCAGCGTCTCGTCGTTACGTCGCAACCAGACGATCCCCGTCATATCCAGCGACCACTGCACGCAATGCGCGAGCGGCACCTCCAGCACCCACGACGCGATCGCGCGCATCACGCCCGCGTGCGTGACCACGTATGCGGGCGACAGCTCGCGCGTCAGCGCGAACGCATCGAACCACGCTCGCACACGCGCGACGAATTGCGCGACGCTCTCGCCGCCATGCGTGCGCGAATGTTCGAAATTGGCGGCCCAGTCGTCGAGCAGCGCGCGATCGATCGTATCCCAGCGCTGCGCTTCCCAGTCGCCGAAGTCCATTTCCTTCAAGCGCTCGTCGTGGCTGACCACGCAGCCGAAGTCGTTCGCGATCTCGGTCGCTAGCGCGGCGCAGCGCGTCAGCGGACTCGTGATCAGCACACGCGGCGCCGGCACCTGCAAGCTCGCGAGCTTCACCGCCAACGCATTGGACGTGACCTCGGCGCTCTCCGCCAACGCGACATCACTATGGCCGTAACAAACCCCCGCCTCGAGCGCGACAGCGGGATGTCGAATCAGGACGATATCCATGCAAGCCCCACCAGGTAGATGCTCAATTCGAAGATCTGCTGCGCGAAGCCAAGGCAATCGCCGGTATAGCCGCCGATGCGTCTGACGAAATAACGGCCCATCGCAAAGCGCAGCGCGAACAGCACAGCACACGTGAGCGCGGCAAAACGCCAGTCGGGCATGCCGGGGCCGTTCGGCCACAGCAGCCACGGCAGCCCGAACAGCGCGGCGCACAACAGCGCCGGCCCGCTCAGACGCTGCGCGACCGGCTTGGCTTTGCCGGCCGCGCGCACGTAGTCGAGCGTGGCCAGGTAACTGATCGCGCACGCGCGGCTCGCGCCATGCGCCGCAAGCATCAGGCTTGCGGCGCGCAGCGGTGGCAACGCCGCGAGCGTTTGCCACTTGATCGCCAGAGCGATCACGAGCGCGATGGCGCCGAAAGCACCGATGCGCGAGTCCTGCATGATGCGCAGCGCATCGTCGCGCGTATAGGCGCCACCGAACGCATCGATACAATCGGCGAGACCGTCCTCGTGAAATGCGCCCGTGACCGCGAGCGACGCGGCCATCGACAGCAGCACCGCGACACCCGCCGGAAACACGCGCAGCGCGGCCAGATAGACGAGCGCGCTGAAGCCACCGACCAACACGCCGACGAGCGGAAAATAGCGCGCCGCGGCGTTCAGATAATGCGGCTCGAAGCCGACCCAACGCGGCACGGGCACGCGCGTGAAGTAACCGAGCGCCGTGAAGAAATAGCGCAGTTCCGCGAGCGGGTTCATGAACGTGGCGAGTGCAGGTTCACGGTGCTGCGGGCCGAGCTTCGCGTTATCGCGAAGCGCGTGCTCACGCGCTTCACGGTTCGCGATCGGCGACGCTCGCCGAATCGAAGCTGGCCATCTCGTTGACGAAGGCCACCGCCGCGCGCAGCAACGGCACCGCGAGCGCGGCGCCCGTGCCTTCGCCGAGCCGCAGGTCGAGCGACAGCAGCGGCTGCGCGCCGAAATGATCGAGCATGCGCCGATGCCCGGCCTCGTTCGACGCATGCGCGAACACGCAGTACTCGCGTACATCGGGCGAGAACGCATCGGCGACCAGCAGCGCGGACGTCGCGATGAAGCCATCGACGAGGATGGTCATGCGCGCCTCGGCGGCCGCCAGATACGCGCCCGCCATCATCGCGATTTCGAAGCCGCCGAAGGTCGCGAGCACGTCGAGCGGCGCGCGTGCATCAGCATGACGTGCAAGCGCCGCCGCGAGCACGTTGCGCTTCTTCGCGAGTCCGGCGTTGTCGAGACCCGTGCCGCGGCCGACGCAGTCGTCGATCGGCACACCGCACAGGCGACTCATCAGACACGCGGCCGCCGAGGTGTTCGCGATGCCCATCTCGCCGAAGCCGATCACGTTCGTGCCGAGCGCCGCGTGATGACGCACACGCGCGGCGCCCGCCTGCATCGCGGCGAGCGCTTCGGCGTGCGTCATCGCGGCTTCGTGTGCGAAGTTGCGCGTGCCGCGTCCGACCGGAATGTCGACGAGTCCGTCCGTGGACGGCAACGGCGTCGCGATGCCGGCGTTGACCACTTCGAGTTCGAGACCCGCGACGCGACTGAGCGCGTTGATCGCCGCGCCGCCCGCGATGAAGTTCGCGACCATCTGCGCGGTCACCGCTTGCGGATAGGGGCTCACGCCTTCGGCGGCGATGCCATGATCGCCCGCGAAAACGATCATCGCGGCACGCTGCACGGTGGGACGTGTACTGCGTTGGATCAGGCCCATCTGGCGCGCCAGCGTTTCGAGCCGGCCGAGGCTGCCGGGCGGTTTGGTGCGCGTATCGATGATCCGTTGCAGCTCGGCGCGCAGCGTTTGATCGAGCGGGGCGACTTCGGGCAAACCGGTCGGGAGTGGGATGCGAGTCATAGGTAGGATCGAAACAAGGAATAGGAGTAAATAATCAGCCTGACTGTGCGTCATGACCGGCAGGCGATTCGTGACCCACGCGCGGCGCGGGAATCAGCGCCTCGTGCTCGCCGTCGCGAATCAGAATCAGCGGATAGCCGAACGCGCGGCTCGTCAACGCGGGCGTCAGCACGTCGCGCACTGGGCCCGCATACGCGCCGCCCGCGCCGTCGAGCAGCAACGCGTGCGTCGCGAAGCGGCGCGCAAGGTTCAGGTCGTGGCAGGAGAACAGCACGCTGCGGCGCGGTTCGCGTGTCCATGCGACGAGCGCTTCGAGGCAGTCGATCTGATAATGCAGGTCGAGGTGCGACAACGGTTCGTCGAGCAGCAACAGCGGCGCGTCCTGGCACAGCACTGCCGCGAGGGCAACGCGCTGACGCTCGCCGCCCGATAGCGTCAGCACGTCGCGCGCCGCGAAGTCCGCGAGGCCGAGCCGTTCGAGCGCCGCCCGCGCGGCCGCGCGATCCTCGTCGCGCTCCCAGCCCCAGCCGCCCAGATGCGGGAAGCGGTTGAGCAGCACGATGTCGAGCACGCTTGCGTTGAACGCATCGGCCGCGCCTTGCGGCATCAACGCGCGGCGCCGTGCGAGCGGCAGCGGCTGCCAGTCGGCCACGCGCACGCCATCGAGTTCGACATGGCCCGCCGCCGGATGCAACAGGCCCGCCAGCGTCGACAGCAAGGTCGTCTTGCCCGCGCCGTTCGGCCCGGCGATGCACCAGATTTCGCCCGCATGGAACGTGTGCGTGAACGCGTCGAGCAAAGTGCGCGCGCCGGCGCGCAACGTCAGGCGCTGCGTGCTCAGCATGGAAGGGGTGGGGCTGGGTTCGGCTCGCATCATGGGCGGCGTTTGAGCAGCATCCACAGGAACACCGGCACGCCGACCAGCGACGTGATCACGCCGACCGGCAATTGCGCGGGCGCGATCACGGTACGCGCGATCAGATCCGCGCCCATCACCGCGACACCGCCGCCGAGCGCGGCCGCCGGCAGCAGCATGCGCTGATCGTTGCCGAACGCGAGCCGCAGCATGTGCGGCACGACGAGACCGACGAAGCCGATCGTGCCCGCGGTCGTCACCGCCGCGGCCGCCGCCAGCGACGCGACCAGGTACACACGCAAACGCAGCGGCATCACCGCGACGCCCAACGCCTGCGCGGCCGCGTCGCCGCGCAGCAACACGTTCAGACGCGGCGCGGCCGGCACGATCGCAAGCAACACGAGCGCGAGCGCGATCAGCGCGGTCCACGGCAGCGCGCCGCCGCTGAGGTCGCCGGTGAGCCAGAACAGCATGCCGCGCAGACGGCTGTCGGGCGCGAGATTGAGCAGCAGCGTGATCAGCGCGCCCCACCCGGCCGCGATCACCGCGCCGGTCAATAGCAAACGGGGCGACGTGTCCTGCGGCTCGCCGCGCCATAGCTCGCGACGCGCGAGGCCGAGCACCAGCAGGATCGACACGAACGAACCCGCGAACGCGCTCGCATCGACGATCCACCATGCGCCGCCCGCGATCATCGCGACGAGCGCGAACGTGGCCGCGCCGCCCGACACGCCGAGCACGTACGGCTCGGCAAGCGGATTGCGCAGCAGCACCTGCAGCAGCGAGCCGGCGAGCGCGAGCAACGCGCCGCACGCGAAGCCCGCGAGCGCGCGCGGCAAACGCAACGTGCGCACGATCTCGCCGGCGAGATCGTCGCTGCCCGTGCCGCCGAACGTGTGCGTCGGCACGAGCGCCGCAAGCACGCGCGACGGCGCGAGCGGCACGCTGCCGAGCACCAGCGAGGCGCCGAGCACCGCGATGGCGGCGAGCGCGAGGCCGAGCCAGATCGCGGCCGCGCGTTTCGCGTTCATCGGGCGCGGCGTCGCCATCGCGGCGCACAGCGAAGCGGACGCGCGGCTCATCCGCGTGCGCTCACGCATGCGGCCAACCCGGCGCGCGCGTCACTGCTGCTGCCAGCCGAGCGTGACATACGCACCGCGTCGCGGCGAGTTATACGAGTAGGCCGTTTCATAATCCTTGTTGAACAGATTGTCGATTTGCGCACTGACGTACCACGCTTTGGTGACGTTGTAGCGCGCCGACAGATTCACGATGCCATAACCGCCGAGGTTGCCGGTGCTATCGGTGCGCGGACCGCTGACGATCCACTCGCCGCCAACCCGCCAGCCACCGATGCCGCGGTTCACCGCGAACGACCCGAACCGACGCGCGCGCCGCACGAGGTCGGTACCGTTGTCGAGATCGACCGGGTTCTGCAGCGTCACCGTTGCGCGCACGTCGGTCTTGCCGACATGACCGCTCCACGATCCTTCGAGTCCCTGCACCTTCGCATGGCCGACGTTCTCCGCGAGGTAGATGCCGGGGATCGTCTGCACGTAGTCGATCAGATTCGTATAGCGCGTCTGGAATGCATTCAGACGCATCACGCCGAGCGCATCGGTCGCGTACTGCAAACCGGCTTCGACCGAATGACTGCGCTCGGGCTGGATCGACGGGTTGCCGCTGATCGGATAGTACAGATCGTCGAAGCTCGGCGCGCGGAACGCATCCGAATAGCTTGCGGTTACCTTCCAGCGCGACGTGATGTCGAATCCGTAGCCGAGATAGTAACTGTTCGCTCCACCGAAATCCGAGTACTGGTCGCGTCGCACGTTGGCCTGAATCTGGTTGCGGCCGAAGCGCGCGCTGTAGCCCGCGAAGACCGAATCGACGTGACGGTCGGGCGCGGCGAACGTGTCGGAGTCGAGCGTCTGGTCGAGATGCTCGTAGCCGAATTGCAGCTTCTGGTTCGCGGCGAGCGCGAAATCGTTCTGCCACGTGTACTGGCGATTGTCGGTATCGAAGCGGCCGTTGTAGATGCCATTGGTGTTCGACACGCTGCGGTCGTCGCCCTCGGCGAGCGTGACGTGGGTGGTCCACCAGTCGGTCAGCTTGCCGTTCGCGAATACCGACACCTGACGCACCTTGCTATAGAGATTGTTCAGATCGGTCGGCTCGCCGTATGCATTGTCGTAGCTGTTGTCGTTGTTCGACTGGAAGTAGCTGACGCCCGCGTCCCACCTGTCGGTGAACTTGTGACGCAGCGACGCGCTGATGCTCTCGTTCAGATTGCCGTTCGCGTTCGGATTCGCGGCCGGCGCCTCGAGCGGATTGAGCGACGAAAAGCCGTCGTCCTTCGTGCGCGCGAGCGAGATGTTGAAGGTCGTGCGCCCGTCCTGATCGAGCGCGCCGTTCACGCCGGCCGTTTGCGTCTGCGTGTGATAGCTGCCGTAGCCGACCGAAAAATTGAAACGCGGCGGATGATCACCGCCGTCTTTCGTGAACACCTGCACGACGCCGCCGATCGCGCCCGAGCCATACAACGCCGACACGTTGCCGTTCACCACTTCGACGTGATCGACCTGATCGAGTGGAATCTGCGCGAGCTGAGCGGAGCCGAGGCTCACCGAATCGACGCGCACGCCGTCGATCAGCAGCAGCGATTGCGTCGACGATGCGCCGCGCAGAAAGAGGCTCGTGGTCGAACCGGGGCCACCCGTGCGCGAGATTTGCGCGCCTGGCGCGAGTTGCAGCAGGCCGGGCAGATCGGTCGCGGTCGTGTCGGCGATGTCCTGCTGATCGAACTGCGTGGTCTGCGGAATCGCATCGCGCAACGCTTGTGGTCCGCGTTGCGCGGTCACGACGATCGGCGACAGCACGTTGCCCGACGCATCGGCGGAGGGGGCATTGGCAGCGATTGCAGCGTTTGCGGCGGTGGCATCCGTGGCGGACGATGAAGACGAATGCGGCGTCGCGGACGCGGACGCAGGCTCGGCGCTTTGCGCATGCACGACGAGCGGCAGGCTCGCGAACGCGAGCAGCGTTGCGCGGGCGATGGGGGACAGCATGGGATGACATTCCTGTGGATAGCGTGCGCGGCCTGCTTCCCCGCGGGCCGACGCGTCACGAGGCGTCCCCTTGTTCAACGTTTTCGCGGGGACGTCCCTCTTTTCTGGCCGGTATCCGGGCTACGACACATCGATCCCGCCTTCCCACGCGTGACGCGCAGTGGCACACTCGCACGTTGAACTTCCAACCTTGCGATCAGGACCGACCTGCATGAGCACATCACATGCGGTCGCTTACCGTTGCGGGGGCAGCGCAGGTTCGCGCATCCGGTTTTGGCTCCGCGCGCGCCCTGCTTCCCGTTTAACTGCGCGCGCCGAGAAGCGCGCGCGGGCACCAGAGTGCGGGAAGTTTACGAGCGGCCTCGCGGGGCGTCAAGAAAGGTCAACCGGAGCGCCATCGGTTCTGTTGAATGCAGGTTATTGTCCGATGGATTACCGGTTTTTTATCTTATGGTCGACGACACGACACGCAACGAACCTGCACGAAGCGATGCTGTTACGTCTCGAAACGAGACAATTGTCGGAACCTGTAATATTCCGCGCTAAAATGCGATGTCTTTAGAGGACGCAGCACATGCTCACCGAACTCGAATCACTCTCCCAGAACATCGGCAAGCTGATTGCGATCAGCCAGCGCCACAACGAAGCGCGGCTCGCGCTCGAAGAGCAGCTCGCACAAACGCGTGCCGAAGTACAAGCCACGCATGCCGAACTCGCGCAATTGCGCGAAGAGCGCGACGCGCTGCAGGCGGAACGCGACGCGCTGTCCGCCAAGATCGACGACGCTCAGGTGCGCCTGAATGCGATTCTCGAAAAATTGCCGCGCGCACGCGCGAGCAGCGAACCGGATAACCAGCTCGATCTGCTCGAGTCCGCCCAGCCCGAACACGAGGAAGCGGAAAGCGACGTGAGCCGACACGGAGAAAGCGCATGACCACCAAGCAGATCGAGGTATCGATTCTCGAAGTACCCTATCGTCTCGCCTGTTCGCCGGAAACGGAAGGCGCGCTGCTCGAGGCGGTCGCGCGCGTCGACGCCGAGATGAAGAAAATCCGCAGCGGCAGCAACGTGCGCGGCACGGATCGCATCGCGGTGATGGCGGCGCTGTCGCTGGCATCGGAACTGCTTAAGCTGCAAAGCAGCGTGCGGCACGGAGAAGCATTTCCCGCTGAAGAAATCCGGCGTACAATGCAGCAAATGAACGAACAGCTAGGTACTGTGATCGAGCAGTACAGCTTGCAGTAAGCAGTAATGGGCCGGTTTCGAATTGGTCACGTGTTCAACGGTATGTGTTGTAGCTTCATCGGTTTAGCTTCCCTGCCTGGTTCGCCAAGGTCATATATTCCTTGAACCAATGCCATGTGCACGGTTGCGGAAATTTGTAGCACGGGCGTGCGCGTCACTCAGTCTGATGTACCCGAAGTGTTGCTAACTGCGACCAATTCTGAACCCTCGGTTCAGGATGCCGGCCTAGCGGCTAAGGCGGGGACCTTATCTGGAACGGCATCGGACTTCGGTTCGATGCCGTTTTTCTTTGGTCGTCGTTTTTTCGTTTGAGCGCCTTTTTCAGGGGCTTTTCCGTACGCGCCTGCTGTTGCTGCGCTTCGTTCAATCTCACACGCTCACTCCGATTCATGCGCTACTGGCTGATGAAGTCCGAACCGGACGAAGCAAGCATCGACGACCTCGCCAACGCACCGCATCGCACCTTGCCGTGGACCGGCGTACGCAACTATCAGGCGCGCAACTTCATGCGCGACGTGATGCAGGTCGGCGACGGCGTGCTCTTCTATCATTCGAGCTGTCCGGAGCCCGGCATCGCGGGCATCGCGGAGGTCTCGTCAACCGCGTATCCGGACCCGACGCAGTTCGATAAAAAGAGTCCGTACTACGACGCGAAATCGTCGCCGGAAACGCCGCGCTGGATGCTCGTCGACGTCGTGTTCAAGAAGAAAATCGCGCTGATTCCGCTTGCCGCGCTGCGCGAGCATGCCGAATTGCAGGACATGCGCGTGCTCGCCAAAGGCAACCGCCTGTCGATCACGCCGGTGACCGACGCCGAATGGCGCTTCATCACTAAACAGCTGGTTTAAGAGCGAACGCGCGACGCGGCACTTGTCGTGATCCCGTCCGGGTCATCGTTTCCGATGCGGCGGGGAAGCACTAATTGGGGAACCAAGCGTCGGTAAAACGCGCCTAATCGGTCGACGAAAGCGTGAGCTCGAACTGACCGCTCGACGGCAAGCCGATCCATTCGCCAGCGCATCCGTCAAACCGCGCGCCACCACCCGTCGCTCGCGTCGAACGTGCACAACCTGTTCAAACAAGGATTCCAGTCATGACGACAAAAACCGCACGGTCCCTCGCACTTGCGCTCGCCTTGGGCGCGCCTGTGGCACTCGCACTGAACCCTGCGCCCGCTCGAGCGCAGACCATGATGCCGCAGCCTTCGGGCGTGCTGTCGCTGAATGCGCAGGCGAGCGCGGAAGTCCCGCAGGACGAAGTCGAAATCACGCTGTTTTACGAGCAGGAAGCGAGCGAGCCGTCGTCGCTGACGTCGACGCTGAACGAACGCGCCGACGCGGCATTGCAGAAAGCGCGCGGCGTCAGCGGCGTGACTGCGCGCTCGGGCGCGTTCTCGATCTTCCCGTCGACGGACCGCGACGGACGCATCTCGACGTGGCGCGGCCGCACGGAAGTCGTGCTCGAATCGCGCGACTTCGCCGCGGCTTCGAAGCTCGCCGGACAGATGGCATCGATCATGCAGGTTGGCAACGTGCGTTTCTCGCTGTCGCCGGAAGCGCAGCGCGCGGCCGAACAGCGGCTCAGCGGCGAGGCGATCAAATCGTTTCGGGAGCAGGCCGCGGCGTCCTCGCAGGCGTTCGGCTTTAGCGGCTATTCGATCCGCGAGGTCAACGTGAATCACAGCGGCGTGATGCCGCGTCCGATGATGATGATGAGCGCACGCGCGATGGGCGCCGACGCGAAGAGCGCGCCGCTGTCGCTCGAAGGCGGCACGTCGACGGTGACGGTCAACGTGTCGGGGTCGGTGCAGATGAAGTGACGCGCGAGCGCAAGCCCAAACAGAAAACGCCACGGCATCCATCGATGCCGTGGCGTTTTTTCATGCAACGCTCGCTACGCTAGCCGAGCGCCGCTCAGTTCGCGCCAACCGCCTGCGCCGGCTCGCGACGCCCACGGCGATACGCCCACACCATCAGGCCGATGCCCGCGAGAATCATGGGCAGCGACAGCCATTGACCCATCGACAGCCCCATCGCGAGCAGGCCGAGGAAATCGTCCGGCTCGCGCGCGAATTCGACCGTGAAGCGCGCTAGGCCGTAGCCGATCAGGAACATCGCGGAAATCGCGCCGAGCGGCTTCGGTTTGCGCGAGAAAAAGATCAGCACGAAGAACAGCGCCACGCCTTCGAGCGCGATCTCGTACAGCTCCGACGGATGTCGCGGCAGCATGTGATATTGCGCGAACACTTCGTTCAGATGCCATTGCGCGGCCAGTTGCGGATGCGCGGCGAGCCATGTGGCGTCGTCAGGCGCGGCGCCGGGAAACAGCATCGCCCACGGCGCGGACGGCTCCGTCACGCGGCCCCACAGCTCGCCGTTGATGAAGTTGCCGAGGCGCCCCGCCGCGAGGCCCGTGGGCACCATCGGCGCGACGAAGTCGGTGACTTGCAGCCACGAGCGCTTGCGCTGATAAGCGAACAGCATCATCGCGATCGTCACGCCGAGAAAGCCGCCGTGAAACGACATGCCGCCTTCCCACACCTTGAAGATGTCGAGCGGATGCGCGAAATAAAAGCTCGCCTTGTAGAACAGCACATAGCCGAGCCGGCCGCCGAGGATCGTACCCAGCACGCCGTAGAACAGCATGTCGTCAATATCCTTCGCGGTCCAGCCTTGCGCGGCGACGTACGGCAGCCGCAGCCGCAGCCGGGCGACGACGATCGCCGCGACGAACGCGACGAGGTACATCAAGCCATACCAGCGCACGGCGAGCGGCCCCAGATGGATGGCGACAGGGTCGAAATTGGGGTGAATGAGCATCGTGTAGTTATGGGCAGTTCAGGTTCGAAAGCAGTTTTTACAGGGAATCAGAAGCGGGATCTAGACACGCGACGCGAGGCTCGCCGCATGCGCGCGCACGATGTCGATGAAGCCCGCCAGCACCGGGCTGACCTCGTCGGTGCGCCAGACGAGGCCCGTCTCGATCGCGGGCACCGACTCGGACAGCGGCCGGTACACGACGCCCGTGCGCCGCAGGTTACGCAAAGATTGCGGCACCAGCGCGACGCCCATGCCGGCCGACACGAGACTCACGATGGTCTGCATCTGGATCGCCTCCTGGCCGATCCGTGGCGCGAGGCCCGCAACGCCGTAGCAATCCATAATGATGTCATAAAAGCCTGGCGCGAGACGCCTTGGGAAGATCACGAGCGGCGCGTCAGCGAGATCGCGCAGGCTGACGGGCGCGTCGAGCCATTCGGCGGCGGGGTCTTCAGCAGCGCTGCCCTTGCCGTTTGTGTCCACGCTGCCCCCCAAGCGTTGCGCCATCTCCGTCGACATCGCGATCACGAGCGGCTCGCGCGCGATCGGCAGCCACGACAGCTGCGCCGCATGCCGCGACGGCAGCGGCGCGATCACCAGACCCGCGTCGATACGCCCGGCCACCAGTTCCTCGACCTGCACGTCGCTGGTCGCCTCGGTCAGTTCGAGCCGCACGCGCGGATGCCGCGCGCCGAAATCGCGCAACAGCAGCGGCAGCAGGCCGTAATCCGCAGTCGACACGAACGCGAGCGACAGCACGCCCGCCTCGCCGCGCGCGAGGCTCTGCGCGAGCGGCCTGAGCCCTTCCGCGGCCGCGAGCAGCCGCTGCACCTCCGGCAACAGATCGGCGCCGACCGCCGTCAACTCGACCGAGCGCTTGGTGCGCGCGAACAGTTCGACGCCGAGCGTCTCCTCGAGCGCGCGGATCGCCTGCGACAGCGGCGGTTGCGTCATCGACAGACGCGCGGCCGCGCGCCCGAAGTGCTTTTCTTCGGCGACGGTGACGAAATAGCGCAACTGGCGCAGGTCGGGGATCGTCGGCAGCATGATTAATATATTTTACGACCTGAACAACCGCGAATAATACACACGACGCGTGTCACGCAAAACCGCCTGTTTGCACGGTCTGGCGGAACTACACTGAACGGATGCGCACGCGGACGCCAACCCCGCGCTTTCATCAGAACAGCCAGACTGGAGCTCCCTATGGCCTACAACCGTCGTTCGAAGAACATCACGCAAGGCATCGCGCGTTCACCGAATCGCTCGATGTACTACGCGCTCGGTTACCAGAAGGAGGATTTCGACAAACCGATGATCGGCGTCGCCAACGGCCACTCGACGATTACGCCGTGCAACGCCGGCCTGCAGCGTCTCGCCGACGCGGCCGTCACCGCGATCAGGCGCGCCGACGCAAACCCGCAGACCTTCGGCACGCCGACGATCTCGGACGGCATGTCGATGGGCACCGAGGGCATGAAGTACTCGCTCGTGTCGCGCGAGGTGATCGCCGATTGCATCGAGACCTGCGTGCAAGGGCAATGGATGGACGGCGTGGTCGTGATCGGCGGCTGCGACAAGAACATGCCGGGCGGCATGATCGGCCTCGCGCGCATGAACGTGCCGGGCATCTACGTGTACGGCGGCACGATCCGGCCGGGCAACTGGAAAGGCACCGATCTGACGATCGTGTCGTCGTTCGAGGCGGTCGGCGAATTCACGGCGGGCCGCATGTCGCAGGAGGATTTCGAGGGCATCGAGAAAAATGCGTGTCCGTCGACCGGTTCGTGCGGCGGCATGTACACGGCCAATACGATGAGCTCGTCGTTCGAGGCGCTCGGCATGTCGCTCATGTATTCGTCGACGATGGCGAATCCCGACCAGGAGAAGGTCGACTCGGCCGCCGAATCGGCGCGTGTGCTCGTCGAAGCCGTCAAGAAGGATCTGAAGCCGCGCGACATCATCACGAAGCAGTCGATCGAAAACGCGGTTGCCTTGATCATGGCGACCGGCGGCTCGACCAACGCGGTGCTGCACTACCTGGCGATCGCGCACGCGGCCGAGATCGAATGGACGATCGAGGACTTCGAGCGCATCCGCAAAAAAGTGCCGGTGATCTGCAACCTGAAGCCGTCGGGCCAGTACGTCGCCACCGATCTGCACAAGGCGGGCGGCATTCCGCAGGTGCTGAAGATCCTGCTCGACGCCGGGCTTCTGCACGGCGATTGCATGACGATCACCGGCAAAACGATCGCCGAGGAGTTGAAGGACGTACCAGCCAAGCCGCGCAGCGATCAGCAGGTGATCTTCCCGATCGACAAGGCGCTCTACGCCGAAGGCCACCTCGCGATCCTGAAGGGCAATCTGGCCGAGGACGGCGCGGTCGCCAAGATCACGGGGCTGAAGAACCCGGTCATCACGGGCCCGGCGCGCGTGTTCGACGACGAGCAGAGCGCACTCGAAGCGATCCTCGCCGACAAGATCGTCGCAGGCGACGTCGTCGTGCTCCGCTATCTTGGCCCGAAGGGCGGCCCCGGCATGCCGGAAATGCTCGCGCCGACTTCGGCGATCATCGGCAAGGGGCTCGGCGAATCGGTCGGGCTCATCACCGACGGCCGCTTTTCGGGCGGCACCTGGGGCATGGTGGTTGGGCACGTCGCGCCGGAGGCGTTCGTCGGCGGCACGATCGCGCTCGTGCAGGAAGGCGATTCGATCACGATCGACGCGCACCAGCTGCTGCTGCAACTGAACATCGACGATGCCGAGCTGCAGCGCCGCCGCGCCGCATGGCAGGCGCCGAAGCCGCGCTACACACGCGGCGTGATGGCCAAGTATTTCGCGCTCGCCCAGCCGGCGAATCGGGGGGCGGTGACGGGGTAATGACCGGGGCCGGCGTGGCCCGCCCCGACAGGGATAACCCGCCGCCGCGCTACGCAAGGCGCACGAAAATCCGTGCGCCCCTTTGCTCTTATAATGCGTGGACCACGAGCCGGGCATCTGCACTGGCGGAGACCATAATGACATCGATGTCGTACGCAGCCGTAGCAGCCGCTGTTGCGCTCGCCGCCGCATTGAGCGCCGCCAGTCCCGCAGCCCGTGCCGAAGCAGCCGGGCTCGTGCTCGCCCAGCAGAAGAACTGCATGAGCTGCCACTCGGTCACCCGCCCGTTCATGGGGCCGGCGCTGCACGACGTTGCTATCCGGTATGCGGGACGCGACGACGCCGCGACCTATCTGAAGCACAAGATCCTCGATGGCGGCACCGGCGCATGGGGAACCGTACCGATGCCTGCGAACACTCAACTGACGCCCGATCAGGCGGCCACGCTGGCGGCTTGGGTGCTGACGCTCAAATAACGGCGCTCTCAGGTCACCGCGGCGTCAACGCGAGTGGCGCGCGATTTCTTCTTCCACCGCTTCACGTACCCAATCGGTCATCTCGGCTTCGAGCGTCTGCGCGACCTCGCGGGTGATCTGACTCACGAGCAGACTCGTGTGCTGCTGCACTGCGTCGCGGCAGCGCGCCTCGATGATGCCGCGCCCCTCGCTCGTCAGAAAACGCTGGAAGCGTCCGTGCAGACGTGCGGCGAGCGTATCGGCATCGAGTGTGGGCTGAGCGGGAGCGGCTTCGTGCGCGCCTTCATGGTCGATATCCGGCGGCACGGTCGCGCCGGCCTCGAGCGGTATGAAGGGCTCGGTACGATCGAACACGCCGGGCGACACCTCCACGTCCTCATGCAAGTCATCATGCCCATGTCGCACATGAATGCCGTGATGCGGCCGTGCGTGTTTTCTCGGGTGCGTGTGATCAGCCACGCGCGGCTGATGAAGCTCGGTCTGTGCGAGAGGCTCGTGCTCCGCCGCATGCGCGGCTTCTCGCGTCGGCATCGGCTCCGGCACGAGCACGGGCTCCGGCGAACTCAGTTGCTCGGGCGTGGGCACCGGTTGGGGCGCGAGTACCGGCTCGGGCGCCAGCGTCGGGTCGGCGTGATGCGCGGGCGGTGGCACGAACGCGGGCTCCGTGCGGGAAGCGGGCTCGGGCACCGCCGCCGGTTGCGCGACGGCTGGGGTTGCGGGCTCGGCGCCCGGCTGGGATGCAGGCGCGGCGGCATCGGTCGACGCCTCGCGCGTCTCGCGCGCGCGGCCCGGCACGAGAACCTCGTTCAGGACCGGAATCGAATTGTCGTGGGGATCGGACACGTGCGCTCTCCGTGTTTGAGTCGAAGCCAGGGCAGGCGGTCCGTATGCCGCGTCCCTCGCGGCCATGACGCGCAGCGCAACGAACTAGCCGCCCTGCTTGTAGTTGTTCAAAGCATAGCCGCGATCGCGATAGAAGCGATAGCGCTCGCGGCCCGCAGCGAGTTCCTCGTGTGCGTTACCGACCACTTCGAGCAATCTTTCGAAGCGCGCGAACTGCGCCGGCACCGTTGCGCCCAGGTTCAGCAGCACCTGATGATGCGGCACGTCGTCGAGATTCGTGGCCAGCACGACGGGCGTGTCGGCGGCAAGCGGCGTGCCCGCCATGCAGTGCGGCACGAAGTCGAGGGGCGAGAAGGTCCACAGCATCTCATCGAAGGCGCGCAGGCGCGCGGGCTCGGCCAGCACGACGAGCGGTTGGCCCGCCAGATACGCCTTGCGCACGAGGCGGCACGCGTACAGCAGCGAATCGCCGACGTTCGAGTGAAAGTCGATTCTCGTCATCGGCCGCTCCGCCCCGCTTGCCGCGCGCCGTGCGCGCGCTTACCGCACTGCGTCATTGGCCGGCGCGGTCGATCAGGAACTGCGCGAGCAGCGGCACCGGACGGCCCGTCGCGCCCTTCGCGGTGCCGCTCTTCCACGCAGTGCCGGCGATGTCGAGATGCGCCCACGGGTACGAATCCGTGAAACGCGACAGGAAGCACGCGGCCGTCACGCTGCCCGCCGGACGCCCGCCGATGTTCGCGACGTCCGCGAAGTTCGACTTCAGCTGGTCCTGGTACTCGTCGTCGAGCGGCAGGCGCCAGGCCGGGTCGGCCGCTTCGCGCGACGCGTCGAGCAGTTCGCCCGCGAGCGCGTCGTCCTTCGAGAACAGGCCGCTGTTGTGATGGCCGAGCGCGATGATGCAGGCGCCCGTCAGCGTCGCGATGTCGATGACCGCGGCCGGCTTGAAGCGCTCCGCGTAGGTGAGCGCGTCGCACAGAATCAGGCGGCCCTCGGCGTCGGTGTTCAGCACCTCGATCGTGAGGCCCTTCATGCTGGTGACGATGTCGCCCGGCTTGGTGGCCGTGCCCGACGGCATGTTCTCGACGGCCGGAATGATGCCGACCACGTTGATCTTCAGGCCCATCTCGGCGACCGCGCGCAGCGTGCCGAGCACCGAGCCCGCGCCGCACATGTCGTACTTCATCTCGTCCATGCTCTCGCCCGGCTTCAGCGAGATGCCGCCCGTGTCGAACGTGACGCCCTTGCCGACCAGCACGACCGGCGCGGCCTTCGCGGCGGCGCCCTGGTACTGCAGCACGATGAACTGCGCCGGCTCGACCGCGCCCGCGGTGACCGACAGGAACGAGCCCATCTTCAGCGCTTCACACTGTTTCTCGCCGAGCACCTCGACCTTCAGCTTCCAGTCTTTCGCGAGCTTCTTCGCGGTGTTCGCCAGATAGGTCGGCGTGCAGACGTTGCTCGGCAGATTGCCGAGCTCGCGCGTCAGGTCCATGCCGTTGGCGAGCGCGGCGCCCTGCCTGGCGGCGAGCTTGGCGGCCTTATCGTCACCGGTGTTGACGCTGAACACGATGCGCTTCAACGCGCGCGGCGTGTTGTCCTGCTTGCTCTTCATTTGCGTGAAGCGGTAGGTCAGCTCGCGCAGCGCGAGGATCGCGGCGCGCACACACCAGTCGGCCGTGCGTTCGAGCACCGGCAGTTGCGCGAGCGTGAACGTGACCTGCACGATCTTCGTGCCGAGCAGCGCGCGCCATGCGGCGCGGACCGCCTCGCCGTAGGCTTTCTGACTGAAAGCATCCTGTTTGCCGAGTCCGACGAGCAGCACGCGCGACGCGCCGATGCCCGACACCTCGTGCAGGAACAGCGTGGTACCCGCCTTGCCGTCCATGTCGCCCGCCTTGATGATGCGCGTGAGCAGGCCCTTGGTGGCCGCGTCGATCTCGAGCGCGGCGCCCGACAGCGTTTGCGACTCGAACACACCGATCACGATGCAATCGGATTTCCCGGTCAGGAAACCGTTCGTCGAGCCTTTGGTCCAATCACAGGCTTTTATGCTAAAGTCCATCGCGCTTGTCCTCGGATAAAATCTGGGCTTAGGATGAAAGCCGCAATTATCCGCTATTTTTCCCGCGGCGGCTGCACCGGAGGCGTGACGGGAACGAACCCGAGCGTCGCCGTGAGCGCCCCCTCTCGTCATCAATAATGATTTTCGAACGCTCCCTCCAGCGCGAGCTCGCGTACACGGCTGGCGCCGTGTTCATGGTTCTCCTCACGCTCGTGCTGACGACGATGATGATCCGCATCGTCGGCTTCGCGGCCTCGGGCGAGGTCGACCCGCGCGACGTGCTGGTCCTGATCGGCCTCACCGTGATCGGCTATCTGGCCATCATGCTCGTCGCGACGCTGTTCGTGTCGATCCTGTTCGTGCTCACGCGCTGGTACAAGGACTCCGAGATGGTCGTGTGGCTGTCCTCGGGCGTCAGTCTCACGCAATTCATCAAGCCGATCGGCATTTTCGCCACGCCGATCATCATCCTGATCATGTTCTTCGTGTTCGTCGGCTGGCCGTGGTCGAACCAGCAGAGCAAGCTGATCCGCGCGCGCTTCCAGCAGCGCGACGAAGTCTCGCTGCTCGCGCCGGGGCAGTTCCGCGAATCGCCGAGCACGCACCGCGTGTTCTTCATCGAGAAGATGTCGCCCGACCAGGGGCATGTGGAAAACGTGTTCGTGACGAGCACCGAGGGCGGCAAGGTCAACGTCGTGGTGTCGAAGAACGGCCACATCGAGACGCACAAGAACGGCGACCGCTTCGTCGTGCTGGAAAACGGCCGCCGCTACGACGGCGAACCGGGCCACCCCGATTTCCGCATCATGGAGTTCGAGCGCTACGGCGTGAAGATCCAGAGCCAGCCGGTCGTCAATACGCCGACAACCACCGGCTTGCCGACGCTCACGCTGCTGCGCAATCCCACTAAAGAGAATCTCGCCGAATTCGCGTGGCGCGCGGGTCTTCCGTTGATCGCGATCAACCTGGTGCTGCTCGCCATTCCGCTCGCGCACCAGAACCCGCGGCGCAGCCGCACGATCAACCTCGTGATGGCCGTGTTGATCTACCTCACTTATTCGAATCTGCTGAACGTCGTGCAGGCGTGGATCGAGCAGGGCAAGATGTCGTTCGGCGTCGGGCTCGTGATCCTGCACGTGATCGTGCTCGGGATCGTCGCGTTCATCTTCTGGATGCGGGTGCGCAACCGGCCGCTATTTACGCGCCCCATGTTCAGCCGTTCGCAGGGAGCCTGACCGATGCGCATTTATGAAAGGTATTTCGCGGGTCAGATCTATCTCACGTTCGTCTTCATCCTGTTCGCATTTTCAGGTCTGTTCTTCTTCTTCGACCTGATCAACGAGCTGAACTCGGTCGGCCACGGCAACTACAAGTTTCAGTACGCGGTGCTGCGCGTCGCGCTGCAAACGCCGTCGCGTTTCTACGAAATCATTCCGGTCGCGGCGCTGATCAGCGCGATCTACGTGTTCGCGCAGATGGCGGCGAACTCCGAATACACGATCTTCCGCGTATCAGGACTCGCGACGAATCAGGCGCTGCGCTCGCTGCTGAAGATCGGCATTCCGCTCGTGATCGTCACCTATCTGATCGGCGAAGTGGTCGGCCCGTATACGGATCAGCTCTCCGAGCGCGTGCGGCTCGAGGCGCTCGGCTCGTCGGTGTCGAGCAACTTCCAGTCGGGCGTGTGGGTCAAGGACACGCTGACCGAGCGCGCCGACGGCGAGCAGGTCACGCGCTTCGTCAACGTCGGCGAGCTGAAGCCCGACGCGACGATCAGCAACGTGCGCATCTACGAGTTCGATTCGAAGTTCCGCCTGTCGAACATTCGCATCGCGCAGAGCGGCCGCTATCAACCGCCGGGCCACTGGCTGCTGACCGGCGTGACCGATACGCAACTGCTCGACGTGGCCCACGCTCCGGGTACGCCGGCAGATGCGCTCAATCCGGTCTATCGCGCGAATCAGGTCACGCTGCCCGAGTATTCGCTGCGCTCGGAGCTGACGCCGCAGATCCTGTCGGTGCTGCTGGTGTCGCCGGACCGGATGTCGATGTTCAATCTGTTCCGCTATATCCAGCATCTGACCGAAAACCATCAGGACACGCAGCGCTATGAAATCGCGCTGTGGCGCAAGGTGCTGTATCCGTTCGCGGTGTTCGTGATGCTGGTGCTGTCGCTGCCGTTCGCGTATCTGCATACGCGCGCGGGCGTGGTCGGCGTGAAGGTGTTCGGCGGCATCATGCTCGGCATGAGCTTCCAGCTGTTCAACACGCTGTTCTCGCATATCGGCACGCTCAATACGTGGCCCGCGCCGTTGACCGCGGCGACACCTGGGCTCGTCTACCTGGTGCTGGGGCTCGTAGGGTTGAAGTGGGTCGACCGGCACTAACGCCAGTGGGCTGAGGGGCATCGTCAGGAGCTGATGCGATGGCTATGCACGGACTGATTCTGTTTGGCCACGGCGCGCGCGATGCGCGCTGGCGCGAGCCGTTCGAGCGGCTCGCCGACAAGCTGCGCGCCGCGCGCGCGGCGACGGGCGAAGCTCCTGCGGTTACGCTCGCCTTTCTCGAACTGATGGAACCCGACCTGCCGACGGCCGTCGCGCAACTCGTCACGCAAGGCTGCGATGCGATCACCGTGGTGCCGGTGTTCTTCGGGCAAGGCGGTCATGTCCGCACGGATTTGCCCGCGATCGTCGATCATTGCCGCGCCGCGCATCCCGGAGTCGAGATTCGCTGCGCGGTGGCAGTCGGCGAGGATGATTCGGTGCTGGATGCGCTCGCGCAGTATTGCCTGCGGCAGCTCTGATTTTTTCGTTCTGGTTGCTCAGATTCGCCGCTCTCGGGTCGGCCCTGCCGAGGATATTCAGGCCGCGACCAGCATCCCGTTCGACGAGCGCTTCGCCTCGGTCTGCCGCGCCGCGAACGCCTCGCCGATCATCAACAGACTTGGCTGCGACGCATCGACCCAGCGCTGCGCTTCGCCGGCCGCAAGATCTTCCAACGTCAGCGTCAGCATGCGTTCGCGCGGCGTGCTGCACGCCTCGACGATCGCCACGGGCGTCGTCGCGGGCTTGCCAGCATCGATCAGTTGCTGCGCGATCTCGACGCCGCTGTCGCGGCCCATGTAGAACACCAGCGAATCGGCGTTGACCTGCTCGCGGATCTCCTCGGAACCTGGCGCGCGGCTGAACGTCGCGAGCGCGACGCTGCGCGACACGCCGCGCAGCGTCAGCGAACGCTTCAGCGTGGCCGCGCTCGCCAGCGCGGCGGTGATGCCCGGCACGACTTCATACTCGATGCCCGCGGCTTCGAGCGCGCGCATCTCTTCGTCGGCGCGGCCGAACAGCATCGGATCGCCGCCCTTCAAACGCACGACCACGTCGTGCTCCAAAGCCGCATCGACGATCTGCTTGTTGATGAACTGTTGTGCCGTCGATAGCCGGCCGCAGCGCTTGCCGACTGCAATGCGCTTCGCGCGCGCGGGCGCGTAGTCGAGCATCGCCGGCTCGACCAGCGCGTCGTGCAGCACGACGTCGGCGGCGCCGAGCAGCCGCGCGCCGCGCACCGTAATCAGGTCCGCGGCACCGGGTCCCGCACCAATCAGATAAACCTTACCCATTTGCATCAACCTGTTCGTTGGAGCGTACGCGGCGGCGCGTTGCGCCGCCTGTGTGGCCCATCCGTCGCCTGCTAGCCTTGCCGTGCTCAGGCGGAAAACGCGCGGATCATGCCGGCGGCGACCGTGTGGTTCGTCGCCTCGTCGATCAGCACGAACGCGCCGGTGCCCTGATGCGAGTCGTACGCGTCGCACACGAGCGGCTTCTGCAAGGTCAGCGCGACACGACCGATGTCGTTCATCGCCAGTTCCTTTCGATCGGTCGCCTGCGACAGCGTATGCACGTCGAGCACTTCCTTGATCGCGCCGATCTTCGCGAACACCGTGCTGGTGGTCTGCTTCAGCAGATACTTGCGCTGCGTCGACAGCGGCGCGTCGTCGAACCAGCAGAGGTCCGCTTCGAGCTTCTTCGCCGGCTCCGGTGCCGCTTCGCGCAGCACGAAGGTGTCGCCGCGCGACACGTCGACATCTTCCGCGAGACGGATCGTCACCGTCTGACCGGCGAACGCACGGTCCACCTGGGCGGTGCCGCCGACCACCGGCGCGATGATCTCCGCCACGGTCGCTTCGCGATTGGCCGGCAGCACGACGATGGTGTCGCCGAGCTTCACTTCACCCGATTCAACACGGCCCATGTAGCCGCGGAAATCGTCGGCCTGACTGCCGTCCTGACGCGCAACCCACTGCACCGGGAAGCGCAGCGCGTCGCCGCTCGCGGTTTCGACCGGCAGCGCTTCGAGCACGTCGAGCAGCGGCTCGCCTGCGTACCACGGCATGCGCTCGCTCGCCGTGACGATGTTGTCGCCCTTCAGCGCCGACACCGGCACGAAGCGCACATCCTGCAGACCGAGGTGACGTGCGAGCTCGACGTACGCGTCGCGGATCTCGTTGAAGCGTGCTTCGCTGTAGTCGACGAGGTCCATCTTGTTGATCGCGACGATCGCGTGCTGCAGACCGAGCAGCTTGACGATCGCGCTATGACGCTTGGTTTGCGGCAGCAGTTGCGCGACGCCGTTTTCGAACGTCACGCGCGTCGCGTCGACGAGGATGATCGCCGCATGCGCGGTCGATGCGCCCGTCACCATGTTGCGCGTGTACTGCTCGTGACCCGGCGTATCGGCGATGATGAACTTACGCTTGGCGGTGGCGAAGTAGCGGTAGGCGACGTCGATCGTGATGCCCTGCTCGCGCTCGGCTTCGAGGCCATCGGTCAGCAGCGACAGATCGATTTCGTCGCCGACCGTGCGCTTGTTTTTCACGCGCGACAGCGCCGAGAGCTGGTCGCTCAATACAGCCTTGCTGTCGTACAGCAGGCGGCCGATCAGCGTGCTCTTGCCGTCGTCGACGCTGCCCGCGGTGATGAAACGCAGCACGCCGAGGTCTTCTGGTTGATGAATACTGCTCATGATTTTCCTTGTCCCTCTGTCGGCCGGAGTTAGCGCTTCAGCGCTTATTCCGGTCCCAAGTGTGCTTAGAAATAACCCTGCTTCTTGCGCTGTTCCATTGCCGCTTCGGAGACCTGGTCGTCCATCCGCGTCGCGCCGCGTTCCGTGATTTCAGTGACGGCCGTCTCGGCGATGATCTTCTCGATGACGTCCGCGTCGCTTTCGACCGGGCAGGTGCAGCTGATGTCGCCGACCGTGCGGAAACGCACGATCGCCTGTTCGCTCGTCTCACCCTCGCGCATCGGCGTGAGCGGCGTGACCGGCACGAGCAGGCCGTTGCGGCGCACGATCTCGCGCTGGTGCGCGTAGTAGATCGACGGCAGTTCGAGCTGTTCACGCGCGATGTACTGCCACACGTCGAGCTCGGTCCAGTTCGAGATCGGGAACACGCGCATGTGTTCGCCGTTGTGCAGACGCGCGTTGTACAGGCTCCACAGTTCCGGGCGCTGCGCCTTCGGGTCCCACTGGCCGAATTCGTCACGGAACGAGAAGATGCGCTCTTTCGCGCGGGCCTTTTCCTCGTCGCGGCGCGCGCCGCCGATCATCGCGGTATAGCCGTACTGCTCGATGGTTTCGAGCAGCGTCACCGCCTGCGCGGCATTGCGCGAATCCGTTTCGCGACGCAGACGCACGGTGCCGCGCTTGATCGAATCTTCAACATGGCCGACCACCAGTTCCGCGCCGATCTGTTGCGCGCGACGATCGCGGAAGTCGATCACTTCGTCGTAGTTGTGGCCCGTGTCGATATGCACGAGCGGGAACGGTAGCTGCGTTTTGCGGTTCGCACCGAGGCCGAACGCCTTCAGTGCGAGCGCGAGCACCACGACGGAATCCTTGCCGCCCGAAAACAGCAGCGCCGGCTTGCTGCATTCGGCGACCAGTTCGCGCAGGATGTGAATCGACTCGGCTTCAAGCCAATCGAGGTGATCCATCCGGTTGACCGTGTTGGCAAGCGGAGCGTTGACAGTGGAATCGAGCGTGGTGCTCATAGCGGGTCCTTCGTTGGTTCGCCCGGCAAGCGCTTCTCGCACGGGCGAAAGTATTCAGATCGGTTTCGGCGGTAGTGCGCCGCAAGCTCGGTACGCGGCGCTCAGGCCGACGCGTTTTCGTTGCGCTCGACCGCAATCGGAGTAATCGCCGTGATATGCAAGCCGCATTCCTTCGTATCGCGCGACTCCCACCACCAGCGCCCCGCCCGGCTGTCTTCGCCGGGGCGGATCGCACGCGTACACGGCTCGCAGCCGATGCTCGGATAACCGCGCGCATGCAGCGGATTGACCGGCACGTCGAACGCACCAAGATAATCCCAGACTTCGGCTTCGGTCCAGTCCGCGAGTGGATTGAACTTGGCGATGTTGCGCGCGCCGTCGTGCTCTTCCTCGTGCAGCTCGGCACGCGTGACCGACTGCTCGCGACGCTGCCCGGTCACCCAGGCGCTGAGCTCGGCAAGCGCGCGATTGAGCGGCTCGACCTTGCGGATCTCGCAGCAGCGCTTGCGCAGCTCGACGCTTTCGTAGAACGCGTTCAGGCCGTGCCCGTTCACATACTGCTCGACCGCGGCCGCCTGCGGATGAAACTGCTCGATGTCGTAGCCGTAGCGCTCTTTCACGCGGTCGAGCATGCCGAGCGTTTCCGCATGCAGACGCCCCGTGTTCAGCGAAAAGATGCCGATCTTCACGCCGCGCGACAGGATCGCATGCGTGAGCAGCATGTCTTCGGCCGCGAGGCTGCTCGCGAGCTTCACGTTCGCGTGACGCGCGGCGATCGAGTCGAGCAGCGCGTCGAGACGCTCGACCTTCGCTGCCAGCTCCGGGCTCAACGATTGCGCGGTGCTCATGCCGGAACCTTGTCGGCGCCAGCCTGCGCGGCACGGCGGCGGAACAGCGGCGACGTGTCCACGGCGCCCTGGTACTGCACGCTGAAGTCGTCGAACGCTTTCAGCGCGTCGTTGATGTCCTTGTCGGCGCGCAGTGCATACGCGTCGAAGCCGCAGCGGAACATGAACGTGATCTGGTCGCGAAGCACGTCGCCGATCGCGCGCAGTTCGCCCTTGTAGCCATAGCGCTCGCGCAGCAGACGGCCGATGCTGTAGCCCCGACCGTCGCGGAACACCGGGAAGTCCACGGCGATCAGCGCGAGCTTGTCGAAGTCGCCGGCGATATCCGCCGGTTCGCTATCCGGCGCGAGCCACACGCCGAGGTCGGCGGCGCTACGCGCAGCGACGAGCGCTTCACGCTCGGCCTGCCACAGCGCCAGCGGCACGATGACCTTGCCGGCCGGCAGTTCGCTCACTGCCGGCAAAGCGCCGTCTTCCGCGGCACGCACGACGCTCCAGTCGTCGTTGACGATCGCGCGGTTCTTGATGATAGAAGCCATCTGTTCAGTATCCTTTCGCGGTTACGCGTGAGCCGGTTGACGCGCGGCGTACACGCGCTCCTTGAACGGCGCGATGCCGATGCGGGTGTACGTATCGATGAAACGCTCGCCTTCCTGGCGGTTTTCCACGAACGTATCGATCACCTTCGTCATCACGTCGGGCATTTCCTCGGCAGAGAACGACGGGCCGATCACACGGCCAAGGTGAGCGCCGGTCGCGCCGGTGCCCTGCTCGCCGCCGAGCGTCACCTGGTACCACTCGGAGCCGTCCTTGTCGACGCCCAGAATGCCGATATTGCCGACGTGATGGTGACCGCACGCGTTGATGCAGCCCGAGATGTTCAGCGACACGTCGCCGAGGTCGTACACGTAGTCGAGATCGTTGAAACGTTCCTGGATCGCGAGCGCGATCGGAATCGACTTCGCATTCGCGAGCGAGCAGAAGTCACCGCCCGGGCACGAGATGATGTCGGTCAACAAGCCGATGTTCGGCGTCGCGAAACCCTGCGCCTTGGCCTTTTCCCACAGCACGAACAGGTCGCGCTTCTTGACGTCGGCGAGGATCAGGTTCTGTTCGTGCGACACGCGGACCTTGCCGAACGAGTATTCGTCGGCCCAGTCGGCGACCGCGTCCATCTGCACGTCCGTCGCGTCGCCCGGCGCAACCGTGGTCGGCTTCAGCGACAGCGTGACCGACGCGTAGCCCGACACCTTGTGCGGACGCACGTTACGCTCGACCCAGCGCGCGAACGCGCGGTTTTCCAGCAGATGCTTTTCGAACGACGTGTCGGTGTCCGGCAGCTTGTCGTAAGCGGGCGGCGCGAAGTATTGCGTCACGCGATCGACTTCGGCCTGCGTGAGCGTCGACGGGCCGTCCTTCAGGTGCTGCCACTCTTCCTCGACCTGCGCGGCGAACTTCTCCGGCGACAGCGCCTTCACCAGAATCTTGATACGCGCCTTGTACATGTTGTCGCGGCGGCCGTAGCGGTTGTACACACGCAACACGGCTTCGCTATAGGTCAGCAGGTGCTGCCACGGCAGATCGCGGCGGATCACCGCGCCGACGATCGGTGTGCGGCCCAGACCACCACCGGCGAGGATGTCGGCCACCAGTTCGCCCTGTTCGTTCTTGCGCAGATACACGCCCATGTCGTGGATCTGCACAGCCGCGCGGTCTTCCTTCGAACCCGACACGGCGATCTTGAACTTGCGCGGCAGCCACGCGAATTCGGGGTGGAACGTCGACCATTGACGAAGGATTTCGGCCCACGGACGCGGATCGACCACTTCGTCGGGCGCGACGCCGGCGAATTGATCGGCGGTGATGTTGCGAATGCAGTTGCCCGAGGTCTGAATGCCGTGCATCTGCACCGAGGCGAGCTTGCGCAGAATCTCCGGCGTTTCTTCGAGCTTGATCCAGTTGTACTGGATGTTCGTACGCGTCGAGAAATGGCCGTAGCCGCGGTCGTGCTCACGCGCGATCTGCGCGAGCACGCGCATCTGGTCGCTGCGCAAGTTGCCGTACGGAATCGCGATGCGGTGCATGTACGCGTGGCGCTGATAGTACAGGCCGTTCTGCAGCCGCAGCGGACGGAATTCCTCTTCGCTCAATTCGCCCGACAAGCGGCGGCGAACCTGATCGGCGTACTGCGCGACCCGTTCATCGACGATGGTCTGGTCGTACTGATCGTATTGGTACATTCGGGGGCCCCAATTTTTTCGAAACTTGCTTGACACGCGACCGTCCGGCTCGGCCGCGGCTTGAATACCAGCTTTGTCAGCTATCGCAAGCGAGCGTTTAGACCCATCGCTCATTTGCTTATAACAAATACAGATATCCATATTGAAAAAGATGGACAGATCGTAATAAACTCGCCTTATATTTCAAACGACTAAAAAATTCTTTTTATATGCGGCGAGGTTATATATGAACCTGCACCAATTCCGCTTCGTCCGCGAGGCTGTGCGGCAGAACTTCAACCTCACCGAAGCGGCCAAGGCGTTGTTTACGAGCCAGCCGGGCGTCTCGAAGGCGATCATCGAGCTGGAGGACGAACTTGGCGTCGAAATCTTCACCCGCCACGGCAAGCGCGTGCGCTCGCTGACCGAGCCGGGCCGCATCATATTGCAATCGGTCGAAAAAATCCTGCAGGAAGTGGAAAGCCTGAGGCGGGTCGGCAAGGACTTCGCGGCGCAGGACCAGGGCAATCTGACGATCGCGGCGACCCACACGCAGGCGCGCTACTCGCTGCCCGCGGCGATCGCGGAGTTCAAGAAGCGCTTTCCGAAGGTTCACCTTTCAATTCTGCAAGGCAGCCCCACCCAGGTCGCCGAAATGGTGCTGCACGACCAGGCCGACCTCGCGATCGCGACCGAGGCGATCTCGAACTACAAGGATCTGGTGTCGCTGCCCTGCTTCCAGTGGCACCACGTCGCGGTGATGCAGGCCGACCATCCGCTGCTCGAGCGCAAGCTGCTGTCGCTCGACGACCTGACCCAGTACCCGCTGATTACGTACGACAACGCGTTCGCCGGCCGCACCAAGATCAACGAAGCGTTCCGTCTGCGCGGGCTGCACCCGGACATCGTGCTCGAGGCGATCGACGCCGACGTGATCAAGACCTACGTCGAGCTGGGCCTCGGCGTCGGCATCATGGCCGACATCGCGTTCAACGCCGAGCGCGACCGCCATTTGCGCGCGATGCCGGTCGGCCATCTGTTCGGCAGCAACGTGACGCGCGTCGCGCTGAAACAGGGCGCGTATCTGCGCAGCTACGTGTACACGCTCGTCGAGCTGCTCTCGCCGAGCCTGAACCGCAAGCTGATCGAGCAGGCGCTGAAGGGCGAACACGAAACCTATGAGCTTTGAACCGCTTCCATACCGCTCTCTCGCTACGGAGACCTTCCGATGAAGTTGCATAACAATAAAGTACGCAACACCCTGCGCGGCCTCACGGCCGCGGCGCTGCTCGTCGCCGGCGCGGCGCACGCCGACCTGAAAGTCGGCATCGACCTGTCGAACACGGGGCCGGCCGCCGTGATCGGCATCACGAGCAAGAACGCGATGCTGATGTGGCCGCAGACGATCGCCGGCCAGAAAGCCGACTACATCTTCCTCGACGACGCGTCCGACCCCGGCAACGCCGTGCGCAACATCCGCAAGCTGATCAACGAGGACCACGTCGACGTGATCGTCGGCCCGAACATCACGCCGGCCGCGATGGCCGCGCTCGATCCGGTCGCCGACAGCCAGACGCCGATGATCACGCTGATCGGCTCGGCGATCGTCGTCGAGCCGCAGGAAGGCAAGAAGGTCTGGGCCTACAAGATGGCGCAGACCGATAGCGCGATGGCCGACGTGATGACGCGCTACATGTCGAACCACGACGTGAAGACGGTCGGCTTCATCGGTTTCGCGGATGGCTACGGCGAGAGCTGGCTCAACGAGTTCAGCAAGTTCGCCGCGCTGCGCCATATTCAGTTGGTCGCGACCGAGCGCTACAACCGCACCGACGCGAGCGTGACCGGCCAGATCCTGAAGCTGATGGCCGCGAAGCCCGACGCGATCCTGATCGCCGGCGCGGGCACCCCAACGGTACTGCCGCAGCGCACGCTGATCGAGCGCGGCTACAAGGGCCCGATCTATCAGACGCATGGCATCGCGACGCCGGAATTCATCAAGCTCGGCGGTAAAGACGTGGAAGGCACGCTGTTCCCGACGCAACCGGTCGTCGTCGCGCGCACGCTGCCGCCCGATCATCCGTCGAAGAAGGCGGCGCTCGCGTTCGTCGACGCGTACGAGGCGAAGTACGGCCCCGGCACCGTCACGCAGTTCGCGGGCGACGCGGCCGGCGTGTACCCGCGCCTGCAGGACGCCGTCGCGCGCGCGTTGAAGACCGCGCAGCCGGGTACGCCGGCGTTTCGCGTCGCGTTGCGCGACGAGCTCGAGCACGCGCATGAGCTGGTGGTGCCGAACGGGGTCGTCAATACGAGCCCGAAGGATCACGTCGGTCTCGATCAGCGGGCGAGCGTGATGGGCACCATCAAGAATGGCAAGTTTGTTTACCTGAGCCAGTAATCTGGCATCGGGGCGCCGATCAGGCGCCCCTGACGGCGGCTTCGCGAATGTGGAAGCCGCCGTTCGTGCAGCGAGCACCCCATCCGCTTCCATCTGCCTTTCGGTAGAACTTCCCTCACAGCGCGTCCGCACGATCGGCCACACCGCGCCAGCGAACGCCTACACTGCATGGGTCCGCTTCTCCGTTGGCGCATTGCACGCATGCGACGCATGCTGCGTCACGGTCAACCCGTTGCCCGTCCGGCAGACCTGATCACGCGAACGCTGCCGGAGCACAACATCCGCACGGGAGGCATGATGGCCACCGCTTCGATCGCAGAGAACGCCAGCGCTGGCATCGTCACCGTTGCAAGCACCCATGCGGGCGACGCGACCGCCGAGCGTCTTCAAACCTTGATTCTGGAGCGAGGGCTGACGGTTTTCGCGTGCATCGATTTCAGCGGTGACGCTGGACGCGAGGGACTGGCGATGCCGTTCAGCCGGCTCCTGATCTTCGGCAATCCCAAAGCCGGTACACCGTTGATGCAACTCGCGCCGACCGCCGCGCTCGATCTTCCTTTGAAGGTGCTCGTCTGGGAGGACGCGGACGGCCGTGCGTGGCTATCGTTCAACTCGACGGCCTATCTTCGTGAGCGGCATGGTCTGCCGGACGACTTGATGAAGCCGGTGAGCGGTGTGGCCGCCCTCGTCGATGCGGCCGCACGGTAACGCGTCGAACGAAGGAGACCGCCATGTCCATGCACGCTCTGATCCTCAGCCAATACAACGGCCCGCTCGAATACACGACGCTGCCCCGCCCGGAACCCGCTGCCGGCCAGGTCCTGGTGCGCGTCGCCGCGAGCGGCCTCAATCCGCTCGACATCAAGATTCGCGCGGGCGAGGCCGCGCACGCGCAACACCCGTTGCCGCTCGTCCTCGGTATCGACCTCGCGGGCACGGTGGAGGCGCTCGGCGATGGCGTCGGCGGGTTCGCTGTCGGCGACAACGTGTATGGCATGACCGGCGGCGTCGGCGGCATCCAGGGGTCACTCGCCGAGTACGCTGCGGTCGATGCCGCCCTGCTCGCCCATGCGCCGCGCAATCTGTCGATGCGCGAGGCCGCCGCGTTGCCGCTCGCGTTCATCACGTCGTATGCGGGTATCGTCGATCGCGCGCATCTGCAAGGCGGTACCAAAGTGCTGATCCAGGGTGGCGCCGGAGGGGTCGGCCACATCGCCGTGCAACTGGCGCGCGCGCTCGGCGCCGACGTATATGCAACCGCGAGCGCACACAATGCCGAGCTGGTTCGGCGGCTCGGCGCGACGCCTATCGACTACCGCGCACAGACGGTCGAACAGTACGTGGCGAGTTTGACCGATGGCGAAGGATTCGATCTGGTCGTCGATACGGTAGGGGGCGCCTCGCTCGATGCGTCGTTTGCCGCGGTCCGGCACTTCGGGCACGTGGTCAGTGCGCTTGGCTGGGGGACGCATGCGCTTGCGCCGCTGTCGTTTCGCGAAGCCAGCTATTCAGGGATCTTCACGCTGTATCCGTTGCTGACCGGTCGATATCGCGCGCACCTCGGCGAGATGATGCGCGAAGCGACGCGGCTCGTGGAAAGCGGCGCGCTCGCGCCCGTGGTCGATCAGACACGGTTCGATTTGCGCAGCGCGGACGAGGCCTATCAGCTCGTTGCCAGTGGGACTGGACGTGTGAAGGTGGTGGTCGACGTGGATGCCGCGCGGCGCTGACCCGGTCACGAACAGCCCGTCGAAATCAGCGCCGTCACCCGACTCAGGTATGCTGGGCCCTTTGTAACCGCTTCCGTTCAAGGGGAGACCATGCGGCGCGTTGTATTCAATCAGAAAGGTGGCGTAGGCAAATCGACCATCGTCTGCAACCTGGCGGCCATCAGCGCGAACGAAGGTCTGCGTACGCTGGTGATCGACCTCGACGCCCAGGCGAATTCGACCCAGTATCTGCTCGGCCCGCAGGCGAGCGAGGTCAACCCCACTGTCGCGGGCTTCTTCGAAACCGCGCTCGGCTTCAGCTTCAGGCCCGTGGAAGCAACCTCGTTCATCCACCCGACGCGCTTCGAGAATCTCGACGTCATGCCCGCCCATCCCGACCTCGACACTCTCCACGGCAAGCTCGAATCGCGCTACAAGATCTACAAGCTTCGCGACGCGTTGAACGAACTGGACATGTACGACGCGATTTACATCGACACGCCGCCCGCGCTGAACTTCTACACCCGCTCGGCGTTGATCGCCGTCGAGCGTTGTCTGATTCCGTTCGACTGCGACGACTTCTCGCGTCGCGCGCTCTACACGCTGCTCGAAAACGTCAAGGAGATCCAGCAGGATCACAACGACGGCTTGCAGGTGGAAGGCATCGTCATCAACCAGTTCCAGCCTCGCGCGAGCCTGCCGCAGAAGCTCGTCGACGAACTGATCGGCGAAGGCTTGCCGGTGCTGGGGTCGCGCTTGTCATCGTCGGTGAAGATCCGTGAGTCGCATCAGCTGGCGACGCCCGTCATTCATCTCGATCCGGGGCATAAGCTGGCGCAGGAGTATCGGGCGTTGCATCGGGAGTTGAGCGAGCAAGCCGGAGCGTCGCCTCGCTAACCTGTCGCCTGCGCGCGAGCCCGCGCGCACCGCGTTCGTCCACGGCGACGCGTTGCGCTGCCAGCAAGCGATGATCTTGCCGTCGCTGAGCGGGTCGTGGTTCATCGCGTGTTTTCGTCCATAGTTCCCAACCGCATACCGTCGGCATAATTGTTAAAGTAACGCTCTCGTCAATCAGCCGCCGCAGTCCCCATCATGCGCACCACCCGAGCCATCCACGCCGTCGAGCGCCTGAAAACGCGCACCGGCAACCCGCGCTTCACCGCGATCAGTCTGTCCGGCGGCCTGTTCTATCTGGTCGACAAATCGAGCGGAGTCGACAAGAAAGTGTCGGACCCGCTGACGCTCGACGACTTCGTCAAGTTCGTCGACGCCTACGGCCCGCAGAAACCGCGCAAGGCCAGCAAGCTCGATATCGCGTTCGAAGCGCAGATCAAGAAAAGCAAGGGCGGTTGACGCTTCGGCAGCTTCGCCGACCTGGCGTTTTGTTGCAACGCTTCACGCCTCTTCGATCTCCACCCACCGTCCATCCGCCGCACTGCTTTTCAGCACCGCCTCGATAAACCGCAAACCGTCGACGCCATCATCGACCGTCGTCAACAGCAGGCTCTCGGCTGGTGGCGGGCGACCATCGTTCAACGCATCGATCTGCAACGCCGCATCCTGGTACAACTGCGCGAACGCTTCCAGATAGCCTTCCGGATGCCCGGCCGGCACACGGGTCGCATGCGCGGCAACCTGACTTTTCACCCGAGCGCGCGTCAATCGTTCGGCAGCGCCGCCCAACGGCGTGAACCACAAGGCGTTCGGCTCCTCCTGATCGAACGCGAGTCCCGCCTTTGTGCCATATACGCGCAAGCGCAGCGCGTTTTCCGCGCCGCTCGCCACCTGGCTCGCCCACAACATGCCGCGCGCGCCGTTCGCATAACGCAGCATCGCCTGCACGTGATCGTCGACACGACGCCCCGGTACGAACGTGTGCAACTCGGCCGACAGCGCGCGCGGCATCATCCCCGTGACGAAAGCGGCCAGTTGATACGCGTGCGTGCCGATATCGCCGAGGCACCCGGCCGGCCCCGCCAACGCCGGATCGGTGCGCCAGCTTGCCTGCCTGTTCGCGCCGCCTGTTTCGACCGGCTCGGCGAGCCAGTCCTGCGCATACTCGACCTGCACGACGCGAATCTCGCCCAGTTCGCCACGTTCGACCAGTTCGCGCGCATGCCGCACGAGCGGGTAGCCCGAATAGGTATGCGTCAACGCGAACAGCCGCTTTTTTGACTGCGCGAGCTTTGCGAGCGCCTCACCTTCAGCGAGCGAAACCGCGAGCGGCTTGTCGCAGATCACGTGGATGCCGGCTTCGAGAAACGCCGTCGCGACCGGCGCGTGCAGATGATTCGGCGTGACGATCGCGACCGCGTCGATGCCGTCCTCGCGCGCGGCCTCGGCGCGCGCCATCTCGCGCCAATCCGCGTAGCTGCGCGCGATGCCCGCTTCGACGGCGCTCGCCCGCGCGCGCCCGGAATCGGACGACAACGCGCCCGCCACCAGTTCGAAACGGTCGTCGAGCCGCGCGGCGATCCGATGCACGGCGCCGATGAACGCGCCCTGCCCGCCGCCGACCATCCCCAGCCTGAGCCTTCTTCGCTGCATTGTTTGCGCTCCCATGTGTTGTTGCGTCGGCTTAACCGTCCGGCTGTCAGATGCCGAGCACGCTCTTTAGCTGCGCGGTATCGACACCGCTTCCCGCGAAGTCATCGAACGCACGCTCGGCCACGCGGATGATGTGCCGGCGAATGAACTCCGCGCCTTCGCGCGCGCCATCGTGCGGATGCTTCAATGCGCATTCCCATTCGAGCACGGCCCAGCCCGGAAAATCGAACTGCGCCATCTTCGAGAAGATCGCGCCGAAGTCGATCTGACCATCGCCGAGCGAGCGAAACCGCCCCGCGCGTTCGACCCAGCCGCTGTACCCGCCGTACACGCCCTGCTTGCCGGTCGGACGAAACTCCGCGTCCTTCACATGAAACGCCTTGATGCGCTCATGGTAGATATCGATGAACGCGAGATAGTCGAGCTGTTGCAGCACGAAGTGGCTCGGGTCGTACAGGATGTTCGCGCGCGGATGCTGATCGACCGCCGCGAGAAAGCGCTCGAACGTCACGCCGTCGTGCAGGTCTTCGCCCGGATGCAGTTCGTAGCAGACATCGACGCCGGCCGCGTCGAACGCATCGAGAATCGGCGTCCAGCGGCGCGCGAGCTCTTCGAACGCGGCTTCGACGAGACCGGCCGGCCGCTGCGGCCACGGGTACAGGTACGGCCACGCGAGCGCGCCCGAAAACGACACGTGCGTGCTCAGGCCCAAACGACGCGACGCCTGCGCCGCGAGCTTCATCTGCGCGATCGCCCATTCGGTGCGCGCCGCCGGATTGCCGCGCACCTGCGGCGCGGCGAAGCCGTCGAACAGCGTGTCGTAAGCCGGATGCACGGCGACCAGTTGCCCTTGCAGATGGGTCGATAGTTCCGTGATCGCGACGCCCGCGTTGTCGGCGCTCTCGCGCAGTTCGTCGCAATACGCGTCGCTCGCGGCCGCCTTGTCGAGATCGATCAGGCGCGGGTCGCACGGCACCTGGATGCCCTTGAAGCCGAGACCCGCGGCCCAGTCCGCGAGATGCGCGAGGTTGTCGAACGGCACGTCGTCGCCCACGAACTGCGCGAGAAAAATCGCCGGCCCTTTGATGGTTTTCATCGTACGGTTCCTCGAACTTTGCGCGCGGGCCGCGCCCGCGCGTGCTAGACGATGCTCGGCGCGCCGCTCAGAACGGCGAGTCGGGGAAATAGAACTGCTGGGCGTTTTCCTTCGTGATCAGCACCGACGGAATGATCGTGGTGGCCGGCAGCTTGTCGCCCTTCAGCCGCGCTTCGGCCGTCAGCTTGATCGCGTCGTAGATGAATTTCGGCGAGTACGACACGTCGGCCTTGATCATCGGCGCGCCGTCCATCACGTTCTTCACCATGCCCTTCGAGCCCGCGCCGCCGAACACGATCTTGATGTCGTTGCGCTTCGCCTGATCGATCGCCTTCAGCACGCCGACCGCCATGTCGTCGTCGGCGGCCCATACGGCGTCGATGTGCTTGAAGCGCGTCAGGTAGTCCTGCATCACCTTGAACGCGTCGTCGCGATTCCAGTTCGCGTATTTCGCGTCGAGAATCTTGATGTCCGGATAGTTTTTCATCACGCCGGTGAAGGCGGTCCAGCGTTCGTTGTCGAGCGTGGTCGGAATGCCGCGCAGCGCGACGACGTTGCCCTTGCCGTCGAGTGCCTTCGCCAGGTACTCGGCCGGAATCTTGCCGAACGCGGTGTTATCGCCGGCCACGTAGGCGTCCTGCGCGCTCGTGTTCGTCAGACCGCGATCGACCACCGTCACGTACACGCCTTTTCGCTTCACCTGCTCGACCGGCTGGGTCAGCGTCGCCGATTCGTACGGGAAGATCACGAGCGCGTTGATCTTGTTGACCGTCACGAGATCCTGCAACTGGTTCGCCTGCTCGGGCGCGTTGGCGGCCGTTTTCACGATCACTTTCAGATCGGGATGCGCCTTCTCGAGATCCTCCTTCGCCTTGTTCGCCCACCAGACGATGCCGCCGGTGAAGCCGTGATCGGCCGTCGGAATCGCGACGCCCAGCGTGACCTTGTCGTCGGCGCGCGCCGCGCCGCTCGTGCCCAGTATCCCCAACGCCAGCACGCCGGCGCCGATCGCTCGAATGACTTGCTTCATGGTGTGTGTCTCCAATCATGAGGCGTTCGCTCGCCCCGATTTTTCGGACCTGCCGTTGGTTTACCGCGCCTGCCTTGCTACGCCTGCTTTGCTGCGTTTTCTTCGCTGCGCTGTCGTCACTGCGGCGCCGCCGCCTTGAAGCGCGCCGCTAGCGCCGCCCACGCTGCACGAACGCGACGAAAATAATCACGACGCCCTGCACCGCCGCGTTCAGATACACGCTGATGATGCTGGTCAGGTTCAGGATGTTCGCGATCACCGACAGCAGGATCGCGCCGATCACGGTGCCGATCACGCGTCCCTCGCCGCCCTTGAGCGCGGTGCCGCCGACCACCACCGAGGCGATCGCTTCGAGCTCCCACAACAGGCCCGTGGTCGGCGTGGCGGAGCCGAGGCGCGGCACGTAGAGCACGGTGGCCACGCCCACGCAAATCCCCAGCAGCACGTACGTGACGATCTTCACCGTATCGACGCGAATCGCCGCAAAACGCGCGACCTGTTCGTTCGAACCGATCGCCTGCACGTGCCGGCCGAACGCGGTGCGATTGAGGATCAGCGCGCCGCCCGCCGCGACCACGAGAAACACCCAGATCGGCACGGGCACGCCGAACAGGCTCGCGTAATAGACGGGACCGTAGAGGTCTGATAGCGAATCATTGAGCGTCAGCGCGCCGCCATCGGCGAGCCATGTCAGCACCGCGCGAAAAATCCCGAGCGTGCCCAGGGTGACGATGAACGGCTCGATGCGCCCTTTGGTGATCAGCAGCCCATGCGCGCAACCGAACAGCGCGCCGAGCACGAACGCCGCGACGATGCCGATCGTCACGATCACGAGCGGCGGCAACGCGTGACCGGCGGCGCCCGCCGCGAGCCCGTTCATCAGCCAGATCATGATGCCCGCGATCAGCGCGGCCATCGAGCCGACCGACAGGTCGATGCCGCCCGAGATGATCACGAAGGTCATGCCGACCGCGATGATGCCGATGAACGACGTGCGCGTGAGCACGTTCATCAGGTTGTCGAGCGTCGCGAAGTCGCGATTGAGCAGCGTGCCGACGATGCACAGCACGATCAGCCCGGCGAGCGGCCCGAGCGTGTAGAGCCGCTGCGCGACGCGCAGCGCGCGCCGTGATTGCACGGCTTCAGTGGGTGCCGGTCGCATGAGCGATCAACTCCTCTTCAGTCAGATGCGCGAGCGTCAGCGTCGCTTGCAGATGTCCCGCGCGCATGACGGCGACGCGATGGCACAAGCCGATCAGCTCGACCAGTTCGGATGAAATGACGATCACCGCGCGGCCCTGCGCGGCGAGACGATGAATCAGGAAGTAGATGTCGCGTTTCGCGCCGACGTCGACGCCGCGTGTCGGCTCGTCGAGCACGATCACGTTCGGGTCGGGCTGCAGGAACTTCGCGAGCGCGAGCTTCTGCTGGTTGCCGCCCGACAGCATGCGCGCGCGGCTCGACAGGTCGCCCGTGCGGATACCGAATTCGCCGACGGCCTTCTGCAAGGCCGCGCGCCCCGCTTTCACGTCGAGCAGCGGATGCGCGTAGCGTTCGAGCGTCATCAGCGTGACGTTGTCCTGCAGACTCAGGTCGACGTGCAGACCCTTGCCCTTACGGTCCTCGCTCAGATACGTGAGACCGTGGCGCATCGCGTCGCGCGGGTTCTTCAGATCGACTGCCCGGCCGGCGATTTCAATCGTGCCGCCCGTGCGTTTGCGCAAGCCGATGATCGCCTCGAACGCCTCGGTGCGGCCCGCGCCGACGAGACCCGCGAAGCCGAGCACTTCGCCCGCGCGCACCTCGAAGCTTAGATCCTCAACCCAGTCGGGCACCGTCAGGCCGTTTACACGCAACGCGATCGGCGTGTCGGCGGGCACCGTCTGCTTGTCGGGGAACATGTCGGACACGTCGCGCCCGACCATCAGGTTCGCCATCTGCTGACGCGCGAGCCCCGCCGTCTCGCCGCGCGCGACGAAGCGGCCATCGCGCATCACGATCACTTCGTCGGTGATGCGCTCCACTTCATCGAGCTTGTGCGAGATGTAGACGATCGTCACGCCATCGGCCTTGAGCTTCAGCATCAGCGCGAAGAGCCGTTCGGTTTCGGCGGGCGTCAGCGTCGCGGTCGGCTCGTCCATGATCAGGAGACGCGCGCGGCGCGACAGCGCCTTCGCGATCTCGACCATCTGCTTTTCCGCGACGATCAGCTCGCGCACCTTCGTGTCCGGCGCGCGCTCGAGCCCGACCTGCGCGAGATAGCGCGCAGCGTCGCTGCGCATCGCGGCATCGTCGACTAACCAGCCGCGGCGCTTCTCGTGACCGAGGTACATGTTCTGCGCGATCGTCAGATGCTCGGCGAGGTTGAACTCCTGGTGGATCAGCACGATGCCCTGCGCCTCGGCGTCGCGTGAGCCGGCGAAGCGCTGCGCGTGGCCATCGACCAGCACGCTGCCTGACGTTGCCGTTTCATAACCGGCGAGGATTTTCATCAGCGTCGACTTGCCCGCGCCGTTCTCGCCGAGCAGACCGTAGATGCGCCCGGGTGCGAGTTCGAAGCTCACGCCGTGCAGCACGCGCACGGGCCCGAAGTCCTTGCGGATGTCGTCGAAACGGATCGCGAGGCTCATGGCTCACGCACTCCCACGGATCACGAGACGATGCGGCAGCAGCACGCCCGGCACGTTGGCCTGCGGATTCGCGAGGCGTTGCAGCAACAGACGCGCGGCGGTCTCGCCGAGCTCGCGCATCGGCTGCGCGATCGTCGTGAGCGGCGGATCGATCTGCGCGGCGAGCGAGATGTCGTCGAAGCCGGCCACGGCGACGTCGTCGGGCACGCGCTTGCCGACGCTGCGCAAGCCGTGGATCACGCCGATCGCGAGCGTGTCCGACACCGCGAAAATCGCGCTCGGCGCATCGGGCTGCAGCATCAAGCCGGCCACGGCCGAGGCGCCCGCCTCGTAATCGAGGCTGTTCAGATTCATGCGCCAGCGCGGATCGGGGGCGATGCCCGCGTCGCTCAAGGCGTCGAGGTAGCCCTGCTGACGCTGGCGCGCATACAGATAGTCGACGTCGGAATTGATCAAGCCGATGCGCCGGTGGCCACGCGCGAGCAGATGGCGCACGGCGTCGCCCGCCGCGCGGTAGTTGTCGATGCCGACGTACGGCACGCCCATTTGCGGATCGAACTCGCAGCACGCGACCCACGGCAGCGCCTGCGACGCCTCGCCGAGCGCCTGCTGGATCGTCGCCGGATCGAGGCAGATCGCGCCGTCCGCGCGGCGCCGCCGCAGCATGTCGAAGTAGCTGCGCTCACGCCCCGGGTCCGCGCCGGTGTCGCATAGCAGCATGAAATAGCCGTGCTGACGCGCGACGCTGTCGATGCCGCGCACGATCTCCGCGTAAAACGGATTGCCGAAGTCCGGCACCATCGTCAGCAGCAGGCGGCTTTCGGCGGTGCGCAGATTGCGCGCGAGTTCGTTGACGCGGTAGCCGCTCGCGTCGATCGCGGCGAGCACCCTGTCGCGGGTGGCGGGCCGCACGTTCTCGTGGCCGTTCAGCACGCGCGACACCGTCGCGACCGATACGCCCGCCTGCTCGGCCACGCCGGCGATCGACGGCCCGTCGGCCGCGCGCGGCGAGCGCCTCTGCGGCTGAGGTTGCGGTTGACTGCTCGCGCCGGACACCACGGCCGGCGACGATCGGGACGGCGTTCGGGACACACGACCTCGCAGCAAAAATGTAATCGATTACATTTTGTGGCGATGGCGATGCGAATCGCAAGGACGGATCGCTAGGGATTAACACGGGGTCCGCCCGGCCTGGCGCTTGCCCGCGAGCGGCCGGCGCAAGTCAGCCATTTGGTACAATCCCGCAGTTCCCCTGACGCGGCTTGCGATGCGAATGCTTGCTCTGAAGTCGCGGCCGCCGGCCATCCGCCGGGGCCGGGTCAGGACAAAAGTTAGCGGCAGCCGCCGCCCGCTCGCCAAACCAAAACCGCCGAATCCACCATGAACATCGAGCAAGCGCGTTTCAACATGATCGAACAGCAGATCCGCCCCTGGGAAGTGCTCGACCAGGACGTGCTGAATCTGCTGTCGATCGTCAAACGTGAGAATTTCGTCCCCGCCGCTTACCGCGATCTGGCTTTTGCCGACTTCGAAGTGCCGCTGCCGGCCGGCCAGCATATGCTGGCGCCGCGCGTCGAGGCGCGCGTGCTGCAGGAGCTCGCGGTGAAGAAGCACGAAAGCGTGCTGGAAATCGGCGCGGGCTCGGGTTACATGGCGGCGCTGCTCGGGCATCGCGCGCAACACGTGTTGACCGTCGACATCGAACCGGAACTGGCCGAGTTCGCGAAGAGCAACCTGATCGCCAACGGCGTGCTGAACGTCGAAGTCGCAACCGGCGACGCCGCGCGCGGCTGGACCGGCGCGGCACCGTACGACGTGATCTGCGTGTCGGGCGGTTTGCCGGTGCTGCCGCAGGAAATTCTCGAACAGCTGAAGGTCGGCGGTCGTCTCGCGGCGTTCGTCGGCAGCGCGCCGGTGATGAAGGCGCAAGTCATCACGCGCATCGACGAAAAGCAATACCGCATCTCCGACGTGTTCGAAACCTATGTCGAGCCGCTCGCCAATGCGGTGCAGCCGGCGCGGTTCAGGTTCTAAGCGGCTCTTTTTCGCCGCGCTTCGCGCTGTATTGTTGATCCGGACGAGCGGCGAGTAAGCCGTCGTCCTTTTAACTGGATGTCCCGCTGATGCAAAACCTGACCGCTCCCGCACTCGCCGAATGGCTCGCCGATACCTCGCGCCCCGCACCCGTGCTGCTCGACGTACGCGAGCCGTGGGAATTGCAAACGGCGTCGATCGCCGGCATCGTGTCGATCCCGATGCGCGAGATTCCCGCGCGCAGCGAAGAACTCGATGACGACGCGCAGATCGTCTGTATCTGCCACCACGGTGCGCGCAGCGCGCAGGTCGCGATGTTCCTCGAATCGCGCGGACACACCAACGTGTTCAATCTGCAAGGCGGGATCGACGCGTGGTCGCGTCAGGTCGATCCGTCGGTTCCGACTTATTGAGATTTACCGCGCGGTAGCGCATTGAAGCGGCGCAAGGGCTGATGGTCCTTGCGCCGTTTGTCTTTGGTGCTGCGCACACTCGCTAGAGCAGTCAAAATTTTGGGCCGTCGCCCATGTACGGACAACCTGTCGCACGGTGATTATCTGATCGCTGCCGATCCGGGCAGCGACTCATATAGATCGTCGACGTACCTATGTCCTTGTCCGTGTTTGAGATGCACTCCGTGGAGCTGCGCTGTCAGAGGCCCTTGGGTGCTTGTTATGTAATCTGTGATGAGTGGCATTTCAAGGCGTGCCTGAGGAAGGCCGCCGACCTCGAGAGGGCCAAAGCAGATACCCGAGAATTTCTCGGTATCGCCGGACTGAACCATAGCGAGTGGGAACGGGACCAGGATCTGATCAAAAGCATTGGGCGGCGTCTGTCCCTACCGTTTCAAGCTTTCCGAGACCGTGACCCTGGCACCGGTGGCTGGTGGGTCATCAATGCGCTTCTCGCAGAGGTACGGCGGGGAGGCCTGCTTGCCGTCAAAGGCCGTCGTGCTGACCTGTTTCCGCAAACCCATAGCACGCCGCTGAGGAATTTTGCGGTAAGGGCAGCCGATCTCCCGAACGACAGACTCATGCGGTCCGGCCCGTACGATCAGGTCACGCGGCAAGTCCGGTTGTTCGCCGCACCTGCCTCCGCGTCTGGTCGCAGCAGCGACGGCAGTCTGCTCGATGTCGCTGTCGCCGTGATCGGTGCGCGAGCCGGCGATGGAGACGCATCGACGCTGCTTGGTGACGCGCAGCCGTTCGAATACCAGTCGGGTATCGCTGATGTCGACTCATTCGACATTGCCAAAACTCCAAACGAGGGCGAGCCGGGAACGTGGTACACGAATCCGGGCAGTGGGCAGATGCGGCTATTCGGAGATGATGGGAAACCTGTTGTAGACCTGGATATCGACCATTTTCACAATGGCATGAAACCGCACGCACATAACTGGAATGGCAGCGCGCAAATCTGGGGTTCCGGCTTGCAACCCCGGCATGCGGAAGCTGCGCGAACGTCAGGGACTGATGCTGTCGAAGGAATGCATGTACCGCGGGGCTCCGGATGCCGCGCGCGCAACGTCCGCTGAAGGTCTATCAGCCACGTAGTCGCCGCGCACCCGGCACGACGGCGTTACGACATCTGACCGGTATTGACAGCCCCTTGCCAGGTCTCTCTAAAGGCTGCCTGGGCTTCTTCAGTCGGGCCACCGGATCACACAGCGGTCACATTGCCTTCCTACACTCGGGTCAGCATTACGTTTTTCTTTCGAAAATAAAACATAAAGCTTTCTTAAATTAGACAATGTTGACGCCATGTCCATCCAAAGACTCATAAGAACGCTTGCCGCTTCCCTGATCGCGGCCGCCATGCTCGCCTCGTGCGGCGGTACCGATTCGTCCACAAACACGTCCACAAACACGTCCACAAGCGCGCCCACCAAGTCGGATTCCGAACAACCCACCCCGGTCAAGCGCTGCGCGCCTTGAGCTACGACCGAGCCTGCAGAAGAACACTCAATGATTTCACGCCGCAAATTTCTGAAAGCCGCTAGTGGCGCCGGCTTTGCCGCTGCCACGCTGGCCAGCTTCCCGCTTAGCATCCGCCGCGCGCTGGCGATTCCCGCCAACAACGCCACCGGCACCATCAAGGACGTCGAGCATGTGATTATCCTGATGCAGGAGAATCGCTCGTTTGACCATTATTTCGGCACGCTCAAGGGCGTACGCGGCTTCGGTGACCGCTTCACCATTCCGCTGGCCAACGGCCGCAAGGTCTGGCAGCAGCAGCGCGGCAACGGCGCTGTACTCACCCCGTATCACCTTGACGGCAGCGCCAACAACGCACAGCGCGCATCGGGCGCCAATCACACGTGGGTGGACAGCCAGAACGCGTGGGACAGCGGCCGTATGTCGAATTGGCCCACCTACAAGACAGATGTCTCGATGAGCTACTTCAAGGAAAAGGAAATCCCGTTTCAGTTCGCGCTGGCCAATGCCTTCACGCTGTGCGATGCGTATCACTGTTCGATGCATACGGGTACCGATGCCAACCGCTCTTTCCACATCACGGGCACGAACGGTCCCACTGCCGCTGGCGTGGCTTTCGTCAACAATGAGTGGGACTACATCGACGGCCTGGCGGCTTCGGTCGATACAGGCTACACCTGGAAGACCTATGCAGAGCGCCTCGAAGATGCGGGCGTGAGCTGGATCTCGTACCAGAACATGCCGGACGAATGGGGTGACAACATGCTGGGCGCCTTCCAGCAATTTCGCCGCGCCAATCTGGCCTCGGGCTTCCCCGTGGCCAGTGGTGGAGCGCCGGGCAATCCCTATGCCGATACCGGGCAGCCCTTGCCCTATCACGCCTACGATGCAGCCGCGGACAACGCAGCCAACCCGCTGTACAAGGGCATCGCGAACACGCTGCCGGGCACCACGCCGGAAAGCTACCTCGATGCGTTCAAGCGCGACATCCGCGAAGGCAGGCTACCGCAGGTCAGCTGGATCAATGCGCCATCGATCTATTGCGAACACCCCGGGCCATCCAGTCCGGTTCAGGGCGCGTGGTTCCTTCAAGAGGTACTCGATGCGCTGACAGCTGTGCCCGAAGTGTGGAGCAAAACCGTGCTGTTAATCAATTTCGACGAAAACGACGGTTACTTCGACCACATGCCCTCGCCGTCGGCGCCGTCACGAAATCCCGATCAGACGTTGGCAGGCAAAACCACACTGTCCGATGACGACATGCGGTTCGAGTACCACGCCTATCCGGCGCCGCAGGGCAGCAAGGACCAGCCCGCGCAGGACGGTCGCGTCTACGGGCCCGGCCCGCGCGTGCCGCTGTACGTGATCTCGCCATGGAGTCGCGGGGGCTGGGTCAATTCGCAGGTCTTCGACCATACGTCGGTGCTGCGCTTCCTGGAAGAGCGCTTTGGTGTGAAGGAGACCAATATCAGCCCGTACCGCCGCGCCGTGTGCGGAGACCTGACTAGCGCCTTCAACTTCAAAACTCCCAACAATGAGTTGTTACCCACGCTGAACGGGCGCAGCACCCGGGCCGAGGCCGACCAGTTGCGCAACTCGCAACAGGCCCTGCCAGCCGTGCCGCTGCCGGTGGACATGCAGTTACCGATCCAGGCAAGCGGCACGCGACCCTCTCGCGCGCTACCTTATGAGTTGCACACAAGCGCGCGCTGCGCGGCCAACGGCACTGTCGAATTACTGTTTTCCAATACCGGTACCCAGGCCGCGGTGTTCCATGTGTATGACCGCTACCAGCTGAATCGCGTGCCGCGTCGCTACGTGGTCGAGGACGGTAAGACGCTGGCCGACAGTTGGAACGCGCAGCAGGACAACCTCGGCATGTATGATCTTTGGGTGCTAGGCCCGAACGGTTATCACCGGCATTTCAAAGGCGACCTGAGCCGCCTTGCCGACAGCGGGGTCACGCCGGAAATCCGCGTCTGCTACGACATCGCCAACGGCGACGTTTATGCCGACCTGATGAATACCGGCAAGAGTGCCTGCAACTTCACGATTACGCCGATGGCCTACCGCACCGATGGCCCATGGCAGGTTCAACTGGCAGGCACAGGCATGGACTCGCTTCACTGGTTTCTGGCGTCCAGTGGCCAGTGGTACGACTTTGCTGTGACCTGCGATAGCGATAAGGCGTTCTACCGTCGCTTTGCAGGACGGGTGGAGACCGGCAAGCACTCGGTTAGCGATCCGGCCATGGGCATGAGCGGGACCATGCCTGGTAAGCACTGAGACACTCGATTGGCCTTGATGGAGGGGCAACGAGAGTGTAAAAAGTTTTGTGTAAACGGTCATTTGGCAGGAGACTGCCAGCAACGGGAGTTCGATAACAAGAAAGAGCGAGTACGGCTGTTGTTCAGCGGGGCCACCCGATGTTGGGCCAACGACTTTCTGATACAGAACATCGTCTACTCAATCAAGGTGCTAACCGATTTCAATTCGGATGAGTACCGGAAGGCACTAGCCTCGCTGGACAAAGCTTACTCGTGGGGGAAAGGGAAGCCGTTGAAAAACATTGCGGTTCTTGAGGCCACACTAGGCGCTGAATTACTTATAGAGTTTGATTCCCTTGAAGTAGAACCCGAATCATCGGTTTAGGATACTGGCACGATAGCAATGCCTCATCCACTGTACGACCTGCGACAGACTTGATGATGCCAGGATTCACTATTCCCTAAGCCGCCAATGACCTGATAGCGTGCTGGTTTTAGTAACCGTCGTCGGACAGCGCATCGAAATTGACGTGTTCGGCGATGGGCAGATGGAAGTGTCTGGTTTTACCGGGGCATGAAGATATCGAGGGAGGCGCGGAATTGATCGAGTCACTGGATCTCGTTCTCACCAATCAGGCTTGCGCAACAGAACTGGCGTGCTTGCCATCAATTTCAGTCAATGAGTCATTGAGTCAGCCGATATCCGAAGAATGGACTCCCCAGATGGATATGTCGCCTCGCTTTTTGCAGGGGATAACATTCTTCGATGCCGATCCCAAAAGGAACGCAAGCATCGCCCCGACTAGCGACACAGCATTGCCGGCCCACGAGCGAATAGCCCGCTGGCGTTTTCGATCAAGCGGCGTCCCGATCTGGCTCGGGTGTCGATACGAAGGCACTGGCATCGTGCTTACAAGGCAACTATCCGCTTCCTATAAAGAATGCCGGCTTGTCTATGGCCCCGGTGGAATCGTCAAGCAGATTAGCTGCGACTAGCAAGTCCCCTGAAGGCTGACATATCGGATGGGCTGTCGGGGGCGCGTTCTGTCGTGTCGGCTCTCCCTGTTCGGCATCGGCGGTCTTTCTTTCAGTCCACCCAAATCCCACGTCATGCACAAAGACGCGGCGCCCCGATGCCGCCGATGCACCGCCAATGCCCAGCGCGCGCCAGCGGCGCTTCGCTGGCGGCAAAGTGCGCTTCGTCGCGGCACGACACGCACCCGAACGAAGCGCGGCGCGCGCGACTGCACCAGTTTCGCGCCGCGGCATCGATGGCTCGACGCGCCGCCCTCGCGCCGATAGCCGCGCCGCAATGGGCATCGCACGCGCACCGCGTCGAGTGTGTCACATGGCATGTGCCTTGCAGTAGACGAGCGGCTACTCGTGCGAGCTCAGCCAGGCTGGCTGAAATCGACGCTCATAAACATTGACCATCAATGACAAGGGGAAAGCACATGAAACGTCGCAGTCTGTTGAAGTACGGCTCCATGTCCGGCGCGCTCGCGCTCGCCGGCCGCGTGCCGTTCGCGCACGCGCAGTCCGATAGCGGCCCGATCAAGGTGGGCATCCTGCATTCGCTGTCCGGCACGATGGCGATCTCCGAAACGTCGCTGAAAGACACCGCGTTGATGACGATCGCCGACATCAACAAGAACGGCGGTGTGATGGGCCGTCAGATCCAGCCAGTGGTCGTCGACCCGGCGTCGAACTGGCCGCTGTTCGCCGAGAAGGCGCGCCAGCTTCTGACGCAGGACAAGTGCGCGGTGGTGTTCGGCTGCTGGACCTCGGTGTCGCGCAAGTCGGTGCTGCCGGTGTTCGAGGAGCTGAACGGCCTGCTGTTCTATCCGGTGCAGTACGAAGGCGAGGAAATGTCGCGCAACGTGTTCTATACGGGCGCCGCGCCGAACCAGCAGGCGATTCCCGCGACCGAATACCTGATGAGCGCCGAAGGCGGCGGCGCGAAGCGCTTCTTCCTGCTCGGCACGGACTATGTATATCCGCGCACGACCAACAAGATCCTGCGCGCGTTCCTCAAATCGAAGGGCGTGCAGGAAGCCGACATCCAGGAGGTCTATACACCGTTCGGCCACAGCGACTATCAGACCATCGTCGCGAACATCAAGACCTTCTCGCAAGGCGGCAAGACCGCCGTAATCTCGACCGTGAACGGCGATTCGAACGTGCCGTTCTACAAGGAGCTCGGCAACCAGGGGCTGAAGGCGTCGGACGTGCCGGTCGTCGCGTTCTCGGTCGGCGAAGAGGAGCTGCGCGGCATCGATACGAAGCCGCTCGTCGGCAATCTCGCGGCCTGGAACTACTTCATGTCGTTGCGCAATCCGTCCAACGAGAAGTTCAAGAAGCAATGGGCCACGTGGGTCAAGGACAACAACCTGCCGGGCGGCACGAAGCGCGTGACCAACGATCCGATGGAAGCGACCTTCGTCGGCATTCATATGTGGAAGCAGGCGGTCGAGAAAGCAAAGAGCACCGAGGTCGACAAGGTGCGCGTCGCGATGGTCGGCCAGACTTTCGCCGCACCGTCGGGCTTCACGCTGGAGATGGACGGCAACCACCATCTGCACAAGCCGGTGATGATCGGCGAGGTACGCGCGGATGGCCAGTTCAACGTCGTGTGGCGCACCAAGGGACCGATTCGCGCGCAACCGTGGAGCCCGTTCATCGCTGGCAATGCGGGCAAGCCGGATGTGGTCAGCTCGATTCCGGCGTTCCTGCGGCGCGCGCGAGTCGCATGACGTGTCGGCGTGAGCCTCGTCGCGGCTCGCGGCGGCGATGTGGCGCGCGGGTCACCACGCGGGTATCGCCGCTCCGGTCGCGACGCGCGACCTGCGTGCCGACGCGCGCGCGGCGCGCGCGTGACCCAGACGCCCTGCGCTTCGCGCCGCCGCCGCGCGTTGGCTGCGTCGCGCGGCGTGACCGCGCACGCCAATGCGCGGCAACGTCCCGCTGAAGCGGCGGCGACGTCTGACGCGACGCCCTCGCGCTCTCGAGCGGCTCATCGATTCAACCCAGTGCAAAAGGCCATCATGGCGTTTTCATTTCCGACTTCCGTACGACGACGCGGCGCGACGCTCCTGCTGCCGCTCGCGGTCCTTCTCGCCGCCGCGCCGGGCGCTGCATTCGCGCTGACCCAGGCCGACGTCGCGCCGCTCGCCGGCGACGACTTCGAGGCGAAGTCCGCCGCGATCGACAAGCTGATCGCCACGCACGATGCCGCGTCGCTCGCGGTGCTCAAGGCGCTCGCCGACGACAACGCGCTCGCCACCGACGCAGGCGCGGTACTGCTGCAGGACGGCGACGCCACCCGCGATGCCGTCACCGGCCAGCCCGTCGCCACGAGCGACGCGCAACCGGTCACGCTGAACAACCTGCTGCGCTCCAAAGTGGCGGGCGCGCTGTCGGGTCTGCAACTCGCCTCGCCCGATCGGGCGACACGCGCAGCCGCCGTCGATGCGCTGCTGCAAAACCCCGATCCGTCGATCAAGCCACTCGTCGACGCGGCGCGCGCAAAAGAAACCGATCCCGCTCTGAAGAAACGTCTCGACACGCTGTGGGCGATGAGCGCATTGCACGACCCGGATCCGGCCAAGCGCCTCGATGCGGTGCAACTGGTCGCCGCGCGCCACGACCTCGACATGAACGAACTGCTGCGCCCGCTGGTCGCGAAGAAAGCCGACGGCACGTTTGCCGAAGCCGACGAACGCGTGCGCGCGGCCGCGCAAAGCGGCATCGATGAGCTCGATGCGATCCAGCGCCGCAGCCAGATCGCGGGCACGCTGTTCGCGGGGCTGTCGCTCGGCAGCGTGCTGCTGCTCGCCGCGCTCGGCCTCGCCATCACGTATGGCCTGATCGGCGTGATCAACATGGCGCACGGCGAATTCCTGATGATCGGCGCGTACGCGACCTACGTCGTGCAGAACCTCTTTCAGCGTTTCGCGCCTAACGCGTTCGACTGGTATCCGCTGCTTGCGATACCGGCCGCGTTCGTCGCGGCGGCGCTGGTCGGCATCGTGCTCGAACGGCTCGTGTTGAAGCACCTGTACGGCCGCCCGCTCGAAACGCTGCTGACCACCTTCGGCGTGAGCCTGATCCTGATTCAGGCGACCCGCATGCTGTTCGGCGCGCAGAACGTCCAGGTCGTCAATCCGTCGTGGATGAGCGGCGGCGTGACCGTGCTGCCGAATCTGATCCTGCCGTACAACCGGCTCGCGATTCTCGCGTTCTCGCTGATCGTCGTCGCGATCGCGTGGGCCGTGCTCACGCGCACGCGGCTGGGTCTGTTCGTGCGCGCGGTCACGCAGAACTGTCGCATGGCCGCGTGCGTCGGCGTGAAGACCGCGCGCGTCGATTCGTATGCGTTCGCGTTCGGCGCGGGCATCGCGGGGCTCGGCGGCTGCGCGCTGTCGCAGATCGGCAATGTCGGGCCGGACCTCGGCCAGAGCTACATCATCGATTCGTTCATGGCGGTCGTGCTCGGCGGCGTCGGCCAGCTCGCGGGCACCGTGCTCGGCGGCTTCGGGCTGGGACTCGTCAGCAAGGCGATCGAACCGTTCTGGGGCGCGGTGCTCGCGAAGATCGCGGTGCTCGTGCTGATCGTGCTGTTCATCCAGAAGCGTCCGCAGGGCATGTTCGCCTTGAAGGGCCGTAGCGCGGAGGCATGAGATGACATCGGCTACTTCATCGGCAGACCCCGCTTCCGCTTCGTCGTCGCGCGCCAGTGCCGCTGGCGCTGGCGGCGCGCGCGAGTCCAACACCGGCTTCGCGCTCGGCCTGCCACCGCGGCCCGCGCTGTTGTCGCGTCGCGCGTGGCTCGCGCTGATCGCGCTGATCATCGTGTTCGGCCTCGGCGTGCCGTTCGCCGCGCTGGTGATTCCGGAGACGAGCGCCTTTCATCTGTCCGCGTATGCGATGACGCTGACCGGCAAGTTCATGTGCTATGCGATCGCCGCGCTCGCACTCGATCTGGTGTGGGGCTACTGCGGCATCCTGAGTTTGGGTCACGCCTTGTTCTTCGCGCTCGGCGGCTACGCGATCGGCATGTACCTGATGCGCGCGATCGGCCACGACGGCAAGTACGGCAGCGATCTGCCCGACTTCATGGTGTTTCTCGACTGGCACCAGTTGCCGTGGTACTGGCAGGGCACGCAGCATCTCGGCTACGCGCTCCTGCTCGTCGTGCTGGTACCCGCCGTGGTCGCGTGGGTGTTCGGCTTCTTCACGTTCCGCTCGCGCGTGAAGGGCGTCTATCTGTCGATCATCACGCAGGCCATGACCTTCGCCGCGATGCTGCTGTTCTATCGCAACGAGACGGGCTTCGGCGGCAATAACGGCTTTACCGACTTCAAGCGCATCGGCGGTTTTCCGATCACGCATCAGGGCACGCGCGCCGCATTGCTGCTCATTACGTTCGCGGTGCTGATCGCCGCGTTCATCGGCGCGCGCGCGATCGTCACGTCGAAGCTCGGCCGCGTGGTGAGCGCGGTGCGCGACGGCGAAACGCGGCTGATGTTCCTCGGCTACAGCCCGCTCGCGTACAAGCTGTTCGTGTGGACCGTGTCGGCGGTGCTGTGCGGCATCGCGGGCGCGTTGTACGTGCCGCAGGTCGGCATCATCAATCCGGGCGAGATGTCACCGGGCAACTCGATCGAAATGGCGATCTGGGTGGCGGTCGGCGGACGCGGCACCCTGATCGGCCCCATCGTCGGCGCGTTCGCCGTGAACGGTGCGAAGAGCCTCTTCACGGCGAACTTCCCCGAATACTGGCTGTTCTTTCTCGGCCTGATCTTCGTGCTGGTGCCGCTGCTGCTGCCGAACGGCATCATGGGGCTCGTCGATCTGCTGACGCGTAAAAGGAACCGCTGATGAACGAAAACCCGATGGTTCCCGATCTGGATTTACCCGAAGCACCACCGGAACGCTCGCTGAGCGGCGTCGCGAGCATGGGACACGCGGTCGTGCCCGGCCAGATCGACGTATCGCACGGCACGATCCTCTACCTCGAAGACGTGACGGTCAGCTTCGACGGCTTTCGCGCGCTGAACGCGCTGTCGCTCGCGATCGACGCGGGCGAACTGCGCTGCATCATCGGCCCGAACGGCGCGGGCAAGACGACGATGATGGACGTGATCACGGGCAAGACCGCGCCCGATCACGGCAAGGTGTTTCTCGGCCAGTCGATCGATCTCACGCGCATGAACGAACCGGCGATCGCGCGCGCCGGCATCGGCCGCAAGTTCCAGAAGCCGACCGTGTTCGAGCAGCATCCGGTGTGGGAAAACCTCGAACTCGCGATGAAAACCGACAAGGGCTGGTGGGCGTCGCTGCGCGCGCGGCTCGATGGCGACGCGCAGGCCCGCATCGAGGAAACGCTCGCGCTGATCGGGCTGGAAAGCGAAGCGCGAAGGCTCGCCGGCGAGCTGTCGCATGGCCAGAAGCAGCGCCTCGAAATCGGCATGCTGCTGATGCAGCAACCGGCGCTGCTGCTGCTCGACGAACCCGCGGCCGGCATGACCGATGACGAAACGATGCAACTCGCCGAATTGCTCAACCACCTGCGCGGCACCTGCTCGATGATGGTCGTCGAGCACGACATGGAGTTCGTCGCGGCGCTCGCGGGCGACACAGGCAAGGTGACGGTGATGGCCGAAGGCCGCGTGCTCGCGCACGGCACGCTCGACGAAGTCAAGCGCGACGAGACGGTGATCGAGTCTTATCTAGGCCGGTGATTGCTGCTCGAAGCGGCTCCGCATCGTCAACCCGACAGGATGACTGAACAATGCTCGAAGTAGACCGACTGAACCAATACTACGGCGGCAGCCATATTCTGCGTGACGTGAAGCTTACGGTGCCCGACGGCAAGCTGACGGTGCTGCTCGGGCGCAACGGCGTCGGCAAGACCACGCTGCTGCGCTGCCTGATGGGCGTCGTGCCCGCGAAAAGCGGCGCGATCGCGTGGCGCGGCGAACAGTTGATGAAACTGCCGACCCATGCCCGCGTCGCCCAGGGGCTCGCCTACGTGCCGCAGGGCCGCGATATCTTTCCGCGCCTCACCGTCGAGGAAAATCTGCTGGTGGGCGCCGCGAGCAGAAAGGCGCCGAAAAAAATCCCCGAGCGCATCTACGAGCTTTTCCCGGTACTGAAGGACATGCGCAACCGGCGCGGCGGCGATCTCTCCGGCGGTCAGCAGCAACAGCTCGCGATTGGCCGCGCGCTGATGAGCGAGCCGCAACTGCTGATCCTCGATGAGCCGACCGAGGGCATCCAGCCGTCGATCATTCAGGACATCGGCCGCACGCTGCGGCAGCTCGTCGAGGACATGGGCATGACGGTGCTGCTGGTCGAGCAGTATTACGACTTCGCCAAAGCGATCGCCGATCGTTACTGGGTGATGAGTCGCGGCGAGATCGTCGCGGGCGGCGAGGGAGCGAACATGGATGCGGATGGGGTAAGGGGGTTGATTGCCGTGTAAGCGAGCTCAAGTTATCCGCCGCGCAACCGTTACACAGGCTAGGCAACGCCGCAACGGTTCGACGAGGTGGACACCATGAACGACAACAAGCAGGTCAGACGCGAGTTTTACAGAAACCCAGCCTCCTATTGCAGGGTGATGAACGTCGTGTCGGCGGTCACTTTCGGTCTATTCGAAGTGGACAACGGCGGTACGGTCGGCATGCTGTCGGTGCGCTGGGAGAAGCTCGGCAACGAACTCGCGCCCCAGCTGCACGCGTATTACGACAGCTGGCACGTGCTCGCGTCGTTCCCCGACGTTCTCGCGAGAATGGCCCAGACGACCGGGCCGTCGTGTTCGCCGGAAGCTTTCTGTCAGCTATTGCTCGACTGCGGATTCATCAATCGCGCGGAACGGGGCGTGGACGATCACGCCGAACCGACACTCTTACGCTAGACGCCGCCGCGATACGGCCTGGGTCGGCGACACAACATCGATATAGAGGGAGAAAAGCATGTCCGTGACGGTTCACGTCGAATATCAGTATTGCCAACATGGCAAGAAAGCAATCCAGACAGGCAGCGACTCGTTGACCGTCCAGGAAAACACCCCCCGCGCGATCCTTGCGTTGCTGCGACTGTTGCATCCGCATTGGGAGGGCATCAAGGTGCTGTCGGTGACCGAGGCCTCGCCCGAGGGGGCCGCATCGTAGCCGCTTGCGCGGCTTCCGCGCTTCGACTCGCGTGCTATCCTCGCCGCACGCCGATTCCCCCATCCATCCGCATGTCGCTTCACGAAAATCACGCCACGCTCGCCGCCGGGCACACGCCGTGGCGCGCGCGACTCGAACTCGGCTTCGTCGGCGGCGACGCTCGCACGACGCTCGCGCACCGGCGGCACGACGGACCGCTGCGCGTGCAACGGCCGCTCTATCCGGAAGGCCCGGCGATCTGTCACGCGGTGATCGTGCATCCGCCCGGCGGCGTCGCGGGTGGCGATCAGCTCGACATCGACATCACCCTCGCCGCGCACACGCATGCGGTGCTGACGACGCCGGGCGCAACCAAGTGGTACAAGTCGAACGGCCGCGCGGCGCGGCAGCGCATCGCGCTGCGTGTCGGTGAGCACGCGAAGCTCGACTGGCTGCCGCAGAACAACATCGTGTTCGATCACGCGAACGCGCAACTCGATTTTTCGTTGACGCTCGGCGCCGGCGCGAGCGCGATCGGCTGGGACGCGACGCAGCTCGGACGCCAGGCGGCCGGCGAACGCTGGTCGGCGGGTAGCTTGCGCGCGGTGTCTCGCATCGTCGGCGCGAATGGCGAGCTGCTGTGGTTCGAACGCGCGAGCCTCACCGCCGACGATCCGCTGCGCGCCGCGCCGCAGGGGCTCGCCGGCTTTCCGGCCTACGGCACGCTGTGGGCCGTAGGCGCCGCTTGCGACGACGCGCTCGCCGAATCGCTGAGCGCGCAACTGCCGTTCGACGATACGTTGCGAGCGGCCGCGTCGTGCGTGACGAACGGCGTGCTGCTCGTGCGCGCGGTGTCGCGCTCGATGGAAACGCTGCAGCACGCGCTCACGCGCTGCTGGCTGCAATTGCGGCCGGTCGTGCATGGTGTCGCGGCGGTGCCGTTGCGGATCTGGTCGACCTGAGAGCGCGGCTTCCCGCTTTCGTCTTCATCACGCTCTTTGCGCACCAAGGCGGCGCACGCGCCCGCCCCAACCATGTGCGCGAACTGGAGGAGCACGCCGCCCCGCCGCGCCGCAGAGGGATGGCACACAGCTTGCGTAGCACTCGCCACTTCGCGGCCGGCCACGATGAAGCCAGCGACGACCCGACTCCAACGACACTACCACCGCTCACGCCCATGACCCGCACTCTCTCCCGCTCCGCGCGCCGCGCCTTGCTGGCCGCATTGCTCGCCCTGCCCATCGTCGCCGATCTCGCGTTTCATGCGGGCTCCGCGCACGCCGACACGCTCGACAACATCGCCAAGGCCGGCGTGCTGAAGGTCGCCGTGCCCGAGGACTATCCGCCGTTCGGCTCGGTCGGCCCCGACATGAAGCCGCAGGGCTATGACATCGACACGGCCGCGCTGCTCGCCAAAGCGATGAACGTGAAGCTCGAACTCGTGCCGGTCAACAGCGCGAACCGCATTCCGTATCTGCAAACGGGCAAGGTCGACCTCGTGATCTCGTCGCTCGGCAAAACGCCCGAGCGCGAGAAGGTGATCGACTTTTCGAACGCGTACGCGCCGTACTACCAGGGCGTGTTCGGTCCCGCCGACATCAAGGTGAGCGGTCCCGCCGATCTCACCGGCAAGACCGTCGGCGCGACGCGCGGCGCGCTCGAGGAAATCGGTCTCACGCAGATGGCGCCGAACGCGACGATCAAGCGCTTCGAGGACAACAACGCGACGATCGCCGCGTTCCTGTCCGGCCAGGTGCAGTTGATCGCGGCCGGCAACATCGTCGCGGCCGCGATTCTCGCGAAAAATCCGCCGCGCCGTCCGGAGCCGAAGTTCGTGATCAAGAACTCGCCGTGCTTCGTCGGCATGAACAAGAACGAGCCGCGCCTGCAACAGAAGGTCGATGCCGCGATCGCCCAGGCCAAACACGACGGCACGCTCGGTGCGATGTCGAAGAAGTGGTTCGGCGCACCGCTGCCCGCCGACCTGTAACTTTGCAGACGCGGTGGCATGCGCGGTCGCAAACGTAGTTGTAAGCGCGCCGTTAGCCGAACTTGATACCGTAATCGGCTGATCGCGCGACGCCAGGACCCCGTCTCCGCGACGCGACCACGACACATCAAACGCCGAGACCCACACCCGATGAAGCTGACACCTCGCGAGAAGGACAAGCTGCTGATCTTCACCGCCGCGCTGCTCGCCGAACGGCGCCGCGCGCGCGGCCTCAAGCTGAACTATCCGGAGGCGGTCGCCTTCATCACCGCCGCGCTGATGGAAGCCGCGCGCGACGGCAAGAGCGTCGCCGAGGTGATGCACTATGGCACCACGCTGCTTACGCGCGCCGACGTGATGGAGGGCGTGCCCGAGATGATCCCCGACATCCAGGTCGAAGCGACGTTTCCCGACGGCACCAAGCTCGTCACCGTCCATCACCCGATTCCCTGAACTCCTCTTCGTCAAGGCAGGCCCCATGATTCCCGGCGAACTCCTCATCGACGACGGCGAGCACGAACTGAACGCGGGCCGCGCGACGGTCACGGTGGTCGTGTCGAATACCGGCGACCGTCCCGTGCAGATCGGCTCGCATTATCATTTCTACGAGGTGAACGAGGCGCTGTCGTTCGATCGCGAAGCGGCGCGCGGCTTTCGCCTGAACATCGCGGCGGGCACCGCGGTGCGCTTCGAGCCAGGTCAGGAGCGCACGGTCGAACTCGTCGCGCTGGCGGGCGAGCGCATCGTCTACGGCTTCAACGGCAAGGTGATGGGCAAGCTGTGATGCGCTGCCCGCGCCCTGGCGTTTCGACCGCCCTGCTCCGCCTTGCCTTGCCTGTCGCTCGCTTGTAGCTCATTCCGGACCCACACCATGACACTACGCATTGGCCGCCGCGCGTACGCGGAGATGTTCGGCCCCACCACCGGCGACCGCGTGCGCCTCGCCGACACCGAACTGCTAATCGAGATCGAGCGCGACTTCACGACGTACGGTGAAGAGGTCAAGTTCGGCGGCGGCAAGGTGATTCGCGACGGCATGGGCCAGTCGCAGCGCGTGCATGCCGAGGTCGTCGATACCGTCGTGACGAACGCGGTGATCCTCGATCACTGGGGCGTCGTGAAGGCCGACATCGGCATCAAGGACGGCCGCATCGCGGCGATCGGCAAGGCCGGCAATCCCGACATCCAGCCGAATGTGACGATCGCGATTGGAGCCTCCACTGAAGTGATCGCGGGCGAAGGGCTGATCGTGACCGCGGGCGGCATCGATACGCACATCCACTTCATCAGCCCGCAGCAGATCGAGGAAGCGCTCGCGAGCGGCGTGACGACGATGCTCGGCGGCGGCACCGGCCCCGCGACCGGCACGAATGCGACGACCTGCACGCCGGGGCCGTGGCATCTCGAACGCATGCTGCAAGCGGCCGACGGCTATCCGATGAACCTCGGCTTTCTCGGCAAGGGCAACGTGAGCCAGCCGGCCCCGCTGACCGAGCAGATCGCCGCGGGCGCGATCGGCCTGAAGCTGCACGAGGACTGGGGCACGACGCCCGCGGCGATCGACAACTGCCTTGGCGTCGCCGACGATACCGACACGCAGGTCGCGATCCACACGGATACGCTAAACGAAGCGGGCTTCGTCGAAGCGACCGTCGCCGCGTTCAAGGGCCGCACGATCCACACCTATCACACCGAAGGCGCGGGCGGCGGCCACGCCCCGGACATCATCAAGGTGTGCGGCGAAGCGAACGTGCTGCCGTCGTCGACGAATCCGACGCGGCCCTACACGGTCAACACGCTCGACGAGCATCTCGACATGCTGATGGTGTGCCATCACCTCGATCCGTCGATTGCCGAAGACATCGCGTTCGCCGAATCGCGGATTCGCCGCGAGACGATCGCCGCCGAGGACATCCTGCACGATCTCGGCGCGCTGTCGATGCTTTCTTCGGATTCGCAGGCGATGGGCCGCGTCGGCGAAGTGATCATCCGTACGTGGCAGACCGCGCACAAGATGAAGGTGCAACGCGGCGCGCTGCCCGAGGACAACGCTCGCCACGACAATTTCCGCGCGAAACGCTATGTCGCGAAGTACACGATCAATCCGGCGATTACGCACGGCATCGCGCATGAAGTCGGTTCGATCGAACCGGGCAAGTGGGCCGACCTCGTGTTCTGGGAGCCGGCGTTCTTTGGCATCAAGCCGTCGCTGATCCTGAAGGGCGGCATGATCGCGATGGCGCAGATGGGCGATCCGAATGCATCGATTCCGACGCCGCAGCCCGTGCACTATCGCGAGATGTTCGCGACGCGCGGCGGAGCGCTGGGCCGCACGTCGCTGACCTTCGTGTCGCAACTCGCCGCCGATGCGAATGTGGCCGAACGCTATGGTTTGCAGAAACGCATCGTCGCGGTGAAAAACTGCCGTAACGTGACGAAGGCCGACATGATTCACAACGCGTGGCGCCCGAACATCAGCGTCGATCCGGAAACCTACCAGGTGATCGCCGACGGCCAGTTGCTGACCTGCGATCCGGCCACCGTGCTGCCGATGGCGCAACGCTATTTCCTGTTCTGATCATGCGTACACTGAACAAACTTCTCGCGCCGCATCTGAAGATCGCGCCGGTACTCGTCAAGCGTGCGCCGACGTTGACGCTCGCGTTCGATGAACGTCGCAAGAGCCGTCTCGCCGCGACGCTCGATGACGGCGAGGAAATCGCCTTGCTGTTGCCGCGCGGCACCGTGCTGCGCGATGGCGACGTGCTCGTCGCCGATGATGGCGGGCTCGTGCGTGTCGTTGCGGCCGATGAAGCCGTGCTTGTCGTACGCGCATCGGACGCGTTGACGTTGACGCGCGCCGCCTATCACCTCGGTAATCGTCATACGCCCGTCGAAGTGGGCGCCGATTATCTGAAGCTCGAATACGATCCGGTGCTCGCCGACATGCTCAAGCGCATCGGCGCGACGGTCGAGCAGGTGTCGCTGCCGTTTCAGCCTGAGGCGGGCGCATATGGCGGCGGGCATAAGCATGGGCACGACGAGACGTTCGCCGAGGACTATGCGATCGCGCAGCAGGTGTTTGGTGAGCATCATGGGCATGAGCATGCTCATGCCCATGAGGGCTCTTCACACTCGCACGATCACGACCATGACCACGTGCACGACGAAACGTGCGGACATGAACACCACTCGCATCACCATGCGCATCGCTGAACTCACGGCGCTGCTGCATCTCGCGTCGCCGGCGCTGCCGATTGGCGCCTTCAGCTATTCCCAGGGACTCGAAGCGGCGATCGAAGCGCAACTCATCACCGACGCCGACTCCGCGCGCATATGGATTGAACGCGGCCTGACCGACGTGCTCGCGCGCGGCGAGTTGCCGTTCCTCGCGCAGCAGATCGAACGCTGGCGCACGCACGACGCCGTGGAACTCGCCGACGCCAACGCCGAATTCCTCGCGAGCCGCGAGTCCGCCGAACTGCGCCGCGAAACGGAGCAGATGGGCTGGTCGCTGCGACAACTATGCGTGTCGCTCGAATGGGGCGACGTGGCGAGGCGCGAAACGCTCGCGTCGCTGACGCCACTCGCGCTGCCGAGCGCGTTCGCATTCGCCGCCCACGCTCACAATGCTCCGGTCGACGCCGCGCTCGCCGCCTATGCGTTCAGCTGGGTCGAGAACCAGGCCGCCGCCGCGTTGAAGGCGGTGCCGCTCGGCCAACTCGCGGGGCAGCGCATCATCGTCGCGCTGCGTGAGCCGATCGACGCGGCCGTCGCCCGCGCGCTCGCGACCTCGCGCGACGACCTCAACACGTTCGCGCCGCAGCTCGGCATTCTGTCGGCGCGCCACGAGTCGCAGTATTCGCGGCTCTTCCGCTCGTAACACGATTCCCACGATCCATCATGAACGCACCTCATCATCCTGCTTCCCATACCGCGACCCAGACCCGCACGAAGAAGCTGCCGCCGCTGCGCGTGGGCGTCGGCGGCCCGGTTGGCTCGGGCAAGACCACGCTGCTCGAAATGCTGTGCAAGGCGATGCGCGACCAGTACGACCTCGTAGCGATCACGAACGACATCTATACGAAAGAGGATCAGCGTCTGCTGACCGTCGCGGGCGCGCTGCCGGCCGAGCGCATCATGGGTGTCGAGACGGGCGGCTGCCCGCACACGGCGATCCGCGAGGACGCATCGATCAACCTCGAAGCGGTCGACCGTATGCTCACGCGTTTTCCGGATGCGGACATCGTGTTCATCGAATCGGGCGGCGACAACCTCGCGGCGACCTTCAGCCCGGAGCTGTCGGACCTGACGATCTACGTGATCGACGTCGCGGGCGGCGAGAAGATTCCGCGCAAGGGCGGACCTGGCATCACGAAGTCGGACCTGCTCGTGATCAACAAGACCGATCTCGCGCCGCTGGTGGGCGCGAACCTCGACGTGATGGCATCCGATGCGAAGAAGATGCGCGGCGAGCGGCCGTTTGTGATGTGTAATCTGAAGGTGCTCGAGGGTCTTGATGACGTGGTGAAGTTTATTGAAAAGAAGGGGTTGTTGAAGGTGTGAGGGTGGGTTTGGGAATGTCTGTTGTCGCGAAAATTGTGTGCGGCGGATCGTGGTCCTAGTCTTGACGTTCGAAATTGATCCATATCCCATTTAATCAAGTAAGATTTTTCAATGCTTATTGATTTTTTGGGGGGGGGTTAAAAAAGAATGCCCTATTACTAACTACCGCCCTCTCATTTGGCGCCTGAATACTGCCATAGGCTTGAGCATCACAACCAATCACTCTCTTCATTGCCTGCAACAAGACCGGATCATCGGATATTTCTTTGTTCCCGCAAAGAGCCGAAAACCTCAATTCGTCCTCTGGCGCCAGAAATTTTCCCTGGCCAAGCAGCAGCATCGCCGCAGAATATGCATTTGATGGCTCTGACAACGCCGATGGATTAAACGCAGCAATCTGCCTCACAACAAAAATAACCTCATCTCTTGAAAAATTTTATTTGATCGTGCATCGATGCTTTCGATTTTTCCAAGATGGAGATTCGTTTGAACGGTGCCAATTGATGTCAGCACTCCATGACTAGGGATCACATAATTATACGTGACACTCTCCTCCATCCCGTCTGAATTTACGACAATGGACAGGAATCCCATACCACTTGCATTTACTGAAGGAAGATCATCCGCAACCTACGTATACTGCAAAAGATTCTTTTCTTCCTCGACCTTCAATTTTATCGCCACGGGACTAACCCGCACTCGATCCGCGCTACCGCTCTCGGGGACGAGATACTCTCCGATATATGTCTGTCCATTGAAGAATCTTCCGTTCACCGATTCCGCCCTCGCAACAATAGATGCGACGAAAATCAAAGCGATGAGCGGCAAATATTTTATTGCGAAATCAAGTTGTCGATTTTGCAGCATCAACTTCCCCCACTGCTTCCGCAATACGTTGCGAATGGGTACCCCGCAGGAAATTCATCGACAGCCCATTCGGATAGACGTGAACACATCGCATGTGTATGGAGGAGTGATCTTACCATCGGCGCTAATCGCAACAAAGCCAATGAAGCTCAAGAGCAGCCAAGTGCGCTACTCTCATCGCACCTCAAATGCTTAAGGATTCTTGACATGTTATCAATCACTTGCGATTGGCATTTAATCTGCCGCTCATCTCCCCCATTCTTGGATACCGCCACACCATAGTTGGAAACTTGAGATTCGGTAGCGTCATAATTCCGGAATATCGAGTATTCGTACCCAGCCCTTATGAAATGAATCCGCGTGTAATCAACATTCTGTCGAAAATAGTGATTATAATAAAATCCCGCCTCATCTCCTTGTTTTGCAGAATAGGACATCTCTATTTCTCCAGGCTTCCCAAATCGATAAGTTATCGTTTGAGTGCGCTTATCCATGCACAACGCGATAGTTTTTGAAGCCATAGTCAAGCAGGAAAAAACCACAGATTCCGGTGACTTGCATAGCGAGGGCGCAGCTATAGCTAACCCGCAAAAAGCGCCACCAAACAGCGTCATCGCGCAGATTACATACTTTATTGATTTCATCGCCCACCTAGCTCCCTATAATTTCTTGCGATAGCTTCATCGTAGCCCTCTTGCGCTGGACCGTTGTATCTCACTGCGAACCCATGCCAGTCTTTACTGGACAGAGCCTTTTTCAAGACCGGATCTGCCCTGATAAAAGAAACAAACGCCCGAAGTTGATTAAGCTCAGACTCACTCACCGACGCAACATAGTCTTGGACATTATGGAAGCCCGTCGCCTTGAAATTGCTTCCTAATATCTGAAATCGTCCCCAAGATGAAGAAAGCAGTGCCGCATTTGAGTCGAGCGCATATGCTTCCATTAATTTTTCGTATTGAACCGTTTTTCTACCATAATCGCCTTGCAGGGGATTGGAAATGTGAGGATGGCTTTGATCGTATTTACCGTGGGTTGCGCGATGAAACAGATGTCGTTCGAAGAGAATAGTTGGTACCAAATCATCCCCCGAAGCCAATTCTTGGTCGGGTTTAAAGTACGGGCCTAACGAACCTGTTTCCGTTTTTGCAACCGCCTTAATTGCTTGCACCTCACACCCTAACTCCGTAGCGGCATCTGCATAGGCTTTTTCATTAAGCGGCTGGCCATTGGATTTCAGTAAAAACTGAAGTTCGATTCGTTGTCCATGGATGGTAATAAACGGATGCGCTGAACCTTGGCCAAAATTCCCCACCAGCCCAATCGGATTGATGTGATACACATCGGAGCCGGGAAAGCCAGGGACTCTAGCCGCAACCTCGTCCCACCAAACAAGCTTCGCGATACGCTTTTTTTCCTCTTCGTGCTCAGGCTTTGGCCCGGTGCGCTGCTCGATTGCACTGATCAGCGCCTGCCACTTTGCCGGGTTGGCCCATTCGCTTTCGTGCTTCGGGATGAGACGTGATGCCCGAAACGCGACCCACGGAAATCCGGAATTCTGAGGGCTTCGTCCTACGCTGCAAAGGTCGTCCGCCGCGTGTACGCCGTCTCCGGTTGGATAGAGCGCACGGTAGAGTGAACTCATGAGCGGACTCAGCTTGCCAAGAGAACCCGCACCGGGCACATCACTTCCGAGCGCATAGTCCACATAGTCGCCAGTGGTCGCGAAAATGGTATGCGTCGGATCGTGCTCCCCGTCATGGCACCCGAAATCGATCCAGCTTTGCGAAAACTCACGGGTAACGCGACCGCCGGCAAAGCTCTGCTCACGAACCCACCCTGAGATCGGATTGCGTTGCACATCGGTGGCGTCCACTTTCCACCAGCGCCACTTATCCCTGTCGGCGCCGGGATCTTTTTCGATGAACAGGTGATCCGCATCCTGCGGCAGCGTGGCAAACGCGCAAACCTGGATCACATCGGTCTGTTTCGGATCCCGACCGGGTTGCCCATGGTCACGGTACAGAGTCGTTCCACGCTCAACGCGCAGGATCGTCGGATCTGCGGGCAGACCGAGTTGACTCCACTGCTTCGGATTTGCACAGTTGGTCTTGATCCACGCGCGTCCGGCCTCGATGAACTGCCTGATCCCCTCGCCGCAGAACACCTCGATGTGCGCCATCCGGGTTCCGGACGTGCACTCGTTCAGCGAGTCATAGCGGCCGAGGTGGCCAATCAGGTCGCCCGCCTTGATCGGGACGCCGCCTCGTGTTCCCTGAGGATCGCCCGAGCTGCATGTCTGATGCGTGATGACAATCACACGGTCGAAATTCGACTCAGGGATGCGCTCTTCGGCAACCGGGCCGCCATTCTGCGTGCCCAGGTAAATCCAGCCATTGATAGCCACGGAAGGCGCGACATAGCCGCCTGCCTCAGGCGGATACAGCGTTGTTCCATTCAGGTCCGTTACCTGGCCCCATGCTGCACCCTGTAGCGTCTCCGTCTTGCCTATGCTGACGCTCGCCCCCTGCGGCAGGATGCCAAGAACGGAGCCGTTGGGCGTCTTGCGCACATGCAAACCTACCTGCGCCGGGTCCGCGAGCTGACCAGCACGACCCCGCAGAGGCTTGTCCTGGGCGTACTGCGTTACCCGCCACTGCCGCGACCAGTACGCCGGTTTCTGCCGCTTCGGGAAATGGCTGTCGTAGTCGGCGTTCGACATAAGGTGCATGTACAGGCTGTAGAACGTCAGCTTCGAGCCGCGCGGAAACTCCATCTCGTGCCGCACGAGGGCAAAGCCCGTACTGTAGGGAGCCTGAAACGGGGCATTGCCGCCTTCCATTGCCAGCTCGCTGACCGGGTAGTCCTTGTTGGCGCGGTAAGCGATCAGCACGCCGTCCGCAATGCATCGCAATCCGGCGTCAAGGTCCAACGCCTGCCCCGCGCCGGCCTCGGTGATGTGAACCCCGCCGTGCCACATGCCCTTGCGGCTGACGAGATACGCGCCGGACGGCTCGCTTGCGGCGAGCAGCCGGTAAATATCGTGCTCATCGGTGAACTGGGCTGACGGTCGGGCATTGCCTTGCGCCTTGCGCAGGAAGGGAAAGGCAAATGCCAGTTGCCTGAGGCTGGGCGGTGGTGGCGTTTGCGGGTTATGCGGTACCGACTTGCGCGTCATGGATTCGGTGCACTCCTGGATGAATAGGGCCGCACCACGATGACACACAGACAAGCAGCGTCAATTAGCCGACATCTGAATTTAAGCGAACAACTGTCAAACGCTTTTGCCGCAAGCTGCGGCGCGTTCGGTCGCGCGCTACGGGAGTTCAGTCGCGCGGATGTTCGCTCTCGAAATGTAGATGCGCAAGCAAGACCCGCAATTCGGGTATCACCCAGCCGTATCCTTGCGGCCACAGGAACAGCGGTTCGCCAAGGCTCCACCGGCTCACCTCGACCTGTTCCCGGCAGAAGCGCAACGCGTCGAACGGCAGCCGGTCGAAGGCCTGCCCACCGTCAGCACGCTTTCGCCGCGCGTCAGACTCTACATCGGCGGCATCACAGCGCTGCTCGCACGTTTTTCCGTGCGATGCAGCTGATTGTCCGGACCATGGCGCGGCATCGATGTACCGAGCTTCGCATCGATCGTTACAGCGATCGTGTATCTCTGGAGATGCAACACGTCAGCATGGCCGCAACGCTGTGGCTAAACAACACCGTGAGAAAAAAGACATAAAGAAGCCGCAGCATCCTCAGGACTTTCCGGAGTGGCCTAGCTCACCGGAGAGCCATTTCCTGCCGAGCTTTTCGACTGAACAGATGGCAAGGCGTTTGAGAGATTCGTGGCGTCGTTTGATCGCATCGCCAGAGAGAACGTCCAGCGGAATCGTTGCACATCGACCAAAATGCAACACGCCGCATGCACGAAACCCGCTCACCCCTACTCCGGCAACAACGCCGCCAACACATCCACCGTCCTCGCCGTCGCCCCGCGATGCCTCGCCGCAAACGCGGCAGCCGCACCGCCCATCGCGAGCCGCCGCGACTTGTCGCCGAACAGCTCGCGCAGCGCGCGCGCCAGATCGGCCGGGTCCTGCACCTGCACGGCGGCACCGGCCGCGACCGCATCGGCGGTGGCTTGCGTGAAGTTGAACACGTGCGGCCCGATCAGCACCGGCACGCCGACCGCGCACGCTTCGATCAGGTTCTGTCCGCCAAGCGGCAACAGACTGCCGCCGATAAACGCAAGATCCGACGCCGCGTAGTACGCGCCCAACTCGCCCATCGAATCGCCGAGCAGCACGTTCACGTCGCGAGGCAGCGGCGCCACGCCATCGTCAGCGGTGCGCGCCGCCGACGCGACCTTCGCATCGGGCGCCCAACTCGATCGACGTTCGAGCCGCAACCCCGCTTTCTCGACGAGCGCCGCGACTTCATTGAAGCGCTGCGGATGACGCGGCACCAGAATCAACAGCGCATCGTCGATGCCGAGCGCCGCGAACGCCTCGAGCACGAGCGCTTCTTCGCCCTCGCGCGTGCTCGCCGCGACCCACACGGGCCGCGTGCCGATCGCCGCGCGCCATGCGTGGCCGCGTGCCGCGAGTTCGGGCGGCGTGCTCATGTCGAACTTCAGATTGCCGAGCACCGCGACATTGCGCGCGCCGAGCGAGGTCAACCGCTCGGCATCGGACGGACTCTGCGCGAGCACGCGCGCGAAGCCGCCGAACACGTCCTTCGTCGCGCCGCCGAATTTCGCCGCGCGCTTGAACGAACGCGCCGACATCCGCGCGTTGGTCAGCACGAGCGGCACGTCGGCGCGACGGCACTCGTCGATCAAGGTCGGCCACACCTCGGTTTCCATTACGAGACCGAGCGACGGCCGCCACACGCGCAAGAAGCGCCGTACCGCATGCGGCATGTCGTACGGTAGATAACTGCGCAACACGCGGTCGCCGAAAATCTCGATGCCGGTCGCGCGGCCGCTCGGCGTCATGTGCGTAAGCAGAATGCGCGCGTCGGGGCGCGCATTCATCAGCGCATCGATCAGCGGCTGCGCGGCGCGCGTCTCGCCGACCGACACCGCATGCACCCAGATCAACGGCGCGCTGTCTTCTGGCAAGCGCCCGCGCGAATAACCGAAGCGCTCGCCGATATGCTCGCGATAACCGCGCTCCTTGCGCGAACGGATCAACAGACGCAGCACCGCAAGCGGCGCGATGAGCCACCAGAGCGCGCGATAGATCGCCCTTAGCATCGGCGCCCCGCGCGATTCGGAAAGCGCAGCGCGCTCACGCGCGCGATGCGGGCCGGCATCTGCCCGGCCCTTGAATCGACCGCCGCGCTCAAACCAGCGCCCTGCCCTTCAGGCGCTCGAGAATGCCGAGCGGCGCGCATTCCGGCTGCGCCATCGCCTTCACCGGCAGGAAGAAAGTCTGCTCCAGCATGAACTGGCCGGACATCACCGCATGCGAGGTCTGATCCGAGAAACACACCCACACGCTGCCCGGTGGAAACGGCATGGTTTGTTGCGGGCTCGTCTTCTGATAGTCGAGGTCGGCCTTCATGCCATCGTGCAGACTGAGCATCAGATGATCGTATTCGCTGCGCAGCGATTTGGTCACATGCAGCAGGTTCAGCAGCCACGCGGAGCCCGGCATCTGCGGCTTGATACGCGGCAGGAAGCGCCGCGCCATGTCCTCGAACGGCTCGCCGACGCGCCATACGCGCGGCACGCCATGCGGATTGACGTTGGTGAACACGCGCAGGATGCGCTCGCCGTAATTCGGCCGCGACGGAAACGCGTCGACGTGCAGACGGCTATCGTCCTTGCGCCACGAGGTTTCGCGTGTCTCGACCTGATGCAGCCGCAGGCTCGTCGGCGCGACGCGCAGCTTGCCGCTGTACTCGGGAAAGAGCCCGTCGACGAGCGTGCGCGCATTCGCCTGATAACGCGCGATCAACGCGCGCACCGCCGACTGCGTGACCGCATCGCCGGCCACGCCATGCAGCGCGCCGCCGTTCGGTTCGAGGCTGATGTTCTTGCGGTTCGGATCGGCGAGCGCCGGGTCGAGCAGCGCCTGCTCGCCGCCGTCGATCGCGAAGCGCAGGTTCGGGAAGTACAGCACCTTGCCGCGCTCGACGCCGGCGAGCAGCGTCTCGCGCGGCACGGACAGGTTGCAGCCGTGCCAGTCGGCGTTCGCTACTTCGATGATCTGGGATTCGTTCATGGTCGCCCTTTGGAACGGAGGGTGCGCAAGGCGAAGCGCACCGACAGGTTGCAGCAGGTGCTGATGCCTGCCGGCCCGGGTTACAACAGCCCGAAGCCGGCAAGCGCCGACTTCACCTGCTGCAGCGTAGGCGGCTGCCCCGCCGCACCGAGATTGACGACGTTCGGCGACCAGTAGCCGCCGGTGCGCCACGCGGTCGAGAAATTGTACAACTCGAGCGTGGGCCGCTTCAGCGCCGCCGCGATATGGACCAGACCTGTGTCGACCCCGACCGTCGCGGCCGCGCCATCGATCAGCCCCACCACCGCCGGCAGCGACAGCTTCGGCGGCACGATCGCGGCCGCGCCGAACTCCTTCGCGAGCCGCTCGCTGGTCGCGCGCTCGGCGTCGCTGCCCCACGGCAGCACGATCGACGCGCCGCGCCGCACCAGCGCTTGCCCGAGTTCGATCCACGCGGCATCGGGCCACTGTTTGTCGGCGCGCGAAGTCGCGTGCACGAACACCACGTACGGCACCGGCAGGTTCAGATTCGCCTGCGACAGCGCGAGCGCGGCGCGGCCCGTGTCGAGGCCGAAGTCGATGTCGTCGGTGGGTTGCGGCGGCGGATCGTTCAGCGCCGCGGCCACCAGTTGACGCGTGCGTTCGACCACGTGCGTGCGCGGCGCGATCGGCACGCGCCGCCCGTAGAAAAAGCGCACCGGCCATTCGTAGCCGGCGCCGTCGGTACGGTTGCCGAGGCCGACGAGCGGTCCGCGCGCCATGTTCGCGAGCCACGCGGTCTTGATGAGGCCCTGGCAGTCGATCACCAGATCGTAGTGCTCGGCGGCGAGCGCGCGGCGAAACGCGCCGATCTCGCGCCAGTTGTCGACGGACAGGATGCGCTTGCGCCAGCGCCGCAACGACACCGGAATCGCGCGCCGCACACCGCTCACGAGTTCCACGAGCCCGACGAAGCTTTCCTCGACGAGCCAGTCGATCTGCGCGTCGGGATGGCGGCGCCGGATGTCGGCGATCACGGGCATGTTGTGAACGACGTCGCCCAGCGACGACACCCTCACGATCAGTATCTTTTGCGCGCTCAAGAGTGGGAAAACCGGCTATCCGGCATCGAAGATGCGTTGAAAGGACCGCAATTCTAGCGCGCCGTCCATGAAAGACATGAAAAACGCGGCGCGGTAAGGCAACCCGCGCCGCGTTCGGTAGCGGCGAAGCTTCGAGCCGTCTTGACGAACTTCGAAGCGCCGTGCCGCATCAGCCGTCAGAACGGCAGTTTCGCATCGGCCTTCTCCGCGAGAATCACGCGGCGGAAGTCGTCCTGGATGCGTTTGAGCGCCGCGTCGTTGTCGGCCTCGAAACGCATCACCACGACCGGCGTCGTGTTCGACGAACGCGCGAGGCCGAAGCCGTCCGGATACTCGACGCGCAGACCGTCGATCTTCACGACGTTGTCCGCGCCGGTGAACTTCGCGTTCTGCTGCATACGCGCGATCAGCTCGAAGTTCTCGCCTTCCTCGAGTTTCAGCTGCAGCTCGGGCGTGGAGTGCGAGTTCGGCAGCGAGTTCAGCAGCTTGCTCGGGTCGGCGACACGCGTGAGGATCTCGAGCAGACGCGCTCCCGTGTACAGGCCGTCGTCGAAACCATACCAGCGGTCCTTGAAGAACACGTGGCCGCTCATTTCGCCAGCCAGCGGCGCGCCGGTTTCGCGCAGCTTCGCCTTCACGAGCGAGTGGCCGGTCTTCCACATCAGCGGCTCGCCGCCCTTGTCCTTGACCCACTTCGCGAGATTGCGCGTGCACTTCACGTCGTAAATGATCTGCGCGCCCTTGTTGCGCGACAGCACTTCTTCGGCGAACAGCATCAGCTGACGGTCCGGGTAGATGATCTGGCCGTCTTTGGTGACGACGCCGAGGCGGTCGCCGTCGCCGTCGAACGCGAAGCCGATTTCCGCATCCGTTTCCTTCAGCGCGCGAATCACGTCTTCGAGGTTCTCCGGGTGCGCCGGGTCCGGGTGGTGATTCGGGAAGTTGCCGTCGACTTCGGTGAACAGTTCGACGAGTTCGCAGCCGAGCTTCCTGAACAGCTTCGGCGCAAGCCCACCGGCCACGCCGTTGCCGGTATCGACGACGATCTTGATCGGACGCGCGAGCTTCACGTCGCTCGCGATGCGCTCGAGATACGCGTCGGCGATGTCGTACTCGGTGTAGCTGCCGCTGCCGTCGGCGAAGTTCTCGTCGACGATGCGCTGATGCAGCGCGAGGATCTGCTCGCCGTAAATGGCCGCGCCGCGCAGCACCATCTTGAAGCCGTTGTAGTCCGGCGGATTATGGCTACCCGTCACGACGATGCACGAGTCGACGCGCCGCTCGCCGCCCGCCAGTTTCAAGGGTACGCTCGCCGCGAAGTAGCCGACCGGCGTGGGCACCATACCCACGTTCACGACATCGACGCCGGCCGCACGCAGGCCGTCGGACAGCGCCCCGATCAGCTCGGGGCCCGACAGGCGTCCGTCGCGCGCGACCACGACCGCGTCGCCGCCCTGCGCGCGCACTTCGCTTCCGAATGCGCGACCGATGGAACGCGCGGCGTCGGCGTCGAGCGTCTTGCCAATGACGCCACGAATGTCATACGCCTTGAAAATGGATTTGGAGATCATGTTGGCTCACTTGCGTGCAATGGAAAATTTTGACCTGCGCACCGACCTCGACCGGTAACAATCGCCGGCAAAAACGCGTTAAAAATTCGCGTTAAAACCCACGGTAATACTCGCGTTAAAAACACGTGTTACCGCGCCTCGATGCGCCCTTGCCGGAAGCGGTCCGGTTCCAACTTATAATTGCGCTTTTCTGACCAGCCTGAATACCGCCATTCTAATGCTTAGACGCCCTCCTTTTGTAAAGTTGCCGTGGCTGCCGGCCGGGCGGGCGAATGCGCATAGCGCCGCATGCATGGCCGTGCGAGGCGGCTTGACCGACGCGCAGCGGCGAGCGGCCAACGGATGCTGACACTCAAGCGCTTCGCCAATCCCGACGTCACCCGAGCGTTTACGAACATCGTCTGGCTGGGTCTCGAGCGGCTCACGCAGATCGGCGTCGCAATCGTGATCAGCGGCATGCTCGCGCGTTACTTCGGGCCCGAAACCTTCGGCAAATGGCAGTACGCGAATACGCTGCTGCTGGTGCTGTCGCCGATCACCTGGGTCTGCGGCGCGGAAATCCTCGTACCGACCATCGTCAACCGGCCGCCCGAACAACTCGGCACCGTCCTCGGCAGCGCGTTCGCGTTGCGCTTTTCCGTCTCGGCCGTTGCGCTGCTGCTTACGTGGCTCGGCATTGCGCTGCACTTCTTCGAACCGCTCGTCGGTGCGATGCTCGCCGGCCTCGCGGTGACGATGCTGTTTCGCGAGCCGTTCGTCGGCGTGATCAACGCGTGGCTGCAAAGCATGACCTACAGCAAGCCGCAATTGCTGACCAGCATGAGCACCGCGGTGATCAAGGCGGGTCTCGTCTATCTGCTGGTGCGCGCGACGGCCGCGCCCGCGCGTTTCAGCTGGCTGTGGGCGCTCGAATCGGCGGCGATCGGCGCGGTGCTGTTGCTCTACTTCATGCGCCGGCATGGCGGCAAGCTGGGCTGGCATGTCGAACGTTCGCTCTTCAGGCACTTCGCGAGCGCGGGCACCGTGTTCTGGCTCGGGCTGATCTGTATGTATCTGTTTCTGAAACTGGACCGGCTGATGCTCGAGCGCGCGATTTCGTTCGCCGACCTCGGACGCTACTCGGCCGCCCAGCAGTTGAATGAAAACTGGATTACGCTCGCGCTGATGCTCGCGCAAACCATTGCGCCCGCATTCGTCTATCGCGTGCAAGGCATCGCGCAACTGCGCCGCAACATGTGGCGGCTCACCGCGCTGACCGCCGTACTGATGGTGTGCGGCGCGTTCGTGCTCGATCTGCTCGCGGGCTTCATCATCCGCCGTGTGTTCGGGCCGGACTTCGAAGGCGCGATCGAAATCTTCCGTTGGGCCGTGTGGCTGTCGGTGCCCGCCGGCGTCGAGGCGATCGGCAATCTGGTCGTGCTCAAATATCAGGCCAAGTTCGTGTTGCTCGCCAAGTGGCTGCTCGCGCTCGCCGTCGCGTTCGCGGTCAATCTGCTGGCGATCCCGCGGCTCGGCGCGTATGGCGCGCTCGTCGGCCTCGCGGCCGGCTATCTGGCGGCCGTCTCGGTCAATCTTTATTACATCCGTTTCAAATTGCGCCCATGACGAATTCATCCGCCACCGCGCAAACCACGCTCGACGACGTCGCGGTGCTGATACCCGCCTATAACGGCCAGGCGGACGTCGATTCTACGCTCGCGTCGTTCGAAGAAAGTGCGCTGGTGCACGTACTGATCGTCGATGACGGCAGCACGCCGCCAATCGTCGCGCCCACGCTGCCGAACCTGAAGATCGAAGTGCTGCGCTTGGCGCAGAACGGCGGCATCGAGCGTGCGCTGCGAACCGGCATCGACGCGCTCGCGCAGCGCGGCTTTCGCTATGCGGCGCGCATCGACGCGGGCGATCGCGCGGTGCCACAGCGGCTCGCGAAGCAGCGCGCGTTCATGGAAGCGCATCCGAACGTGGCGGGCCTCGGCATGTGGACCCAGGTCGTCACGCGCGCGGGCGAGCCGCTTTTCATGCTGACGCCGCCGGCCGAGCCGAACGTGATCCGGCGCCAGCGCTTTTTCCGCTCGTGCCTCGCGCATCCGTCGATGATGCTGCGTATCGATGCCGTCCGCACAGTCGGCAACTACCGCGCCGCGTATCGTTCGGCGGAGGACCTCGATCTGTTCGTTCGTCTGATGGAACGCTACGACTGCGCGAATCTGTCGGAACTCGGCCTTTTCTATGAGCTGAACGAAGGCGGCATCAGCGCGACGAAACGGCGCCGGCAGATCGGTTCGACGCTGCGTTTGCAGTTGCGCTACTTCAACGTGGCCAATCCGTACGACTGGCTGGGCCTCGCGAAGAATCTGTTGCATCTGATGCTGCCTTATCGCACGTTGCAGCGGGTCAAGCGCGCGCTGCTCACGCCGCGCGCGAGCCGTTGAGTCGCGCCGCGTGTGAGCGCTGTCGCTGTCGTTGCCGCTGTCGTTGCCGCTGTCGCTTCATTCGCTGAGTTTCGCGCCGCATCGTAAGGGCGCTGTATTCGTATCAATCGTCCACACTTCATTCAACGCCCGGCATTTTTTCGCATGAAGCCCTCTTTCAAGTCGACGCCCGCGCTACGCATTACACTCGTTTGCAACACGGCCTGGGCAATCTATACCTATCGGCAAGGGCTGATCCGCACGCTGATCGGGCGCGGCGTCGACGTGACGGTGCTCGCGCCGCGCGACCGCACGTTCGAGTTGCTCGCCGCGATGGGCTGCCGTTGCATCGAGCTGCCGATGGCGTCGAAAGGCACGAGTCCGGGCGAAGATCTGCGCACGCTCGTCGCGCTCTATCGGCAGTACAGGACCATCCGTCCGCATGTCGTGTTTCACTACACGATCAAGCCGAACATCTACGGCTCGATCGCGGCGAAGCTGGCTGGCGTGCAGTCGGTGGCGGTCACCACCGGGCTCGGCTACGTGTTCATCCAGCACAGCCGCGCCGCGCAGATCGCCAAAAGGCTGTATCGTTTTGCGTTCCGCTTTCCGCGTGAAGTGTGGTTCCTGAATCGCGACGATCAGGCCGCGTTCATCGACGGCAAGCTGCTCGTGCATCCGGAGCGCGCGCGGCTGTTGCACGGCGAGGGCGTCGACCTCGAGCAGTTCGCGTTCACGCCGCTGCGCGAGCGCGCGGAGTTTCGCTTCGTGCTGATCGGGCGGCTGCTGTGGGACAAAGGCGTCGGCGAATACGTCGAGGCCGCGCGGCAATTGCGCGCGCGCTACCGCCACGCGCGCTTTCAGCTGCTCGGGCCGGTCGGCGTCGACAATCCGAGCGCGATCACGCGCGACGAAGTCGCCGCGTGGGAACAGGAAGGCGTGATCGAATATCTGGGCGAGGCGCACGACGTGCGGCCGTTCATCGCCGATGCCGATTGCGTGGTGCTGCCGTCGTATCGCGAAGGCGTGCCGCGCACGCTGATGGAAGCGTCCGCGATGGGCCGGCCGATCGTCGCCACCGACGTGCCCGGCTGCCGCGAAGTAGTGGCCGACGGCGTCAACGGCTTGCTGTGCGAAGTGCGCAATGCGCAGAGCCTCGCCGCGAGTCTCGCGCGCATGCTCGACATGAGCGGCGCGGAGCGTCGCGCGATGGCGGAACGCGGCCGGCAGAAAGTCGCAACCGAATTCGACGAACGCATGGTCGTCGAAACCTATAAAGACCTGGTGCAAAAAATCACGGGTGTTTTACTTTAATGGGAGCAACAGCATGACCACGAAGGGCACGATTCTGGTAACGGGCGGCGCGGGGTTCATCGGCTCGCACACCTGCGTCGAACTGCTGAACGGCGGCTACGACGTCGTGGTGATCGACAACCTCGTGAACAGCAAGCGCGAAGCGGTGCGGCGCGTCGAGAAAATCACCGGCCGTGCGGTGAGCTTCTATGAGGACGACGCGCGCGACGCAGCCGCGCTGCAGCGGATTTTCGATGCGCATCCGATCACCGGCGCGATCCATTTCGCGGCGCTGAAAGCGGTCGGCGAGTCGGTCGCGAAGCCGATCGAGTACTACGCGAACAACGTCGGCAGCCTGCTGACGCTACTCGGCGTGATGCGCGATCGCAACGTCAAGCAGTTCGTGTTCAGTTCGTCGGCAACGGTGTACGGCGTGCCGAAGAGCTCGCCGATCGACGAATCGTTCCCGCTGTCGGCGACCAATCCGTATGGTCAATCGAAGCTGATCGCCGAGCAGATCCTGCGCGATCTCGAAGTGTCGGACCCGTCGTGGCGCATCGCGACGCTGCGCTACTTCAATCCGGTCGGCGCGCATGAAAGTGGCCTGATCGGCGAAGATCCGGCCGGCATTCCGAACAACCTGATGCCGTACGTCGCACAGGTCGCGGTCGGCAAGCTCGACAAGCTGCGCGTGTTCGGCGGCGACTACGAGACGCCCGACGGCACCGGCGTGCGTGACTACATCCACGTGGTCGATCTCGCGCGCGGGCATCTCGCCGCGCTCGACGCGCTCGTCGAGCGCGATGCGAGCTTCGTCGTCAATCTCGGCACGGGCCAGGGCTATAGCGTGCTCGACGTGGTGCGCTCGTTCGAGAACGCGTCGGGGCGGCCGGTGCCGTACGAGATCGTCGCGCGCCGCCCGGGCGACGTCGCGCAGTGTTTCGCGGACCCGAGCGCGGCCGAGAAAATCATCGGCTGGCGCGCGCAGTTCGGCATCGAGCGCATGTGCGCGGACCACTGGCGCTGGCAGTCCACAAATCCGCAGGGGTTTGCATAAAGCGCTTCGGCACCAGCGCATCCCGTTAAAAAAACGGCGGCGGCATTCGCGTAGCGCGGATGCCGCCGCCGTTTGCTTTGGCGCTCACCTCGTCAGAACGGTGAGCGCCGTGGCTGCTGAACGCGTTACGCCGTTGCCCCTTCCAGCTGGAACACCGCGACCGCATCACGCAACGCCATCGCATGCTCTTCCAGCGACTTCGCCGCGGCCGCCGCCTGCTCGACGAGAGCCGCGTTGTGCTGCGTGACCTCGTCGATCTGCGACACCGCCTTGTTGACCTGCTCGATACCGTCGCTCTGTTCGAGCGCCGACGCCTCGATCTCGCTCATCACGCCGGTCACGCGCTCGACGGCCGTCAGCGCTTCCTGAATCGTCTTCTGCGCATCCGACACCAGCGACGCACCCTCCTCGACCTTCGCCGCCGATTCGCCGATCAGCTCCTTGATCTCCTTGGCCGCCGCGCCCGAGCGCTGCGCGAGGCTGCGCACTTCCGAGGCGACCACCGCGAAGCCGCGTCCCTGCTCGCCCGCGCGCGCCGCTTCGACGGCCGCGTTCAACGCGAGAATGTTGGTCTGGAACGCGATCCCCTCGATCATGCCGATGATCTCCGTGACCTTGCGCGACGACTGGCTGATGCCGTCCATCGTCTCCGTCACGCGCGACACCACCTTGCCGCCGCGCGAGACCGTATCGAGCGCGCCGTGCGCGAGGCGGTTCGCCTGCTTGGCGTTGTCGGCGTTCTGTTTCACGGTCGCCGACAGCTGCTCCATGCTCGCCGCGGTCTGCTGCAGCGCGGCCGCCTGCTGCTCGGTGCGCGCCGACAGATCGGCATTGCCCGCGGCGATCTCGTTCGCGCCCTGTGTGATCGCGCTCGTGCTGCCGCGCACCTTGCCGACCGTTTCGACGAGGCCGTCGCGCATCCGCGTCAGCGCGCCGAGGAGCTGGCCCATCTCGTTGCGCGATTTCACCTTGATCGCGCCGCTCAGGTCGCCGGCCGCGATGCGCTCGAAGTGCTTGACCGTCGCGTTGACCGGCTTGATCAGCGCCGACGACAACGCGACGCGCGCGCCCACCGCAATCACGAGCGCAATCACCGCGATCGCGCCGAACAGCACTGTCGCGAGCTGGAAGCGTCGCGCGCCGGTCGCGGCCTGCTGATGCTGATCGTCCATCTGCGCTTTTTCGAGCGCGTCGATCGCTTTCGAGTAGGACGCGTACAGGCTGTTCGCCGTGTCGCCCTGGATGTTGCGGAAGGTGTTGAAGTCGAAGTCGGTCAATGCCTTGAATTCCGGTTCGATCGCCTTGTCGACGAGCGCGGCGCGCGCATCGCCGACGCTCTGCGCGAGCTTGCGCTCGGCGTCGCTCTCGAACGGGCCGGCCATGTAGTTGCGGAAGTCGTTGTTAGATTCGAGCAGCACCTTGTGCGCGGCCGGCAGCAGATCGTCGGTCTGCTTGCCGACGCTGAACAAGGTCTGATAGCTGCCCAATGCGAGTTGCACCTGCAGAAGCTTCTCGGAACTCGCCTTCAGATGCGACAGCGCGGCCGCACTGCGCTGCGTGTCGTCGAGGCTGTCGTTGGCGAGCTTCAGCGCGCCGTAGCCGACAGCGATCACCGTCAGAAGGAAGGCGACGAATACGCTGATCACGAGCGTCAGTCCGCCACGAATTGTGATGTTATTTAGCATTGGGTCTCCGGAACGCCTTTGTTGCGCGCGACTTACACTTCGTCGCATCCAGGTTTACGGTTGTGGCGCGCGCGCGCCGCATAGGGGGAATCCATGAGGAGCGAGCGCTCACGGGCCTGCGCGGGCCGCTTCGGTCTCGCTATCTGGGATTTTTTGCTGGCCTGGATGAAAGCTTCGCGCCCGTGCCGCGCGCCGGCCGCCGCACGTTTCGTTTGTATAATTCCGCGTCTTCGCTCAGGCCCACTTTCATGCTTAGTTTTGCGCTCGGCTTTCTCGTCTCTCTGCTGATCACGCTGTTGATCGTGCGCTATGCGCATCTGCATGAAAAGTTCTCGACCGACACCGATCTGGCCGGCGTCCAGAAATTCCACGTGCGTCCGGTGCCGCGCATCGGCGGGATCGGGATTCTGGTCGGGCTGATCGTCTCCGCGGTGCAATTGCATCGCGCGTATCCGGCCGTATCGGGCAGCATTCTTGGGCTGGTCGCGTGCGGCATGCCGGCGTTCGGCTCGGGGCTCGTCGAGGATCTGACCAAGCGCGTGTCGCCGCTCGCACGCCTTGTCTGCACGATGGCGGCCGCCGCGCTCGCCTGGTTCTTTCTCGACATCGCGGTCACGCGCATCAGCGTGCCGCCGCTCGACTTTCTGCTGTCATATGCGGCGATCTCGTTCGTGGTCACGGTGCTCGCGGTCGCGGCGCTCGCCAATGCGATCAATATCATCGACGGCTTCAACGGCCTCGCGTCGATGGTCGCGTTCATGATGTTCGCGTCGCTCGCGTATGTGGCGTTCCAGGTGCACGACCCGGTCGTGCTGTCCGCGTCGTTCATGATGATGGGCGCGGTGCTCGGCTTCTTCATCTGGAACTTCCCGGCCGGGCTGATTTTTCTCGGCGACGGCGGTGCTTACTTCATCGGCTTCATGCTCGCCGAGCTGTCGATCCTGCTCGTGATGCGCAATCGCGACGTATCCGCGTGGTATCCGGTGCTGCTCTTCATGTACCCGATCTTCGAGACCTGCTTCTCGATCTACCGCAAGAAGTTCATTCGCGGCATGTCGCCGGGCATTCCGGATGGCGTGCATCTGCATATGCTGGTCTACAAGCGGCTGATGCGCTGGGCGGTCGGCGCGCGCACCGCGCGCGAGCTGACGCGCCGCAACTCGCTGACGTCGCCGTATCTGTGGCTGCTGTGCCTGATCGCGGTCGTGCCGGCGACGCTGTTCTGGCGGCACACGCTGCATCTGTTCTGCTTCGTTGTGGTGTTCGCGGCGACTTATGTGTGGCTTTACGTGAGCATCGTGCGGTTCAAGTCGCCGCGGTGGATGGTGGTGCGGAAGGGGAAGCGGTGAGGCGCGAGCAGAGATCGAAAAGGCGCACGTTGATTTGCGGACCCGCGATTGATCGCTGGTGTCTGAAGGGGCCCGACGTCCATGAAAACGCCCTGATGAGCTGCCCGTATCCAATGGCCGACACGGCGCTGACTCGAAATCCGTTTCGTTCGGTCCGAAATAGAGCAATGCATCCTTCTTGCACGCGAAATTCATCGGAATTCTTCAAAACGCGAATTCGCGCCGAATGCGCTTCCTACGAAGCTATTACGAACACACGGCAATATCCGCTTTAGCGCATCGATGCAGGTTCACCCACGTCTTGGCGACGTCCGTGCCCAGCTCAATCCAGACAGCCCAGGAGCGGTAGCTCGTCGGTGCCATCGCGAAGCCGTCACCCGCATCCGCCTGCCTCTTCACCCCACCGCGCCGGTAGCGCACCGGCTCTCGCATCGGACTCCAAGCGGTGGTACCGGCCCGATGGAAGCATTTCCCGCCCGCTCAAGAATGAGCTCGATCGTCATGTTCACGAGGAGATGGAACCTCGCTCGCGTGCGGTTCTGCTACTCGATGTGGCGCGCCAGTTCATGCGCCAGCTCTTCGGCGTAGCTCAGCGCTTCGCTCTCGACCGTATATACGGTGTCGCCCGTAAAACGGTTGTGCGACGGAGGTGTCTTGCTGTGATCGATATGGACGATCATTACCGTCCATGCACCTTCCGATGTCTTGGGAGCGTTGAATCTAAACTCGTGCGCACCGACAAAAAATGCCTTTCCGCTCATATCCGTCTCCGCATCCGCCAAAAACATATTATGCGCGCCGCTACGCATTCCGGTCACCGTGGCGCATACGCCTGAGGATCGTTCAGCACTTCCCGTCTGTGACGCCCTGAATAGCGGCGGCCGGGAGCGATCAGCCACCTCCCGGCACACCGTCCGGCGCGCGAATCCAACGTGTGAAACAGACATCGGCTCGCGCAACTGCAACACGGCGCCGATTTGATCTTATGGGAGAATCGTGCCCGCGGGACGAACGCCCGTCATATCAACGTGAATTGACCGCCCAAATGATATCCAACGCAACTGAGGACACCCCAGCAGCACAGATCGCCGTCCTGATCCCTTGCTACAACGAACAGACCACCATCCGTGCCGTCGTGCAGGATTTTGCGGCCCATCTGCCGGGCGCGTCGATCTACGTGTTCGACAACAACTCTTCGGACGCCACGATCGAGCTCGCTCGCGAGGCTGGCGCGACGATCCGCTCGGTGCGACTGCAAGGCAAGGGTAACGTAGTGCGACGCATGTTCGCGGACGTCGATGCGGACGTCTATGTTGTTGTTGACGGCGATGACACCTACGATGCGGCTGACGCGCCTGCTTTCGTCGACAGGCTGCTCGCGCAAGATCTTGACATGGTCGTCGGCGCACGCGTCTCAGACGAAGACGCGGCATACCGTCGAGGGCACCGCTTCGGTAACGTGATGCTCACAAAGTTTGCGGCGCATATTTTTGGTAACTCATTTTCAGACATGTTGTCCGGGTATCGCGTGTTTTCGCGGCGTTTCGCCAAATCGTTTGCCGCCCATTCCAGAGGTTTCGAAATCGAAACGGAACTGGCCGTCCATGCGCTCGAACTGCGCATGCCGGTTGAAGAGATGCAGACTCGCTACAAGTCTCGACCGGAAGGCTCCGCCAGCAAGCTGAACACCTATCGCGACGGCGCACGCATTCTGTTCATGACTTTGCGCCTGTTCAAGGCCGAGAAACCGCTGGCGTTCTTCTCGATCGGCTTTGCGATATGTGCTCTGGCGTCGATCGTGCTCGCCGTGCCTGTTTTGCAAACCTTTGTCGAAACGGGCCTCGTGCCCCGCCTGCCAACCGCACTGCTGTGCGCGGCTCTGATGCTGTTCGGCGCGCTGCTACTGGTCTGCGGACTCGTCTCCGACACGATTACCCGCGGTCGCGCCGAGGCGAAACGGCTTGTCTACCTGAGTTTTCGCGAGCCGTCGCAACAGCGTCGGGCCCGCTAATGAGACGTCAACTAATTCGTTTCACACTCGTCGGCGCAGCAGGATTCGTGGTCGACACGTCTGTGCTGTATCTCGCCCTGCACGCCGGCGCCGGCTATTACATCGGTCGGCTACTGTCTTTTCTGGCGGCCGTTTTTGCGACGTGGCTATTGAACCGGCGCTTTACGTTTGGCGCGGCTAGTGCAGCTTCCGCCTCCGGCAGCCATCCCGCGCAGAGCAGTCAATCCGGAAACATCCTGCGCGAGGGCGGCAAATATCTGGTCGCGATGTGCGGCGGCGGCGCAGTCAATTACGCGACGTATTGCGTTTGCGTGGCCCTGCTGCCCGATTTCGCGATGCTGCCCCTGGTTGCAGTAGCGGCGGGATCACTGGCTGGGCTCGCCGTCAATTTCGTATTGGCTCGCCGCTGGGTGTACCGGCCGTCTTGCTGACTCCCATCTCCGACTCATGCTCAACCATCTCAAGCATACCAATCCAGAACGACCCGACCGTGGACTCGGGCGGTGGGGTTCGATCGGTCCTGGCAGCGAGCGTGCCGCACTGATCGCGCGATACGTCGTTCCCATACTATTCGGTCTCTACGCGTTGCTGCTCGGCCAGGATAACAACTGGGATATGCGGAACTATCATCTGTACAACGGATTCGCGTTCCTGCACGACAAACTGGCAATCGATCTGGCGCCGGGCGGAATGCAGACTTACTTCACCCCAACGCTTGATGTGCTCACGTGGCTGCTGTACGCGTGGTTGCCGGCGCCTCTAGTCGGATTTGCTCTGGGCGTTTTGCACGGCCTCGCATTCGTGATCGTATTCGACATCGCGCGGTGCGTGCTGGATGGCGAGACCCCGAGGCGTAACGAGCGGACCTCGCTGTGGATTGCACTCGCAGGCGGCCTCACCGCCAACTACCTCAGCGGCATTGGCAACAGCATGGGCGACAATACGACCGCCCTGTTGGTGCTGCTCGCGGTATCGCTGACACTGAAGCATTGGGACATGCTGGCACAGGCCTCGCTGCGTGCCGTCGCGCTTGCGCTGACGATCGGAGCATTGACCGGCGTCGCGTCAGGCCTAAAACTGACCAACACGATCTACGCGATCGCGCTATGTGCCGGCTGCCTCGTGCACCCAGGCAACGCGATCACCCGTCTGCGTATCGGCTTCGCTGTAGGTATGGGCGTAATCGTTGGACTCGCCGCGAGCGGCGGGTACTGGTTCGCAACGATGTGGCGCATATTTCGAAATCCGTTCTTTCCACAGTTCAGCAATCTCTTTCCGAATCCACTGGTGCCCCCCATCGGAGTCGCGGATTTACGCTGGTTTCCCCGAAGCGTGCTGGATGCGCTGCTCTGGCCTTTTATTTTTTCATTGCACTCACAGCGAATCAGTGACACGCCGATCCGCCAGGTCATCTGGGCACTCCTCTATGCGGCGGCGATCCTATGGGTGGCGCGCGCGGTCTGGCGGGCATTGGACGCACGAAGGGCCACGTCGCTGACGTCGCGACAAGCTTTCGTGCTGGTATTCATTGCGGTCGGCTACGTCATGTGGCTCAAGACTTTCAGCGTCTATCGTTACGTCGTCGCGATGGAGGTGCTGGCGCCGCTCGCACTGTATGTTCTCGTCGACGACATGCTGCCTGGCAGGGCGGGAAAGCGTATCGCCACATGGGTGATCGCATTCGCGACGTTAGTCGTCGTTGCGCATGGCGCGCCGACCTACGGACATGTTCGCTGGGCCCGAAAAGGATTCCATGCCGACACGCCGGCAATCAGCGATCCGCGCCGCACCACCGGCGTCCTGCCAGGGGGAGCGCAAGGACTGAGCTGGCTCGTCACCCAATTTCCGCCGGACGTCGCATTCGTCACGCTGGATCCGAACGTCCTCGTCACCTCGCGCTACAACGAACGTCTGAAAGACATCATCGCGCAGCGCGGTGGCCCGGCCTATGTCGTCCTCGGCGATGTCGAGAATAGTCGTCTCGAGACCGTTCGAAAGGCACAGGCACTCGCGGACGAGACTGGGTTTCTACGATCGGAATGGGGCTGCACCCTCGCGCGCCGCGTGGTCGACGGGCTCCGTTTGCCTCTCGCACTGAAGCCGGGAGAAGCCGACCGTTGCCGTTTCGCGCTGCGCGCCGGCGACGAGGAAGACTTGCAGGCAGAAAACGCCGCGCAGGCAAAAAAGACAGCCGCGTCGCTCGAGGCACATGGACTACGCATGACCTCGACGGCTTGCGGCACTTACCACGGCTGGATCGGCAACCATTCGATCGTGTATCAATGGTGCCCGATTGAATTGCTCCGTTGAGGCTGTCGATGCCTCACGGCGCAGCCGAGGCAACGTCGGACGCCACGAGCGCTTCAGTTCCTGAGTTGCACCGTGATTCAGTGGCTACCGTCACGCATGGCGTGACCGCCCCATCGAGCGATCGGCTGCCGCGCCCATTTTGTCGCGGACGCTAGCCTGCGGCGCGAATCCAGCGCCGCCACTTCGCGTCGACGCACAAGCCGACCATCGCCAGCACGCCATACCATGCAATGCAGATCGTCCATTGCATGGCTGTAGTCGTCCAGGTAGCCATGATCGCCAGCACGGACCCGCACAGCATCAACGCCCCGTACGTCAGCGCCACGCGCGCGTGACTGCCGGTCATTTGCACGAGCCGTTGATAATAATGCTGGCGGTGCGCCTCCCAAAAACGTTCGCCGCGCGCCAGCCGAGCTAGCAAAGTTACGGTCGCATCCGCGACGAACGGTGCAAAAACCAGCGGGGTCATCCACACAGGCCAGGCACCGTGTTGCCAACCCCAATAGCCCAGAGCGCCGGCCAGGAACCCGAGCGGAATCGAACCCATATCGCCGAGGAACACGCGCGCCGGCTGGAAGTTGAACAGCAGGAAACCCACTGCTGCTCCAGCAATGGCTGCGCAGATCGATGCGAGGTCGCCGTGCGTCGATGACGCGGCGAGCGCATAAGTCGAGAATCCGAACAGCGTCATGCCGCCTGCAAGACCGTTCGAGCCGTCCATGAAGTTATACAGGTTGACGAGCCAAACGAGCGCCACGCCCACGACGATCGCGAACCACCAGCTAATCCCGTTGGCGCCGGCCACTACCGCCACAGCAACGGCAAGCACGTGCGCCGCGAAGCGTACCCGCGCCGGCAGTCCCCGTCGGTCGTCAATCTGTGACACGACACCGAGCAACACAGCACTGGCTGCGATCCATCGCAGGGAAGGCGCATACAGGACGATCGCCAAGACAGTGGTTGGCAATACGCCCCATCCTCCAACGCGTGGTATTGGGCGCTCGTGCAGCGAGCGATGATTGGGAATGTCGACCGCGATGTCCCATGCCCACCCCGTACGCAGCAGTAGCGCGAGAATTCCGGAGCACAACACTGCGGAAACAACTCCTATCGTCACTAGCAAGCCGACATCCGACAATTGCAGTTGCCCCGACATCAATGTTCAGCCCGGTATGCACGCACTGTGTGCGCGAGCCCTTCTGCAACCGACCAGGGCGGTGTCCAACCAATATCGTCGCGCAGTTTCGAAATGTCGAGGCGCAACGGGCTGGTTAGACGGTCGACTTGTGCGATACGGCCGGTCAGACGGCCAAGCCCGCGCAGCAATGCAACCGGCACCGGCACGAGGCGCGTTGGCCTGGAAAGCGCCAATGCGATGGCGCGCACCATGTCGGGTACGGTGAGATCATCGCCATCGCTGACATGAAAGACCCCTTCGGTGGACTCGGCACGTGTCGCGAGCAGTCGGATCGCGTCCGCGAGATTGCCGACGTAGATCATGCTGCGACGCGCGTCGATCGCGCCCAGCGGCAGTGGAATGCCACGGTCCACCACACGGATCAAGCCTCGGAAGTTGGCCCGCACACCGGGTCCATAAACGAGCGGCGGTCGCACCGTGACGATCTGCATGCCGTTGGCACGACCGAATGCCGCAAGTTCGCGTTCCGCTTCGAGTTTTGACACGCCATATGGATCTGTCGGGCTCGCCGGATCGTCTTCGCGCCACGGCCGGCCTGGCTCGCTTTCGCCGAGCGCCTTGATGCTGCTGACGAATACGAAGCGCCGCGCGCCCGCGTGAAAGGCCGCCGACGCCGCATCCAAGGCTCCTCGCACGTTGACGGCGCGATGTTCGGCAAGCGGATCGGCCGCGCCGTCCTGCATCACATGCACGCGCGCGGCCAGATGTACGAACACATCGACGGGCCCAATGGCAGGATTGCCGCGCGCAATGCTAGCGAAATGATCATCGGGAATCACAAGCTCGGTCGCCCCTTCTACTACCGACGACGAGCGGCGCACCAGTGCGGTTACCCCATGTCCCGCATCCCGCAGGACGCTGCACAACGAACGCCCGACGAAACCATTCGCGCCGCTGACGGCGATCTGCATGACTTTATTCCTCTCTAGCCCACCGGTCTGTTGCATGATTTCGTGCGTTCGATCGTGTATGTCGTCAAAACCCGGCTACGCGGCGAGCGAGCCGTAGACGTCGAAAGTCTGGCGAACCGTTGCGTCCCACGTGAGTTCCGATGCGCGCGCCAACCCTTTGGCAATCAACGTGGCGCGCAGCGCCTCGTCGTACAGTAGCCGCTCGAGTCCTGTCGCGATCTCGTCGACCGAGTATGGATCGACTTCCAGCGCTGCGCCCGCCGTCACTTCAGGTAGCGAAGTGACATTCGAAGTCAGCACCGCGACGCCACTCGCCATGGCTTCGGCCACGGGCAAGCCAAAACCCTCAAATAACGATGGATAGGCGAATACGGTGGCCGACGAATAGAGCTTCAGAAGCGACTCTCTTGCCAAATAACCCGGCAAGATGACCTGTTTCGCTCGCGCCAACCGCTCGATGTCACGCAAGAGGCCGGAATTCATCCAGCCGTCAGCGCCGATCAGCACGAGCGGAAAGGCTTCCCGCACGTCAGCAGGCAGTTTCGCGAACGCCGCCACAAGTCGCGTCAGATTCTTGCGGGGCTGCAGCGTACATACGGACAGGATGAAGCCTCGTTGCCTGAGCCCCAGTTTGGTCAGGAAGGACTCGCACTCCTCTGCCCGATGCGGTCGAAAGCAAGGCTCGACACCGAGAGGAATGGACACCACCTTCTCTTGCGGCAAACCATAGACTTCGATCGCGTCGCGTCGCGTGTACTCGCTGACCGCGATGACTTTCTGGACCTGTTTGAGCGTGTCCGGGAGATTCCTGTCGAGATAGTCGACGGCGGCCTGCGGATGAAACTCTGGGAAGTGGCGATGGGAAAGATCGTGGATCGTCACTACACTGGGCCCTCTATACGGAGACGCGACGAAGTTCGTCTCATGATAAATAAAGCCCCGGCGCGCGCATTGTGCCCGCAGATCCGCGGACTTAATACGCCGCACCACCGTGCGCCCGTGATACACGCCGGGGAGACTGCGCGCGGCGCGCAGCAGACTCGCCTTCCACCCCTCGCTGAATTGCGCTCCCGCCTCCAGCAGATTTTCCCCGGACAACAGCCCGGTGACACCGCGACGATCGTAGTATTTCGAGCCGACCCACCCGCCGATTTCCTCGATGTCGTCTCGCTCGAAGAGCCCTTCCAGAAGATGCTGGGTGTAATAGCCGATGCCGCTTCGCGGAGGCCGCAACGAGTTCAGGTCGTAAAGCAGTTTCATTTGAATATTGTGTGGCTGGCGAACTCGAACCGATCACGCGAAGCGCGAGGCCCTCGCCTGTTGTAGTCTTAGGCGGGAAGAGACGGCCGCCATCCGCGCGTCAGTTGCGGGCGGCGCGTGCGTCGTTGGTGGACGTGAAGCCCTGCAGCACCGGCGCGCTCGTCGGCTGGTACTCCGCCACCCAGCGACGCAAGTCCCGCCTGACTTCGTCGTCGCTCGGTATACGGTGTTGCATGAGCCACGGCAACAAGTCGTCGAGCAGGTGATCGGGCACTTCGCGCGCCTTTGCAATGCGCAGTTTCGGATGCATCGTGCGAGTAGTGGTCTCGTCCTCGGCCAGCAACTCTTCGTAGAGCTTTTCTCCCGGTCGCAGACCAGTGAAGCTGATCTTGATCTGCTCTCCGCTGAACCCGTATATCCGGATCAAATCTCGCGCGAGATCGACGATGCGAACGGGCTCGCCCATGTCCAGAACGAAGATTTCGCCGCCTTGCCCCATGCTGGACGCCTGCAACACGAGTTGCGAGGCTTCCGGGATCGTCATGAAAAAGCGGGTGATCTCAGGGTGGGTGACGGTGACGGGCCCCCCCTTCAGGATCTGCTGCTGAAACTTGGGTATCACGCTGCCTGCGCTACCCAGCACGTTGCCAAAGCGCACTGTCTCGAACCGGGTGTGTTGGGTGGTTTGCTGCAGCGCCTGACAGGCCATCTCTGCAAGCCGCTTGCTCGCGCCCATCACGTTGGTCGGATTCACCGCCTTATCGGTCGAAATCAGCACGAAATGGCGGATGTCGTGACGGATTGCCGCCCGCGCGACGCGATAAGTGCCCAGCACGTTGTTGCGCACGGCCTGCCACGAATTCAGTTCCTCCATCAGCGGGACATGCTTGTAGGCGGCTGCGTGAAAGACGATGTGCGGCGTGAAGCGGCTCATGATCTGATCAAGTAGTACCGAGTCTTTTGTGTCGCCGACCATCGGAACGACCGACAACTCCGCGAAATGCTCGCGCAACTCTTCGTTGAGCCGGTAGATTGCATATTCGGAGACATCCAGCGCGACGAGCTGCGCGGGTACAAAGCGCAAAATCTGTCGACACAGCTCTGAACCGATCGACCCCCCTGCGCCCGTCACCATAACGACGCGGCCACGCAGCAACGCTTCAACATGCGGCATGTCGATCTTGACCGGCTCGCGGCCCAGTAAATCTTCGAGATCGACATCGCGCACTCGCGACAGGAAACCGCCCTGCCCTTCAGTGACCGCCGTCAGCGCCGGCAGCACCATTGCCCGCACGCCGGCGCGCACACATTGGGTAGCGACGCGACGCTGCGCCTCCGACGAGGCGGAAGGAATCGCGACGATGGCATGCTCGACGCGTAGATCGGCGGCCCAACGCGGCAGATCGGCAATCGCGCCATGCACCTTGTGCCCGTAGATCTCGCGGCCTTGCTTGGCAGGATCATCATCGAGCAGGCCAACCAGCCGCCACTCGCTCGAGCGCGACAGCTCACGGGCCAGACTGGCCCCCGCAGTGCCAGCACCGAGGACCAGTACCGGCTTGCCTTGCGCGATCAGCCCACCATAACGGTGGAATTCCTTCGTCGCCCGGTATAACGCTCGCGAGCCCCCCATGACGAGGAACAGTAACAGAGGCGAAACAACCAACACCGAGCGGGGAATAGTAGGCACAGGTTGAAACAGGACCGAGCCGATCATCACCAGCAGCAATCCAGCAACGACGGCTTTCGAAATTCGCACGAGGTCCGGCAGACTCGCAAAGACCCACATGCCGCGGTACAGACCAAATACCCGGAACATCGCGGCATAGGTAACGACGACCCAGACCAGCGCCACTGTTCCGCTATGCCAGAAGGCCGGTGGGACCTCGCCGTTGAAGCGGATCATGTAAGCGGCCAGCCACGTCAGCGTCACTGCGAACAGGTCAAACGCGAACGCGCTCAGCGACAACCATGAGGACTTGAATCGCACGGTTATGGTCATCGATAGGGTCCAAGCAAACTAATGGATAACGGATTCAATCGTAGCGCACAGTTAATCCGTCCGGAAACGCACCTCAGCAACAAGGCGGGCCGCAAAGCATCGAGTTGCCAATAGCAGCTTCCGGCTAGCAAATTTTACGCCCAGCAATCGCGCGCAGTGCCTGCCGAGAAAAGTCAAAATGTAACAAACCTGGCGCGGAAGGCGACCATCCTGAGACCGCGGTGGCGCTAGCTTATGGCAAATTTTTCACATTCTTCTCTCAGCTCGCCAAGGCACGATAGACATCGCAGGTCTGCTGTACGGTCGAATCCCACGTGAGTTCCGCAGCGCGGCGCAAGCCCTTCGCAGCAAGCTCGGCACGTAATGGCGCATTGTTGAGCAGCGCCTGCAGCCCCTCCGTAATGGCATCGACTGACAGCGGATCGACCTCCAGCGCGGCGCCGCCCGCCACTTCCGGAATCGACGTGACGTTAGACGTCAGCACTGGCGTGCCGCTCGCCATCGCCTCGGCAACCGGCAAACCAAACCCCTCGTACAGCGATGGGTATGCGAATACCGTCGCCGATGCGTACAAGTGAAGGAGATCGGCGCGTTGAAGATAGCCAGGCACGACGATCTCGCGTGCTGCGACCATGGACTCAACCAGCGACAGCAGCTCGCTGTTCTTCCAGCCATCGGCACCGATCAATACCAGCGGAAACTCACGGCGGACAGAGGTCGGTAGCCTGCCAAATGCCGCAACAAGACGCGCCAGGTTCTTCCGCGGTTGCAGCGTACATACCGAAAGCACAAAACCGTCGCGACGCAGCCCCAGTCGTTCAAGTGTGGGTGCACATTCGGGTGCGGCATACGGGTGGAAGCTCGCATCAACCCCGAGGTAGATCGTCACAACTTTGTGCTCGGGCACATCATAGAGTGCGAGTAATTCCCTCTTGGTGTACTCGCTATCAACAATGATCGTGCGAGCCTGCTCTAGCGTTCGCGGCAGGCCTCTATTCAGATGGTCGACCGCAACCTTCTGATGGAACTCGGGATGTCGCCGGTGCGAGAGGTCGTGGATGGTGACGGCGGTCGGCCCCCGATACTGCGATGCAATGAAATTGGTCTCGTGGTAGACGTAGCCACGCGTTGCGAAATCATCGCGCAACACTCGCGAGGCTCTGCGATGCATCGCCGTACGAAGGGGCTGCAAGGCCGGCAGGCGACGGATTGAACTCATCAGCGAGGGAGATGCACCGTTAGCGGCACCCGGCATAACGGGCGCCGCTATCTCCCCGTCCACGAGCCTTGACAGCTTTTCGCCCTGAAATACCTCCGATACCATCCAGCCGGCCACGTCCTCGACGTCTGACCGCGCGCGCAGTCCTTCCAGTAAATGCTGGGTGTAATACCCGATGCCACTTCGCGGCGGGCGTAGTGAATTGAGGTCGAACAGCAACTTCATTACAGTGTTATCCCTTATCGCCTAGCCGAAGAGGCGTCATGATACGCGAGTGAATCGAGCTTCGGAGGCTCTGCGAACGACGGCAAGATTCGACAGCGGTGGATCGTCATACGAAACATACAGTTACAACTTCGCCGAACCGACGTTCGAATGCGCCGTATCCCGTCGCCTGCGTAGGACGCGACGGCACATCTCCGTCTGCAATGTAGCAAGTCCGCGCAGGTGCTTTGGCTTATACGCGGAAATGGCATTGGGGCGCATTGGAATCCGCTAGAATGACACGTTGTTCAGATCGTGCGGCCTTACTTGTCAATGAAAATTTTCCCCGTCATCATCTGCGGCGGCGCCGGTACACGGCTGTGGCCTGTCTCTCGCGAAACGTTCCCCAAGCCGTTGCTCAAGTTGGCTGACGGCCAGAGCTTGCTGCAGAAGACCTTCCTCCGCGCAACGCATGTCACTGAAGCGCCCGAAGTCTTGATCGTGACGAACCGGGAAACCTACTTCCTGATTAAAGACGAATGTGTTGAAGTAGACTCTGTCGCGTCGCAGATTGGATTCATTCTTGAGCCGACCGCGCGCAATACCGCGGCGGCGATCGGCGTAGCGGCAGAGGTGGTGCGTCAACGCCATGGGCCTGAAGCGGTGATGCTGGTCATCCCGGCGGACCAGTTGGTTCAGGACGAGGACGCTTTTCGTCTCGCGACGGAGCGTGCTGCGGCAGCGGCCAATATGGGTGCACTCGCGACCTTCGGAATCCGCCCGACCGCTCCAGAAACGGGCTACGGATACATCCAGCACGAAGAGGCCGAGGTGACCGGTTCGAAAGGCGTACATAAAGTAGTCCGCTTCCTCGAAAAGCCCGAGTTCAGCGTGGCGGAGCGTCTGGTCGCTGAAGGCACTTACCTTTGGAATGCCGGCATGTTCTGCTTCCGGGCGGACACCATGCTCGAAGAGCTCGCGCAACATGCGCCAGCCGTACTGGAACCATCGCTACGCGCGGTCGAACACGCCAAATGTAGTACCTCCAGCGACAGCTACATGATCGAACTCGACGCGAATCAGTTCCGCAAAGCGGAGAACATTTCGATTGACTATGCGGTTATGGAGCGTTCCAGCCGGGTTCAGGTCGTGCCCTGTGAAATGGGTTGGAGCGACATCGGATCGTGGCAGTCCATCAGCGATCTTACGGCGCCGGACGAGCGCGGCAATCGGATTGACGGCATTGCTGAACTGCACGACGTGGACAACTGCTTCATCCGCAGCGACGACGGCCGACTGATCGGCGCGGTGGGCATTCATGATCTGATCGTCGTGGACACGTCGGACGCACTGCTGATCGCTGCGCGTGACCGCGCGCAGGACGTCAAACACATCGTCGGCCGACTGAAGGCCGCGAATCACGATGCATTCCGCCTGCACCGCACGGTGCATCGCCCATGGGGCACCTACACCGTTCTGGAAGAAGGTGAGCGCTTCAAAATGAAGCGTATTGTGGTGAAACCGGGCGCCTCCCTGTCGCTGCAGATGCATCATCATCGTAGCGAGCATTGGATCGTGGTGAGCGGCTGTGCGGAAATCGTTAACGGTGACAAGGTCATTTCGCTTCAGCCAAACGAGTCGACTTATATCCCGGCAGGTCACAAGCACAGACTGATTAATCCCGGCGTAATGAACCTTGTCCTGATCGAGGTGCAATGCGGCGAGTATCTGGGCGAAGACGACATCGTCCGCTTTGAGGACATCTACGGGCGCGCTCCGGCAAACTGACACCCCAACCAGTTGGCCGCCGGGCGTTGGCGGTCAACGACGGGGCTTTCCATTCGCGCCGACGCGAGACGCACCACGTGTCCTCGACTTGCGACCTTGCAGGCGCCGGGGCTTTCTGCTGGCGTGAGCCAATCGGCCTGAACCTGCCTGCGCTGAACGACAACACTAGCGGGATCTATGCGCGTTCTACATTTCTATAAGACCTACAAACCTGACTCGATGGGAGGCGTCGAAGAACTGATCGGCCAGATCTGCTCCGGCGCAGCCAGGCAAGGCGTGACCAGTGATGTGTTGACCGTGAGCAAGGACACCACGACGATCGATTTCGGCGATCACCTGCATCACCGGGCCAAGCTCGACATCGAGATCGCGTCGTCCGCATTTTCGATGGCGGCGTTCAAGAAGTTCTCCAGACTGGCGGCGCACGCTGACCTGATTCACTACCATTTTCCGTGGCCGTTCGCGGACATCGTGCACTTCGCGACGGGCGTCGACAAGCCGTCGGTCGTCACCTACCATTCGGACATCATCCGGCAGAAGGTGCTTTTGCAGGTCTACAAGCCGTTGCGCGACCGTTTTCTGTCGAGCGTCGATGCGATCGTCGCGACATCTCCAAACTATCTGGCGACGAGCGACGTGCTGCAACGGTATCGCGACAAGGTCGAGGTGATTCCGATCGGGCTGGACCGCGACAGTTATGCGCCGCCGAGGGAAGACAGGCTGCGCTACTGGCGAGAGCGAGTGGGCGACAAATTCTTTTTGTTCGTGGGCAACCTGCGCTATTACAAGGGGCTGCATGTGCTGCTCGACGCGCTGCAACGCACTGAGGTTCGCGTAGTGATCGTCGGTGCGGGGCCCGTCGAACGCGAACTGCGCGCACAAGCCGCAAGACTCGCGTTGGCCCATGTGGATTTTGTCGGGCCGGTCGCAGACGACGACAAGATTGCGCTGCTCACGCTGTGTCGCGCGCTCATGTTCCCGTCGCACCTGCGTTCGGAGGCGTTCGGCATTTCGCTGCTGGAAGGCGCAATGTTCGGCAAGCCGATGATCTCGACCGAGATCGGCACTGGCACGTCGTACGTGAACGTCGATGGCGAGACCGGTCTGGTCGTCCCGCCGAGCGATCCCGCTGCATTGCGCGACGCCATGCAGCGGTTGTGGGACGACGATGCGATGGTCACGGAGTTCGGAATAGCGGCGGCGAAGCGTTTCACAGCGAACTTTACGGCAGAGAAAATGGTTCGCTCCTATGTCGATCTTTACGAGAAGCTGGTGAGCTAATGCAAATGAACATGCCCGACGCGCCAATCCGACGGACGGACAATAACCTGTCGCTCGCGCCTGGCGAAATGACCAACCATCAAGGGTGCTTCGAGATGAACGTTGCAAAGACCCTGACAATCGCAATTGTCGCGCCTTGCTATAACGAGGCCGAAGTTCTTCCAATTTCCATTCCTCGGCTGCTCGCGTTGGTAAGAGAGCTGGCGGACAAACATGGCTGCTCCCCGGATAGCTATGTGGTTCTTGTTGACGACGGATCGAAAGATTCGACGTGGGAGCAAATCGAATCGGCGGCCCACGCCTACCCAAACACTATACGTGGGCTAAGGCTTTCGAAGAACGCCGGGCATCAGAACGCACTCGTCGCAGGACTAACATACGTAACCGGCAAGTGCGACGCGGCTATCAGCATCGACGCGGACCTGCAGGACGACTTAGCTGCGTTGCCGAAAATGATCACCGAGCATCGCGCCGGCGCGGAAATCGTGCTTGGGGTTAAGGCGTCGCGTGCGGATGACCCCTTTCTAAAGACGCTAACAGCGACAGTGTTTTATCGGGGAATGAAATGGATGGGGGTTGAACTTGTCGAGAACCATGCAGACTGCCGCTTGATGTCTGAGCGCGCATTGGAAAATCTGGCAAAGTTCCCCGAGTTTGTTCTTTTTTTGCGTGGGTTGCAGCCACTCCTGCACGGCAGGATCTCGACTGTTAGGTACGACCTGTCCCCCCGCCCGGCGGGCCACAGCAAGTACGGCATCAAGAAGATGCTGGGACTTGCACTGAACGGCATTACGTCTTTCTCGACGACGCCGCTGCGCATGATCACGTGGACCGGCGCGATTGTGTTCGCTGTCTCGCTTCTTTTCGCACTGACCGCTTTCATCAAAGCGCTTTCCGGCGAGACGCTTCCTGGGTGGGCGTCGATCACTGTGCCTCTGTATTTGCTGGGCGGCCTCATTATGCTGTCGATCGGCGTTGCCGGTGAATACATCGGCAAGATTTACCTTGAAGTCAAACATCGTCCCCGCTTCCTGGTAGACGAAGTCGCCCACTTTGGGAATCGTGTCGATGAATAAAGTAACCAGCACCGCAGTGCGACCGCTCAACGATGCGCCGAAGCAAAAAGATAGCCCGCTGCTGGGTTTGAGTGGCGCCGGGGCTAAAGTACTGGCCGCTTCAGTGTTAGTGTGGGCACTGTTTTCAATGCCAACGATCCTTTGGTCGCAATTGTTCCCCTTGGACATGGGGGGAATTTTTCTTATTGGCGAACATTTCCGCAGTTGGGTTCACTGGATCTTGTCTCCGTATAATGGTGCCGGACGATATTTTCCTTTCTACTGGCTTTACCACTCCGCAGAGTACGAGATCTTCGGGTCGCACGTCGGTCCGTATTTTTTTGTCCAGAGTTTGGTCTTTCTGGCGGCCACCCTGTTGAGCTGTCAGATCATTTATCGGCTGACAAAACGGCATACGTATGCAGCGATACTACTACCGCTCGTCTATGTCAGTTCACCTGTGGCCGAAAACCTTAACACTATTGGCAAAGCCGAACCGCTTTCTTATCTTTTCCTGGTTGCCATCATCGCATTGTTCGCGCGGCGGTATCTATCCAATGCAGCGTTGAATATACGGGATGGTATTGGCATCGCCGTCATCTTCACTCTCGCTATTTGGACTAAGGAAACCTCCGTCGCATTGTTGGGCTTTGCGTTGACAGGTGTCGCACTATCGCTTGGCGCGTGGCGATTCGCAAAGATAGATTGGGCGCTTACTTCGGCGAAGAGGTTTGGCGCGCTGGTTGTATGGCTGCTATTCGGCCTTGCATGCGCGAAGATACCCTATGCCCTGTTCGCAAAAACCAATGCGAGCACGAATTACACTGCATATACGATTACCCTCAAACTGATAAAAGAAAATATAGCCTTCTACGCTACGCAGCAGCCTGACGTGATGTTCTTCGGGTTGCTGGCCTTGCTGCTGCCTTTCTTCGCGCTCAAGGAAATGATCACCCGTCGTGAGGCGCGTACAGATGATGCCGTTCGCGGCCTTATTTTTGTCTTCAGCGTTTGTGCAATGTCATGGGCTTATTACCTTGCACTACTGGTTTGGCGCTGGGCTATGCCCTATTACATGCTCATCCCTGCGGTGATGTTCAAATGTTGCGTGGTCTATTGGCTCTATTTACTTGCCTGGCGGCTCAGACGCAAGCCAGTACTGCGCTACAGCCTCTACTCGTTGATCGCGCTATTTGCCCTTGCAGGTGCCCTGTGCACTTACTATGTCACGATTAGTCAGATCGAGTATTCGCGGATCTACACGAGCGCGATTGAAGAATACAAGCAAATCGCAACGGAGAAACAAAATCTCGTAATTGAGTCCTATCCTTTCTATGCGGAGCAGATCATCAATACTCCAAATCTGCTTTCACCTGCGAACCCATGGTCGGGTCGGGTGAAAGGGATCGCGGACCTCCTGGACCCCGCGGCACTCAATCCTGAATTGATGGCAATTCTCGACGTGACGCCCGCGCAGATTGAACAGAACAAGAAAAGCCTACCGCGCAAGGGCGACTATTTGCTTGTGTTTACTGGCAGCAAGCTGGCCACATGGTTCCTCCGAGGCGTCACACCGTATTACAGGCCGGAATCACTGCTCAAGAGCGAGAAAATGTATCCCATGCATCTCGTTTCGGAACAGACCACGTCAAGTCCCGCGATTTTTATCCATACATGGACGCATCGCCCGAAATCTGCGACGACGTGGCTTGGTTACAAGCTTTATCAGATCGATGGAAACGAGCCGCGCTACCTCTGGAACGGACGTTACCCGGATGGGTGGATGGGAGCTAGAGGCACGCTCCACATAAATCCGGAATTTAGCGAGCCGGTGATCGTGCGCGTTAGCGCGCCGCCATTTACGCTTCCGAACAGGGTAACAATTACCAAGAATGGCCGACCTTTTCAAGTCATCGAATTAACCGACACAAACGAAAGGGCTGTCCAATTGCGCCCATCTAGCAGCGGCACCGACGTGTTCGACTTCACCATCGAACGGACTGCGACACCGCACATGCTTGGCCTATCTGATGACAAGCGTGAACTAGGAGTTCGGATCTCGCTGGATATTGACGGATTGCCCGGCAGTTAGACCGACGAGCGATCGTTGCCGGAAAGGGCTCGATGGCAAGGCGATCTCGTAGCGACGAGCGTCCCCTCTTGTCCCCGCGGTTGGCCCACGTTACCATCTATGGGTTTGGCAAAAACTCATTATTGGTGACGCGATTCCCTGGAGCATCGACCACGCCACCTATTTAATTTACCAAGGAGTTCGATTGCTCTATCTAGACGTCGTCTGCGAGTATTTTAGCCAATTTGATTCAACTGTTAAACATTGTCCGAGGTGAATTTTGTGAGCGTAGATTGGATCAATTCACTTCGTACGGCAGTGTTATTTTTGGCGTATATTGCGGTAAGCTGTGTGGGTTTGTTCTTGATAAAATCGGCTGGCTCATGGAAATCCGTAACGTTTTTGTTTGGTTTTTCGCTCTATGCCGGTGGAGCAGTCATGTGGATGGTAATCCTTCGTCTCTTGCCGCTTTCATTCGCATTCCCTATTGCTGCCGGCTCGCTTGTGATAGGCACCATGCTAACGGGCGCCCTTTTTCTTAAGGAGACTGTAGGTGTTTGGCAGTCTGTCGGGGCTGCAATGATCGTCGCTGGCATTTCTCTAATAGCTGGAACGCGTTGAGAGGCTTTATGGATAACAGTGTTGAGCAGCAACGGCAGCATTTCAACGAGATTTCGGAAAAATATTTCAGTGCAAGAAAGGATCCAAACCACCTCTTGTTGAAAGAGTTGATCTGGAAGAACTTTCTTTCGCGCAATAAGCGGATAGCGCCAGAAATCCGAAGAGTGTTGGAGCCCATGTGTGGAATGGCGGAAGGATACGATATTCTATCGAAACACCTCATTGAACACATGGAATACCACGGGTTTGACTATAGCGAAAAAATGGTCGAATTCGCTAAAGAGGTGCGTCCTACGCTGTTCATAGAGTGGGATGACGTAACGAGCTTCAAAGCGTCCGATAATCCGTACGACATGATCATTCTGATTGGCGGACTTCATCACGTTTATTCTCGCGCACCAGAAGTTATAAAGAATTTGGCGCAGTCTTTGCGGTCCGGCGGCTACTTTATAAATTTCGAACCAACACAGAATAATTGGTTGACTCGCTTTGTTAGAAATCGCATTTACAAGTCAAACGATATTTTTGACGAAGACACCGAACAAGGATTCGACTATTCAGATCTTGATCGATATTTCCGTGAAGCGGGGTACACCAAGGTTGACCAGGTATATCCGGGATTGTCTGCTTACGTTTTATACTACAATCCGGATGCGTTCCCACTCTTGAATATTGGCGGGAAAGCAGCCGTCAGATTTTTATTCGCGCTCGATCGCTTATTTTGGGGGAATCTGATCGGTCGGAAACTCTCGTTTGCCACAATGAGCTTATGGAAAAAGAGCTAAAAAATTAACTGGCTGTCTGGGGGAAAGGTAGTTTCGGCGTTTTGTAGAGCGCTTACGGCTGCCTTAGTAACATGCATACTGGGCATAAATGGACCAAAATGAAGTCGCGACCAAGCTATTTGGCCCCTCCCCTGTTCTTTTCCATGGCATAGGAACTCTGAAAAAGTGGCCCTATGTTACGGCCTCTTGGTGGGCTCCTTTTCCACAGTGCGCCGGCACTTCAGCGCCGAAGACCGGCACCGCTGGCGACTGCCATGACGACGAAATGTGTGAGTCGTTCTTCGGCGCGCTCGAGGCGAAACTGCTGACGCGCGAGCGCTTCGAAACGCCAGAGCAAGCGCGGTGTGCGATCTTCCGCATCATCGAAGGCTGTGGGTACAACGTCCCGTCGCCTTCACAGCAGTCCTAGGCTACTGCTCGCTGGAGCAACAACACGAAAAGAGACAGGAGCCTTCACGGCGCGGATTGCCCACTGTCGGGTAGCGTCGTGGTCGTGATTCCGACCCGCCGCCCGCCCGTGGACGACCCGCGAGTCAACACGAACGGAGGACAGGTTCCACCGTAAAACTCAACTGCAAATCTATCCGTCGAGGCGGGTCAATCTCGATACAACCCTGATCGGCTGATGGAACCGCTCGGCTATATCCCGTCCGCTGAGGCTGAGGCTGAGGCAAGCTACTACAGGCAACTCAGAAATGCCGCTGACGTACCTGCGATAACTTAAAGCCACCAGCTGCCACGATTCCCGGGGCAGTTCAGACGATCATCTAACCGCTTTCCTGGCAACGAATAGCCGCCCCTCATCCGAATTGCGCTCATAGTTGTGAAAGTCTTGAAACCGTGGCCCATTTCCGCGTGGGAACCATTTTTCATTGAATGGATGTTCGGCCTGAACCTCAAGTCCGAATTCGCGAAATCTCTCTTCCCACCATTCCCACGGCTTGAGTGTCACGTGATATGGGTTACCGTCTGGGTCGTTGTATTCTACAAAGGAGACGGACCCGATGAAGAACCCGTCGTCCCGCAGGTGCTTGCGAACGTTTGCGAAGAGGGAGGGTAACCCTTCCTCTTCAATATGCTCGAGCACTTCCCACATCGTGACCAGGTCGAACTGGCTGACTGCGTTGGTATCCCTGTCCACAAAACTGAATTCACGCGTGATGTCACAGGTGAACAAGTTGTTGCCAAGCAATGGCCAGTAGCCAATCTTGTTCCGCCGGCAAAAATCCGAACCATCGATGCCGACCGCTAGAACACCGTTCATCGCGAACTCGTAGACGATTCCCGCTGCCCCGGTTCCGAGATCTAATGCATGCATGTCCTTACCGAGAGCATCGATGCAGTTCTGAACAAACAAAGTGGGGCGGGACACGCCCTCCATTGTCGAATCCGGGCTCAGATGATCATTACTCTCATACGCGATTGGAAAATCGGTCTTCAATTCGATGAGTCTCGCAGCGTCGAACACGACACTGTCCGAGAACGTCCGGGAGGCGGACATCGTCTCTACATACATCTTCAGCAGAAAATCGATCTGATAGTTCGACGCCAGCACGCCTTGACGTGTCTCGTATTCGAGCGTCCGTGATCGTTCTTCCACGATACGCAAGAGGTCATCAATCGTCCGTGATCGCTCTTCCACGACACGTAACAGGCTATCCATCGCAGAAAGTTGGGAGATGAACATCGTCGACCTCTCATCCGCAGTTGCGAGGAGAGTCTCGATATGTGCAATGCGCGTTCGCAAGTCATTCAATCTTTCCAATGGCTCGAGACGCTTATCAAGATCCCGAACCTTCGCGTCAATTTCTGCAGACCGCAAATCGGCAATTTGCGTCAGGTTCAATAGATGTTCCAGACTGGCACGTACATCCGGTTCAAAGGAGGTACTCAGCTTCGGTTCGCGCCTGGTTGTATTAGCTAACCGCCGCAAGATCGAAAGCATTAAACTTTTGGTAGAACCGTTAGACATCGTCAACTTCTGTCAAGTGGATTGCGCTTCAGCGTGCTGGACGCGGACATTCAGCTCAGATCGAAGTTCTAGGTCGCAAACACCATCGAACACGTACTCCCTGTTCTTCAGTATCACTGTGAAGTGTCCGGCATCGTCGGCCCAGTGAAGCACCTGCTGGTTCCCGTAATATCGGTCGTGTTCGCGAGCGACAACCGCCTGGACTTCGTAGAGGTTCGCTCCCAGCGTGCAGCGACCGCTGAACCTCACTGTAAAGCGATCCCCCTTGGCGAACTTCCGGCTCCAGAACGCAGTTTCGGGCGCAGATTCGAATCGGCGCATGTCCTCGTTCAAGGTACCCCAAGTGGTGACCTTTATGCCCTCTTTGCTAACGATTCGGAAGGCTACGTTAAGGCTATCGATATCGACATTACACACGCACTCTATCGCTAGCGTGATCTCGTCACCGGCGTAGAGCACACTCTGAGGGTTCCCTTGGCCATCGAATACTTCGACCTTCCGAATTTCGACTTCCCTGCTTCCATAAGATTTTTGTGTGCTTTGCGTCTTCAATGTCGTCTGGCTACGCTGCTGCAGGTCCAGGAAGGCGGCCTCTTCTTGCTGCTGCAAAAACTCCCGGTAGGCGAACAAAACATCCGACGTGCCGCCGCATTTCTGCGCGTGGCCGGCATTCAGAAATACAGCCCGCTGCGTCAGCGTTCGAACGATCTCCTGGTCATGCGAAACGAACAGCAACGTCGTGCCGTTGTTCAACAACTTCTCGATCTGTCGATAGCAACGCTTCTGAAAAAGCGCATCGCCTACCGCAAGCGCCTCGTCGACAATCAGAATGTCCGGTTCGACCTGCGTTTGAACAGCGATCGCCAGACGCACGACCATACCGCTCGAATACGACTTAACTGGTTGATCAATATGCTGACCGATGTCCGCAAAGCCGACTATCGCATCGTACTTCTGCTCGATCTCCTGGCGACTGAAGCCAAGGAGTGCTCCATTCAGAAAGACATTTTCCTTGCCCGTGAACTCAGGATTGAACCCAGACCCGAGTTCGAGCAACGCGGCGACGCGGCCGTTGGTATTGACGAGGCCCGTCGTAGGTGACAACGTGCCCGTAATGATTTGCAGCAGCGTACTCTTGCCACTACCGTTTCGTCCGACGATGGCAAAGGCCTCGCCGCGGCGCACGTCGAACGACACATCTTTGAGCGCCCAGAATTCGCGGAAGTAATCTCGCGGTGGGCTGCCCGTCAGTCGGTTCAGCCGCGGCAAAATGAACTGCTTCAGCCGATCACTCGGCTTGTCGTAAAGCTCGAAGCGTTTTGACACGCCTTGTACACTGATCACAATATCGTTAGATGACATCGGCGAAACCCTTCCGCGTTTTCTGAAACCACGCATAGCCAAGCCACGCGATGACCAACGCTGTCGCGCCATAAATGGCAAGGGCCGACCAGTCCGGTAGTTGCCCAAATAGCAGCACCGCTCGCGCTTGCTCGATGATCAGGGTAAGCGGATTGAGCATGAGCCATGGCCTGATGGCCACCGGCAACGCTGTGATTGGGTAAAAAACCGGAGATGCAAAGAGGAGTACGGTCATGATCAGACCAATGGGCTGAGCCACGTCTCTCAGGAATACGCCCAGCGACGCAAGCGCCCACGCAATGCCAACGGTCAACATGATCAGCGGTAGCAGGACAAGTGGCATGAAAATGACCGTCCAGTGTATGAAGCCGTTGAACAGGACAAAGAACGCGAGCCAGACCGCCAGACTAACGCAAGCATGGAACAGTGCTGTTCCGAGTGCGGCGACAGGTAGGATTTCCAGCGGAAAAATAATCTTCTTGACGTAACTTACGTTGTTCACGATCAACATCGGCGCCTGCGTCAGCGTCTCAGCGAACAAGGTATGAATGATCATGCCGACGAACAGCAGAAGTGCAAACTCCGTTTTGCTTGCGGGAAGGGCTCCCCCCCACCGAGCCTTGAACACCACGGAGAACACGAAGGTGTAAATGGTGAGCAACAGCAGTGGGTTGAAGAACGACCACATCACGCCCATCACTGAGCCTTTGTAGCGTCCGATGACGTCGCGACGAGCCATCTGCAAGATCAACTGACGGTTCGCCCACAAACTGCGGACAAGAGCCGCCAGCGATACCGGTTTGTTTTCGTGGGGATTCATATAGCAATGGAACCATTAGGCCGGCTAGTCGGACGCGTTTGATCAGCTAGCGCGTTTGACGCGACGGCCGATTTTCGTCCTCAGCAGATTGAGCCGCTCGCCTACGCCCTTCTCCCGCAGCGCTTCGATCTGATATAGCACCCAACGCCGGCTAAGGCGCGAATACGGCACCGAAGCAGGCATGGCGACCACACGCGGCGCAAGTGAAGGCATTTCGCGGAAGTAACCACGATATACAGTGAACACTTCAGGACAGAAGTCGCCGAGGAGTTCGTTCTCCATTCCCTCGTTCCACTTGCCTCTGGGGAATGGAGCCAGAATATCGATAATCACCGTCGACGGGATCTCCTGCTGAATTTTCTGCTCCCCAACCAAGGCAGCGAGCGGCTTACCATGCAGGTACGGGAGAGCAAGACACAGATTCGCCGGCAGAGATTCACGGCGGAACATCAGACGCGCGTAACCGATTGGAGCCTCGTCGTTCAAAAAGCCGAATTCGAACTGCTCGGAGACCGTATGCACGGCCGCTTCGCCGTTCTTGATGATCGCCGCGGTGGCTGCGCAATGTCGCTGTGGGTCGCGGATCAGACTGCCGGCGAGCACCTGCACATGGTTTGATAGAAGCCGTTCGTTCGGTGCGACAAACATCAGCGCGTCGACATCGCGCGCGTCACCGACGATTTCCGCGATCACGTTGCCGAGTTTGCGTTCGCCCTTAACGGCTGCGGTTGGGCCGCGATCGAAAAAGTCCAATTCGAGAACACGCACTGCCGGAGTCACGCCGACAAGGCTCTGCGCGAGTTCCGCGCGATGTTCGCGCGCCTCGACACGATCGATCACGAGCACAGGCTCGATATCACGGTAATCTTGCGCCGCCAGACTCGATAGATGCGACTGCACAGTCTCCTTCGAAAATTCCGGGACCAGGAAATACGCGCCGACCCTCAGCTTCGTCGCCTCTTTGCGCAGTCCCTGGAGTGCAAGCAGGTCTTCCTTGCGTTGTTGAAAGCCCAGATATAAATCGCTTAGATTTCGGACCAAGCTGAACTTCTCACGGAAAATCCGCTGCGCCTTCTCGATCTTCGCTAGAGCAAGTTCAGGGTTGGCTTTCGCCCACGCGAGGTGCGCCTGAATGTCTTCACATATTTTGTCGACCGAACAGCGGCTATCGATATACAACAAAGCATCGCCGAAATACTTCGATGCAAAACGGTTCTCGTCACAAATCACGAGTGTCCCAGCAGCGACGCTTTCGAAGAGCCGGTTCGACATCAACCCGGACTCCTTATGAGCCGCCGAAGACAGCACGAGCGAAACGCCTGCCTTCGAAATCTCCTCGATCATCGAGACGCCGTCGAACGGTATCTCCTTTACGTAGCTCTGGTAACCCGCCCATACCTTGACGTTCAGGAAGACACTCGGGCCGTAAATGCGCATCATGCCGGTCTGGTCGAGACGCTTCAGAACGTCCTGATGGCGAGACTGGCCCCCATTGACGGCCTCCCAGTTGATCCCGACATAAAACAGTTTGTGATCGCCAAGCGAAGGCGGCCGCGCGATGTCGGCGAGCGAGTGGTAAAGCTTGAAATGCGCGGGCAGGTGTGTCTGAGCGTTGCGAACCATGCGGGCGACGTGATCGTCGGCCGCCGCCGAACTGCAGCTCACAAAATCGTCGTGTGACAGCAGATTGCGCGAGGTTCGCTGATAGCCCCACTCGTGATAGAACTGCAGCGGATTCCACAATGCGACAAACGAGAAAACGTCGTAGTACTTCGGAGTGTCATAGTGGAGGTGCAGCACAAAATCGACGATTTGCCTGCAGACCACCGTGTTCGGGTCCGCAAGCAAGGTGCCATCGGCGTGGATCTCGATGCATTCGACGCCTATCGCTGCCGCCGCAATCTTCAGACGCGCAATACACTCGTCTTCGGCTGTCTTCAACTTCGGCCATAGCTTGACCACAGCGAAGCGGCCAATCAGTCCAGTGGGCAGTTTAAAGTTGTTAGATACGTTTTCGTTCATGCCCACTCACTTCGGGTACAGATATCTCGCTGAAACGGTCGCAAGCCATCCGACCTGCAACCCGTCTTCCTAAAATCAAAGAATGCCGCGCAGCGATCGCTGCGTGCGGACTAGAGTCGACCGTCCTGACCCGACGTCGCGAACAGCCCGAGCAAGTCCTCATATGAGCTTTGCAAGCCTCTGCGCTCGTCGACCTTGGGACGCCACCCGAGTGAAAGGATGCGCGAACTGTCAAGAAGCTTGGCCATCGTACCGTTCGGCTTGGACGTGTCGTACACGATATCCCCCTTGAAACCCACTACCTCTGCAATCATCGTGGCGAGTTCAGCGATGGAGTGATCGAAACCGGGGCCGACGTTATAAAGGTCGTATTGCGTATCCGCAGCCATCAGGCACTTCATGGCGTCGGCAAGATCATCGACGTGAAGCAGTTCACGGCGCGGTGTACCGTCGCCCCACACCACAAACTCCGTCTTGCCCTCCAATTTCGCCTCGTGTGTACGACGCAGGATACCTGCGACCACGTGGCTATGCTGCGGGTGATAGTTGTCGCCCGGGCCATACAGATTGGGCGGAATCACCGAGATGAAGTTGCTGCCGTGCTGCTTGCTGTAAGCGCGGCACATTTCGATGCCAGCGATCTTGCTGACCGCGTACGCGCGAATGTTCTGGTCCAGCGGCCCAGTAAGCAGCGCTTCTTCCTTGATTGGCTGTTCCGCCTTGGTGGGATAGGTGCAATTCGACGCCACGAACACCATTTTCTTCGCGGAAAAGCGATGCGCCGCGTTGATGACGTTGGTCTGCACCATGATGTTGTCGTACAGAAAATCCGCCGGCAACGTGGCGTTCGCGTGGATGCCGCCCACCTTCGCACCAATGTGGAAAATCATTTCCGGACGGTTACGTTCCATCCACTCGAAAACTGCATGTTGGTTACGAAGGTCCAACTCTTGACGCGATGTCAGCAGAAGCTCCGCGTTCTCGTTCGCGAAGCTGCGAACCATCGCGGACCCTAGCATGCCGCGGTGACCCGTGATCCACACTTTTCTGCCTGCGAAGAATTGATCAGATCTTTCTGCAACCAGAGAGTTTTTAGTCTCAGACATTCGACTGCCCATTAAAAAGATTAAGCACCGGCGTGCCGCTCCACGCAGATGAAATTTACCACGCTTCGCCCTGTGACCGATGAACGGCCCCCGGACCAGACAGCCCACGCCGCGGCGTTCGCGCCGCGCGGACGGGCAGAACGCAACAAACCGGCGTTATGCGACAGCGAGACAGATCGCAAGCAGAGCGTTGCTCACGCTTGCAGCGAAATGTGCGTCGCCTTCCCATCTTCGGCCCCGTCCTCGCCGCGCCGTACCATCCACTCGATCGTGTCCGCAAACGCTATGGACATACTCCCCGGAACCATCCGGCGCAATTTCGCAGCCGACCCAACCAGCACACTGACTTCATTGGCTCTCACGAACTGGGGATTCACGCGAATCTCGAGTTCGTGACCGGACACATGTCGAACAATCTCTATGACTTCCTGAAGCGTGTAGGGTCGCTCGCTGCAGACGTTGACGACTTCGCCGGCCGCGTCCGCTTCGAGCAGCGCGCGGTAGATGTACGCCACTTCACGGACATCCGAAAAGTCACGTGCGACGTCGAGATTGCCGAGTTCGATGAAAGACCGCTTTTGCACGAATGACGCAACGATCTTCGGCACCAGGAAGCGCTCCGACTGACCGCAGCCGGTGTAGTTGAAGGGGCGCGTGATGATGATGGGCAGACGGTCGAACCATGTCCGGACGAGGTGCTCCATGGCCGCCTTGCTCGCACCGTAATGGTTGACCGGCGCAGGCGTCATACTTTCGTCGACCGTGCCCGGCGTATTACCGTAGACGTTCGCGCTGCTGGCGATCACGATCTTGTCCGGCCGATGCCCCGTGTCCGCGCAAGCTTGCAGCAGATTCAGCGTCCCCATCACATTGACACGGTACATGTCGAGCTTGTCGTCATCCGCCACGAAGCTGCTTGCAGCGAGATGGACGATATGGGAAGGCCGGACGACGTCGATGACGTGCCGGCACTCCTCCAGCGACGTGATATCGAGCACATGCTCGCCCGGTCCCGGAGCAGACATCACGCTGCCGCTCACGTCGTACCCAGCGCGCAGTAACTCATCACGCAAGTAGGCACCCGTGAAGCCGCTTATACCCGTGATGAACGCACGGCGCATGCTCGCCTCAATAGGACTGACCAATCTTGTTTCTCCGCAGATCGGCTTCCACCATCATTGCGCAGAGACCTTCCAGCGTCGTCTTGGGCTCCCAGCCCAGCTTTTCTTTGGCTCGCGTGGCGTCGCCGATCAACAGGTCGACTTCCGCCGGGCGATAAAATTTGGGGTTCACCCTCACAATCACCTTACCACTCGATACATCGACACCTTCTTCCTTTTCGTCCTTGCCGCGCCACTCGATGTCGGTGCCGATCGCACGGAAGGCCATTGTCACGAAGTTGCGGACAGTTTCGGTGCGATTGGTCGCAAGCACGAAAGTGTCCGGTTCATCGACCTGGAGCATTCGCCACATGCCTTCGACGTACTCTTTCGCGAAACCCCAGTCGCGCTGCGCATCAAGGTTGCCCAACTCAAGGACATCGAGTTGGCCAAGTGAAATCTTCGCGACCGAATCCGTGATCTTGCGCGTGACGAATTCACGCCCGCGCAGCGGTGATTCGTGATTGAACAGAATGCCGCTCGTCGCAAAAAGGTCGTACGATTCACGGTAGTTGACGGTCATCCAGTGCGCGTACAACTTGGCCACACCGTACGGGCTGCGAGGATAGAAAGGCGTGTCTTCTTTCTGCGGCACGGCCTGGACCTTACCGAACATTTCGGAGGTGGAGGCCTGGTAATAGCGAATAGAACGGTCGGTAAGACGAATGGCTTCCAGCAGATTCAGCGCTCCAACACCAGTGATTTCTGCAGTCGTGGCTGGCTGGTCGAACGAGACACCGACAAAACTTTGAGCGGCAAGGTTGTACAGTTCGCTCGGCTGGGCCTTTTCTAGCAGGCGCAGTGTAGAACCCAGGTCGGTCAAATCATGCTCGATCAGTCGGAGCTTCGGATGGTTAGTAAGACCGAGTTCTTCCATTCGCCAAAAGTGCACCGAACTCGTACGCCGATACGCGCCGTACACATCGTAACCTTTTTCAAGCAGCATCTGAGTCAAATATGCCCCATCCTGCCCTGTAATGCCAGTCACAATTGCGCTCGTCAATTCCGTCTCCGATGATGACTTCTCCGCCCCATGCAACGTGCCCTAACGCGAAGAAAAAAGTTAATAAATCGGGGCGATTATAGCGGATCTCTATTTCCCCCCATTCCTGTGCGCGACTCTTGGCAATGCCGACGACGTTTGCTTCATGCTCACGCCACCGGCTCGGTAATAATGCACTTAGAGCACTCATTTCTGACTTTTTTACCGCGCCAACTGTCGTCAGTCAGTTCAACCTGCAAATTGAGCGTCCGATCGAATGCGCGCGAACAAGGATTGCTCGCCGCATGCGGCGGCTAACGGGCCGCGCGAGTCTCTCTCGTTGGCCGATATTGTACTCCGGCCTCCTTTTCATAACGCTCACAGGTAGCTTACGTAAATTGGCGAGGCCCCCTCGGCAGAAGAACGGCCGGCAAACCATGCGCAACACGCGTTGCCGCATGAATCGCGAGTGCGCCGTTCGCAAACACCGCGGCGTCAGGACCACATGGTGGGTGACGTCGGAAAGCCGGCGGTAAGACAGAGCGTCAACGCGTCCCGCCAATGCGGCGCGGCGAGACCGAAGACACGCGCGAGCTTCTCGTTCGACATCCGCGAATTGATGGGACGTCTCGCAGGCGTCGGATAGTCGGCGGTGGGGATCGGCAGCGTTTTTGGCTTGCTCGGCAAGTCTGCTAGCTCGAAGACGGCCGATGCGAAGCCGTGCCACGAAGTCGCGCCGCCGGCGCACAGGTGATAAACACCCGAGCGCTCGCCCCACCACTTCGCGCTGGCCTCCGCGGCGAATGCCCTGCGCGACCAGATGGGAACTCAGCCCGATCAACGGCGTGCCCAAGAACGCGCACACCGACGAGACTGCTTGCTGCCTCAGCGCCCAATAAATCGCCCACAACTGCAGCAGCGCGCACAGGTAGATCCACGCGCCGTATGTCTGCGCGACCGGGCCGAGGAACGGCCCGAGCAACTTCGTGACGATCGCCAATAGCAGGTTGCCGTCCATGAACACGATATTCGTGCCGACAGGAAAATCGCTCGTCCCGATATGCCCAGGCGGAAATTGCCACGGCGCGCTACGGAACAGGTTGATTGCGGCCAGGTTCCGCGGGTAGTCCCCGATGTACAACCATTCGAGATGCGAAGGACGCAAGGCCGACAGGCGGCGACGATTCGGATGCGGGGCCGCGCTGTGCGCCCGCCTCACGAAAAAACGAATCGCTTGTCGAGTTGGTATTTCACTACATAGCCGATCGTGAGGCCAATGGCGCCGCCGACGAAACGCGCTGGCTCGGAATGAAAGATAGCGTCCGCTCCGAACTCGAATCCCCAGAAGATGACCGTGGTCGCCACGCCCATCAACGAGTATAGGAAGAAACTCGCCACGCCATGCGAAATATTCTTGTGGCGGTAGCGAAAGATCCAGATCTTGTCGAGTACGAACTTCAGCACGAGGCCGCCTCCGGTGCCGACCAGCACCGAGAGCAGCACATCGAAACGGCCGCCATAAGCCATCAGCGACAGCTTTTGCAGACCGATGTTCGCGACGATGGACAGCGCCGCGAAGAGCGCATAAAGGACCACGAGGTGGGGCGTGGCGAGTGGTTTGGCCGATGAATTCACGGTATCGATGCGTTGATGTATCGAGTGCCGGAAACGGTCGGCCTTCGCGAGCGCGACAGGCCGACCGCCTTCCATTACAACGACAGACGGTTATAGATGCGGCGCGGAATCGATCGAATGATGAGCATGATGACCGCCCAGAACCACGGGGTGTACAGCACGTCGCGGTGACGCGACACGGCTTTCACGATATCAGCGGCCACGGCTTGCGGCGTCGCCACGAGGGGCTTGGGCAGCGGCAGGCCCTGCGTCATCGGCGTGGCGACGAAGCCCGGCTTGATCGTCACCACATGTGCGCCGACCTTCTTCAGGCGCGCATTGAGCCCTTCGCAGAATGTGGCCAGTGCGGCCTTCGCACTGCCGTACAGGTAGTTCGATGGACGACCCCGATCCCCTGCGACCGAGGCGATCACCGCCAGGGTGCCGCTGCGCTGCTGCTCGACGATGTTCGCGAAACGCGTAAGCAGTGCGATCACCGAAACGACGTTCGTCGTGAATTCGCGCACCGCGACGGCCGCGTCGCGCTCGCATTCATGCTGATCGGGCAAGGTGCCCGGCGCAACCAGCACGATGTCGATGCTGCCGAGGGCGCTCTGGCATGCCTGCACAACGGCCGCGTGCGCATTCAGATCGTCGATGTCCAGATGGTGGCAGGTGACGAGCTCGGCGCCGCGCGCCTTCAGGTCGTCTGCAGTTTCCTGAAGGCGCCGCGCGTTGCGGGCGACCAGCGCGAAGCGCACGCCCGGCCCATTCCATGCACGTGCACAGGCCGAAGCGATGGCCGAAGTTGCACCAATGATCACAATGTTCTTCATAAGCGAGTCGTTCGCTCCCAAAATCGAGAAAGCAATGCAGGGTCCCTCAGTGCCTCCAGATCCGTCCAACGGGGGTAGGCCGCGCGAAAATCGTTCCCCGACATGTGCGCATCCTTTGCCGGATAGAGACGTCCACCGCTCTCGCGGACGATCGCATCGAGCGTGTCGAACAGGCGCTGGTTCGACGCCTCGCGCTGCGGGAAGTCGAGCGCAAGGGAAGTCCCCTCCCGCGGAAAGGAAAGCCACCCCGGCGACAAAAGATCACCGCAGCGCTTGAGCACGGCGAGGAACGAGCCGGTGCCGCTGCGCGAAATCGCATCGAGCACTTCGCGTATAGCTTCGCGTGCGCAACTCGGCGGAATCACGCATTGATATTGCTGGAAGCCGGAGCGGCCATAAACCCGGTTCCACTGCAACAGCGCGTCGAGCGGATAGAAATAGCTATCGTATCCGACCTTCGCCTTTATCTCGCCCGCAACCTGGCGGCGATAATACGTCTCATTGAGCACGCGCAGCGTCACCTTGTTGAACACAGGGACTGGTGAGACGATCGGAATCGTGTGCTTCTTGCGGCGCTCGACTGCGAGCGGCCCTTCCGCCGCGTGGTCGCCGACCATGAAGATGCCACGTCCGAGCGCCGCACCGCGGCTTTGGCAATCGATCCATGCGACGCTGTATTCATGAAGCGGATCGAGGCGCTCGGACAGGACAAAGAATTCGTCGACGTTGTCGAAGCGGATGCTCGATACATCCATCAAGCTCGTGCGGATCGGCATGAGTTGAATCTCAACCCAGGTAATCAGTCCCGTGAGCCCCAGTCCGCCGATGGTCGCGCCGAAAAAATCGGCCTCTGCGCCAGCCCCGTCCCCGGGGGTACATTCGCGCTCGCTGCCATCGCTGCGCAGTAGGCCGAAGCGGCGCACGTAGCGGCCGAAGGTACCTCGCACGTGATGATTCTTGCCGTGAACGTCATTGGCCACGGCTCCGCCAAGCGTAACGTACTTGGTCCCCGGCGTGACCGGCAGCATCCAGCCGCGCGGAATCGCGAGCTCGAGAATCATTTCCAACGTTACGCCCGCCTCCGCGCGCAACACACCGCTCGCGGTGTCGAAGTTGATCAGACGATCGAGGCCGCGCATGCACACGACATGGCCCGAAGACGCGAGACAGCTGTCGCCATAGCTGCGGCCCTGGCCAAATCCGAGCGTCGTGCCGCTATGTGAAGCGGCCGCGCGCCACGCCGTTACTACTGCGTCGCGCCACGCAGGTGTGTGCGGATTCTGCGGTGCATACGGATAGAGCCCCCAGGACTGAACGTGCGCCATCTTCTAGATCGCCAACCAGAAAACGACGGCGCACAACCCGATTACAACCCAACTACCACGATCCTTGGCGGCGAAAACGACGGGATCGTCATGCATGTGACCGCGATGGGCGATGATCCAGATACGGCTTACCCAGTAGAGTAGAAGCGGGCATGCAAGCCAAATATATTGGGGATGGCGATACAGCAAACGTGTATTGTCGTCCTGGATATAGAGCGCCAGCACCAGCACCGACAGATAGCCCGCAGCCGCACCGAGCGATGAGACGAGCGACAGGTCAGCCGCCACATATCCCCGGCCCCGCGACTTGACGAGTCCGCGCGCCTGCAGCAGATGCAGTTCGGCAAAGCGCTTGACGAGGGCGAGGCTCAGGAAGATGAACATCGAGAAGGCGAGCAGCCAGAAGCTCAGTCTCGCGTCGACGGCCGCGCTCCCCGCAACGATGCGCGAAGTGTAGAGGCAAGCGAGCGCCACCACGTCCACCATGACTTGCCTCTTCAGATAGAACGAATAGGCGAGCGTGAGCGCGTAGTACGCGAACAGCACCAAGGTAAATCGGATGGGCAACAACACGTGGGCGATACAGAATCCGATCACCATTAAGACCGGAAATAATATCGCGCCCTGCCATAGCGGCAAGGTCCCTGCCGCGAGCGGGCGCCGACGCTTGGTCGGGTGATGCCGATCGTCCTCGAGATCGAGCAGGTCGTTCAGCAGGTAGACGCTCGACGCGCACAGCCCGAACGAAACGAAACCGAAGACGGCCGCGGCGAGCAGATGCATCGACGATACCTCGTGCGCAGCCAGCAGCGGCAAGAAAATGAGCAGGTTCTTGAGCCATTGATGCAGCCGCAATGACTTCGCCCAAACCTTGGTACGCGGCGGACGCGTCTCGATGACGTTCTCGACATTACCTTGCCTGCGCGCGACCCGCTCGACTCCTACCGACGGATTGACTACGTAGGCACGGTCGGCGGCCTGCCACACGGCGATGTCCGCGTGCGAATTTCCGGCGTAGTCGAAGCCCTTTTCGCTGAATTCGGCGACGAGCCGATCGCGCTTGTTGCGCGAGCTCAGATTGACGTTGCTATTGGTAGCGAAGGTTTGGTCGAACAGACTCAGGTGATCGGCAATCGCATACGCGAAGCGCTCATGGCTCGCGGTGGCGAGGACAAGGCGGCGCCCGGCGGCGCGTTCCTGCTTGAGCCATTCCAGCACCTTCTCGTCATAGGGCAGCACCGTCACGTCGATATCGGTCGTCTCAGCGAGACGGGACTTGAGCCCGGGCTTGCCAAAGCGCATCAGCCAAAGCAGCGGCTGATAAAAACGATGAGGCGCGGCCTTGAAAAACGCAAAGACGGATTCGATCAGAACGTCGGAGCGCATCAGCGTTCCATCGAGATCGACTACGAGGGGCTTTTGGCTCATTTGAATGGCCTTGAATTCCGAAAAATGTGAATGAGAAAAGTCTGCTCCGCTCCTCGTGACATTGAATGATGGCAGTAAGTGACGGCCGGCGCGAGAGTCTCGCTCGTCAGAGACGCTGCATCAGCAACGATTGACAGGCGACCTCGGAAACCCATCCGTCAGGCACAACCTCAACGCATCCTTCCAATGCGGCGCGGCGAGCCCGAACACGCGCGCCAGCTTGTCGTTCGACATTCTGGAATTGGTTGGGCGCTTCGCGGGCGTCGGGTAATCCGCGGCCGGAATCGGCAGCGTGTTCGGCCTGTTCGGCAAATCCGCGAATTCAAAGATCGCCGACGCGAAACCGTGCCACGACGTCGAGTCGCCCGCGCACAGGTGATAGATGCCCGAACGCTCGTCCCACCACTTCGCGCCGTCTTCGGCGGCGAAGGACTGCGCGCACAGATGCGCGCTCAGCGCCGCGATCGTGTTGCACCAGGTGGGCGCGCCGAACTGGTCGGCCACCACCTTCAGTTCCGGGCGATCGGCGCCGAGCCGCAACATCGTCAGCAGAAAGTTCTTGCCGCGCGTGCCGTACACCCAGCTCGTGCGCAACACGAGGTGATTCACGCCGCTCGCCGCGATTGCCTGCTCGCCCGCGAGCTTGCTGCGGCCGTAGACGTTCTGCGGATCGGTTGGATCGTCTTCGACGTACGCGTCTTCTTTCGTGCCGTTGAACACGTAGTCGGTCGAATAGTGGATCAGCGCGGCCCCGAGCTTTTTCGCCTCCTCGGCGAGCACGCCCGGTGCTTCGCCGTTGACGCGCATTGCCAGGTCGCGCTCTTCTTCGGCCTTGTCCACCGCCGTATAAGCGGCCGGATTGACGATCAGCGCGGGACGCACGTCGCGCACCACCGCGCGAATCTGATCGAGGTTCGACAGATCGAGCCGCGAGCGGTCGACCGCGACTACGTTGCCGAGCCCTTGCAGCGTGCGCGCAAGCTCATAGCCGACCTGGCCATTTACGCCGGTGACGAGAATCGTCCGTTTCGCGTCGTGTGCACTCATGCGATCCTCTTATGCGTAGACTTCCGCGTCGGCGAGACGCTTGCCCGCCGCATCCTTGGCCGCGAGCAGCGGCTCGAAGTCGATCGGCCATTCGATCCCGATCGCCGGATCGTTCCACACGATGCTGCGCTCGTGCTCGGGGAACCAATAATCCGTGGTCTTGTAGAGGAACTGCGCGGACTCCGACAGCACGACGAAGCCGTGCGCGAAACCGGGCGGCACCCACACCTGCCGATGGTTCTCGACCGACAGCGTCACGCCGACCCACTTGCCGAAGTTCGGCGAGCTCTTGCGGATGTCGACGGCGACGTCGAACACCTCGCCCTCGACCACGCGCACGAGCTTGCCCTGCGCATGCTGGATCTGATAGTGCAGACCGCGCAGCACGCCTCTCGCCGAACGCGAATGATTGTCCTGCACGAACTCGACGCCCGGCTCGACCTTCTCGGCGAATTCGAGCGCATTGAAGCTTTCGAAAAAGAAGCCGCGCGCATCGCCGAACACCTTCGGCTCGATGATCTTGACTTCGGGCAGTGAGGTTGCGGTTACCTGGATGGCCATGCGACGTGATCCGTGAGAATGTTTTGCAGGTATTGCCCGTAGGCATTCTTCGCGAGCGGTTTGGCGAGCGCGAGCAACTGCTCGCCGTCGATCCACTGGCGCCGGTACGCGATCTCTTCCGGACACGCGACCACCAGACCCTGGCGCTTTTGCAGCGTTGCGATGAAGGTCGCGGCTTCGATCAACGAATCATGCGTGCCGGTGTCGAGCCACGCATAACCGCGGCCCATGATCTCGACGTTGAGCGCCGCGTTCGCGAGGTAGCGCGAGTTCACGTCGGTGATTTCGAGCTCGCCGCGCGGCGACGGCTTGATGTCCGCGGCGATGTCGCAGACCTGCTTGTCGTAGAAGTACAGACCCGTGACCGCGTAGTTCGAACGCGGCTTGAGCGGCTTCTCTTCGATCGACAACGCGCGGAACTGCTTGTCGAATTCGACCACGCCGTAGCGCTCCGGGTCGTGCACGTGATACGCGAACACGGTGGCGCCGTCGGTCTGATCGTCGGCGCGTTCGAGGTGCTTCGCGAGATCGTGGCCGTAGAAGATGTTGTCGCCGAGAATCAACGCCGACGGATCATTGTTCACGAACTCGCGGCCAATGATGAACGCCTGCGCGAGTCCATCCGGCGACGGCTGCACCGCGTACTGGATGTTCATGCCCCACTGGCTGCCGTCACCGAGCATCGCCTCGAAGCGCGGCGTGTCTTGCGGCGTGGAGATGATCAGCACGTCGCGAATACCCGCCACCATCAGCGTGGACAGCGGGTAGTAGATCATCGGTTTGTCGTACACCGGCAGCAGCTGCTTGGAGACGACGTGCGTGATCGGATACAGGCGGGTGCCCGAGCCGCCCGCGAGAATGATGCCTTTGCGCGCCATTGCCGTGCCTTTACGCGCGCTGCGCGTAGTTGGTCTCGACCCACTTCCGGTATTCGCCCGAAGCGACTTCGTCGACCCATTGCTGGTTGTCGAGATACCACTGGACCGTTTTGGCGAGCCCCGTCTCGAACGTCTCCGCCGGCTTCCAGCCGAGTTCGCGCTCGAGCTTGCGGGCGTCGATCGCGTAACGGCGGTCGTGACCCGGACGATCTTTCACATAGGTGATCTGGTCGCGATACGAGCCGGCCGCCTTCGGGCGCTGCTGGTCGAGCAGGTCGCACAGCGTGTGCACGACCTCGAGATTCTTCTTCTCGTTCCAGCCGCCGACGTTGTACGTCTCGCCCGGCGTGCCGCGCGCGAGCACTTCACGGATCGCGCTGCAGTGGTCGCCGACGTACAGCCAGTCGCGCACGTTCTGCCCGTCGCCATACACGGGCAGCGGCTTGCCGCCGAGCGCGTTGGCGATCATCAGCGGAATCAGCTTTTCGGGGAACTGGTACGGGCCGTAGTTGTTCGAGCAGTTGGTGGTCAGCACCGGCAGGCCGTACGTGTGGTGGTAGGCGCGCACGAGGTGATCCGAACCGGCCTTGGTCGCCGAATAGGGGCTATTCGGCGCATAAGACGTCGTTTCGGAGAACTGCGGATCGGTTGCCGACAGCGAGCCGAACACTTCGTCGGTCGATACATGCAGGAAGCGAAACGCGGCGCGCTCCGCAGCGCCCAGCGTGTTCCAGTAGCTGCGCGTCGCTTCGAGCAGCGTGAAGGTCCCGACGACGTTGGTTTGCACGAAATCGGCCGGACCGTGGATCGAGCGATCCACATGGCTCTCGGCCGCGAAATGCAGCACGGCGCGCGGCTTGTGCTCGGCCAATAGCGTGTCGAGCGCGGCGCGATCGCAAATGTCGACGCGCGCGAAAATGTGTTTGGGATTGCCCTGTAGCGACTTCAGCGTGCCCAGGTTGCCGGCGTAGGTCAGTTTGTCTACGTTGAGCACCGCTTCGTCCGACGCATTCAGCCAGTCGAGCACGAAATTAGCGCCGATAAAACCGGCACCGCCCGTTATCAGGATCATGTAATTCCTTTGTCGATGTGAGTGGCGCCCGGAATCGACTCGCCGACCTTCCCATGATGCGTGATGGTTTGCGATTCTGCAGCAGTCCGTTGCATCCGCCTGTGCGCAAGCAAACGCTCGGACGCTATTCTTATGATGACCCGATTATAAGGTTGTCCACGCCAAAACTCGAACCCAACAACTTGAAACAGCTTCACCAGCCTGGTTGCCGTTGACTGTCGTAGTGACCATTTATGCGGCCGATAGCGCGAACCGGGCACAGAAACGCTATGCCATCTCGCGATCGACACCGCCGGTGAATCGTGTCAAGCCGAGCGGACGCCGCCGCGACACGTGCCGAGCCCGACGCGTGTCGGCGTGTCGGGCTCGGCGCGGCCGGACACCGCTTCGATCACGGTATGGCCGCGCCCGGTCAGCTTCTCGACCAGATAGCGGCCGGTAAAACCGTTCGCACCGGTGACGAGCGTGCGAAATGATTGCTTCGCCGCAGAAGACGATATGCCGGCTTCGTTCACGAAAGAGTCATTCTGTTGTTGTATTGGAATCGCGCGCGGTCCATGCGGGGTTGCCGCCGTGCCGTGTTACGGCGGTGTTCCACCCGCGTCCCGCAACGTGATCGCACGATACGCGAACCCCAAACGGGCTATTATGTCACGCTAGCTTGCTGCTCTGCCCCGCGTGGCACGCGCCGTGCAGCACCGCGCGTATCGAATCGCCTTGATTTCCTCGATGACACCCCTCAACGCTTCCAGTACCTCCGCTCCCCTCGTCCCTCTTGCTTTCGGCGATCTGCAAGGCTGCCGCGCACCGTTTCAAAAACTGCTCGCCAAAGCCGCGCCGCCGGACGGCACACCGCTGTGGTTCGCCGGCGATCTGATCAACCGCGGCCCCGACTCGCTCGACACCTTGCGCGACGTGATCGCGCTCGGCGAGCGCGCGGTGCCGGTGCTCGGCAATCACGATCTGCATCTGCTGTCGGTGTCGGCGGGGATTCGCAAGTCGAAGAAAGGCGACACGATCGAAGACATCCTCGCCGCGCCCGATGCCGCCGATCTGCTCGAGTGGATACGCCACCGCCCGCTCGCGCATTTCGACAACGGCATGCTGATGGTGCATGCGGGCGTGCTGCCGCAATGGGATGCGACGCTGACGCTCGAACTCGCCGACGAGTTGCAACGCGCACTGCGTGCGCCGAACTGGAAAGAGACGCTTGCCGGCTTGTACGGCAATGAACCGAACCGCTGGAAGCCGGGCCTGAAGGGTATCGAGCGGCTGCGCGTCACGTGCAGCGCGTTGACGCGCATGCGCTTTTGCAGCGCCGATGGCGTGATGGATTTCAGCAGCAGCGGCACGCTCGCATCCACACCGCGCGGCTGCATGCCGTGGTTCGACGTGCCGTCGCGCCAGACCGCCGACGTGACCGTCGTGTTCGGTCATTGGGCCGCGCTCGGCCTGATGTTGCGCGACAACCTGATCGGCCTCGACTCGGGTTGCGTGTGGGGGCAGAAGCTGTCGGCGGTACGGCTCGCGAAAAACCCGGCTGAGCGGACGTTGACGCAAGTCGATTGCCATTCGTGCGGCGAACCGCGCGGCGGCAACTAAACAGAAGACGGCGACGCGGCCCGGCAGCGCCGCCGCTTAGACCGAGCGGCGAGGCTGATCGACGGGCTCGATCAGCGTTTGCGCCGTCTCAGCGGCGTCGCTCGACGACGCAGCATCTGCAACGTCGCCCTCTTGCGCGACCGTCCCCGCCACTGCGTTGCCGGCCTGCATGTCCCGCAACGCGTTCGCGACCACCTGCTGAGCCTGCGCCGCGAGCACCCGCCGGTCCGCGTCCGGCGCGAGCGGTGCGCCAACATATACGTGGGCGGTCAGCGGTCCACCACGCAACAGCATGTCGAGCGAGTCGGACAACGACACGTCGTCGATATATGCGGGTGCCGTTGACTGCCGGCCCTGCGCGTCCTCGTACATGATGCACAGCGGCTGCACCGGCACACCGGCCGACACCGCCGCCTGGAACATGTTCGCGTGAAACGGCAGCAACTCGAGCCCGTTCGACGTCGTGCCTTCTGGGAACACGCACATCAGTTCACCCGCGCTGAGCCGTGCGGCGAGTTCGTGCATGATGCGCTTCGCGTCACTGCGCTTCTCGCGCTGGATGAACACCGTATCGAGCTGCTGCGCGAGCCATCCGACCACCGGCCATTGCCGGATCTCCGCCTTCGACACGAACGGTGTCGGCCGCCACGCGTTGATCACGTAGATGTCGATCCACGAGATGTGATTGGCGACGACGAGCGCGCCACGATCGAGCCGCGCCGCGTCGTTATGCACGACGAGGCGCATGCCGCACAGCCGCAGCATCTTCAGCGACCACGCGCGATTGAGCGCGTGACGCCGCTCGGCGCTCGCGTTCGGAAAGCGCGTCGCGACGGTCCACATGCCGTGCAGCAGATGCGTAATGAGACGGACCTTGCGTAACGCGAGCTTCATGGCCGGAGCTTTCCTTGACTGGACCGAAACGATACCGCTCAGCGCTGTTCGTAGGCGAGCTGACCTGACACGACGGTCGCGCGCACCTGTGCCGGCAGCTCGTAGCCGAGGAACGGCGTGTTGTGCCCCTGGCTCTTCAGCGCATGCGGCTCGACGCGCCAGTGAGCGTGACGGTCGAACACGCAGAGATCGGCCACCGCGCCGAGCGCGATGCGGCCAGCCGCTTCTAGGCCGAGCACCTGCGCCGGCGCCGCGGTGATGCGATTGAGCGCGGTCGCGAGCGGCACGCCCGCTTCGTCGGCCCACTTCACCGTCAGCGACAGGAACAGTTCGAGGCCGGTTGCGCCCGGCGTCGCTTCGGCGAAAGGCAGCAGCTTTTCGTCGTCGTCGACCGGCGTGTGCGCGGAGCAGATCGCGTCGATCGTGCCGTCGACGAGGCCCGCGCGGATCGCTTCGCGATCGCGCTGCTGGCGCAGCGGCGGATCGAGCCGGAACTGCGCGTCGAAATAGCCGATGTCGAGGTCGATCAGATGCACGTGGTTCACGGTGACGTCGCACGACACCGGCAGGCCCTCGCCCTTCGCCGCGCGCATGAGCGCCACGCCCGCCGCCGACGACACATGCGAAACATGCACGCGCGCGCCGGTCACGCGCACGAGTTCGAAGATCGTATGCAGCGCGATGGTCTCGGCCGCCACCGGGACACCCGACAGCCCGAGCCGCGACGCCAGCGCGCCGCTCGCGGCGACGCCGCCCTTGCCCAGATACGCATCGACGGGACGCAGGCACACGGTGAAACCATAGGTCTTCGCGTATTGCAGCGCGCGCATCAGCACCTGGGTATCGACGATCGGCGTGTCGGCCTGCGAGAAGCCGACGCAGCCCGCCTCGGTCAGCTGCACCATCTCGGTGATGGTCTGCCCTTTGAGACCGACCGTCAGCGCGCCGAGCGGGTATACATGCGCCTTGTTCAGATTGCGCGCGCGGAACTTCAGCATTTCGACGAGGCCCGGTTCGTCGAGCGTCGGATCGGTGTCCGGCGGACATACGAGGCTCGTCACGCCGCCCGCGAGCGCCGCGGCCATTTCCGAGCCAAGCGTCGCCTTGTGCTCATAGCCCGGCTCGCGCAACCGCGCGCACAGGTCGACGAGACCCGGCGCGATCGACAGACCGCGCGCGTCGATCGTACGCTCTGCCTGGAAGCCGGCCGGCGCGTTGCCGAGGGCGGCGATCTTGCCCGCCTCGATAAAGATGTCCTGCTGCTGTTCGGTGCCCGCTGCCGGATCGATCAGCGTGCCGCCTTGAATATGAATCTTCATGCGCTGCCTTTGTTAAACCTGTGGTTCAGCCTATCGTTCGGCTTCCTGATCAGGCGTTGCTTAGTCGTTGTTGCCCGCGACGATCCCCATCACCGCCATGCGCACCGCGATACCGAACGTGACCTGATTCAGGATCACCGATTGCGGGCCGTCCGCGACCTGCGAGTCGATCTCGACGCCGCGGTTCATCGGGCCGGGGTGCATCACGATCGCGTCGGGGGCGGCGAGCGCGAGACGCTCGGGCGTCAGCCCCCAGCTCTTGAAGTACTCCTGCGACGACGGCAGCAGCGCGCCGCTCATGCGTTCGTTCTGCAGGCGCAGCATGATGATCACGTCGACATCCTTGAGACCTTCGTCGAGGTTGTGGAACACGCGCACGCCCATCTGTTCGATGCCGCCCGGCAGCAGCGTGCGCGGACCGATCGCGCGCACTTCGGGCACGCCGAGCGTGGTCAGCGCATGAATGTCCGAGCGCGCGACGCGCGAATGCAGGATGTCGCCGACAATCGCCACGCGCAGCTTCGTGAAGTCCTTCTTGTAGTGGCGGATCGTGTACATGTCGAGCAGACCCTGCGTCGGGTGCGCGTGACGGCCGTCGCCGGCGTTGATCACGTGGACGTGCGGCGCGCAGTGCTGCGCGATCAGGAACGGCGCGCCGCTTGACGCATGACGCACGACGAACAGATCCGCGTGCATCGCCGACAGGTTGTTGATCGTGTCGAGCAGCGATTCGCCCTTGCTGGTCGACGACGCGTTGATGTTCAGATTCAGCACGTCGGCCGACAACCGCGTGGCCGCGATCTCGAACGTGGTGCGCGTGCGCGTCGAGTTTTCGAAGAACAGGTTGAACACCGACTTGCCGCGCAACAGCGGCACCTTCTTCACTTCGCGATCGGTCACGCTGACGAACTGGTCGGCGGTCTCGAGAATGTGATTGACGATGGCCTTCGGCAACCCCTCGATCGACAGCAGATGTTTGAGCTCGCCGTTCTTCGTGAGCTGCGGGTTGCCCTTCAGGAAGCCATAGCGGAAGCGCTCGGATGCGCTAGCGGAGGAATCCTGCGGAGCCTGGTTGGGGGTGTTCATGATGTACCTGCTTCAAATACGGACTGCAACGTGATCGAGCTCGGCGCGTCGCTCGCGCGAGGTTCAATCGACGCGTGCTTCAGTGTGAAAAGAGAACCGCTGGCCGCCCGCGCCGTCGTCTTCACGGGCCAGCACGAGCGTCGCGTCGGCGGGTACGTCGACCACGCCGCCGACGAAGCGCGCCGCCACCGGCAACTCGCGTCCGCCCCGGTCGGCGAGCACCGCGAGTTCGACCGATGCCGGCCGGCCATAGTCATACAGCTCGTTGACCGCCGCGCGAATCGTGCGGCCGGTGTACAGCACGTCGTCGACCAGCACGATGCGCCGGCCATCGACCTCGAACGGCAGCGAGGTCGGGCTTGCTTGCGCGTGCAGCCCTTTCTTCGCGTAGTCGTCGCGATGCAGCGCGACGTTCACCACGCCGAAGCTCGGCAGTTTCAGATCGCGCGCGAGCCGCTCGGCGAGCCACGCGCCGCCGCTATGGATACCAGCCAGCACCATCGCTTCGGCACCGTCTTGCGTGGCGGCGAGATGGTCGCCATACGCCGCGCGAATCTGGTCGAGCAACGCGCGGTACAGCGCTTCGGCGTCAATGGAACTCATGATCGTCGGAAAGTCCGTCAAGATATTGCTGGAGGATGATGCTCGCGGCTTCGGCATCGAGCATGTCCGCGCGGGCATTGCCGGCGCGGATTTCCGCCTCGGCCTCGACCGACGAGTAGCGCTCGTCGACCCACGTGACCGGCAGATTGAAGCGGCCGTTCAGCTGGTTGCCGAAGCGCTTCGCGAGTTGCGTGCGCTCGTGCGGTGTGCCGTCGGGATGCATCGGCAGGCCGACCACCAGCGCATCGGGCTTCCATTCGGCGATCAGCTTGCCGAGCGCTTCGAAGCGGTACTCCTTGCTGCGGTTCTGCACGACGACGAGCGGCCGCGCGCGGCGCGTCAGCGAATTGCCGACTGCCACGCCGATGCGTTTCTCGCCGTAGTCGAACGCAAGCAGCGTCGCCTCACGTCCGGCCGGCAGATTCATGCGCGGCCCCTCATGCGTGCCCGGCCTCGCCCGACAGCATCGACAACGACACGCCGAGCAGCGCGAGCGCCGCTTCGAGACGATCTTCGGCGGGGACGTCGAAAACGATCTTCGGATCGGCCTCGACCGTCAGCCAGCCGTTCTTGGAGATTTCGTCTTCGAGCTGACCCGCGCCCCAGCCGGCGTGGCCGAGCGTCAGCAGGAAACGCTCCGGACCGCTGCCGCTCGCGACGGCCTCGAGCACGTCTTTCGACGTGGTCATTTCGAGCCCGCCCGGCACCGACATCGACGACGTGTATGCGCTGCCGCCTTTCGGATCGTGCAGCACGAAGCCGCGCTCGGTTTGCACCGGGCCGCCGAAATACACGGGGACATGGAGAAGCGGTTCGATCTCGAGCTTCAGATCGATGCGACTGAAGAGCGCCTGCAGGTCGATATCGGTCGGCCGGTTGATCACGAGGCCGAGCGCGCCGCGCTCACTGTGATCGCAAAGGTAGACCACCGTTCCTGAAAACGTGGGATCGGCCATGTTCGGCATGGCGATCAGGAACTGGTTGGTCAGATTGATGCGATCGGTACTCTTGGACATAGTTCGGATTTTAGCAAAGACGATGCGCGATGGCGGGCTGCTTCGAGCATTGCAACGCGTTGGTTGCACGCTACGCGACGCGCCATCGACGCCGGATCAAGTTGCACTTTATCACGCGCGCGACTTGCGCCATGCCGCGATCAGGCGCCGAAACACCGCGTAGAACGGCACGTTCGGCGCGCGTCGCGAAGTAGCGGGATTGTGACTTGTCACAATGGATTTCAGCGGGTTCGGCGCGCGTCGGTCGAGGCGTTGCGGATGCAATTCGCGCGCCACGTCGCGCGTTTGGTTCGGCCCGGCTTGCGCTTCACGCGCCGCCCTGCTCGATCGCACGCGTGAGCGCGGCGAGCGCCGCCTGCGTGAAGCTGCCGCCGGCCGGCCCAACGCCCGCGGCGACCTTGTGCAGCGACGCACGCAAAGCCTCGGCGGCCTGCTCGAGCGTGTCGGCCGGCGGCGCGCCGACCATCACGTGCGCGCGCACCGCCGGCGTCGCGACGCCCGCATGCGCACGACGCCGCCATGCGAGACCGAGCGAGTCGGCGAGCAGCGCCACGTGACCGAGACCGAGCGCGCAGGCGGCCGAGCCGAGCCGGTAGGCTGCGTCGCCTGCCTGCAGCGCTTCGCTCGGGTCGGCTTTTTCCGGCTGATCGGCCGCGCGCGCATGGGCGGCGAGCGCCTCGATGGACGCGTCGGCGGTCTGCAGGAAGTCTTCGTACGCGTTCGCGTTGACGCTCAGCACGCCGAGATCGCGCGTGTGCGGCAGCGACTGCGCCTCGAGCGCACCCGCCTCCCACAGCGCTTCCGACGACTGCGTGCCGGCGACGTGCCAGTCGACGGTCAAGCCATAATCGTGCAGCACCTCGACCTGGTCGGCGTCTTGCGCGGCCGCGCCGAACAGCGCGTAGTCGCGCCACAACAGCGCGAGCGTCGCGCGCACCAGCGAACGCGGCGCGCGCTCGATGCCGCGCGCGTGATCGGCGAGCGCCAGGTTGCAGCGCGCGTAGAAGCGCCGCGCCTCGATATCGCGGATTGCGTGGCCGCGCGCGCGCAGCGCCTTCGCGCAGGCGCGCGCGAGCCGCCAGAAGTCATAGGGATCGGGGCCGGCGAGTTCGGTGAACACGGCGTCGAGCTCGTCGAGCGCGGCGTTCGTGACCGCAAGCGCCACCGCGCTGCCTGTGTCGGCCTGCGAGCGCAGCACCGGCAGCAACGCGCGCTCGTAGCGCGCCCGCAAATGGGCAAGCTGATCGGCCGATTGCGCGTGCAGCGAAGCCGGCGGCACTGGCCGCGCGCACAGCGCGAGGTCTTCGAACGCGACGGCGGAGCCCGGCGTGGGTTCGATGAGTTGCGCGCACAGCTCGCGGTAGTGGTTGAACAGAGTCGGCGAGCAACTGAGCTCGCGCAGATTGTGACGCTCGAGCGCCGCGCGGAAGTCGCGCAGCGCCGCGCCGAACACTGGCCGCGCGCTTTCCGCTTCGGCTGGCTCGCCGCTCGCGAGCGGCGAGAGCCGCACGAGGGCGTCGGTGAAACGCTGCGCGCTGAGCCAGCCCGCCGTGCGCAATGCATGCGACGCGCGCAGCAGCGCGGCACCGCTCTCGTCGCGCTGCTCGAACGCGAGCGACGCCTCGGCGAGCGCGAGTTCCGCAGGGCGGACCGCACCGCCGCGCGGGTTCGGCAGTGCATCGATGGAAACGGGTGCTGCGGATCGAAGAGTCATGGGCAGGCGACACGAAGCTGACGGGGCCGTCGCTTCGCGCCGCATGCTGAGTGAGCGGCCACCGCGCGAACCGGCGACAGGACAATGACAGACTACCGTTGCGACACGACGCGACCGGCGATGTTCCGCGCCGGCGCGCTCAGACAGGCGCCGGGCGCGCCGGACGCATCAAGCGATTGCAGCAATTGCGCGGCGGATGACGCCGCTGACTTTTCGGGATCGAAGCTCAGGGTTCAGGTTCGGGACCGAATCTCGGGACCCGGTTTGGGGGCCGAAGCTTCCGGCGTGTCGCACGAGCCCATCAAACCGCGACGCCGGAACAATGATCAAGCGACTCGAACGACCGACCGGCTGACGGCGGCTTGCCGAACTTCAGATCTGGACCATTTCGAAGTCTTCCTTGCGCGCTCCGCACTCCGGACACGTCCAGTTGATGGGCACGTCTTCCCAGCGCGTGCCCGGCGCAATGCCTTCGTCGGGCAAGCCAGCCTCTTCGTCGTAAATCCAGCCGCAAATCAGGCACATCCAGCTTTGATATTCCATTCTTTTGTCGCGTCATTGAGTCCGTGGAGGCGGGAGCCATGATGGTACCGTGTTGCCGCCCCCATGCCTAGCAATCGAAAACGCGCAATCGTAGCGTGGACCGGGCTTCGGCGGTGCGCCCGCGCGCCGTGCGGACGACGCTCGCGGCGTCATTCCGCACGGCGGTGGGGACACCCGGCAGCGCGATAGAGGGCCCCCTCGGCAAGCTCGCGGCGCTAGCGTGGCAACCTCAAAGCATTCCCCGCCGGCCGCTCGTCAGCGGGCCGCGAGCCAGCCTCTGGCGATCCCCGCCGCGCGAAAAAACGCCCTCTCAACGGTTTAGGCCGCATAATTGAGCCAATTGCGCATTGCGCGCTGAAATCCTGCTTTCTTTATCCATTTTCATGCCCAGCGACACGCCTCCGATCGTCCTCACCTTCGGTCTCTCCGACCCCACCGGCGGCTCCGGCCTGCAGGCGGACCTGTTGACACTTGCCAGCATGGGCTGCCACGGCGTTTCCGTGCTCACGGGCTATACCGTGCGCGACTCGGCGAATTGCGACGAAGTCACCGGGCTCGACCCGGACGTCGTCGCGACGCAGGCGCGCATGCTGCTCGAGGACATGCCGATCGCCGCATTCAAGGTCGGCGCGTGCACGCGCGCCGAAGTGGTCAGCGCGATCGCGGAAGTTGTCGCCGACTACGACGACATCCCGCTGATCCTCGCCCCCGACTTCACGCTCGACGACGAACACGTGCTCGCCGCCGACGAACTGCGCGAAGCGATCGCCGATCTGCTCGCGCCGCAAACCACGCTGCTGGTCGCCGACTCGGCGACGCTGCTCGCGCTCGCGCAGCCCGACGGCGACGCGGAGGCGCCGAGCCTCGACGCGGCGATCTCGCATCTGCTGTCGCAGGGCTGCGAGTACATTCTGTCGACCGAAACCGGCACGCATCGGCTCGTCAACACACTCTTCAGCGAGGACGGCCAGTTGCGTCAGGACATGTGGGACCGCGCGCCGCATCGGTTGACGGGCCTGACCGATACGCTCGGCTCCGCAATCGCCGCGCTTCTCGCCAACGGCCAGGAGCCCGCGGAAGCGGTGCGCGAAAGCCAGGAGTATCTGTATCAGGCAGTGCGCAATGCGTTCCGGCCCGGCATGGGGGCGTACACGCCCGATCGCTTCTTCTGGGCGCGCAGCAGCGATGAAGACGAAACACCGCCCGCGCAAGGCAAGGGCGCGGCGCCGGGGGAAGCGCGGCACTGACCTCGCCATTCGTCGGCATCGACTGAAAACCCGCTGTCAGCCGTTTTTTTCATTCATGCGAATTTCGCGATTGGCGCAACTTTCCATTCGACGATCCTGCGTGATCCGCTCGCGCGCCAGATCTCGCACTACTGGGGATACGGCGAACGGCAAGAACGGCCAGATCACGCGCGGCGTCAGCGTGTCGGCGACCGAGGCCCTGGCGCTGCAAGGCGTACTGTCGCTCGACGAGTGGGTCAGCGAATCGCTCGGCGGCAGGAACCTGTTCGTTCAGATGCTGAGCGGCGAGCCGGCGGTCAACGAAGCGAGCCTCGCCGTGGCGCAAATCCATTTGCGCGAACAGATCGGTACCGTCGGCGTCTGCGAGGACATGAGCGAATTCTTATTGCGGCTGTGCGGTTCGACGGGGTTGAAATTACCGTTCTGTTTCGAATCGAATCGCACCCATGGCGCGCCGAAAGGCAAAGCTCACATAAGCGAAGCAGCAAGACAAAAGTTCATCGACGACAATAGCCTTGATTACGAGCTGTTCCGCGATGCGAATCGAATCGTCGAAGCCTATGCGAAAGAAACGGGCAGCGTCTTTTCGAATGCGCTCGATGTGGTTCGTGTGATTCAGTCCGAAATAGATCAGCTCGAGAATCCGCACTTCTATAACTCAACGTATTTCGGCATCGATGGCTCATTCCTGTCGCGCGTGCATGAAGTGATCGGCCGCTTCGATCTCGCGCCGATCGACACCTATCTGGAGTTCGCGCAAAGCCGGCGGCGTCCGCCCGCCGACCTGTTCGACGATTTTGTCGACGCGGTGCGCGACGGCGTAGTGTGCAGCCGGGCCGTCAACCTGAGCGAGCCGCAGCGGCAGGTACCGCTCGAGGTGCGGGTCGGCACGCGGATCGTCGCGACCGGCTGCAGCGGTGAGCCGCGGCCCGATGTGGCGAGCACCGGCTATCCGAGCGCATACAGCGGATTTTCGATTCCACTGCCGAACGATTTTCCGGAAGGCTTTCGCGTTACCATTGCCAATTCCACCGAAAGCCTGCACAACGCCGGCACGTGGCGGCAAGGCTGGCACTGCGAATGAGCCAGAAGAGCCAAGAGAACCGATCCATGAAAGAGCCGCCCCAATTCGTGCAACGCTTCCACGGCAAGATCGCGGTGCAGGACCGCATACGCATGTTCGATCAGATGCCCACCACGATCTGGCTGACCGGCCTGTCCGGCGCCGGCAAATCGACGCTCGCGTTCGCGCTCGAGGAGCAGCTGATCGCGCTCGGTCACGCCTGCTATGTGCTCGACGGCGACAACATCCGCCACGGTCTGGCGAGCGACCTTGGATTCGAGCCCCACGACCGGCGCGAAAACATCCGCCGGGTCGCGCACGTCGCCCAATTGATGAACGACGCGGGTCTGATCGTGATTTCCGCGCTGATTTCGCCGCTACGCGAAGATCGGGCGATGGCGCGCGCGATCATCGGAGCCGACAAGTTCGTCGAAACCTACGTGTCCGCCTCGCTCGCCACCTGCGCGAGCCGCGATCCCAAAGGTCTTTACGCGAAAGCGAGGTCTGGCGAGATCAGCTCGTTCACCGGCTTATCAGCGCCCTATGAAGCGCCGATCGATCCCGACCTGCACGTCGATACGGGAACGCTGAGCCCCGCGCAAAGCGTCGCGCAGATCTTCCACTACCTGCGCGAAAAGTGCCTCGGAAGATCCTCTCATCGCACGGCTCACGCCGCGGGCGCCTGATCCGGCCAAAAAGGGCGTCCCGAAGCGCTCGCCAGCAAGCACAGCAACGCCGGCCCCAAACAAAAAAACCCGCATAAGCGGGTTTTTTTGTTTGGGGAAACGCCTCGCGGCGTGCTCCCCACATGGACTTCCAGCCGGGCCTCGTCCGTGATCCAGACGCGCGGCGGTTCAACCACGCGGCCGGACCACGAGACCCGAGCGGAATTACATGTCCATGCCCATGCCGCCCATGCCGCCGGGCATGCCGCCAGGCATCGGAGCATCTTCCTTCGGCAGTTCGCAGACAGCTGCGTCGGTCGTCAGCAGCAGGCCAGCAACCGAAGCTGCGTTTTGCAGCGCCGTGCGCGTCACCTTCGTCGGGTCCACGACACCTGCGTCGACCAGGTCGACGTACTCGCCGGTCGCTGCGTTGTAGCCGTAGTTGCCCTTGCCAGCAGCAACCGCTGCCACGACGACACTCGCTTCTTCGCCACCGTTGGCGACGATCTGGCGCAGCGGCTCTTCCATGGCGCGCAGAACGATCTTGATACCTGCGTCCTGATCGGCGTTAGCGCCCTTCAGGCCAGCGATTGCCGTACGTGCACGGATCAGCGCGACACCGCCGCCAGCCACGATGCCTTCTTCCACAGCTGCGCGCGTTGCGTGCAGTGCGTCTTCGACACGTGCCTTCTTTTCCTTCATTTCGACTTCGGTCGCAGCACCGACCTTGATCACTGCAACGCCGCCTGCCAGCTTGGCAACGCGTTCTTGCAGCTTTTCACGGTCGTAGTCCGAGGTCGCTTCTTCGATCTGCGTGCGCACTTGCTTGACGCGAGCTTCGATGTTCGCGGCTTCGCCAGCGCCGTCGATGATCGTGGTGTTTTCCTTGCCCACTTCGATGCGCTTCGCCTGGCCCAATTCAGCCAGCGTTGCCTTCTCGAGCGTGAGGCCGGTTTCTTCAGCGATGACCTGACCGCCGGTCAGGATCGCGATGTCTTCCAACATCGCCTTACGACGATCACCGAAGCCCGGAGCCTTGACGGCAACGGTCTTGAGGATGCCGCGGATGTTGTTGACGACCAGCGTTGCGAGCGCTTCGCCTTCGACGTCTTCAGCGATGATCAGCAGCGGACGGCCAGCCTTCGCGACTTGCTCGAGCACCGGCAGCAGATCACGGATGTTCGACACCTTCTTGTCGTGCAGCAGCACGAACGGGTTCTCGAGCACGGCGACTTGCTTGTCCGGGTTGTTGATGAAATACGGCGACAGGTAGCCGCGGTCGAATTGCATACCTTCGACGACGTCCAGCTCGTCTTGCAGCGACTTGCCGTCTTCGACGGTGATCACGCCTTCCTTGCCGACCTTGTCCATTGCTTCAGCGATGCGCTCGCCGATCGACGAATCGCTGTTCGCCGAGATCGCGCCAACCTGGGCGATTTCCTTGTTGGTCGTGCACGGCTTGCTGATCTTGCGCAGTTCTTCGATTGCAGCTGCAACAGCCTTGTCGATACCGCGCTTCAGGTCCATCGGGTTCATGCCCGATGCGACGTACTTCATGCCTTCGCGGACGATCGATTGCGCGAGAACCGTAGCGGTCGTCGTGCCGTCGCCTGCGTTGTCGCTGGTCTTGGAAGCGACTTCCTTGACCATTTGCGCGCCCATGTTCTGGAGCTTGTCTTTCAGTTCGATCTCTTTAGCGACCGACACACCGTCCTTGGTGACCGTCGGGCCGCCGAAGCTGCGCTCGAGAACCACGTTGCGGCCCTTCGGACCCAGCGTGACCTTCACGGCGTTGGCGAGAATATTCACGCCTTCGACCATCTTGGCACGGGCGGAATCACCGAATACGACGTCTTTAGCTGCCATCTTCTAACTCCTTGAATACTTTGGATATAACCGGGGAAGTAGCGACCTTGCGCTTACTTCTGGACCACGGCCATGATGTCTTCTTCGCGCATCACGAGCAGTTCGTTGCCGTCGACCTTGACGGTCTGGCCTGCGTACTTGCCGAACAGGACGCGGTCGCCGACCTTCACGTCGAGCGCAATGGCTGCGCCCTTGTCGTCGCGCTTGCCCGGGCCGACTGCGAGGATTTCACCTTGATCCGGCTTTTCCGCTGCGGCTTCGGGGATCACGATGCCCGACGCGGTCTTGGTTTCCTGATCCAGACGTTTGACGATCACGCGATCATGCAAAGGACGAAGGTTCATACATACTCCTCTCTGATTGAGACTGAAGAACGCTGAGAAAAACCCGGCTGGCCGAGCCAACCGGAGATGTTGTTAGCACTCTCGTGCAGCGAGTGCTAATTATATGGACGGGCAGTGACAAATTCAAGAAGCGGGGAACGCGGTCGAAGTGTCGAGATTCGCTTAACTTTGAACTTTGTTCACTTAAGTTTGAACTCGCGACCTGCGTCCGGACTTCGCGACAGGGCACACCCTCTGTAAAAACAATGACTTATAAGCCGAGTCGCCGTGCTGCAAGGCTGCGCACGCTGCTGGGTTACCGAGCGATTTCTGACGACAATCGTCTCGCAAAACGTAACGATTGGCATTCGATCCAGGGTAAACCCCCGGAGTCGATCACGCTCTTCATCCATGCTCTGGAAGTCGAAAAACATGATGCGACCGCGGCTATCCGGTGCAACCGATGCAGAAAGTTCTGACAGGTGATGCAGTTTGCATGTCTGACAGCACCTTAGTGGGGGTGTTCGAAGGTAGCTAGACTCGAAAGTAGGGAATTTACTGGACCGCCCGAAAGACGTGCATTCTTTGAACGCCGCCCCCTAGTCGGCCGCCCACGATCGTATGCGCGCTCAACGGTGCCAAGTACGCACACGGATGAGCCATCGGTACGAGACGGCGATCGTCTCTTGTCGTTTAGGTTTATTCGATGCCTGCCCTCGAGCACGGGCTCATGAGCGAACGACAACGCGTGCGGGCAGGCGTTGAATAAACCTCGAGGAAGGAAACCGCGGAGTGGTCCGAGGCGGCCAGGGTCTTCGCTATGGCGATTGATCAATCTGGCCGGTCTGTGTTGCGGATTCAACCGGTGGATGCAATAGTTTGCTGGAATCGTTCGGCGGGCGATGCAAGCGCCCAGAGCGGGCTGAATGCGGCAATGGAGACGATCCCGCGTGCGATTGAGCGGCTCGCACGCATGCAGGCCGAACTCGGACTCCATTGATGGGGGGAGATATGCCGCCGTGGCCGAACGATGTGATGTGTATTTCCCCGGCCTTGGAAATATGATGCGCGGCGACCAGCAGTCCGCGCCGCCGCGCTCGGGCAATGGGGACGACGACGAGTATTGACGATGATGCCCATGCGAAAATGCACGCATTGCGTTTTCGGATGCGGGTTATGGACCTTCAACAACAGGCGATGACGGAGATCGAGCCTCTCGTAGCGATCCTGCTTGCCAATAAAAGAAGCGATTTAAGCAAGCTGTGCAAAGCAACGGTCATCACGGAGGACGCGCTCGGCGCACTTATTTCGGCGTGCGATGCTGGTCGGTTGCCGTGGCGACATCAGATCTCGTATTGCGATTTTCTTCCACCAAATCTCAAATACACCGACGAAGATAGTCAGGCGCTTGGACACACGACTGTAGGTCCACTTACGCGAGTTGCGATAGAAAGCATGGCGGAAGTGGCACCAACTTTTGCAGGATCGGCGTTACTTCATAGGCCATATGTTCTATACGCGAAGCGTATGCGCTGGCCAGAAGGAACAACGGCGCTCCGGGTATCGACGGAGTGACGTTTGAGGTCATCGAGGCGCAAGGCGTGGAGGCGTTCCTCGAGCGGATACGGGACGAACTGATCGGGCGTGCCTACGTACCGCTACGATCGCGGCGGCAGGAAATACCGAAGGACGGGGCAAGGTCCGTGTCCTTTCGATTCCGGCAATCCGTGACCGGGTGGTCCAGGGTGCGCTCAAGCTCATATTGGAGCCGATCTTCGAGGCAGACTTCGAACCGGGGGCGTATGGTTATCGTCCGAAGCGTACCGCGCATAAAGCGGTGCATCGGGTCGCGACCGCGATTGTTCAGTGCAAGACCCGCGTCATAGACCTCGATTTGCGCGCCTACTTTGACACAGTTCGGCATCATCTACTGCTTGAAAAGGTCGCGCGTCGGATCAGGGACGACGACGTCATGCATCTGCTGAAGCTGATGCTGACGGCGTCCGGCAAAGAAGGCGTTCCGCAAGGCGGGGTGATTCACCGTTGCTCGGTAACATCTATCTCACTGAGGTAGACCGTATGCTGGAGCGGGCGAAAGAAGCCACGCGCAACGGAAAGTACACCTACGTCGAGTATGCCCGATTCGCTGACGATCTGGTGGTGCTGATCGATGCCCATCCGCGCCATGCGTGGCTGCTGAGGGCGGTGACCACGCGACTTCGGGAAGAGTTTGCCAAACTGCAGGTTGAGGTCAATGAAGAGAAGAGCCGCACCATTAATCTAAACCGCTCAAAGAGCTTCGGCTTTCTGGGATTCGACTTCCGTCGACTCCGCAGCGTACAGAGGCAGGTGTGGCGGGCGCACTATACGCCAAAGCTGAAGAAGCGCACGGCGTTATTGCGTAAGCTCAAAGAGGTGTTTCGGCGATACCAGTCGCAGCCGGTAGATCGGGTGGTAGAACTGATCAATCCAGTGTTACGCGGTTGGGTGAATTACTTCGCTGTTGGACATTCCAGCGAGTGCTTCAGCTTCATCAAAGACTGGGTAGAAAAGAAGATCAGGCGCCACATGGGGCGCTCCCGGAATCGGCGGGGCTTCGGCTGGAAGCGGTGGCGTAGGCGCTGGTTGTATGAGGAACTGAAACTGTTCAACGGCTATCGTGTTCGTCGTGCTGCCGCACCGAAAGCGCGCCCAGCATGATAGGTCCCATAAATCTTGACATGAAGCGAACAGGAGAGCGTAGTGCCGGAAATCGGCCGCTGCGTTCGACGTGGCGGGAGTTGGAAACGTGACCATGGTTGCCGGATTGCGGGCCATCGCGAAAGCGGTGGAATCACCACCGGTGCCTATCGGTGCGCGCGCCAGTTCTCGACCCTACCGGGGAGGAGAGGCAGGGAAATAGTTCGACTACGTCCTGTCTCTTACTCCACTGAAGGTCAAAGGCCAATGGAAATATTTGTACCGCGCGGTCGATAAAGAGGGCAATACGATCGATTTCCTGCTGCGGCCCACCGTGACAAGGTCGCGGCGCGTCGCTACTTCGAGAAGGCGATTGCCCAAAACGGGGGACCCAAAACGATTACGGTGGACAAGAGTGGGGCCAATCTGGCCGCACTCGAAGCGCTCAACGTCGAGCGCAAGACGCCGATCAAGGTTCGGCAGAACAAATACCTGAACAACATCATCGAGCAGGACCATCGTGCGATCAAACGCATCATCAAACCGATGATGGGCTTCAAGAATTTGCGCTGCGCGCGCATCATCCTGTCCGGCATCGAGGTGATGCACATGATCCGAAAAGGGCAGATGCAGGATGACGGAATCACCAAAACCGCTGCTGAGAAATTCTATTCGCTGATCATGTAAGCCGTCCTATTCATATAGTAGTTCACTCATCCCGGATTTCTTATCGCGACACAAACCTCAGAACGGGCAGCTTACGTATTGTCCTGGCCGGAAGGTCGCGAGCAGAAACGCGCGCATTGATGGATCGAGCTTCTGCTGTTCGACAACCGTTGGAAAGAGCGCTCCCGACCGGAAGGTGAAGCCGACCGGAAACGTCTCGTCGACGAACCGTTGGATGTCCTGCCAAGTTTTATACGGCGTAAAATCAATCACACAAGACCGTGCGTGCGCCTTGCTGACCCGGGTTCTCAGATCGTCGACAGAGTCCGGTTTCCAATAGGGCGCCGCTTTCATGTCAACGATGTTCGCGTGTTTCGGGTAATAGAGCACGCCCCATCCGTCGACGGTCGGCGCGATAGTCGGCGGACGTAGTTGGACGATCAGGTCCGCATCGGTTCCTTCGTTGCGGTAGCGCTTGACTGCATCGACGGGCGACACGTAGCGGTGATGGACGATCGTCGACGCCAGAAGTGTGACGACTTCGGCTTGCGCGGCGAGCAGGCAAAACGCGCCATAAATGAGTGCAGGAACCGTCGGGTAATAGTTTTTCTTCGCCAGCGTGAGCATGCCGACGAGCGCGGCCATTACGAATACAAGACCGTAGCTGATCAGACGTGGCGAATAGATGTCATATTGAGTCAATGTGCGCACGGAGAAGGCGAACAGCAGGTACCCGACGCCGCATAGCGCGAGATGCCAGCAAGCCCGGGCGTCGATGTCTGCCGGGGCCGATGCCGCGAATGTCCACCTTCGGCCGCGCGTCAGACTCCAGAGAAAGGGCAGCAGCAGCACGCCACAGATCACGACCTCCCTGAGCAATTGACGCACGAACCGGAACAACAGAAAAAGAAACGATTCCGGCGCCGCGGGTCGTGGCGTGCCAGTAATGAAGCCCGTCATCGCCACGTTGAACTTTTGATAGGCGATGTAGAAAATCGCGGCGCCCACGAAGGCAGGCAGTGCCCTGATCGCCGTCGATCTACCATACGCGATCCACGTCGCCGCAAAGATCGCCACGCAAAACAACCCGAAGAAATAGCGCGCCGAGCACCCGACGATTAGCGCGCAGGCAAGCGCGACGATCTGCAAGCGCGATGAACCTGGACGCGCGATTCGGGAGATGACGAAAAGCGACGCGCAGAACGCGCTAAGAAAGAGATTTTCGGACCACGTGTACTGGTAAAGCTCGAGAGTGAACGGATTGACGATGACGAGAAGCGGGACCAGCACGTTCGTAAAGGTTTTCGACAGGAAGTAAAAAGCCAGCAGCAGCAGGATCAGGTTGGTGACCTTGCTGCTGACGGCCATCACAGTCATGTCGAGCGAAGGTGCGGTCAGCGCGATCGCAAGCGGGTAACCGCATGGAAATACCGCGAAGTACGTTCCGGCCACCGAGCAGCCGCGCCCGAGCCGGATCGATTGAGCGAGAGACAGGTAATTCCACGAGTCGACGTTGAGATAGCCGAATATGTTCGCCCATACTGCCCCGATGGCCAGCAGGAGGAAGATCGCGCCGACATAGGACGACTTTGCCGAGTACCAGCGGGACGGCAGAACGGCCATACCGGCGGCGAGAGCGTCATCAGCCTTGGACTGGCGATTATAAGCGGCTTCACCGGAACCGACTTCTTTCATCCTCTGGCTCCTTCAGTGCGCCCGCGGAGTACTGCCGCCCTGTTGGCGGACTCACTACGCATGGTCAGTCGATCCCATGCGAGGAAAGGCGGTAGCGGGATTCGCATCGCGCTCGTGTCATCGCCGCGCGTTGGGTGGTACGCACCAACGTCGACATAAACACCCTTATTGCACCGGGGACTGATTATCTCGCGCAACACCGCGTCCTCTCCAAACTGCGAGTAGTACAAACGCGGCCCGCGTGTTATCCACGTCTTGCGGACGAGCCAAAGGAAGTGTCCGAACGTCTTCGGGTTCAACATAATCGCTCCTCACTTCGAAACGATAATGGCAAAAGGTCAAACAGCGTTTGATCTGGAAGCTTGCCCAGCAGAAGGTCGGTCCGGCATTACGTTAGCTAATATTCACATAGCAGGCCTCATTACCGCCGCAAATGTGCCGCAGTACGGACCAAACGATATTCGCGAATTAGTTACATGCTCGAAAAGTCGTTGAGCGTTACATCTGCAGACTACTCGACGGTGGGCCGAACATTAAGCGAAAGTCATAATAATGTGTATTTTTGGCCGAAACCGGTGAGTATGCAAAAAGCTTCCAGTTCCAGTCGGTTCGCGTGTCGTCGACTACAGCCGCGCGAGATTCAGACCGGCGAAGTCTTCTGCATCAGGCCACGATCCGCCAGTTTCGGTCGCCCGACAGCGCGCTCGTTTCACTTCACTTCTGCGCCGGCCGGTGCAACGCATTACCCGCCATCCACTTGAGCCGTTCGCAATTGACCTTGATGCGCGCCGCGAATTCCTTCGGATCTCGCTCGCGCAGTGCGTTCATCTGGCTATTGGTGATGTCGGCGCGGTGCCAGCCCGTGTCCCAGTGCTGATCGAAATCGGTCGCACCGGTCAGGACCTTTCGGAGCCGCGCCTTATAGGCGCCGATCCGCTCGGGCGACACGTCGCAAAACGCCTGCGCGAAGCTTGCGCGCTCGCCCGCCGTCTCCGCGCTCATGTTGGCGTCGCTCGCGCCGCTCGCTAGCGGCGCGGCGAGCGACAGCACCGACAGACAGAACGCTGCGCAAAGCGGCCGATAGCGATAGGATAGGTTCTTCATCTTCGACTCCTGACGATCCTTCGTGGCGACCAGGGATTGTCCCGATCTTAAACGCCGCCTCGCCGATTGTGTCCTGATTGCACTGCACGATGGCGTTTTCGCGCGCTATCCGATGCATCGCGTGGCCAAACCGCGGTGCTACGCTCGTTAAAGCGGCATTCGCAACGTGCCCGTTCCGGGGAGCCGTGGCGCAAGCACCGCAACGCCACGGCCTATCGGCAGGCCGCGACAGAAGCACGAGCGCCAGGCATGAGAACGAGCTCGAACGCGACGCGCAACGAGCCCAGAACGAAAGCACGACACGAAATCAAACACAAAAAGGCGAGACATCGCTGCGGGAGTGACTGCGATGGCATTTAGAACATATACCGTACTGACGCTGTTGGTGACGAGCACTGCCGCGTTCGCGTGGCGGCCTGTCACCTATCCGATCCGAAGTCAGAGCCCTTACGAGCGCAGCATCGACAACGCGATGTGCTACGCCGAGGCGAACCGCGTGACCGGGGTCAACATGGCCCACGAGTCGCAGATTCCGCAGCGTCAGCCGCCCGCGGCCAAAGGTGCGTCGACCGGCGTACCGTCGAAGCCGCCGCTTCCGCCTAGTTCCTTCTCAGCCACGCCGCTGCCGTGGAGCGCGAGCGCGCCCGAAGCCGCGAGCGCGCCGCTGGCGGGCGCGCAAGCGCCTGACGGCGCATCGTCGGCGAAACCCGTGAACGAAACCGCGGCCGGCGCCAGCGCGCCAGGCGCGCCGGCCACCGCGGCGGCGAATGCACCGCCGAACGCATCGGCGGCACCGGGCCCCAGTGCGAGCGCGGCACCCGGCGCGTCGGAGGGGGCGGCCGCTTCGCTGCAGGCCAACGCGGCGTCGAACGTGAAGCTGCCGCCGCTGCCCGCGCCCGAGCCGCCGATGACCCGCTATTGGGCCGCCTTCGGCGCGTGCATGCAGGCGCGCGGTTACGTCGTCCAGTAGTCCGGCCGACGCCGCTTGCGGGCGTCGTTGCATTCATTCTTTTTGATGGCGCCGCCCTTCGGCGCCAGTGGAGCGACACGGCCATGCCGCGCGACACGACCTCCGACCAGCCATTTTTCCATCACTGCGCATACTGCGGCGTGCCGCTGTCGGGCCGCTTTTCGCCGTGTCCCGCATGCCATGCGCTGCCGATCGATTCGTTCGATACGGACGACAAGCCCGGCGAGCGCTCCGCGCGATCCCGGGCGCTGAGCGCATCGCGCACGCAACTCGAACCGCTGCCAGCGGCCGCGAGCTTGCCCGCGGACCGTTCGTCGCGACGCTCCGCGCAAACCAAGATGAGCCCCTACGATCTGATCGACGAAGCGACGTTCGAGCCGGGCGGGCGTCGACGGCGGCATCCGCTCGCGCTAGCCGCAGCCGCGCTCGCGACGCTCGGCGTCGTGTACGTCGGCTTCGTTCTACTCAACGACGACGATGCGAGTGTCGACACGCCGGTCACGGTCTTCGGCACGGTGCGCCCGGACAACCCTGGCCAGGCCCCTGCACAGAACGTTGCGCAGAATGCGGCGCCGCCGGTTGCCGCGGCGCCGAAGCCGGCGTCGATCGTCGCGCCATCGTCGACGCAGGTCGTTGCGACCGTGCCCGCAGTCGCGCCATCGTCAACTCCCATCGTGGCGACCGCGCCGAACGTAGCGCGACCGACACCGCCGGTCGTCACGACCGCGCCCACCACAGCGCGATCGAGCCCGCCTATCGTGGCGACCACGCCAACCGTTGCGCGATCGTCACCGCAGGTCGTTGCGACTGCGCCTGCCGTAGCGCGATCGGCTCCACCCGTCGTTGCGACCGCGCCCGTCCCAGCGCGACCGTCAACGCCCGTCGTTGCGACCGCGCCGACCGTAGCGCGACCGACACCGCCGGTCGTCACGACCGCGCCCACCGTAGCGTCAACGAAGACATTGGGCGCGTCCATCTCCGCGCCCACGCCGAGTGGCACGGCGGTCGCGTCGACCAGCACCAACACCAACACCGACACGATGGCCGCCCTGCTCACGCAAGCCGACAAACAGCGCGCCGACGCCGAGCGCAATCTGAAAGCCGCGCACGGCTATCTGCAACGAGGCAATCTGTCGGCGACCAAAGCACGCCTCGCCGCCGTCATCACCGCGCAGCCCGGCAATCGCGACGCGCGCAGCATGCGCGCCCAGTTGAGCACGCTAGAGCAGCAACGGGACGCATTGCTGAGTCTCGCGCGCGGCTGCGGCAACGTCGGACATTGGGAGTGCGCGTCGCACAACGCCAACGAAGCGTTGCGGATCGATTCGAGCAGCAAGGCCGCGCAACGGCTCGTCGCGCTTGCGTCGCACGAGTCGGCGTGGCAAACCATGCAGCCGACGGCGGAAGAGTCGCGCGCATTGCGCGATCTGCTGCGTCACCACTAAGGATTGCGAGGTATCTCGCGGGACGGCGGCACGGGCGTGCAGTCGATCACGCCCGCCCGCGCGGCGCCCCGAAAGACGCGCGGCGGGCAGCAGTGTCAGCCGGCGATGCTGTCGTAGCCGTAATAGCCGCCCTGATACCCTGAGCCGAGGAACGCCGCTTCCTGCGGCACGTCGGTGAGCAGCACGCCGCGCAGACCGACGCCACCGTTACGCAGTCGTTTGGTGGTTTCGACGATCTCATGCAGCGGTTGACGCCCATGCCGCACGACGAGCAGCGTCGTCGCCGCGTATTTGCCGATCAGCGTCGAGTCGGTCACGGCGAGCACCGGCGGCGTGTCGATGATCACGACGTCGTATTGCGGCTTCAGCACCTCGAGCATCGCTTCGAAGCGTTTGCTCATCAGCAGCTCGGCCGGGTGCGAGGGCAGCGTGCCTTTCGCGAGCACGTCGAGGTTGGGCAGCACGTCGCGCTGGATCATCGCGTCGAGATCGCCGCCGCACAGCACGTCGGATAGTCCCGGCCGATGGCTGATGCCGAAATGCGAATGCACGTCGCCGCGTCGCATGTCGGCGTCGATGATCAGCACGCGCTTGTTCGCCGACGCGACCAGCGTCGCCAGATTCACCGACAGGAACGACTTGCCCGCATCGGGCCGCGAGCCGGTGATCATCACGACGTTGTTGGCCGCATGATCGAGCGACAGCTGCAGCGAGGTGCGCAAATTGCGTACCCCTTCCACCGCGATATCTTCCGGCGCCTGTTGCGCCAGCACATGCTGCCCGCGCTGGCGCAGCGACACCTTTTCCTGCAGGCGCAATTGCGTCTGGCTGCGCGGCACCACCGCGAATACCGGCACGCCGAGCATCCCCTCCAGTTCGTCCGGGCGCTCCACGCCGCCGCGCATCGCGCGCCGCAAGAAGACCAGCAGCAAGCCGAGCGCGAGGCCGCCGCCGAGCGAGATCAGGATCACCAGCATGCGCTTCGGCCACACCGGATCGTCGGGCGTTTCGGCGAAGTCCACCACGCGCACGCCGCCCACCTGCCCCGCCTGCGCGACCCGCAGTCGCTGCACGCTGTTGAGCAGGTTCGTGTACAGATCGGTGTTCACGTGCACGTCGCGCTGCAGACGCAGCGCGGTCTGCTCGGTGTCGGGCATCGTCGAGACGCTGTGGTTCATCGTGCTCTGCGCGCCCTGCAACGCGGCGATCTGCGCATCGAGCGCGGCGACCATCGGATGATTCGGCGTAAAACGCTGCAACAGCTCCGCGCGCTGCCGCTGCAGATCGAGCAGCTTCGTCTTGTTGTCGACGATCTGCTGCAGCCGGAGCTTGCTTTCTTCACCGAGATCGACGGTGCCATGTGTATTGCGGAACTTGCCGTAGCGCTCTTCCGCGTCGTCGAGCGCCTTGCGCGCGTCGGGCAGTTGCTGTTCGAGATACGCGAGCGTATGGTCGGATTCGGTCGAACGGCTCGCGAGATCCTGGCGCACGAACTGGCGCGCCACGTTGTTGACGATCGCCGCGGTCAGCGCCGGATCGGCGCCTTCGAGACTCACGCGGATCACGCCGGAGTCCTCCGCCGTTTCCTGCACGATCATCGTCTTCGCCAGACGCTCCACCGTGCCGAGCGTCGACGCGCGCGTCAGCTCGAAACGCGAGCCGGGCGCGCCGACCAGTGTGTCGACGTGCAGCGTGATCGGGCCGACCGCGGTATCGGTTTGCACGGTCTCGCCGACGCGTCCCGACAGGATCGCGCTGCCGTGAGGATCGCGCAGCATGAAGGTGTTGCCGGCGCCCGCGACGAGCGTGAAGGTCTCGCCATACAAGTCCTTCGACGTGTCGAAGCGCGACACCGCGATGCTCTCGTTGCCCCACGCGAACCCGCGCAGGTCGACGAACGACGGCAGCCGGAACCACCAGTGCCCATTCACGAGGCCGGCGATCTTGCTGCCGATCACCGGCAGATAACGCGGCTTCGCCGTGATGTCGAGGTGCAGCGCCCGGACCGCCTCCTCGGTGACGAGACGCGACTTCAAAAGCTCGATCTGCGCCGCGGTCGACGGCTTCGAATCGTACGCGCCGGGAAGCGGCGCCGCCGCGTCCCGGCCGTTCGCATTGAGGTTCACCGCGTTCGCCGTCCTGTCCTGGACGTGAAACAGCACGTCCGAACGATAGACCGGCGGCGTGAGGAACGCGTACGCGCAACCGATCGCGAGCGCGATCAGCGTCACGGTGAGGATCGTGCGCCAACCGCGCACGATCGTGCGCACGTAGTCCGACAGATGCAACTGCCCCGGTTCATACACGCCGGCGTAACGGTTTTCGTAATTGAATGCCATGTTTTCACCCAACAAGGCCTGGAGGTTCAGATATCGCGTCACGCAAGCGTCACTTCGACACGACGACTCCCGTCACCGCCGCGTTGATCGCAGGCAACAGCAGGTTCAACACACGGTTGAAGCGAACCAGACCGCCCTGACCGACGTACACGATGTCCTTCGGCTGCAGCTCGAACTGGTTCGCGAGCAGCATCGCCACCGGCGAGGTCGCATCGAGGTGATAGATCTGCGGCGAGTCGCTCGTCGAATTGCGGATCACGAACAGCTGCTGCCCCGAGGCCGTGTTCGAGTCGAAGCTGCCGCCGTCGGAGATCGCCTGCGACAGCGTCAGCGAGCCGTTACGCAACGGCAGCACCGTGGCCGGCTTGTTGACTTCGCCCATCACGTAGACGCCGCTGTCTTCGCGCGCGTTCACGCGCACGGTATCGCCCGGCTGCAGATAGATATCCGACGGATTGCGGCCGCGCTTGACGAGGTCGTCAATGTTCAGCCGATAGGTCGTGCCGTCGCGGATCAGATCGACCCGGCTGCGATCCGCGGTCGTGTTGAAGCCGCCGCTCAGGCCGATCGCGTTCGTCAGCGACAGCGGAATGTCGTTGATCGATTGCGTGCCCGGTGTGCGCACTTCGCCGTCGATATACACCGTCGCGTTACGGAACGACGCGACGCGCACCGTCACCTCGGGCTTCTGATAGACCTTGCTCAGCCGCGAATGCAACTCGCGCTGGATCGTCGCGACGTCCTTGCCGGCGACGTGCAGGTTGCCCGCGTACGGAAACTGGATGTCGCCGTTCTCGTCGATCAGGAAGCCCGGAATTGCATCGGAAGGGCGCGAGGTCGTCGGCGGCTGTCCCAGCGCGGCCGCGAGTTCCGGGTGATCCCACACGACGATCTGCAGCACGTCTCCGGGGCCGACCCTGTAGACGGCCGGCTTGCCGAACAGACCCGTCGTCGTCGGCGGCAACACCGAGGCAGTCTGGTCGGCATTCATCTTCTTCAGCAGTTCCAGATTGATATCGGTAATCGGAATCTGCTTCTGCTGCGAGGCTTCGGTACTGAATTCGCCACCCGTGTCCTGAACCGCGGCAGGCGTGATCATCCGTTGTCCCGGTACGATCTGACATCCGGAAAGCAATGCTGCGCTTGCGAAAACCACAAGACTTCCTGTGCGAAAACCAAGTGAGCTCATGATCTTTACTCCTTCGCCCCGAGGCGTTGTTATCGACTTTCTAGTAAGCGTTTCGATGCACCAGTCCGGCGACAATCGTCGCGCCGATGATCCGCATGTCGAGTGCGAACGACCAGTGACCCAGGTAGTACAGGTCATGTTCGACGCGACGCTCCATCTTCTCGATGCGGTCGGTTTCGCCACGGAAGCCGTTGATTTGCGCCCAGCCCGTGATTCCCGGTTTGATCCGGTAGCGATTGATATAGCCCGCGACCACCTTCTGATAGAGGTCGTCGTGCTCGAGCGCATGGGGACGCGGTCCTACGACCGACATGTCGCCACGCAACACGTTGAAAAATTGCGGCAGTTCGTCGAGGCTCGTGCGGCGCAGAAACGCGCCCACTTTCGTCACGCGCTTATCGTTGCGCGTCGCCTGGCTCAAGGTGCCCTTCGCTTCGGTATGCACGCGCATCGAGCGAAACTTGTAGATCGTAAACACACGGCCGTCCGCGCCCTTGCGCTTCTGTTTGAACAGCACCGGTCCGCGCGAGGACAGCTTGACCGCGATCGCGATGCCAAGCAGCAGCGGCGCGAGGGCAACGATCGCGGCCGCGGCGAACAGCCGGTCGAAGATTTCCTTTTTCAGCATCGCGTTGGCCGACAGCGGCGAGGCGACCAGATTGATCGCCGGCACGCCGAGCAGATCGACCACGCCACTGCCTTCGAACAGCGCATGGCTGCGCACGTCCGGCATGAAGCGGATATTCACGAGGTCGTCGCGGAACTCGTCGATCAGCGCGCAGATCAGCGGCTCCTCCGACAGCGACAGCATCAGCCATAGCTCGTGGACGTCGTTGGTGCGGATGTAGTCGGCCAGCAGATCCACGCGATCGAACACCGGCACGCTCGGTTTCGTCACGCCGGAGTCGTCCGGGCGCGTGTTGTAGACGGCGGTCGCGCGAAAGCCCGCGGTCGGCGCCGACTCGATGCGGCGCAGGAGCGCATCGCACTGCGAACCGCTGCCGACGATCGCCACCTGATGCAGGTTCATACCCGCGCCGCGCGCCCGCGCGAGCACCGCGTGCGTGATCACCCGATTCGCAATCAGCATGCCACCCGTCGTCGCGGTCCAGTACGAGAACCACAGCCGCGACACGATATCGATGCGATGCAGCGAGTACATCAGCACGAGCGCGCAGGCCTGCACGATCAGCCACGCGAGCGACACCTGACCGGCGAGCCCGAGCTTCGAGCGGCCGCGCCATGATTCGTAGACGCCGAACGCGGGGAAGATCGCGAGCGCGAACGCAGCCGAAAACATCACCAGCGCCCAGTAGAAACCCGACTGGCCGAGATAATCAAAGCGGATCCGCGACGCCACGGTCGCACCCGCCAATACCAGAGCGACATCGAAAATCCGCGCGAGCAGATCCTGAAACTTGCGCATTTCACTTACCTCGTTCTGCCGTTCCTGTACGCAAAAAGGGGCGTGCATGGGCTGCCTATGGGCAGCGGCCGTAGTTGTCGTCAAACCTCACGATGTCGTCTTCGCCGAGATAGGTACCCGACTGGATTTCGATGATTTCGAGCGGCACCCTGCCGGGGTTTTCGAGCCGGTGACGCGTGCCGAGCGGAATGTAGGTCGATTCGTTTTCGCTGAGCAGGAACTGCTCTTCGCCGCGCGTGACGAGCGCGGTGCCGCGCACGACCACCCAATGCTCAGCGCGATGATGATGGAGTTGCAGCGACAGCTTTGCGCCGGGCGTCACGACGATGCGCTTGACCTGGAAGCGCTCGCCGCGATCGATCGAGTCGTAGAAGCCCCACGGGCGCCGCACCTTGCGATGCGCGTCGGCCTCCGGCGCGTGCTGCGCCTTGATGCGCGACACGAGCCCCTTGACGTCCTGCACATGCGAGCGATCCACCACGAGCACCGCGTCGGCGGTCTCGACCACGACGACGTTCGCGGTGCCGACGCACGCGACGAGCCGCCCCTCCGAGTGCGCATAGCAGGACACCGCACCTTCGAACGTCACGCGGCCGCGCCCCGCGTTGCCGCTCGGGTCCTTCTCCATCGCGGCCCATACCGCGTCCCATGAGCCGAGGTCGGACCAGCCGGCTTCGAGCGGGATCACGACGCCGGGCGGAATGACCGCGGCTCGACTTTGAGCTTGCATGTCGGTCTGTGCCGCGCCTTGCGCTTCGACGTTGCTCGCGCTCTCGTCTTGTGCCGGCGGCGGTTCGGTCAAACGCTCCATCACCGCGTAGTCGATCGAATCGGCGGGCACGTCGAGGAACGCGTCGTGCGATGGCCGGAATACGTCGCCGTCCTGCTTGCCGCTCGCGAACGAGGTTGCGCACGGCGCATGCATGTCGGGCCGCAGCGCCGCGAGCGTGTCGAGCCACACGCGCGCACGCACGATGAAGATGCCGCTATTCCACCAGTAGGTGCCCGCCGTCAGGTATTGCCTCGCGATTTCCTCGGCGGGCTTCTCGACGAAACCGTCGATCGCGTGGCCGCCAGCGGCCAATGACGCGCCGATACGGATATAGCCGAAGCCGGTGTCGGGACGCGTCGGCGGCACACCGAGCGTCGCAATTGCGCCCTCGCTCGCGTGGTGCGCAGCGCACGCTAGCGCGCGCTGCAGGGCAGGCACGTCCGCGATCGCGTGGTCGGCCGGCATCACGATCAGGATCGCGTCGTCGCCGGCCGCGCACGCGAGCGATGCCGCGAGCGTCAGCGCGGGCGCCGTGTCGCGGCGCGCGGGCTCGACGATCAGACGCGCGTCGACGCCGTTTTCATGCAACTGTTCGGCGATCACGAAGCGATGCTCCTCGCCGCACACGACGATCGGCGAAGCGTCGACGCTCCAGCCCGCCGGGAAGCCCTCGAGCCGCCGCGCGGTCGCCTGCAGCAGCGAGTCGGAGCCGACCACGTCGATCAGTTGCTTCGGGAAGTTCTCGCGCGACACCGGCCAAAGCCGCGTGCCCGAGCCGCCCGCGAGAATGACCGGGACGATGTGCGCGCAGCGCGCGCCAGCAACCCCGGCGCTTGCGCCGTTCGGCTCGACGGATCGGGCGCTCACACCTGCCTGCGTCAACATATCGGGAATCCTTTTCGATCTGCACGGTACGACGAACGACGGACCAGTCCCCGCCTGTCACGCGCGGTTACCGGGCTGGCTCCGTCGGTGCTACTCGCCTGCCATACGGCGGCTTTGAATCCTGAACTCGGTCGGCGAAATCCTCATCCGCTTGCGAAACACTTTCGCGAGCCGGTCGCCGTTGCCCATCCCGGTGCGCCGGGCGATCTTGTCGACCGGCAATTCCGATTCGGTCAACAGGCTGCACGTCACCGCGAGGCGCTCGTGCAACAGGAAACTCGACGGCGTGATACCCATTTCCATCTTGAAGCGGCGCAGAAAGTTGCGCTCGCTCATCGCCGCGAACTGCGCGGCATCCGCAATCGAAATCGCCTGCTGGCAGTTTTCCTGCAACCAGCGCGCCGCCGCGCGAACCTTGTCGCCGGGACTCATGCCGCCGTCCTCGCCGAGCAGCGGCGCGAGGTTCGTGCACGAGTCGGACAGCAGCCGCTCGGCAGCCGAGCGCGCGGTCGCGTTGCCCAGATCGCGCTTGATCATCGCGAGCGCGCTGCGCATCGATTCCAGCCGGTCGTTAAGGTCGACGACGCCCTGCTCCGCCGAGCCCGCGCCATTTCTGGCCAAGGCCGGCTGGTGCGGGTCGCGCCCCTCCTTGTCCTCGGGCAGGGCCGCCGCGTCGAGCACCGCGCGTCCTTCGGCGATCGGCCGGATCATCGCGGTGTTGCGACGCACGCGCCGCAGCCAACCAAGCAGACGCTCATCGCGCGCCGCCGACGCCGCGCCCTTGCCGCCCGCCACATAGAGCGCGTCGAAGCCGCCGTAATGGCGCGCGTCGAGTCCGTCGGTCCATACGCGCAAACCCGACGACGAAGTCACCATGCCGCCGCCGGCGGACAAGAACGATACGTCGTACAGCCATGCGCCCGAACCGGAAGTGGCGAGTTCATTGGCAGCCTGGAACACCTCGGCGATCACGCCCGCCCCTTGCAGCGAGCAGTCGTTGAACAACAGAATCGCGACACGACGCACGCCCTTGTTCGGAGCATGCACCCAGCGCAGCATTGCAGACTCGAGACTCGCGCAGGTCATAGTCATCCTCTCGACAGAAAACGATCTACTACACCTTTTACGATCACGCACAATGCGAACTCCGCGCAGTGCATCATAGCGACGGCCTCCGGCGCTCCGCCGCCATGTCCGAAAGTGCAGACATATTGGCGCTATGACTACGTGATCGGCCAGTGCAATTCGGCACAATGCCGAAATGACCGTCTTTTCAATGGATTAATCGTCTAACCGCATATGGTTGAATATGCACTCGCAAATCTTAAGGCAATTTAGAAAATGAATGCGTACGCCAGCGCACACTGCGCGGCTACTCGAAAAACGGCGTGTCCCCGCCTTATGTACCCACCTGGTCCTATTTTTAAAGAGATTTTTTGCCGGAATTGCCTATTGATGAGTGGAACACCCTCGCCCCTACCAAGCGTGCCCGGCTGCATCGACAACTTCCCCTGTCGACCCGCGCAAGCGCCGCGCAACCGACCCTTCCGCCGTCCAATGCAGGCACTCAACGCGCCAGAACGGATTATTTAATCTATTTTTATTGATGGCGGGAATATAAACGTGGCGATTAACGTTTCAAACCTGAAACACGGATATCGGACGACATTAGCGCCCCTGCAATAGGTGGGCCAGTGACGGAATAAGTCGGGTGCGAGCGGGTGCATTTCCGCCAACCGATTGCGGAAATGGACTGCGAGGTTTCCGCAAAGGGGGTTGGGGACAGCGAACGAAGTCCGCCATCCCTATGCAACGACTGTGACACCCGTCGAGAACGCGCCGCGTAATGGCACGACGCGACGATAGTTCGGCGTCGCCTGACAGGTTTACGGCGGGCAAGCGCACATAGAAGTGGTTCTGAACGGGTTACGATGCCCCCGAGAAACGCGCTGGAACCGCACACATGAACGGCATTTCATGGATCACGCTGATACTTGCCACGATGATCGGCGGGTTCCTGTTCGCAATGATCGGCGTGGTGCTGCTCGCGCTGCTGCTCGGCAACGTATCGGACCGGCTGTCGAGCAACGACGAGACTCGCCAGGACTCCTAGATGGGCCTGTTCACGCAAATCACGGGCTTGCGAACGTGCCTTTCCGCGCGTAGTGCAAGGAGAGAGGAGCGCCGTTTGGCCGAGCCGAACAAGCGACGACCGACGCCGCAATACGGGCGGAAAGGCACGTTCCCCTGTTTTAAAAAAACCTTCAAGGGGCTGGCCCGTTATTAGCGTGAACAGGCCCTAGCTACTTCGAAAGATCCTCGAGCGCGACATCGCTCGTCTTCGGTCCCAGCGTACCGATCGCGACCATGACGATCGCCATTGCCCCCGAGATGAACACGAACACGCCGTTCACGCCGAAGCGACCGAGGAAGGCGGCTATCACGAACGCCGAGAACATCGCCGAAATCCGGCTCCACGAGTAAACGAAGCCGACCGCGCGCGCGCGGATGCTGGTCGGAAACAGTTCGGCCTGGTACGCGTGATAGCTGTATGAAATGATGTTGCCCGCGAGCACGAGGCACACGCCGAGACTCACGAGCAGCACCGTCTCGCGCGCCTGGCTGAACGCGAGTCCGCACACGACGTTGACCGCCGCCATGCAGACGATGACGGTCTTGCGCTCGAAGCGATCGGCGATCAATAGCCCCAGCAACGGCCCGAGCGGCGCCGCGATCGCGATGATGCTCGCGTACATCAGACTCGTCGTCACCGTGATGCCTTGCCTGATCAGCAGCGTCGGAATCCAGTTCGCGAAGCCGTAGTAGCCCATCGTCTGGAACACGTGAAAGATGATCAGCATCAGCGTGCGCCTGCGATACGGCGGCACCAGCAGATCGCGAAACGCGGCCTGCGCGCGCACCGGTTCGGGCAGCGCGGGCTCGGGCAACGGCAGGCCGCATTGGCGCTGATACTCGCGTGCGACGCGTGCTTCGAGACGCGTCATCACCGCGTCGGCTTCGTCGAGGCGGCCTTTTTGCGCGAGCCAGCGCGGGCTCTCCGGCAAGCCGCGGCGAATCCGCCACACCACGATCGCGCCGAGCGCGCCGATCAGCACGACCACACGCCAGCCGTCGAGGCCGAACACGTGTTGCGGCACCAGCAGATACGACAGAAACGCGACGATCGGCACCGCGCAGAAGCCGACCGCCTGCGAGCACGCCGAAGCGCGCCCGCGAATGTGCTTCGGCACGAGTTCGGAAATATACGTGCCGATCGTGACGATCTCGACGCCGATGCCGATTCCCGCGATAAAGCGCCAGCAGTTCAATCCGAGCGCCGTGTGCTGAAACGCCATCACGACGTTGGCCGCCGTGTACCACAGCAGCGACCAGGTGAAGATCGCGCGCCGGCCGAAGCGGTCGGCGAGAAAGCCGCAGGCCGCCGTGCCGATGAACAAGCCCGCGAACAGCGCGGCGATGAAACTCGCGACGCCGCTCGTGCCGAACAGGCCGCGCGTCGTGGCCGTCAGCAGGCCGCTGTGCACGAGTCCCGGCGCGATATAGCCGGAGTACATCAGGTCGTAGAGTTCGAAGAACATGCCGAAGCTCAGCAGCATCACGAGCTGCCAGATTGTGCGGGTCGCGGGTAGCCGGTCGAGCCGCGCGGAAATGCGCGCGCCGTCGAGCGCGATCGCGCCGGCGCGGTCCGAGCCTGCTGCATCCGCGCCCGCGTCCGTGGGTGAGCCGTCGAGCGCGCCGGCATCGCCGAGCGCCGTTGCGTACATCGCCTGATTCGACGATTTCATCGTCTATCTCCAGAATTATTGGTCTATTGCCTGCTGCACCGGGTCAAGCGCGGCACGACGCTCACGCAGCCGCGCGCGGCGCCCGTGATTCCACGCCACCGCCGAGCTCCGCGATCCGCGCGTCGTCGAACCCGAGTTCGCGCAGCACCTCGACGGTGTGCTCGCCGATCTTCGCTATCGGCCGACGCGGCCCGAGACGCGCACCGTCGAGCGAAATCGGCAGCAACGGCATCGCGGTTTCGCTGCCGTCGTCGAGCGTCAGCGGCACCAGGCCGCCGCTCGCGTTCAGGTGCGGATCGTCGAACAACTCCTCGGGCTTCGTGATCGACGCGAACGGAATGTGATTGCGCTCGAACAGCGGCACGAGCGTCGCGCCGTCGAAACGGCTCAGGCTTTCGCCGAGCGTCTGCAGCAGCCAGCCGCGCGCGAGCACGCGGTCGTTGTTGGTCGCAAGGCGCGCATCGGCGAGCAGATCGTCGCGTTCGAGAATCGCGCACAGCGCGCGCCACTGCGCGTCGCCGGTCGCGGCGATGAACATCTGCTCGCCGTGCGCGAGCGTAAACACGTCGTAGACGGCCCAGGCGCTGATGCGCTCGGGCATCGGCGCGGCGGCCACGCCGGTCGCCGCGAACTGCTGCATGTGCTGCGCCGAGAGCAGCACGCAGTTCTCGAACAGCGCGCTCTGCACCTCCTTGCCGCGGCCGCTCGCGTGCCGCTCGTGCAGCGCCGCCAGCACGCCGATTGCGCCGAACATGCCGCCCATGATGTCGTTGACCGAGCTGCCCGCGCGTAGCGGACGGCCCACCGGACCGGTCATGTACGCGAGGCCCGCCATCATCTGCACGACTTCGTCGAGCGCCAGACGATGTTCGTACGGACCATTGAGAAAGCCCTTGTGGGACACGTAAATCAGCCGCGGATTGCGCTCGCGCAACGTCGCGTAATCGAGGCCGAGACTCGCCATGCGGCCGGGCTTGAAGTTCTCGACGAAGACATCGGCGCTATCGACGAGTTGCTTCAGCGCGGCGAGACCGGCTTCACTGTCGAGATCGAGCGCGACGCTCTTCTTGTTGCGATTGAAGGTGCGGAAAAAGCCCGCACCGGTGCCGAGCAGCCGGCGCGTGCTGTCGCCGCGCGGCGGCTCGACCTTGATCACTTCGGCGCCGAGGTCGCCGAGAATCATGCCGCAGGTCGGACCCATCACCATATGCGACAACTCGATCACGCGGATGCCAGCGAGCGGCAAGGTACCCGGCTGCGGCGTGGACATCGATGACGAAGCTGAAGTAGCGGAGGAAAGCGGAGTCATTGCGGCACCTGCGGAACGGAAGAATGGAGACAACGCAAAGATTCGGCGTAGCTGGCGGAGTCGTGCGCGAACTGTTTCGGCAATCCCGCTCGCGCGAGATAGCCGTACAGCGGCTCGCCCGGCAGCGCTTGCGCCAGCACCGCGCGCGATGCGAGTAGCCGCGCGATGTCGATACCGGTGTCGTAGCCCATGCTGTGGAGCATGAACACGAGGTCTTCGGTATTGACGTTGCCGGTTGCGCCCGGCGCATGCGGACAGCCGCCGAGACCAGCCAGCGACGCATCGAACTCGCGGATCCCGTGCTGCAGCGCGACCAGCGTGTTGGCGAGCGCGAGGCCGCGCGTGTCGTGGAAATGCAGCGAGCGCAGCCTGTCGCCCGCGACGTCGCGCACCAGCTCGATGACCTCGCCGACCTGACGCGGCGTCGCTTCGCCGGTCGTATCGCCGAGCGCGATTACGTCAGCGCCGGCCTGCACCGCGGCGCGCGCGATCGCCGCGATATCCGCGTACGGCACGGCGCCCTGCAGCGTGCAGCCGAACACCGTCGACAAACCGGCGATCAACTCGACTCGGCGCCCACCTGCCGGGGACGCGTCATCGATCAGCTCGCGCATCGCGGCGAACGCGTCGATCATCTCGGCGGGTGTCTTGCGCACGTTCGCGGCGCTATGCGCGGCGCTCACCGAAATCGGCGCGACGATGCGCTCTACGCCAGCCTCGAGCGCGTGCCGCGCGCCCTTCAGGTTCGGCACGAGCGCGCTCACGCTGAGATCGTCGTAGCTACGGGCGTGGGCAACCACGTCGGCGGCGTCCGCCATTTGCGGCAGCAGCTTCGCCGGCACGAACGAGGCGACTTCCATGTGGCGTACGCCGGCCGCGTAGGCGGCGTCGATCCAGCGCCGCTTGTCGTCGGTGGACATGATGCGGGCAATGCTTTGCAGACCGTCGCGCAGACCGACTTCGGTCACGACGACGCGCTCGCGGGTTTCATTCATTGGCTGGAATCCTGGTCGTGGACGCGCGCATCAGAAGCCCGTGGAATGGAAGTGATGCGCTAACTGGGTCACAGCGTGCCCGCGTGACGACGCGCGGCAAAGTCTGCTTTGACGAAGCACACCATCGCCGCTCGCGATGGCCGCTCAGGCCGATGGGGCGGGCTTTGACGCTCGCCTGGGTGAAATGCTTAGGGGTTTGTCTGGGGAGGTGGCGAAGGCGCGGGTGACGAGGTGCGTCGCCCGTCTTACATCGCGCCCAGCAGATGCTCGAGCAAACGCGCGGCCGCCAGAGTCAACGCCGCGCGATCGCGCATGCAGATGACGAAGCGCCGCTCGGCCCAAGCCTCGCGCAACGGCACGGCGACGATGCGGTACTCGTCGGCCGCATGGCGCGGCAGCGCCTCGCGCGGCAGGATCGCGACCGCGAGACCCGCCTGGATGAAGCGATAGGCGGCATCGAACGTCGATACAAAGGTGCGGTAATTCAACTCGCTGCCCTTCTCCAGCGCGATGCGCTGCATCAGCGCATTGACCGACGCGTTCGATGCGAGCCCCAGATGATCGAACCCGAGCGTCTGCTCGAAGCCGATCTGCGTCTCACCCGCGAGCGGGTGCGTGCGCGGCACGATCAGCGCGAGATGGTCGGCGCGATACGGCAACGTGTCGAGACTGCCGAGCGGCACGGTGTCGCGGCAGATGCCCAGATCGGCCACACCCTCTTCGAGCCCGCGCACGATGTCCGCGCTGACGCGCTCCTCGACGTCGACGCGAATCGCCGGATTCGCCTGAAGAAACGCCGACAACGCCTCGGGCAAAAACTCCACCATCGACGACACGTTGGCGAGCACGCGCACATGCCCACGCGCGCCGGCCGCGTATTCGCTGAGCTCGGCCTGCAGGCGTTCGTGGCCGCGCATGATGAGCCGCGCGTGGCGCAACAGCGCTTCGCCGGCGGCGGTCGCGCGCACGCCGCGCTGGCTGCGCGACAGCAACGCGACATCGACGAGCGCTTCGAGATCGGCGAGCCGCTTGCTGACCGCCGACGGCGCGATGAACTCACGCTCGGCCGCGCGCGCGATCGTGCCTTCCTCGCACACGGCGATGAACAAGCGCAGCGTCACCTGATCGATTTGCCACATCGGCGAAGCGGATTCGTGGGTTGGGGGTGGGGGAAATTATGGTTGATCGTTGAAAACTGTGGAGGGATTTCTGGCGCTTGCGGAACGGCTCGAACGTGTCGAATGGCGCCAGGCTTCGGTCTTCATCGCACATTTGTCGCCGCCGTGCGCCGCCACGCATCGACAAAGCGCATCTGCGGGCGCTCACGCTTCCGGCTGATCCTCCACGGCTCGAACTGCTTCACGTGCCAGCGCCACACTGCGGCTTCGCAGATTTTCAGCAATGCGTGTGATCGCCAAGGCGTGCCACTAGATGATGCCGAAGCGACGCAGAAACAAGCACACTTGACGCTCGAATGGAAAGCACCGCAAAGCGGGGCGACGTATTTGAGGCGAGGGTGCCTTCGTTAGTCTTCCGCGCTCCTCAGATCGCTTATCCGCTCTTTCGTTATGCGCGCCATGCAATCCCAAAACGTCATATAACGCATCGACGCTTCGCCTAATGAATAGGTCTCAGCGTAACACTGGTTGTCGCGATACTCGACCCATACCCTTTGTCCTTTCTCAAAATAAGGCAATGCAACAGGATTGTTATCGGCTTTCAAATCAACATCGTCTTTCCTCAACTCAGCTTCCAACGGTTTAATCGTAGAATTCAATTGCGCGGAAATTTGTTCGAAATTCCTTTGGCTGCATGCAGCGATATCGGCAGTTGACGCGCGCTCGCCGGTCTTGCAAAGGCGGTCAATTTCTTCGCGCGATTTCCCAGCAAAATAAACCGATGATGGCGTTGCTTTTTTGTAGTCAAACCGCATCGAGTAAATTGTTTCGCCCAGCACAATTGAGTCAAGAAAAGGCAATGTCGAAAACAGGATAAGCGGCACAGCTATTATTCTAATGGGATGCATCATATACACGTTCAGAGAATACTCTAGCCTCCGTTTCCCGGCGTTGGCGCAAGATCGAGGAACAGCGAAATCCTTTTATGTAATTCGGAATATTTCGGTAGCCCCCCTGATTTACGCGATGCATCAATTCTTCCGCAGCATGGCCTGCTCCAGCATTAAAAGAAATGCTCACCAATGCATCATACTCGTATTGAAACAACGGTACATGCACTTTTGCATTTATGGCCCGTTCTGTTCGCCTCAGATCTTTCTTCAAAACTCTCTGGCGCGTTGAACTGATACTGTCTGCCCGAGGTGCAGATTGATAGGCAACTTGTCACCGTAACTGTTGTCTGGAATATTCCACGACAACAGGTTCGCTGCAATCCGAACTTCAACGCATGAGTTCGGGTTCATGTTTGTACACGCGGTGTCGTGAACTGTTAGCCAGTCCGGGATGTAATCGTTCTTGTGGCTCTTCACAAAAGGCCATACATACTGGGCCGAAATCAGCTCTGCATGGTAGCCCATCGCATTGAGTTTGGGTGCGAGCCAATGCGCGCCGCCACATGCCTCCATCCGCTGGACGAGCAACTTCCCGGCTTCGACGGCAGTTGTCCTCGAGGCTTGAACTTACGACCCGTCTGTATGACGTTTTTGAATAATCCTAAATAAAAATCAATCAAATAGGATTTATCAATAATTCAAAAAATCTGATAATTTTTAATCATTTTTTCAGACACGTCATGTTCAAAAGCCTTTGCCATTTCGACATATTTCGTCTCGCCGCACGCATTAGTTAACCGATGCCGATTACGCGGTTCCATTACTCAGTTTAAAAACTCTGTTCAACGCAACAAGGATAGATCCATGAAGAAGGTCATTATCACCGCCGCCGCTCTGGCGGCTCTTTCGTCGTCGGTATTCGCAGCACCGGCTGCCGGTAACCCGGGCACGATCACCTTCAACGGCGAAATCGTCGCTGGCGCATGTGGTATCAGCGGCGACACGCTGGACCAGACGGTTAATCTCGGCCAGGTGCCGGCAGGCGATTTCACGAAGGTCGGTGACCGTTCGCAAGCGACCCCTGTCACCATCGTCCTGACCGACTGCGACACGACGACCGCGAAGAACGCGTACTTCACGTTCACGGGTACAAGCGACGGCGCAGTGCCGGGTCTGTTCGCCGTGACGGGCAGCGCCGGCAACGTCGGTATCCGCCTGCAAACGTCCGCAGGTGAATACCTCGACAACGGCGCCGAGCAGAAGTCAGCAATCGTGCTGTCAAACGGCAACAACACCGTTCGCTTCGGCGCGATGTACGAGTCGACCCAGGCAACGGTTACGCCGGGTGTTGCGGACTCGGTCGCCAACTTCACCGTTCGCTACCAGTAAGCCCCTGTCCAGCTAACCTGGTTGGCTGACACGAAAGGGGGCACACGCCCCCTTTCATCTTCCCCAGTGCGCGTTTCGTCCCCTCCCCGTTCTCAAGGCCTTTGCTGTGCGTATCAACAAGTCGCTATCGCGGCTGACCGAGTTGTCGGACGGTCGGCTGAACGTTCTGTCCGCACGTCTGAAGAAGTCTGTGCTGTGCATGTCCGCCATTCTGATAGGCAGTCATGCGCACGCCGTCGAATTCAACAAGGCCTTTCTGAGCGTGGACGACGCGAAGAATCTCGATCTCGCGCAGTTCTCGCACGCGGACTATACGGTTCCCGGGGATTATCTGCTGGATATCGCCGTCAACGATCAGTATCACGGGCGGCAGTCGATTACGTTCATCGAGGGCGACGAACCCGGCACGAGCTACGCATGCCTTCCGGAAGCGCTCGTCAAGAGTTTCGGCCTGAAGCCGAAGCTGTTCGAGACGCTGCCGCGCATTCACAGTGGCGAATGCGTGAAGCTCGATGAGATCGAGGGCGTCTCGGTCAAGTACGTAAAAAGCAGCGCAACCCTGAAGATCAACATTCCCCAGATCGCGTTCGAATACGACGATCCGAATTACATTCCGCGCGAACGCTGGAGCAACGGCATCGACGGCGCGATGCTCGATTACCATGTGATCGGCAGCACCAATCGCCAGTACTCCTCCGGCTACGGCGCGGCGCAAAACAATTCGCTGCAGACCTATGGCACGATCGGTGCGAACCTCGGTGCGTGGCGTTTTCGCGGCGACTATCAGGCGCAAACCAACTCCGGCAGCAACGGATTCGGCGGCTCGAACAACAATTTCCAGTTCAACCGCCTTTACGCGTTTCGCGCGCTGACCGGCATCCGCTCGACGGTTTCGGTCGGTGACAACTATCTGAATTCCGACATCTTCGACACCTTCGCGTACACCGGCGCGTCGCTGCAAAGCGATGACCGGATGCTTCCGCCGTCGATGCGCGGTTATGCACCGCTTGTGACCGGCGTCGCGCATTCGAACGCGACGGTTACCGTGTCGCAACAGGGCCGCGTGATGTACGCGACGAAAGTGTCTGCGGGCGCCTTCGCGCTGCAGGATATCAACGCGAACGTGCAGGGCACACTCGACGTCACGGTGCAGGAAGAAGACGGCTCGGTGCAGCATTTCACGGTCACGGCCGCGTCGGTGCCGTTCCTCGCGCGCCAGGGCGAGTTGCGCTACAAGTTCGCGACTGGGCAGCCGCGCCTGTTCGGCAGCCCCGGCATCACGCCGTGGTTTGGCTTCGCCGAGGCCGCGTACGGCCTGCCGCTCGACTTCACGCTGTACGGCGGCACGATCGACGCGTCGGGCTATAAATCGCTTGCGGTCGGTGTCGGCAAGGACCTCGGCCCGGCCGGTGCGGTCTCGGTCGACGTGACTACATCGAATGCGCGCCTGTGGTGGAACGGTCAGAGCCAAAATGGCCAGTCCTATCGCATCAACTACTCGAAGCACTTCGATTCACTCGACACCGACCTGCGCTTTTTCGGCTACCGCTTTTCCGACCGGACCTACACCACGTTTCCGCAGTTCAGCGGCGACCCGACTGCTTATGGCCTTGCCGGCAGCCGCCATCGCTTTTCGATGACGCTCGCCAAGCGCGTGTTCGGCGTCTCGACGTTCCTGTCCTACGACCATTCGAGTTACTGGGATCGCCCATCGGACGATCGCGTCGGCCTGACGCTTGCGCGTACCGTGTCGGTCGGCAAACTCAAGAACGTGTCGCTGAATTTTTCGGCGTTCCGCTCGACCGGGTCGACCGGCAATGGTAACCAGATCTTCGCATCCGCGACGATCCCGCTCGGCAATCGTCAGACCGCGTCGACGAGCGTGTCGTCGGTGAGTGGCGGCGGCGTCAACGTGAACGCGGGGCTGAGCGGCGACAACGGCGAAGGCCTCAGCTATTCGGTGCTCACCGGATCGTCCAGCGGCAGGCCGATGCTCAACGGCAACATTCGCAAGATGACTTCGGCGTATCAGGTCAGCATGCAGGCCTCGACGGTGGTGAATTCGTACGTCGCGGCATCGCTCGAACTCGACGGTTCGCTCGTCGCGACGAGCCACGGCGTGACGCCGCATGCCAACGGCAACAACGGCGACACTCGCCTGCTCGTGTCGACCGACGGCGTGGCGGAGGTGCCGCTGACCGGTGGACAGGCGCGCACGAACGCGGCCGGTCTGGCCGTGATCGGTTCGATCTCGCCGTTCGACACGTTCGACGCGCGCGTGAACGTCAACAAGATGGCTCTCGACACCCAGGTCACAAACCCCGTGCAGCGTCTCGTTCTGACCGACGGCGCGATCGGCTACGTGCATTTCGACGCGGCGCGCGGACGTAACGTGCTCGTCGCGTTGACGGCCTCCGATGGACGCGAGGTGCAGTTCGGCGCGTCTGTGGTCGATCACAAGTCCGGCAAGGAAGTGGGCATCGTCGGCGAGCACGGCGTCACCTACCTGTCGCAGATCCGGCCCGACAGCGAACTCGTCGTGCAGATCGACGGGAACACCGAGTGCCGGCTTGGCGATCTGCCGCAGAGCCCCGATATGGACGGGAACGCCACGCCCGTCTCCTGCAATCCGTTAAGCGGCAGCTCCAGCCGCCCCTGATCGAAGAGTCTTATGCCATGAATACTGGACGTTTCCACTCCCTGTTGTCCCGGCTTTGCGCCGCCATCGCGCTGGCCACCCCGCTCTTCTCGGACGCGGCAGTGGTACCGGACCGCACGCGCCTTGTCTTTGACGAAGGCGCGCAAGCCGCGAGCGTGACCGTCACGAACAAGAGCGCGAAGTATCCGTATCTGATCCAGTCCTGGATCGAGGACGAAAACGGCAAGAAAATTACCGCACCGTTCATGGTATTGCCGCCGCTGCAACGTATCGAAGCGAACGACCGCAACGTCCTGCGCGTCGTTCTGCTCCCCGGCAATACGCTGCCAACCGATCGCGAATCCGTGTTCTATCTGAACATCCGCGAAATTCCACCGACAACCGAGGCGGTGAACGCGTTGCAGATTGCGTTGCACTCGAAGCTGAAGCTGTTCTATCGGCCGAAGAACGTGCAGCCGAAACGCAACGAAGATCCAACCTTGCCGATGACGGTCAAGATCGATTCCGCTTCGCACAAGCTGACATTCGACAATCCAACGCCGCTTCATGTGTCCATTGTCGAACTGCACACCGGCGAGAAGAAGGCACCCGTGGCGTTCGACTCGGTCATGGTGGATCCGATGAACCAGACCAGCGTGCCGTTCAAGGAGGCCGCACCGACTACGCTGTACGTGACTCACATGAACGACTACGGCGGCCAGACCGAGGTCAAGTATGCCTGCGAGGCTGATACGTGCAGGAGTGTGCAGCAATGAACGGTCGAATTGAATGGGTAGCTACGCGGATATTGAGTGTCCGCAGTCTTGTCAGGATTCTGTTCGCGGTCGCGTTCTGTATGTCCGCGCAATCCGCATGGGCGCTTCGCTGCTTGACGAGTAGCGGGCAGGATTCGTTTACCGAATCAATTGGATCGGTGCAGACCTACCCGGAAAACGCACCGGACGGGACCATCATCTGGATTTCCCCCACGCGTACGACAACAGGCTATTGCTACAAGGATATCGGAGGAAGCGCCCTGACCCACACTGACCCGATCTATTTCTATCCGAATCCGAAGAATGTCAGTCTGTCTGGAGTGGAAATCGGTATCCGCTACCAGGGACGGGATTATTACGGTCAAACGAGTCAGGCTGGACAAGGGGTGCCGACAGGCTATGTCGTACCCAGATGCGCAAATACCACCTTTTCCAGCGCACAAGGATGCCCAAGGCTCCCGGTGAGCATTACCTATCAGGTGATCGTGCGCAAACAGGGGGCATGGGTCGGAACACTGCCCAACACTTACGCAGCCTTCCAGTTCGACGGGTTGAATGGCATCAACTGTTGCGCAACGAGCTTCGCCTATATCCTGAGCGGCCTCAGCGCGCTCGCGCCGACGCCATGCACGGTCGACGTAACGGTAACGCCTGAGCCAGGCATCGTGGATTTCGGTCAGGTGCAGGCAACGCCAACGGGATTCTCGCCAGTCAGGCCCACACGTCCGTTCAGTCTGTTGCTGCAGAAGAAGCAGTGCGATACGGGGGTCAACATACAGGGTTATTTCCAGACTTCGAATCCGGTGCAGAACAACCTGATATTGCCAGAGGCGGACAGTAACTTCGGAATAGGCGTTCAGGATGGCAATGGCAACCAGGTGCCGATTGGCGAGCCGTTCAACCTCCAGACCTTCGGCGCGACGCAGACGCAGGTCTCGCTGCCGTTCACCGCCACGCTCACTCCCCTGGGCGAACCGAAGATCGGACCGTTTACCGCAACGGCGACCGTCTTGATTCTGTACGACTGAATGAAACGCCCGGGGTGCTTCATGCACCCCGGAGCATGGATGGCTTCTTCACGCCGCGGTCGCTGTGATGGATCAACCCGTCCTGCTGCGCCGGCTGTCGCTCGTACAAGGCCTGCTCCAGTGCGTCCAGAACGACGTCCGTGCGCGCCGAGCTCGACACACGCCAGCCGACAATGCGTCAGGCGAACACGTCAATGATGAACGCAACATAGACGAAGCCCTGCCAGCTCGATACATAGGTAAAATCTGACACCCACAGCGCATTGGGCCGTTCGGCCGTGAATTGCCGGTTCACGAGATCCTTCGGGAACGGCGTCGAACCATCGCTCACTGTCGTGCGTACCGTCTTGCCCCGCACCACACCGCGCAGGCCCATCTGCTTCATCAGCCGCTCGACCGTGCAGCGCGCCGCGACAATGCCTTCCCGCTTCAATTGCGTCCAGACCTTGTCTGCGCCATACACCTGGAAATTTTCTTCCCACACGCGCCGGATCTCATCCTTGAGCATCCTGTCGCGCTGGGCCCGCGGCGGCACCAGGCCTGGATTGACGCGGCGGGCCACATGCGTGTAGTACGTCGACGGGGCAATTGGCAGCACCCTGCAGATCGGCTCGACCCCGGACTTTCCGGCATTCCTATTTCTCCAATTGAAGTTTGAGGCTCGAGTCATCGCGCGTCGAGTCTTACCCACCCCGCCCTTGCCCGCGATTTTCGGTCTGGCTATGCTGGCGGGTGCGCCGGCTGCCCGCAGGCGACCGCCCCAACCAGAACAACGCTCGAGAACCTGCCCATGTCCACCACCAGTCTGTTTTTCACCGCTGCCGGCGTCGGCCTCGCGATCGCCGCGCCGGTCGGCCCGATGGGCATGCTGTGCATCCGCCGAACGCTGAGCGGCGGTCCGCGAGCGGGACTCGCGATCGGCTTCGGCATCGCCAGCGGCGACGCGGCCTACGGGCTGATCGCGGCGCTCGGCCTCGTCGGCATTTCGCAGTTCATGCTCGCGTACGACCGCCCGCTGCATCTGCTCGCGGGCCTGTTCCTGCTGTATCTCGGCGTGCGCGCGCTGCTGCAGAAGCCGTCCGCTCAAACCGCCGACGGCAATGGCAATGGCAACGGCAAGCTCGCGCAGATCGGCCGCGCCGGCGCGCTGCGTGCGTACGCGAGCGCGCTGCTGTTGACGCTGACCAATCCGCAGACCGTCATCATGTTCGCGGCGCTATTCACGACGCTCGCGCCACGCGGCGCGTTCTCGCCGGCCATCGCGCTGACGACGGTCGGCGGTGTGTTCGCCGGCTCGATCGCATGGTGGTGCTGTCTGGTGACCATGGTGTCGCTCGCGCGTCACGCGATCGGCAGCAGGCTTCGCGTCGCGATCGATCGCGTGGTCGGCCTTACGCTCGCGGCGTTCGGCGTCGTCGAAATCCGCCGCGCGCTCTGAGCGGCACCTCACACGCCATGCGGCACTATGTGCCCTTCCTGACTATGTCTTGTAAGTCTGCGACAGCCCTGTTTTTAGGGAAGATGCGTGAGGTTTGATAGAGATAGTCTGACTCCTTCAATCACTGTCCGGAGTCGGGGAAGGCATCCGCGATGCAATACATCATCGAGAATAAGCAGCTTTATCACGAGCCACTGAAGCCTCACTTGCATCCCATATCAAATATTCGACTTCCTTCGTAGACGGAAGAGTAGAGAAACTATGTCGTGTGATTGGCTGGGCATGTCTGCTCCACAACCCGCAATCTTCGGCCGGTCGAGGAAGCTCGTCCACATTACCCGACATAGTCAGGAAGGGCACATAGTGCCGCCTATGTCTTCAACGATATAGGAGACACACCGGTGCCGTACACGCCGAACGCAGCCCGCTGCCAGAGGCGACGCGCTCACCCTGAGCAAGTGCCGCACGCTGGTGCGGCAGTTTTGCGACAATAGCGCCTTTCGCCGCTGAGGCGACAGCCGACGCGGCCGTGCGGCGCACCGCACGCCGCCGCACCCACCCGCCCCGGCGCGTACGCCGGTCTTGCCGCCCAACCCTTCACCCGCGCTGCGTCAGCTGTCCGCTCAATGGCTCTACCCCACATCAATCTGCTGTACTCCGTCTCCGGCCTGTTCGTCGGCTTTCTGGTCGGGCTGACGGGCGTCGGCGGCGGCTCGCTGATGACGCCGATCCTCGTCCTGCTGTTCAAGGTGCACCCTGCCACCGCGGTCGGCACCGACCTGCTGTACGCGGCCGCCACCAAGGCGACCGGCACGCTGGTGCACGGGCTGAAGGGCTCGGTCGACTGGCAGGTCACGCTGCGCCTCGCGGCCGGCAGCGTGCCCGCGGCGACCGTCACGCTGATCCTGCTGCATCGCTATGGAATGGATACGCCTGGCGCGGGCCGGCTGATCCAGGTCGTGCTCGGCGCGGCGCTGCTGATTACCGCGATCGCGCTGGTGTTCCGTCCGCAGCTCGCGGCGCTCGGCGCGCGCAAGCAACGCGCGCCGAGCCAGGCACGCACGCTCGCGCTGACCATGCTGACCGGCGCGACCCTCGGCGTGCTGGTGTCGTTGACGTCGGTGGGCGCGGGTGCGATCGGCGTGACGGTGTTGTTGCTGCTGTATCCGATGCTGCCGACGACGCGCATCGTCGGCTCCGACATCGCGCACGCGGTGCCGCTGACCTTGCTCGCGGGCGCCGGACATTGGCTGCTCGGCTCGATCGACTGGTCGATGCTGCTGTCGCTGCTGGTGGGATCGCTGCCCGGCATCGCGATCGGCAGCTATCTGGCCTCGCGCGCGCCGGATGCGCTGCTGCGCAATCTGCTCGCCGCGACGCTGACGCTGGTCGGCGTGCGGCTGGTGTTGTCGTGAGGCGCTGAAGACGCGTCAACCGCGCACGCCGCAACTCGTGTCTATTTGAAAAACCGGCAGGTCAGATCGGCCTCGAACTGCCTGACCCACTGACCGTGGCGGTCGTAATACGACTGTGACCAGCTGCCGCGCCGCACGGTGACGACGCGCTCGTGCGCCGGCTCACCGGGTGCCGCGCTCGCGCTGATGTGGAAATGCGCGGGCGCGAAACCGTGGCGCGCGCACACCAGTTCGAATGCCGCGCGATCGCCGATCGGCAGATCGATATAGCGAAACAGCGTGGTTTCCATGACCTTGGCTCCCCCTTCCCTGCTGGTCACAGTACGCCTCGCGATGCGTCGGTAATGTGTCGCAGCGCACGAATCCGCGACGGCTGCGCCTCCATCACGACCTATGCGTGCCGCAAGCCGCATTGCTGCGGTCCCGCAAACCTCGCGAGTGCCACGCGCCAAAACCGGCGGCGAAAAAAAAGCTCCGGCGATCATGCCGGAGCCTCCGAATTGATAGATAGACTTCGCGACGCGATGCAAGCGCGGCGTCAAACCGTCTTCGCGACGCCGACGACGGCGCCCATGCACCACGCCGCTGCGCACCACCGCGCGACGCGGCCCGTGCGGCGCCGCGCGCGCACGCGCATCGCTTACTGCTGCATCACGGTCAGCTTGTTCGACACCGACGTCACGCCCGCGACACCCTTGGCGGCTTCGCCGGCCGAATCGATCTGACCCTGGTCCGGCACCGTACCGGTCAGCGTCACCGCGCCGCCGCGCGCACGCACGGCGATGTTCGACACGTCGAGACCCTGGGTCTTGGTCAGCGCGGCGCGCACCTTGCGGCCGAGTTCGTGATTCGCGTGCTTGCCGGCCTTGACTGCGGCTGCCGCCGACGCCGTATCGGTTGCCGGAGCGTTTTGGGCGTAGACGTTGCACGCCATCACCATCGCCACAACCGGACCCAGTGCTTTCAGAAAACCGACCGTCTTCATAGCTCTCTTCTCCTTGGTTTCACATTGGACCGCATGAACAAGCGGCATCGTTACGACTACGGGCGGCCGTCCTCGCGCGAACGCGCGCGTGAGGTTCGGCCGGCAACGGCTGTGACACGATGTGCAAGAGGCGAGAGACGCCGATTACCAGTAACCGGCCAACCGCGACGTCCGCCGACGCACCCGGTTCTTGTCCGTCTTGCCGGGGTCGCGCCGCAAACGTTGGATCGCGGTAGCGATGCACAATTTAATCTAGCCGGCACAGAAGCGCAAAGGGTTTAGCGCGTGGCGTGGCGCGCCGACAGCGGGTGCGTCATGCGTGCCGGGTAGAAGCAGACACGCTCCGTGATCGCGCAAAAATTTGCACGGACATCAGGCCAGCGCTCATGCTGGCGTTCACCGCGACGCTCACCATTTGTTACGCGTTTGTCGGCGTGACGGGCGGCTACGCGTTTCGCGGCCGCGCCGATCTCAGGTACCATCGGCGCGACGCGTGCTGGCGCGCACCGCCCAGGCCGCCTTCGCGCATTCGAGCCCGATCGACCGCCGCTTTCAGATGATCCGATGAAGCCTGACACCGGCCGCACCCGCCCTACCCGTCTCGTCGCCCGTTTTGTCGCGATCTCGTGGCGCGACCTGGCGGTCTCGTTCGGCCCGCTCGTGCTGCTCGTGATCGTCGCAATCTGGGCCGCCGTGCGGCTGATCCAGCCCGCCCCGCCGAATACGCTGACGATTAGCGCCGGTCCCGTCGGCAGCACCTTCTGGATCGCCGCGCAGAAGTACAAGACGATCCTCGCGCGCAACCGCATCACGCTGAACGTGCTGGCCTCGCAGGGCTCGCAGGAAAATCTGAAGCGGCTGTTGGACCCGAACGCAAACGTCGACGTCGGTTTCGTGCAGAGCGGCATCGCGCCCGCCGGGCTCGACAAGGACAAAAGCCTGATGTCGCTCGGCAGCGTCGCTTACGTGCCGCTCGCGATCTTCTACCGCGGCGCCCCCGTCGACTGGCTGTCCGGGTTCAAGGGCGAACGCCTCGCGATCGGCCCCGAGGGCAGCGGCACGCGCGAGCTCGCGCTCGCGCTGCTGAAGGCCAACGGCATCGTGCCGGGCGGTCCGACCCAACTGCTGCCGCTGACGGGCGACGCAGCCGCCGACGCGCTGATCGACGGCACGATCGACGCGACCTTCCTCGCGGGCGACTCGGCGCAGCCGGCCGTGATGGGCAAGCTCTACCGCACGCAGAACGTGCGCTTCTACGATTTTTCGCAGGCCGACGCGTACACGCGCCGCTTTCCGTACCTGACGCAGCTGAAGGTACCGATGGGCGCCTTCGACCTCGGCAAGAACCTGCCGGCGAACTCGATCAGCATCGTCGCGCCGACCGCCGAGCTGATCGCGCGCGATTCGCTGCATCCGGCGCTGTCCGATCTGCTGATCGAAGCCGCGCGCGAGGTGCATGGCGGCGCGACGACGATGCAGCGCGCCGGCGAATTCCCCGCCCCGCTCGCGCACGACTTCCCGCTTTCCGACGACGCCGCGCGCTACTACAAGTCGGGCAAGAGCTTCCTGTACCGGACGCTGCCGTTCTGGATCGCGAGTCTCGCGGACCGCCTGCTGGTGATCATCGTGCCGCTGATCGTGCTGCTGGTGCCGGCGCTGCGCGTCGTGCCCGGGTTGTACGCGTGGCGCGTCAAATCGCGCATCTATCGCTGGTACGGCTCTCTGATCGCGATCGAGCGCAGCGCGCTCAGCGAACATTCGTCGGCCGAACGCGCGTCGCTGATCGAGCGGCTCGACGCGATCGAAGACTCGGTCAACGGCATGAAGATGCCGCTCGCGTACGCGGACCAGTTCTACGTGCTGCGCGAGCACATCGGCTTCGTGCGGCGACGGCTCACGCAAAGCCGCGACACGCGGGGCGGGCTGGACGAGGCCGACGAGCAGGCGGCCGATAAAGTCAAAGGCTGAGCGCCTCTGACGACACCGCCGGAACTACGCCCACCTGCCGCCACCAGGGGATATCGACCGGTGCAAGCCGGGACCGCACCTGGTAAGATCGCTACAATTTTGATGAGATAACGGACGCACCGTCCGCATCGTCCGACACAGGCAATCCGGGAGACATTTATGACCGTTGGCATCGACGCCCAACAGCGGCAGTGGTTTTACGATTTCGTCTCACCGTTCACCTACCTGTTGCTCGAGCAATACGACAAATGGCCCGGCTTCCAATTCGCGTTCACGCCGGTCGTGCTGAACGATCTGTATCGCCACTGGGGCCAGCGCTCCGCGTACAGCGTGCCCGCCAAGCGCACCTTCATGTACCGGCACGCGCTGTTTCGCGCGGAGCAGCTCGGCATTCCGTACAAAATGCCGCCCGCCCATCCCTTCGATTCGACGAAGCCGCTGCTGCTCGCGACCGCCGCGAACGGCGACGTGCAATTCGTGCGCGAGATTTTCCGCTTCATCTGGCGCGAGGGGCGCGATCCGTCGAGCGACGAAGCGTTCGCCGAGCTGTGCGAGCGCGTCGGCAAGCCGGACGGCCCGGAACTGATCCAGGACGAAGCCGTGCAGGCGCAATTGCAGCGCAATACCGCCGATGCGATCGAACTCGGCGTCTATGGCGTGCCGACGTTTCGTCTGAACGATCAGCTGTTCTGGGGCGAGGACGCGCTGCCGATGGTGCTGTACTGCGCGCGCACGCCGAACTGGCTCGAATCGCGCGAGGTGAAGCGGATCAGTTCGCTACCGTGGGGGCTGCCGGACAAACCAACACCGGCATAACACGGCTGATGCCGGCCATTCCGCGCCCGCCATGCCGCCGAAGCGCAAACGGGCCTAAGGTTAAGCTTTCGCACCCCATGCGCGCGCCGCGCGGCGAGCTCATCGGCAGCGCCCGCGCCACCACGCTTCGATCATGGACGACACCGCCGCCTCACTCGATATCTGGCTCGTGCGCGTGCTGCGCACGCTGCTCGTCGAGCGCAGCGTCACGCAGAGCGCGTTGCGGCTGAACCAGACCCAGCCCGCGATCAGCACGGCGCTGCGCAAGCTGCGCGAAACGCTCGGCGATCCGATTCTGGTGCGCGGCAAGTCGGGCATGGTGCCGACCGAATACGGCGAGTCGCTGCTCGCGGCCGCGCAGCGCGTGTTGCGCGATGTCGATTTCGTCGCGACGCCGCATGGCGATTTCGACCCGAGCCGCTCGCGCCGCACTTTTCGCGTCGCCGCGCCCGACTATCTGAACGACTTCTTCATGCCGACCGTGATCGCGCGGTTTCGCGAAGCGGCGCCGCATGCGCGGCTCGAAATCGAATCGCTGGGGCCGCTGCTCGATCATTCGGCCGCGCTCGAGGCCGGCGAACTCGATCTGGTGATCGGCAACTGGCCGAAGCCCGATCCGCGCTTCGAGCGCAGCGACCTGTTCGCCGATACCGTCGTATGCATGATGCGCGCGGACCATCCGCTGACACACGAGCCGCTCACCCGCGAAGCCTATCTGGCCGCGCCGCATCTCGCGCCGACGCCCTACAGCGGCGCGCGCGGCGGCGCGATCGATACCGGCTTCGCGCGGGCGAAGGCGAGCCGGCGCATCGTCGCGACGCTGCCCTACTTCGGGCTCGTCGCGCAGACGCTTCTGCAATCCGATCTGATCTTCACGACGACGCGGCGCTTCGCGATGCACTACGCGAGCATGTTGCCGCTCGCGGTGGTCGACGTGCCGATCGCGTTTCCGCGCATCCGCTGCTATCAGTTGTGGCATCCGCAGCCGGATCGGCCGAGCGATATAGGCTGGCTGAGGACGTTGATGTCCGAGGTGTCGGGTGAGCTGGTCGCGCGCAAGCCCCCGTCGCGCCGTATGGCCTAAACCGTGATCTGCGCCGTTGCGCGGACGTGGCTCGCGGCCTGCCGCAAAGCATCAACCGTCGCGGCCTGCCGTGTCCTCAGTCGCAGCAGTTGCGCGCACACCGCAATCGCGATCGCGGCAGGCGCCTTGTCGACGATCCCTTCGACGCCGATCGGGCAGGTCATCTCCGCGAGCCGCTCCAACTCCACGCCTCGTTCGAGCAGTCGCCGCTCGAACTTCACGCGCTTCGTGTTCGAGCCGATCATGCCGAAGTAGCTGAAATCACGCCGTCGCATGATGCGTGAGGCGAGCGAAAGATCGAGCGCATGGTTGTGCGTCATCACCAGAAACCACGCGCCGGGCGGCGCCGCGTCGACGATCGCCTCGGGCGTGTCGGTCGCTTCGACCTGCACGTTGGGCGGCGTTTCGTCGGGGAACAGCTCGTCGCGTTCGTCGACCCACTGGACCACGCACGGCAGGCTGCCGAGCAGATGCACGAGCGCATGGCCGACGTGTCCCGCGCCGAACAGCACGATATGCATCGGCGCCGGCCGCGGTGCAAGCTCGGGTCCGGTCCCGCCCGGACAACAATTCAGGCGTGCTTCCATATTGCGCTCCCAACTCGTTTGCCACTCGCCATCACGCCCGCCACGCGGCCGCCGTCGCGGCCCGCACCGCGCCGACCGCCTTCAGGATTTCCTCGCTGGTCGCGGGCGCATTGAGCGGCGGATCGACCTGATGGCCGCCGACCGCCGACACCGCGTCGCGCACCGCGAAGAACACCGAGAACGGCAGCAGCAGCGGCGGCTCGCCGGTCGCTTTCGAACGATGGATGCTGTCTTCCGCGTTGCGGTTCCTGAACAGCCTGACATTGAAAACCGGCGGCACGTCGTTGACGGTCGGGATCTTGTACGTCGAGGGCGCGTGCGTCATCAGCTTGCCGCCGGCGTCCCACCACAGCTCCTCGGTGGTGAGCCAGCCCATGCCCTGAATGAAGGCGCCTTCCACCTGGCCGACGTCGAGCGCCGGATTCAGCGAGGTGCCGACGTCGTGCAGCGCATCGGCGCGCAGCACGCGCATTTCGCCGGTCAGCGTGTCGATCACGACTTCCGATACCGCCGCGCCATACGAGTAGTAGTAGAACGGCCGTCCTTGCAGCTTCGACTGATCCCAGTAGAGCTTCGGTGTCGCGTAGAAGCCGTCGGACCACAACTGGATGCGCGCGAGATAAGCCTTCGCGACCACTTCCTCGAACCGGACGGCGACCTGGCCGACCATCACGCGATCATGCGCGAAGCGCACGTCTCGCGGGTTCACGCTGCCCGCGCCGAAGCGCTCGGCCGCGAACGCGGCGAGCCGCTCGCGCAACTGGCGCGCGGCGTCCTGCGCGGCTTTGCCGTTCAGGTCGGACCCGGTCGACGCGGCCGTCGCAGACGTATTGGCGACCTTGCTGGTATCGGTCGCGGTCACCCGAATCCGGTTGAAACCGACGCCGAGTTCATGCGCGACGACCTGCGCGACCTTCGTGTTCAGCCCCTGGCCCATTTCGGTGCCACCGTGGTTCACGAGCACCGAGCCGTCGGTGTAGATATGCACGAGCGCGCCGGCCTGGTTGAAGTGCGTGACGTTGAACGCGATGCCGAACTTGACCGGCGTGAGTGCCAGGCCCTTCTTCAGGATCTCGTTGTTCGCGTTGAATGCGTCGATCTCCTCGCGGCGCGCGCGATAGTCGCTGGTCGCTTCGAGCTCGGCGATCAGCTCGTGAATCACGTTGTCTTCGACCACCTGGCCGTACGGCGTCTGGTTGCGTTCGGTCTTGCCGTAGAGATTGCGGCGGCGCACGTCGAGCGCATCGATGCCGCACGAGCGCGCGACGTTGTCGAGGATGTACTCGATCGCGAACGCGCCCTGCGGGCCGCCGAAGCCGCGAAACGCCGTGTTCGACTGCGTGTTGGTCTTGCCGCAGAAGCCGTCGATCGAGACGTCCGACAGCCAGTACGCGTTGTCGAAGTGGCACAGCGCGCGCGTCATCACCGGGCCCGACAGGTCGGCGGAAAAGCCGCAGCGCGAGGTCATGTCGACCGCGACGCCTTCGATCGCGCCCTCTTCGTCGTAGCCGACTTCGTAGGTGTAGTGGAAATCGTGACGCTTGCCGGTCACCATCATGTCGTCGTCGCGATCCGGGCGCAGCTTGACCGGGCACAGCAGCTTCCACGCGGCGAGCGCGGCGCAGCAGGCGAACAGCGCCGACTGCGATTCCTTGCCGCCGAAACCGCCGCCCATGCGCCGGCATTCGATCAATACGTTATGCGATGCAACGCCCAACGTGTGCGCGACGAGGTGCTGCATTTCGGTCGGATGCTGGGTCGAGCAGTAGACGTGCATGCCGTCGTCGTCTTTCGGCACCGCGTACGAGATCTGCCCTTCCAGATAGAACTGCTCCTGGCCGCCGAGCAACATCTCACCGGCGTCGCGATGCGCGGCGCGCGCGATCTTCGTGCCGGCGTCGCCGCGCGCGAGCTTCATCGGCGGCAGCACGAACTGGTTCGCGGCGCGCGCCTGCTGCGCGCTCAGCACCGCCGGCAGTTCCTCGTAGGCCACCTCGGCGCGCCGTGCGCCGAGACGCGCCGCCTCGTGCGATGTCGCGACCACGATGAGCATCGGCTGGCCGACGTATTGCACGACGCCGTCGGCGAGGATCGGATCGTCGCCATGAACGATCGGGCCGACGTCGTTGACGCCGGGGATGTCGTCGGCGGTGAAGACCGCGACGACGCCGGGTGTCGCGCGCACCTTGTCGAGCGCGATCGAGACGATCTTCGCGTGCGCCTTCGACGACAGCGCCAGCGCCGCGTGCAGCGTGCCGGCCAGCTCGGGGATGTCGTCGGTGTAGGTCGCGCGGCCGCTTACGTGCAGATGCGCGGACTCGTGCGGACGCGACACGTGCACCTGGGTGAAGTCGTCGAGTTCCTGAAGCTCTTTCAGGAACGGTTCGGCTTGCTGGTTCATGGTTGTGTTCTCCGTATCCTTGAACGCGCGGCGCTCAGGCGCTCGCGCCGGCCGGCGCGACCGCGCGCACGTCGAGCGCGCTCTTCGGCAGCGGCTGCTGCGCGCGCGTTTCGAGCCAGAAGCGGTACAGCGTGTTCTTCGCCGCTTCGAGGCGGTAGTCGCTGCTCGCGCGCATGTCGGTGAGCGGCGCGTAGTCGGTGCCCAGCGCGAGCATCGCGGCCTGCGCGGTCGCCTCGTGCCATTCGGCGTCGCGCAGCACGGCTTCGGCCTGGAGCGCGCGCTTCGGCGTCGCGGCCATGCCGCCGAACGCGATGCGCGGCTCGCGGATCGCGTCGCCGTCGGCGATGAACGAGAACGCCACGCAGACGGCCGAGATATCCGAATCGAAGCGCTTCGACAGCTTGTAGGTACGAAAGCGCAGGTTCGCGCGCGCATCGCCGCGCGCGGGCACCTTCAGGCCGACGACGAACTCGTGCTCGGCCATGTCCTTCTTCTGATACGCGAGGTACAGGTCTTCGAGCGGCATCTCGCGCTCGATGTCGCCGCCGCGCACGATCACGCGCGCGCCGAGCGCGATCAGCCCCGGCATCGAATCGCCGATCGGCGAGCCGTTCGCGATGTTGCCGCCGAGCGTGCCGGCGTTGCGGATCGGCAGCGACGCGAAGCGCTGCCACATTTCGGTCAGCTCCGGGTACTGCTTCGCGATCTCGGCATACGCTTTTTCGACGCTGACGCCGGCGCCGATCTCGATCCAGTCGTCATTGGTTTCGAGCTTTTGCAGCTCGGCGACCTGTCCGACGTAGACGAGGTCGCCGAGCTCGCGCATCTGCTTGGTGACCCACAGGCCGATGTCGGTGCTGCCCGCGAGCAGGCGCGCGGCCGGTTCCTGCTGTTTGATCCGCGCGAGCGCCGCGACCGTGCGCGGCGCGGCGAAGCGCTGGCCCGCGTGCTCGTACTGAAACGTGTCGCGGCGTTCGAGCGTCGCGAGCGTGTCGGCGAGCGCCTTTACGTCGACTGGCGCTCGCGGCGCGGGCGCGTCGAACATGCGCTCGGCCGCATCGACGATCGGCCGGTAGCCGGTGCAGCGGCACAGGTTGCCGGTCAGCGCATTGCCGATCGCCTCGCGCGACGGCACCGTGCGGTTCGCGCAGCCATGCTCGTGGCCGTGCTTCTCGTAGAGCGCCCACATCGACATGATGAAGCCCGGCGTGCAGAAGCCGCACTGCGAGCCGTGGCAGTCGACCATCGCCTGCTGCACCGGATGCAGCGAGCCGTCCGGCTGGCGCAGGTCTTCGACCGTGAAGAGCGCGCGGCCGTCGAGGGTCGGCACGAACTGGATGCAGGCGTTGACCGCCTTGAAGTCGACGCCGCCCGCCGGATTGCGCTCGCCGATCACGACGGTGCAGGCGCCGCAGTCGCCTTCGGCGCAGCCCTCCTTGGTGCCGGTGCAATGCGCGTCCTCGCGCAGATACTGCAGCACCGTGCGGGTGACGGGCGCGTCCTCGATTTCGCGGATCGCGTTGCGGTGATAGAAACGAATCGGCTCGGTCATGTTTCGGTGCTCTCGTCTGTTCTGGGTGCGCGCGGACGCGCCGCATCGATGGTTTGAAAGCTATCACCGTCAATAAACCTTACCCATAGCCTGAATCGCATGGGGGACATATTGTTCGCGCGATATAACCCACCATTGATTCGTCCCATTTTTTAGGCAAACCCTGCAAAGGAATCGGTTCCATGGGAGAATCACGCCTTCCCGCCGAATTCAAGTCTGGTTTTCCCGATGTCCACCGACTCCGCGTCCGCCCGCAGCGAATTTGCGACGACCCTGCAGATCATTCCGGTCGTCTTTTTCACCTTTCTTTGCTACCTCGCGATCGGTATTCCGCTCGCGGTGCTGCCCGGTTATGTGCACGCCGACCTCGGCTACAGCGCGGTGCTGGCCGGCGCGGCGATCAGCGTGCAGTACCTCGCGACGCTCGCGTCGCGGCCGCTCGCGGGTCGCTCGGCCGATACGCTCGGGCCGAAGCGCACGGTGTCGATCGGTCTGCTCGGCTGCGGCGCGAGCGGCGTGCTGCTGTTGCTCGCCGCGCTGACCGCTCACTGGCCGGGGCTGAGCCTCGCACTGCTCGTGTGCAGCCGGCTCGTGCTCGGTTTCGGCGAAAGTCTGTGCGGCACCGGCGCGATCCTGTGGGGGATCGGCCGGGTCGGCACGTCCAACAACGCCCGCGTGATCTCGTGGAACGGCATCGCGACGTACGGCGCACTCGCGATCGGCGCACCGCTCGGCGTGATGATCTCGCGCTCGATCGGCTTTAGCGCGCTCGGCATTCTGGTGATCGCACTCGCGGGGCTCGGCTATTACCTCGCGCGTCTGATCGCGCCGGTGCCGGTCGTGCACGGCGAGCGGATGTCGTATCGCAGCGTGTTGACGCGCGTGCTGCCGCACGGTATGGGTCTCGCGCTCGGCTCGGCCGGCTTCGGTTCGATCGCGACCTTCATCACGCTGTTCTATGCGGCGAAGCACTGGCCGAATGCGGCGCTGTCGCTGACGCTGTTCGGCACGCTGTTCGTCGGCGCGCGCCTGCTGTTCGCGAACACGATCAAGACCTATGGCGGCTTTCGTGTCGCAATCGTGTCGTTCTCGTTCGAATGCGCGGGTCTGTTGATGCTGTGGCTCGCGCCCGAGCCGCATATCGCGCTCGCGGGCGCCGCGCTGACCGGCTTTGGCTTCGCGCTGGTGTTTCCGGCGCTCGGCGTCGAGGCGGTCGGGCTCGTGCCGCCGGCGAGCCGCGGCGCGGCACTGTCCGCGTACTCGGTGTTTCTCGATCTGTCGCTCGGGATTACCGGGCCGCTGGCGGGGTATATCGCCGGCGAGTTCGGTTACGGCTCGGTGTTCCTGTTTGCCGCGATCGCGGCTGCCGCGGCGGTCGTGCTGTCGACGGTGCTGTATCTGCGCACCGCGAAAGTAACCAGTCTGTCGACCGCGCAGTAAGCCCTCGCAGTGAACGCGCGCAACGAACGCGCGGCGCTGACGCAACAAGGCCGCGACGCGCAAAGTCTTCACGAGGCGCGCCGCGGCCGTTCGATCCCGCTGTCCATCTTCGCGGCTATTCCCTCTCCGCCGCCATCTCCTGCTTGATCGTCGTCTGCGCGCGCACCGCGATCTGGCCGTGATTGATTCGGCTCGACACGTTGTACACGCCGATCAGCATGAACAGCTCGGTCGCGGCCACCGAGCACGCGGTGCCGACACCGCCCCAGAAGTAGATGCTGATCGGTGCCTGCACCAGATGGAACAGCGCGCCGTAGATATAGATCCGCTTCAGCAACGACTGATTGCCCGACGCGATGATCGTCAGCATCACCTGGGTCGTCGTCATGCCGACGATCGCCGGCACGAACACGAGAATGCGCAAAATGCGGAAAGTCTCGCCGAATGCCTCGCCGAGAAAACGTCCGACGAACCATTCGCCGAGCACCGTAAAGCCGACCAGAATCAGCACCGCCGACGCCGCGAACGCGAGCATGAAGCCGCGGTTGACCTTGTGGATATAGGCGATGTCGTTGCGCTCGTAAGCGACGCAGATCTTCGGAAAGAACGCCTGGATGGCCGGCGCCGTGCACGCGCGTAGCGCGTTGGTGAGTCGCTCGGCCGCCACGTAATAGCCGACTGCGCCCGGGCCGCTGATCATGCGCAGCATGATCACGTTCGCGTACATGTACACGGACGTCAGCGCCGAACCGAGAAAGATGTGATACGCCTCTTTCGCCTCGGCCATCACGTCGGCCCAAGTGACCCGCACGGTCAGCAGGATCTCGCGCTTCCAGATCAGCGCGCCCATCAGGATCACGCCGCACACGAAGGTCGGCGCATATTGCAGAGCGGCCGCGAGCATCACGTCGTCGCGAGTCCTCACGAACAGGAACAACGGAATCAGCAGACCCACGCGCGTCGCGAGCAGCGTGCCCGCGAGCACCGGCAGGCGCTGCGTGCCTTCGTAGAAGCAGCCGGGCGTCAGCACGCCGCCCCAGATCACGAGCGAGCCCAGCAGCGTCGCACCGCGCTCCTGCGGCGACATGTGCGCGGCGAAGGCCCAGCCGACCAGCACCAGCGAGCACAGCAACGCGAGAATCGTGCGGCCGATCGTGGTCGACCAGTAGATGCGGTTCACGACCTCCGGGTTATCGATGTGCACCGCCACCTTGCGCGCGCTCGACAGGCCGAAGCCGAAGTCGACGATGACGAGAAGAATCTGCGAAATCGATTGCGCGTAACCGATCACGCCCAACCCGGCCGGCCCAAGTACGTGCGACAGATATGGCAACGTAACGAGCGGCAGCACGTAGTTCAGTGCGTACACCGAATACAGCGCGATGATGACGTTTCTCGTCGACACAATCGTCCTGTCTGCAGTAGGCGGTTAAAACTCAGGTCGAAAAAACAGAATACGACACGAAAGCAGGTTCACTTAGTGCGACATCGATCTTGTTGTAGCGATCGTCTTCGCCATTTGCGTTCAACACCGCGCCCTTCACCGCATTGCCGATCAGATTGCTTACCACGGTCTTGTAGTTGGCGTCGGTTGCGTCGGTTGCGAACAGGATTTCGGCGAGTAGAGCATGGCCGCGTGTGGCCGCGCGCAACACCACCCGGCCCGAGGTCGAGCGCAGCACGTTGATCGAGATGCGCGTCGTCTCCTGCGATACGCTCTGGTTTCCGCAATGCAGCGCCGCCGCGACACCGCCGCGTTCGTAGCCGACGCCGAGATTCAGCGCATGCACGAGGCTCGCGTCCTTGCCGCCCGCGATCGCGCCGCCGCCCGGATACGCCTTGGCGTAACCGACGATCGTGTCACCCGCGCGATCGCCGAAATTGCCCTGAATCGTGATGCCGTCGAGCGGTGTGCTGCCCGGCGCGGTCGAACTGCCGTACACGAACTGCGGGCCGTCGCAGCCGGCGTTCTCGTCGTCCTGGCCGGGACGGTAGCGATTGCCGACGATCGTCGCCGCCTGCTGGTAATCGATCTGGATGTGGCAACTCTGACCGGGCGGCACATCGAGGTACGACGGATGGCCGCGCGTCGAGAATTTCCAGCGGCCGATCTTGCCGTCGCCGCCGCAACCGTTGCGCGAGAAGTAATTGCCGTTCACCACCTTGCCCCAGTTGCCGCTCTTCATATAGACGCCGGCAAAGCCATTGCGATCGAACACCGCGCCGACGATCAGCGACTCCGCACCGAGAATCACGCCGTGTCGCGCGTTCCATTCCCAGCGTCCGCCGATCACCTGCCAGAAGTTGTCGACGATATCGGCGCCGGCCGTATGGCAGAACATGCCGACGCAATTGATCAGCGAGCCGTCGGTGTGCTCGGTCGCGTAGAAGCCGCGCTCGCACATGTACGCATAGCAGCGCTCGAGCGTCGAGGTGACGCCGAGTTCGTAGCCCGCGCGCGAAAAACCGATCGCCGTGCAACGACTAGCCCCCGCCGACGTACCGAAGTGGATGCCGATCGCCGTGTTGCCGGTGTGCGCCGGATAGTTGGCGAGGTAGTAGATGACCTTGTCGTAATGCGCCGGCCGCACCTGCACATGCTCGACGAACGCCGAGTCGCCGAGCGTCAGCGCCGCCGACCTCGGGCCGCCCGAGTCCTGTCTCTCCAGCACGGTCGCCCCCATCGCGATGTCGGTGATCACCACGTATTCGCCGCCGCCGTCGCCGCGCAGTCTCGAGCCGTTCGCGGTGGCCAGGTCGCCGGTGTAACGCCAGATGCCGCGCGGTAGATACAGCCCGCGCGCGCCGCTCGCGAACGCTTCCCTGAGTTCAGCGCCGCAGTCGTAACCGGACGCGCCGCGCTGAATCGCCGCCAGCCGGTGCGGATCGACGAAGCGCGCGACGCTGACCTCGAGTCCCGCGACGATATCGCTGAGCGTCTTCAGATAGCTCGGCGCAACCGGTTCCGATGCGGCACGCTCGGGCACGGACGCGGCGACGCGCAGGATGCCGCCGGCACCGTCGCCCGCGCCGTTGCCCATACTCGCGAACGCGTCGCGCTCGCGCAGCGCGTGCCCCGTCGCGCGCGCGACGCCCAAATCGGCTGTGCTTGCACTGGCCCCGGCCAGGCCGCCGAGCAGGAACGTCTTGAGCGCCTGTCGCCGGGTTTTCATCTAGTCTTCCCCCATTGCGTTACTCCGTTCTTTTTTCACGTCGAGAGATCGACAGGCGTCACTCCACCGTGATGCTTTGCGCCTGCTCGGCGGCCACCGGACGCGCGCTCACGGTCATGGGGACCGGCAACGCACGCGCCTTCGCGCCGCGAATCAGGCCCTGCACGCCTGGCGGTCTGAACAGCGGCACACGATACTTGCGGCTGAAACGCCACAAGCTGTTCATATGCCGGCGCCCCGCCTTACTCAGGAAGCCCGCTGCCGACGCACGCTGATGCTCGTGCGTGAGTCGCGCGCCCGGCACGCACAGCACGCGGTAGCCCGCCTGCCAGATGCGTGCGCAAAAATCGACGTCCTCCATATAGAGAAAGAAGTGCTCGTCCATGCCGCCGAGTTCGCCGAATAACGCGCGCCGCACGATAAAGCCCGTGCCCAGCACCCAGTCGGCCTCGAACGGCGTGCCCGCGGCCCACGCTTCGCGCATCATGTGGTTGTCGATGCGGCGCTTGAACGCGCCGAGCCGCCCGAGCGGCGAACGCCGGCCGAGTATGTCGAGCACCGAATAAAAGCGCCGCGCGGAAAACTGCCGCTCGCCATCCGGATAGACCAGATCGAGACCGACGAGGCCGACATCCTTCTCCGTTCTGAACAACTGCACCGCGTTTTCGAGCGATGTATCGACGAAATAGGTGTCCGGGTTCAGCACGAGCACGAGTTCGCGCAGACAACCGACCATGCCGAAATTGACGCCGGCGCCGAAGCCGCGATTGATCGACGTTTTGACGAGCCTCACTCCCGTCGGAAGCGTCTCCCTCAGATAGGAAAACGAATTGTCGGGTGACGCGTTGTCCACCACGACGATGTCCTCCTTATCCGCAATCGAAAGTTCGAGCACGGAGCGAACGCAATTTCCGACCAGTTTTGGCGTGTTGTAATTGACGATCACAACGCTAAACATTCCCTTCAGGTTCATCCCCACCTCCTGCTTTACATCAGGTGTTCGTGGAATTACCCCCAAACACGGCTTTCTGGTTCTTGCACCTTGCTTCGCGCTCTTCGCGCGCACTACCGACTACTCACTGCTCGTCCGCGCGACGCAGACGATCTGGAGCGCACTGCCTTCCCGTTCGCTACGTGCTGTTTGCACGCGGTCCGCCCACGTAATCGAACACTGGCAATGTCATCAGGATGAAGAGAAACGGAATCACTTCGATCGATTGATAGAAGAGCGTTTGAAATAAAGCGGCCCACACGCACAACGAAATCCGGCTCGCGCTGCTCGCGAGTTTCGTCACCGATATCAGCACGCCGTAATAGAAGATCGCGCCCATCAGGCCGATATTCAGAATCTGCTGCAGCACGCTCGATTCGACGACGCCGAACTCCTGTTTCACCGGCTCGGGTGCCGAGTTCGTGACGAGCCCAAAGTACGTGCCGGCGATCACGTTGACCGGCAATACGAGCGACTTGGCCTTCTCCCATGCTTCGGCGCGGCCGTCGTTGCCGTCCGATTGCAGATCGGTCGCGCTTACGAGCCGTTCGGTGCCGACGTTGACGACACTATCGTTCTGACTGCTCACGGCGACGCCGAAGATCATGATTGCCATCGTCGCGAACACGGTGGCAACGATCAGTTTCGCGTTTCTCGTGATGAACTGGATCGGCGCCTGCACGAACGCGAGCCCGAACGTGCCGAGAATGATCAGCATGCCGCTACGCGACAGCGCTGAGAAAATCGCGAAGCTGAGCACCGCGCACGCGAGGCCCGACAGCACGTTCTTGCGCACCAGATAGTCGACGCCGCACAGCGACGCGGCAATCGCGACGAACAGCGGGTAGTGCAGATAGCTGCCGGTCAGCGACGGCGCGCGCAGATTGTCGAAGCCGTACGTCGCGCCGGGCAGATCGATCGGGAAAACGTTCTGCTGCTGCGCGAGCGCGACGGCCGCCTCGATCAGCGCGATCAGCACGAGCCCCGCATAGGCGACGCGCGGCCGCACGAAGCGCTTCTGATAGTTCGAGATCGCGTAGAAATAGATGAACAGCGTGAAGATGAAGACGAACAGATAGGACGGCCCGAGCTCACCGGTGAGCGCGAGCGTCGCGACGATCGACAGCCCGGTCGAGAACAGCATGCCCACGAGGAAGCCGAACGACAGGCGACCTTCGTCGCGGAAGTAAGCGGCAATCGCTGTCGGCGAGATGTACCACGCGAGCAGCCCGACGATGCCGCCGACCTGGATCAGATAGGCGGCGTCCTTGCCGATCAGATACTCGAGCACGCCGCGCGAGGCACACAGCACGACGGCCAGCAGATAGGCAATGGTGGCGATCATGGCGTCAGGCCTGATACGCCACGGAGGCGTTGACGTTGACCGGATCACCGCGGTAGATGCGCTCGATCACGTCCTGGAACTCATCGATTTCGCAGACGTTGAGCAAGGTGCCGTCGTGCTCGACGCCTTCCGCGCCGAGCGGCGTCGAGACGACAGGCAGTTTCGCCGCGAGCATTTCGAGCGTCTTGAGCTTGACGCCGGCGCCCGACAGCAGCGGCACCACGCCGATATCGGCGGACTCGAAGAACTTGCCCGGATTTTCGACGAAGCCGGTCACGCAAATTTCGTCGCTATTCAGGCGCTTTACGCGCTCGCTCGGATCGGAGCCGACCACGAACAGCTTCAGTTGCAGGCCGCGCCGGCGCAGCGGCAGAAAAATCGTGTCGACGAAATTGAGCAGCGCCTCTTCGTTTTCACGGCGTTGCATCGCCCCCCAGAACAGGATGTTGCCTTTCTCGACCGTGTCTTTGGAGCGCCGCACTTCCTTCAGAAACTCCGGCAGTGAGATCGGCACGACCTGCAACGCGCCGACCCCGGGGTACAGGCCGTTGATCAGTTGCGCGTCCTTGCTGGACAGCACGAGCACCTTGTCGGCCAGCTTCAGCAGACGCTGCTCGAGCATGAACGTCTGCCGGATGAACAGCCATCCTTCGATGGACTTGATGCGCAACATGACCTGGATCTGCAAGTCATGCGCGCACATCACGATCTTCACGCGGTCGTGGAAACGGTCGCGCAGATTCTGGGCATACGCAAAGCATTGCGAGAACTCGAGCCGCACGGTGTCGTATCGGTTCCTGTCGACGAGCTCGCAGAGGAACTTGCCGATCGCGGGTTTATAGCGCGAGAACAGGCGCGGTGAAAAAGTCAGCGGATTCGCGAGGAACGACGGGATCAGGTCGAACCGGCTCACGTACTGGATGTACACGTTGCGCACGTTCGCGCGGAACTCGATGTCCTTTTCGTCGACCGGCACGCGCGACACGATCAGCACGTCGAGCTCCGATTCCGCGCTCAGTTTGATCAGGTAGTCGTAGGCCAAACGGTGGCCAGCTTGCGGCGCGTTTTTCTGAGGCAGAAAAGGCGTGACAAATAGCTGTTTCATCCGAGTAGTCCCTTGCCTGTACGGTATGCGCCCGGTAAGCGCGGCCGTAAGATCCCTTCGCATTGCCACGTTGGTTTTCTGATCGGTCCAGTCGGGCGCTACGCCCCGCTCCGCGGGCGCGTCGCGAACCAGGCGCCGCGCTTATCTGTCGTACGGTTTGTAGATGTAGGCCGCGTAGCGATAGCGTCCGTAGCCGTAGCTGTAGCGTCCCGGCCGCATCCGCAGTCCGTTCATGATCACGCCGCGCACCGGCAGACCGACCTTCTGCATCTGGCGGACCGACTCACGCAGCTCGCCGATGCCCGTGACACCCTGACGCGCGACGAAGAACGTCGTGCCTGCCACGCAGGCGAGCCGGACCGCATCCGCCGCGAGCAGCACCGGCGGTCCGTCGAGCAGCACGACGTCGTAGCCGGTCGCGACCTGGCGCAGCACCGCTTCGAGCCGTGTGTTCGACAGCACGTCGCTCGGGCTCGTAACCTGGCGGCCGCTCGCGATGAAGTCGACACCCTGGAAACGGGTCGCGCGAATCAGCTCTTCGGGACGGTGCGCGCCCTGGATCAGATCGGTGAGGCCGGGACCGCGATCGCCGCCGAGATGCCGATGCAGGAAGCCGCGACGCAGGTCGCCGTCGATCAGCAGGACGCGCTTGCCGGTCGCACCGATTACCGCGGCGAGATTCAGCGACACGAACGACTTGCCGATGCCCGGCGTCGGGCCCGTGATCAGCACAATCTGGTTGCGCGCCTTGGTCATCGTGAATTCGAGCGCGGTGCGAAAGCCACGCAGACTTTCGATGGCCGGATCGATCACCGCTTCGCCCGCAAGAACGAGCGCCTTCGATTCCGGACGGCGACGGCTGTGCGCGAACCGCTCTTCCTGACGGCTGAACGGCACGCTCGCGTAGACCGGCAAACCAGTGCGCAGCTCGACTTCGTACGGATCGTCGATCGCGTCGAACAGACGCTGACGCACGAGCGCGATCACCGAGCCGACGAACACGCCCAGCATCAGCGCGCCGATGATGATCAGCAGCGGCTTGGGCCGCACCGGCGTATCGGGAGCGACGGCGCCGTCGACGATGCGCACGTTGCCGGCCTTACCCGCCTTGATCAGCTTCAGCTGTTCGAGCGTATTGCGCAGCGACGTATCGAGCTCGGTGCCGACCTGCACGTCGCGCTGCAGGCGCAGCACGTTCTGTTCGAGCGGCGGCAGCGATTGCGTCCGGCTCGCGAGATCTTTCGCTTCCTGTTGCGCCGCATGCAACTGCGCGTTGACCGACTGCACGGCCGGATGCTGGTCGGTGAAGCGCGTCAGCAGTTCATTGCGCTTCTGTTGAAGTTCCGCGAGCCGCGTCTGCGTCTGAACCGACAGCTGCAGCAGGTTGGTCGCTTCCTCGCCGAGATCGACGGTGCCATGCTTCGCGCGGAAGTCGTTGAAGCGCGTTTCCGAAGCGGAAAGCTGCTGGCGCATTTCCGGAAGCTGTATTTCGAGGAAACGGATCGAACGCTCCGCTTCCTCGGATTTGCGCTTCAGGTTCTGGCTCACGTATTCGCCAGCGATGGTCGCGAGAATCGCGCTGATCCTCTTCGGATCGCTGCCTTCGAGCGACACGCCGAGGATGTCCGATTCCTTGCCTTTTTCCGAGATCGTCAGTTCCTTGCGCAGCTTTTCGGTCGTCGTCAGCGCGGACTGGCGCCGCACTTCGAAGGTCGCGCCGGGCTTCGCCTCGATCCGGTCGACGACGAGCGTGAGCGGCCCGTAGTTGGTCGTCGCGCTCAGCGGTTCGCCGACCGTGCCGTCGAGCTTCAGCTTGCCGTATTGCAACTCGTAGCTCGATCCCTCGCCCATCTTCAGTACGAACGGACGGTCGAATAGCTCTTCGGGGACGTCGAATTTCGACACCGTGATGCGCTCGTTGCCGTACACGTAGCCGTGCGGTCCCGGCGTCGACAGATGATCGGAATGACGGCCGAGCCAGCGGCCCAACAGCGGGAAGTAGCGCGGCGCCGCTTCGATGTCGAGATTGAGCTTCTCGACCGCGCGGCCCACCACCATGCGCGAGCCGATCACCTGTGCCTCGCCTGACGTCGCGGTCTTCACGTCGAACATCGCGGACACGTCGCCGATCACGCTCTTGGACGAGGTACCCGCGTTCTCCTCGACCTGCACCAGAATGTCCGCGCGATACACGGGTTGGGAGAACACCGAATAAGCGATGCCGAGCGCGACCGCGATGGCCGTCGTGATGGCAATCAGCTTGCGATTGTCGTACAGCGCATCCAGATAGTTCGCGAAGCCTGCCGGCGGATGTTCGATGTTGTTGTTCCGGCTATCGAACGGTGTACTGCTTTGGTTCATGCGAGTTCTCCCAAAGTCTCGACGGTTTGCCACTTATTCTCGGCGCCGGGACCGGCACGTCGCCGCATCCAGTCATGCCTGTGTCCATCGAGCTGACCGCCTCGATCGGACGGGGGTAGCTGATTTACGCCACATCGGCTACCTTTGTGTGTAACAGCGCCTATGCGAAGTCGGCTCTTTTCCCTAACATCGCACCACATGCTTTCTTACGGACCCCGAAATGAACAAACTTCTTGCCGCCGTATTGCCGGTATTGCTGACCGCCCAGGCGGGTTACGCGCAGAGCATCGTGTCCGCCGCCTCTTCCGCTTATGCGCCGCGTTATGTGGCCAAACACTCGCAACTCGACGCGATGACGCCTCATGCGGCCAGTTCCACCACGCTCTACGGCTCCTCGTCGGACTTCGCGTACGCTAAAAAGAACCGCTATGTCGCGCCCAACGTGTACACCCAAACGAAAAACAGCCTTCCGAAGCAGAAACGTACAAGCGTTGCACAGCCTGTCCGCGGCAAGAACTCAGCGGACCCCTACGGCAGCGATTTGTGGAATTCAGACCAGACCTACGCGTCTCCCGAGACCTCCGATCCGTACAGCGTGCGCTGAGCTGTAGCGCATCACCGTCTGGATCCCCCCGTATCGCCGATGTGGCCGCTTGCGGCCACATTCCTGTTTGGTTGAACTGACTGCCGGGCCTGGTAGCGAAGGTTCCCCGATTAGCCGCGTCTCGTCCGCCGTTTTTCCACGCAAACGCTCACGACATACACATGCTTTTGTTCTGATGAGTCTGGCTTTTTCGCCGACCCACTGAGCCGATCATCGCCGACTCCGCGCCGTCACCGCGGCCTCGTTTACCCTGTCGAGCCACGCGCTTCAGCGCTCGATAAAATACCTTTCCTTGGCGATCATAATATTCAGAGAGCCCGTCCTTACAACGTTCGGCAGCGCACACAAAAGCCGATTGCTACAGGATTGCTTCAGACAAATCACGCGATAAGAAACGCGTGTTTTAAAGCTACGATAACGGCGCGGATATACACGCCGTTTGCCACAATCAGCGCCGGCTATTTTCAGGGCGCCGGACGCGGATTATCCGCATAGCGCGCGCGTCGGCGCGACGATGCGACGTGCGTCGAACTTTCGCCGATATGCATGATTTCAGCCAGACGCCGCGCGTAATGCTCGGGCAGATATTCTTCGACGTCGTACTTTCTGTGTTCATCGGCAAGATGAATGGCGAGTTCGCCGAGCGCCTGTTTCAGACTGCCCGGATCGAACTTGAACTTGATCTTGTTGCCGACCGATTCCGCGGTCACCGCCATGCTGCCGCCATCGCGAACCAGCACCGGCAGACCGAGCATCGCCGCCTCGATCACGACAAGGGGCGCGTTCTCCGCGCCCACCGACGGCACGACCACCGCATCGGCGAACTCGCGCATGGCGGGAAACAACTGCTGCTGCGGCATCGTGCCGAACAGGATCAGCTTGCGCTGTGCGATCAGCGACGCGTAACGCTGCTCGATCGCCGCGCGGTCCGGGCCGTCGCCGTAAACGCCGATGCTATTGATGCGCTCGAAGCCCGCCGCCTCGCAGAGCGTCAGAAATTGCAGCAAGCCTTTCTCCGGCGAGATCCGTCCGACGAACGCGATGTTGAAGCGCTCCTTGTCACGCACCGTGACGATTGGCATCGCGGTCGGTACCGCCGACGGATTGTGCACGATGACGGTATTCTCGATGCCGACGCGATGCAGCGCCTGCTGCATGAACAGGCTCGGACACAAGATCCTGTCGAACACGCGCGCAGGCTGATAGGCCGCGCGCACCGCGTGCCACCACGCCTTCGTCATCAGATCGTGCACGAGGCCCTTCGGCGTCGGCCGCAACGTGAAGACCGCGCGTGTGCGCAGCACGTCGAGCGGCAGAATGATCGGACGCTTATCTTTGTCGAAGTACTGCAGCGACGGGTTGTAGTAGACGAGATGATAGTCGTGGCAGGTGTGATACGCGCGGTAACCGAACTGACGCTCGTGCCGCGCGATCACGCTGAGAATCGAAGGCGACAGCACGTTGTGGTAGTTGTGCACCATCAGCCGATGCGGCCGGAAACGATGCAGCGCCTTTTCGAGCGCGCGCGCGGCGGTCGTGTTCCAGGAGCGCGACAGCATCGTCGAGCGCGCGGAAAACTGGCTATCGTCGAAACGCTCGACCTCGACGCCGGGCAGCGTGCCCAACAGCTCGGCCGATTGTTGATAGACCACTTCCGCGCCGCCCATGTGCGCGTAATCGTTGATCACCAGTACCCTGCAGCGCTGCATGTTCTCCTCCTGTCGTTTGCCCCTCGTGCCGTCTCGCGAAAAACCCGGACGGCTTTGCCCGGACGAATCGCTCCGTCCAGGCGCTCCCTCTGTTCAAAACTGCGGAAACTTGCCGCGCCAGCCTCCACCCTCGCGCAGATACCGCAGAAACAGCGCAATGCCGCTCAATTGCGCCGCGAAGCGCAGCGTCGATGCCGCATCGTCGATGATGATCGTGCGCAGCCGGTACGGATCGGTGTGCTGATCGTTCCAGCCGATGTCGCAGGTGCGCGCGGTTTTGAAGCCCGCGGCCCGCACGAACTCCACTTCGCGTTCACCGTAATTGCCGTTCGGATACGCGAAGTGCTCGCACGGTTGTTGCAGCAGCGCCGCGATCTCATGGCGGCTGTCGCGGATTTCGGCCTCGCTTTCAGCGTCGCTGCAATGCGTGAGGATCGGATGGAAGCGCGTATGCGCCTGGAAGTCGATGTGCTCGCGCATCGCCTGCATCGCTTCGATCGACAGGCCGGTCGGCCGGTCGTCGCCGTCCTGCTGGTAGCCTTGGGCCGCCAGCGCGGCGAGGCGCTCGTCGTTCGTCATCCGCTTCAGACGTTCATGGCCGACGCGCAGCGAGCCCGGATGCAGCCACCAGTGACTGCGCGGCCGTCCGACGATGCGGCTGCACAGGAAGATCGTCGGGCGCACGTTGTGCTTGATGAACACCGGCAACAGCTTCGCGTTGCCCGCGTGGCCGTCGTCGAGCGTGATCGCCACGCGTGGCCGGCCGCGGCCGGGCGCGCTGACGTCGGTCAACGGCACGAACTCGCACAGCTTGCCGAGATAAGTCAGGTGGCGGTCGAGCGTGTCCGGATCGGGATCGTGATAAAGCAGCACGGCCACGCGATCGCGCCACAGCACCTTGCGCGTGAACCACGCGAGCCCCGAAATCAGGACGAAGCCCGCGAGCATCTCCTTCACGAGCAGCTTGTAGCGCTTCATGCGGCGCCCGCGGTAGCTGTCGGACAGGTGCGAGCGCGCAGGCGCGCCAGTTGCTTGGGTTTTATTCACCTGAGCGCTCCGGCATGGGTGCATGGGCGACGGGCCACGTGCGTTGCCGCGCACCCGCTTTCAACGAACCGATAATGTGCCGCGCCACGGTCGGCGACGCGTGCTTGGTTCCATAGACGAAGCGCATCACGGGCCCGAAGCTGTGCGCGCACGCGGGTCCGATCACATAGAGGCCGCGCACGCGCGTTTCGTAATGCGACGTCAGGTCGGGCATGCCGCCCTGATTCGAAATCGCGTCGGCCAGATCTTTGGACAGGAACGCGTGCTGCCGCATGTCGGTTTTGAAACCGGTCGCGGCGATCACGTGATCGGCGCTCACCCGCGCTTCCTTGCCGTCGGTCAGCACGTTCAGTACGACGCGGTCGTTTTCGACCGCCGCGGAGCGCACCACGGTGCGATGCGAGATCTGCACCTTGCCGACCACGCGATCGTGCAGCCACCACGCGCCGGACGCGCCGTACGTGTGCTCCATGATCTGCTTGCGGCGTCGCGGGTCGAGCATGTGGAACACGCCCGGAAACTCGGACAGGAACAGCGAGCGCCAGCCGCGCCCCAGTCCCGCGTCGGGCCCCTTGATGCGCGACAGGATGTTGCGACCGCCCTGCGGCCGCTCATGCCACACCACGCTGCTCTCGCGCATCAGCACGTGTGCGCGCGCGCCGAGCTCGTTGAGAAGCGCGGACAGCCCGAGCGCCGACTGCCCGCCGCCGACGATCGCAATGTCCTTGCCGCGCGCCCACTCGAGGTTCCCATACAGCTCCGAATGCGACGCATATTGCGCCGGCAAGTCCCGCAGCGCCGGCGGGGTTTGCGCGAAGCCCTTCAGGCCGAGCGCGATCACGACTCTGCGCGCGGCGAGCGAGCGGCCGTCGCTCAGCGACAGCTGGAACTGATCGCCGACGCGGCGCAATGCGAGCACGTCGACCGGCCGGATTTCGCCGACCAGATTCGACTGGAACCACAACCCGTACTCGACGAAGGTTTCGAGCGTCAGCGCCATGCCGAGCGGTTGGTAAGGCAGTCCTTTCAGGCGGCAGTAGTCTTCGACGGTAAAGCCGCTGCGCGGCGCGTGCAGGCTCGACGCGAAAGCCTCGGAGCGCAGCAGCATGCCGGGCGGCATGTAGTTGCGCCACGCTCCCATCGGCTCCCCGAGGATCTGGTGATCCACGCCGGCGGCCTTCAGATGCGCGGCCAGAGAAGACCCGTAGGGCCCCGCGCCAATGATGATGGTATCGGTCAAAGACATTGCTGGTCTCCAGGGGGAACGGCTTGCGTCGCCAGCGTCAGGCTTTGGCCTGACGCGACTCAGGCGCCCTGATCGCTTTTTTCCAGCTGCGCTTCATGCGTCGCAGCGGATTCATCACGACATAGTGCTGCAACGCTGGGAACGGATCGTTCCAGCGGAAATAGCCATCGAAAATTTTTGTGCGCTCGCTCAGCAATTCGGGCGGCGGCCGGTCGGAAAACGTCGCGCGCCACGCAACCGGTTGCCGGCTCAGGCGCTCGACGGGCAATGGCAGGCCGAGTTCATGGCGGTACGCGGCAAGCGGAATGTTGACGCCGCACAGCGTCGCGATCTCCTCCTGCCAGTCCGTGCGGCCGACCGTCGGCTCGACCATCACGAACTCGTTGTAGTTGTCGTCCCACTTGTACTCGATGCTGCCCATGCCGTCGAAACCGGCCAGCTCGGCGAAGCGCCGCGTCAGCGGTTCGAGCGTCCCGCGCGCTTCGGGCGCGGCCACGCAGATCGCGGTATTGCCGACGCCCGGCGGCGAGCTCAACACCTTGCGGCCGGTGAACATGCTGACCACGTTGCCGTCGGCGCCGCGATAGAACAGCGTGAAGTGGATGTTGCTGTCAGGCCCCTCGATCCACTCCTGCGCGATGAGGCCGCCCGGCGTCGCGAGCATCGCGATAGCGCGATCGCGTGCATGCTGCAGCGTGTCGACGCGCACCGCGCGTTCTTTCTCGCCGCGCAGCACGTTGCGCTTGTCGTCCGGTTTCAGCACGCACGGGTAGCGCAATTCGGCCAGCCGTTCGATGTCGGCAAGCTTGTCGAGCACAACCGAGCGCGGCACCGGAAAGCCATGCCGCTGCGCGAATTCGTGAAAGCGCGCCTTGCTCGACAACATCTTGACGGTGTCGTCGGCCGGCAGGCGGAACCGATACCAGTGCGACAAAGCCGCCCGATTTTCCGACACCGCATGCACCGCGTCTTCGTCGGTCAGAATCAGAACTGGCAGACGATCGAACCGCTTGCCGAGTTCGATCATTTCATCAACGAATATTTTCCCGACAAAACTCTTTACCTGATACGCATGAACGTGTCGGCACCACGTCGCCGCGCGGGTCCTCGTATCGACTGCGATAACCGGAACGCGGGCCTGCGCGAGCGATCGCGCCACCCCCAGTCCGTTCAACTCTGCTCCAACGATAACTCCTGCCGATTGACCTGAGTCGTATGCGCTCGCCATAGTGTCGATATCCTTGCTTCGTACGTGCGCGGACCCTCGAAGACAGACTTCGAGACTCCACGCAATCGAATTATCGAATCGGATAGAAATCCTTTTTTATCGCCTCTTGGGGGCGCTTTGGCGTTAAAGCCTGGTTCCGGCGGCATGCATGCATGAGCGCGGCAGGCACGTCCTGGCACGCGCCGTGTGTCGAATCATGGTCTTGCGATTTACCGCAGCGTGAGCATTGCGCTGCTCTCGCCGTGACCTACTTTACGTTTCGGCCTGATCTCGATACGTGCGCCGGCGCACAGAGGGCAATAGAAAGCAAGAAAGGAAGAAAACCCTTTAGAAAGGCGCAGAGCCTTATTCCGTAATGGTTTCGACGATTTTGCCATTGTTATGTAAAAAGGTTGCGAAGCATTAATTTATTGCAGCGCCATAATGGCGGAAAAAAACTTTCTAATGGGACTATAAAGTGCTGGATCGCACAAAAGATATGCGCTGCGAATGCTATTCGTAGCGCATCGGAGAAATGTTTATTTACCTTCGCTCAAGCCGCGCTCGAGCGCCGCGACACCCGCCGGCAGATCGACCTTGACGCCGAGATCGACCATCGTGCGGCCCAGCGCATGCACGGTGCGAAACAGGTTGTGCTCGCGGCACTGTTCGCCCATCTGGCCGATACGCACGATCGGCAGACCGAACGAGCCGGAGATTTCCACCTGATGCTGCCGCGAGATATGCGCGCAGACGTCGGCGGGACTTAGGCCGTCCGGCACTTCGATGCCGACCACCGAATTCAGGCGGCAATTCTCCGGCGCATACAGTTGCAGGCCCATCGCGGTGACGCCTTGTTGCAACGCGAGCGAGCATTTCAGATGGCGCGCGAAGCGCTTCTCCAGCGTTTCCGCGCAGACGAGACGCAGCGCCTCGTGCAGCGCGAGCACGCCCGACACTGGCGCCGTGTAGTGATACCCGGCGTTGTGCCAGAAGTTTTCCGCCAGCGACGCATCGAGGCACCAGTGCGTATTGGGCACCGTGCGGCCTTTGACGCGCGCCCAGGCCGCGTCTGAAAACGCAATCAGCGACACGCCCGGAATCGATGACAAGCCCTTCTGGCCGCCGGTGATCACCGCGTCGATGCCCCAGGTATCCATTTCGAGCGGCATCGTGCTCAGCGTGCAGACCGCGTCGACGATCACGAGCGCGCCCGCTTCCTTCGCAAGCGCGGCGATGTCTTTCAGATGATGATTCCACACGGTGTTCGAGGTCTCGCCCTGCACGACCGTGACGACCTCGGGACGCTCGCGGCGCAGCGCGTCGGCGATCTGGTCGAGACTCGCGACCGTGCGGTCCGCGACTTCGAGCATGCTCACGCGCGCGCCGACGCGCCGGCCCATTTCGCCCATGCGGTCGCTGAAGAAGCCGTTCTTGATGCACAGCATGCGCGTGCCTTCCCACGCGAGATTGGAGATCGCCATCTCCATCGCGCCCGATCCCGGTCCCGCGACGCCGAGCACCCACTTCGACTGCGTCTGGAACACGTAGCGCGCCATCGTTTTCACCTGGTTCACCACCTTCGCCATCGTGCCGCCCAGATGGTTGATCACGATCGCATTGGCCTTCGCGACCGCGGCGGGAATCGGCACGGGGCCGGCGCCCATCATCAGCAGCGGTTCTTCGGGAAGGATGGCGTCGAGTGATTCGACTATCGGACAGGGGACGGACGAAGCAATGGTAGTGGAGGTCGAAGTCGGCATGATCGGTGTATGAATGTGAAGCGCAAAGGAACGAACGGCCTCGCGGCAGGCACGCCGCTCGAGGCCGTTCGTCCGATCATTCACTGAACCGTGTGATTGCGCAAGTTTTTTGGCCGAGGTAGCCAGCCGTCACGCGCGAGCGGTACCCGCGTTCACCACATCACCCTACTCTTTCATTCGCGAAGTCGCCTAACATCGAGAAACAGCTTCTTCGGAGCCCGATATGCGCACGATCCTGTTCAGCAGTCGTCAATACGACGTCGATACATTCACCGAGGCCAATGCCGCGCATGGCTATGAACTGCATTTCCAGGAATCCCCTCTCGACAGCGAGACCGCGATCCTCGCGCATGGCTACGACGTGGTCTGCCCGTTCGTCAACGACAGCGTCGACGCCGCCACGCTCGAACGGCTTCATGCGGGCGGCACGCGCATGATCGCGCTGCGCTCGGCGGGCTTCAATCACGTCGACCTCGCGGCGGCCGAGCGGCTCGGCATGCCGGTCGCACGCGTGCCGGCCTACTCGCCGTACGCGGTCGCCGAACATGCGGCCGGGCTGATTCTCGCGCTGAACCGGCGCCTGCCGCGCGCGGTCGCGCGCACGCGCGAAGGCGACTTCTCGCTGCATGGCCTGCTCGGCTTCGACCTGCATGGCAAGACGGTCGGCGTGATCGGCGCGGGCATCATCGGCCGGGTGTTCGCGCGCATCATGGCGGGCTTCGGCATGCAGGTGCTCGCCTACGATCCGGGGCCGCCGGCCGACGAACTGCTCGCGCTCGGCGCGCGCTACGTGCCGCTCGATACCTTGCTCGCCGAATCGGACGTCGTCAGTCTGCATTGCCCGCTGTTGCCCGACACCTATCACCTGATCGACCGCGCCGCGCTGGCGAAGATGAAGCGCGGCGCGATGCTGATCAACACCGGGCGCGGCGGGCTCGTCGAGGCGAACGCACTGATCGGCGCGTTGAAGGACGGCCAGCTCGGCCATCTCGGGCTCGACGTGTACGAGGAAGAAGGCGGCATCTTCTTCGAGGATCACTCGAATCTGCCGCTACAGGACGACGTGCTCGCGCGTCTGTTGATGTTTCCGAACGTGATCGTCACCGCGCACCAGGCGTTCTTCACGCGCGAGGCGATGACCGAGATCGCGCAGACCACGCTCGCGAACATCGCGGCGTGGCAGGCGGGCACGCCGCGCAACCTCGTGCAGGCGGGGTAGCCGTGATAACCATGGCGTACGCGACTTACCGCGGACCGCGAAAGTCAGACGTCGCTGTCGCTTCCCAATTGGGTCGCGCGAATCGCGGTGCGGGCATCATCTGCCGCGCCGCACAGCTCACGCAGCAATCCCGCCTCGCGCTCGTGCACTTCGACCGGACACCAGCGCGCGCCCGCCTCGGCCAGATAGCGCGCGCGATGCTGGCCGTTGCGAAACGCCACCACCCCCTCGCGCTCGATGCCGAACCAGCCGAGCAGTCCCGGCGCGCGACGCGTGGAGATCGTCACGTAGGGCATCTGCGGAATCCGCGGGCTGTCGGGATCGAGAAACTCGCGAATGCCGCGGACCTTGCCCGCGTGCCATTCGGCGACCGGCTTCAGCACGTAATCGGTGTTGTCGCGATTCGCGCACACGAGCAGCTTGCGCAGATCGACGAGTACGACCTGGTGACGTGTGCCGTCGGCGACGAAGACGCGCTTCAGACGCACATGGTCGTACCACGCGTGCTCGTGCAACGGCACGATCCAGACAGCTTCGGCGCAGCCCGGGGCGCGGGCCGGCGATGAATTGGGCAAAGGCAGGGACAAAGGCAGGCTCGGCAAGCTGGCGGCAGAACGCCAGAGCATTAATAGAGCGCTAACGCTACGAGCCGGACGTGACGGAAACATGACAGCCTACCGGATTAATTACGCCGCATGAGCGCATGGCAACACGGCCTGATCGACAGGCAAACGGGGAGCTTCAGATACCCTTCAGGTATACATAACGATGATAGCCTTCCAATATTTCAATAACGATGTGCGAATCGAGTCGAATGACGGCAACGGTGTCGCTACGATCGTGCTGGAGAGGCCCGCGCGGCGCAATGCGGTCGATCGGCAGGTGGCTGAGGCGTTGAGCGCTGCGTTCAGCCGCTTCGAGGCCGAGCCGGCGTGGCACGCGGCCGTGCTGTTCGGCGCGGGCGGCACGTTTTGCGCGGGCGCGGACCTGGGCGCGCTCGCCGACGCTACGCGCCGCAATGAGCTGCACGCGGACGGCAGCGGCCCGGGGCCGATGGGACCGACACGCACATGGTTCAGCAAGCCGGTGATCGCCGCGATCGCCGGCTATGCGGTGGCGGGTGGGCTCGAGCTTGCCGCGATGTGCGACCTGCGCGTCGTCGAGGAAGATGCGGTACTCGGCGTGTTCTGCCGGCGTGTCGGCATTCCGCTGATCGACGGCGGCACGATCCGGCTGCCGCGACTGATCGGTCTGTCGCGTGCGCTCGATCTGATCCTGACCGGCCGCGCGGTCGATGCGCGCGAGGCGCTTTCGTTCGGGCTCGCCAACCGCGTGGTGCCGAAGGGCGAAGCGCGCGCGGCCGCCGAGCAACTGGCCGCGGAGCTCGCCGCGTTTCCGCAGGCGGCGCTGCTCGCCGATCGTCGCTCCGCGCTCGAGAACAGCACGCTAGACGATCTCGCCGAGGCATTGCGGCGCGAAGGCGCGGGCGGCTACGCGGCGGTCTTCGCCGAGGGCGTGGCGGGCGCGGCGCGCTTTGCGTCCGGCGCGGGCCGTCATGGCGACGCGTTCGACGCGGATCGCGGATAAGACGGCGCCGCGCGATCGGTGAGAGGTTTGCAATCGCCGGTCGCGACACCCCCGCGCGCACGAGACCTGGGTTACCCGAAACGAACAGGAGGAAATGCAATGGCGACGATCTACCGGGAAATCGCCGTGGCAACCACCGCGGCCGATGCATGGGCCGCGCTGCGCGATCCCGCCGAGGTCGCCCGCGTATTCGCGGGCGTGCTGATCGCGGCGCGCATGGAAGGCGACCTGCGCTGGGTCACGTTCGCCGACGGCACCGTGGTCGAGGAACGCGTGATTGCCATCGACGATGCCCACATGCGGCTCGCCTACTCGGTGGGCGGCGGGCGCTTCGAGCATCATCATGCGACGCTGCAGGTCGTGGCCGACACGCCCGCACATTGCCGCGTGATCTGGATCGCCGACTTCAAGCCCGACGATCGCAGCAACGTGGTCGAAGCGCTGACGGATGCGGGCTGCGCGGCACTCGGGCGCAACCTCGCGCGGCGCTGAACGCCGCCCGGCGGCTCGGGCTCCCGCCGCCGCGTTCCACAAAAAACAACAGCTTTCCTGACAGCCTGCAGGCCAGATTTGACTTAGGTAGAATCCCCTACTGTTTTTCCCTATCCGGCGACAGTGTTTCCGCCTTCGGAATCGCCCGCCCGGCGCCCGTTTTCCGCGCCGCTTCACGCGTCACACTCCATCATCGCCATGCCTTTGCCTCTGCTTGCCCTTGCCGTTGCCGCGTTTGGAATCGGTACCACCGAGTTCGTCATCATGGGCCTGTTGCCCGATGTCGCGCGCGATCTGTCCGTGTCGATTCCGGCGGCTGGCATGCTGGTGTCCGCGTATGCGCTCGGCGTCACGATCGGCGCGCCGATCGTCGCGATCGCGGTTGCCAACATGCCGCGCAAAAAGGCGCTGATGAGCCTGATCGGCGTGTTCATCGTCGGCAATCTGCTGTGCGCGATCGCGCCGGGCTATGCGGTGCTGATGGCCGCGCGCATCGTCACCGCGTTCTGCCACGGCGCGTTTTTCGGCATCGGCTCGGTGGTCGCGGCCGGGCTCGTCGCGCCGAATCGCCGCGCGCAGGCAATCGCGCTGATGTTCACCGGCCTCACGCTCGCCAACGTGCTCGGCGTGCCGCTCGGCACCGCGCTCGGCCAGGCGGTCGGCTGGCGCGCTACTTTCTGGGCCGTGACCGGCATCGGCGTGCTGGCGGCGGCCGCGCTCGCGGTGTGCCTGCCCGCGAAGATCGAGATGCACAAGGCGAGCCTCGTGCGCGAATTCAGCGTGCTGAAGAACCCGCAGGTGCTGATGGTGCTCGGTATCAGCGTGCTCGCGTCGGCGAGCCTGTTTTCGACCTTCACCTACATCACGCCGATTCTCGAAGACGTGACCGGCTTCACGCCGCACGCGGTCACCATGGTGCTGCTCTTGTTCGGCCTCGGCCTGACGGTCGGCAGCACGCTCGGCGGCAAGCTCGCGGACTGGCGGCTGATGCCCTCGCTGGTCGCGTTCCTGATGGCGATCGTCGTGATCCTGTGCGTGTTCGCGGGCACGATGCACGCGCGCACTCCAGCGATGCTGACCGTGTTCGTGTGGGGGGTGCTCGCATTCGCGATCGTGCCGCCGCTGCAGATGTTGATCGTCGATCGGGCGAGCCACGCGCCGAATCTGGCGTCGACGCTGAATCAGGGGGCGTTCAACCTCGGCAACGCGACCGGCGCGTGGCTCGGCGGCACGGCGATCGGCGCCGGCGCGCCGCTGACGACGCTGCCGTGGGTCGGCGTCGCGACCGCGCTCGGCGCGCTGTTGTTGACATTGTGGTCGGTGTCGATCGAGCGGCGGCTGGCCGTGGCGGGGTGAGCTGCGCCGGCGGATCTCGCTGCGGGCGCCGAGTTGACGAATAGACGCTAATTGCTGGCTTTTACGATCTATACGCAGGGTGATAATCTCAACCCACGTTGCGCGGACACTCGACAAACGGCCCCTATTCGTGGCGCCGCCGCAAGCAGCGGGGAGTCCGTCATGGTCTCGATGCGCCTGTTGCTCCGTGCCAGCCTGTTGGGCACGGCGATCGCGGTAGCCGCGATCGTCGCGGCGAACTGTGGAGGCGGCGGAGGCGGAGACAGCAGTGCCCCGACGGGCGCGAGCGTCGGCGCCGGCGGTAGCGGCGCATCCGGCGCATCGACCCCGGCCGCAGCGAGCGGCGGCAGCACCACCAGCGGTGGCACCACGAGCGGCGGCACCACCACCGGTAGCACCGGCGGCTCGGGCACCGCGATGGGCGGCGCATCGGCGGCAGCCGTGCACGACGTGCTCACCTATCACGACGACATCGCGCGCACCGGCCAGAACCTCGGCGAAACCACGCTGACGCCCGCCAACGTGGCGGCTTCGACGTTCGGCAAGGTCGGCTTCTTTAGCGTCGACGGCAAGGTCGACGCGCAGCCGCTATTCGTCGCTTCGCTGGCGATCGCGGGCGGCACGCACAACGTGCTGTACGTCGCGACCGAGAACGACAGTGTGTACGCATTCGATGCCGACACCGGCGCGCCCCTGTGGCAGGTGCGCACACTCGGCACCGGCGAAACCCCGAGCGACGACCTCGGCTGCACCCAGATCGTGAACACCATCGGCATCACCTCGACACCGGTGATCGACCGTTCGCGCGGCACGCATGGCACGATCTACGTGGTCGCGATGTCGAAGGACGCGGCCGGCGGCTACCATCATCGCATTCACGCGCTCGACCTCGCGACCGGCGCCGAGCTGCTGAACGGTCCTACCGAAGTCGCCGCCTCTTACCCGGGCAGCGGCGCGGGCAATACGAACGGCGTCTTGCCGTTCACCACGTCGTTGTACGCGGAGCGCGCGGGGCTGCTGTTGCTCGGCAACACGGTCTACACGTCATGGACCTCGCACTGCGACCACGGCGGCTATACGGGCTGGATCATGGGCTACGGCGCCGACACGTTGCAGCAGACCACCGTGCTCAACCTGGCGCCTAACGGCATCGGCGGCGCGATCTGGATGAGCGGCGCGGGACCGGCGTCGGACGGCTCGTCGATCTATCTGCTCGATGCCAACGGCACGTTCGATACGACGATGACGTCGAGCGGCTTCCCCGCCAACAACGATTTCGGCAATACGTTCCTGAAGCTCGGCACGGCGGGAGGCCTGTCGGTGGCGGACTACTTCGCGATGACGAACGTCGTGCACGAGTCCAACGACGACATCGACCTCGGCTCCGGCGGCGCACTGGTGCTGCCGGACCTGACCGACGCGAGCGGCACCGTACAGCATCTGACGCTCGGTGCGGGCAAGGACAGCACCATCTACGTGCTGAATCGCGACTCGATGGGCAAGTTCAACCCGACAGCCGACAACATCTATCAGGAGATTCCCGCGCAACTGGCCGGCGGCGAGTTCGGCATGCCCGCCTATTTCAACGGGCGCGTGTATTTCGGCTCGGTCGGCGATCATCTGAAGGCGTTCGCCGTGACCAACGCGAAGCTGTCGATCACACCGACCGCGCAAAGCGCGATGACGTTCGCCTATCCCGGGACGACGCCGAGCATCTCGGCGAACGGCACCACGAACGGCATCGTGTGGGCCGCCGAAAACGGCACCGTGGCGGCCTTGCACGCGTTCGACCCGATCACGCTCAACGAGCTGTACAACAGCAACCAGATGGGCACGCGCGATCAGTTCGGCACGGGCAACAAGTTCATCACACCATTGATCGCAAACGGCAAGGTGTATGTCGGCACGACGAATGGGGTGGCGGTGTTCGGGTTGCTGGGTGGGTGAAGCGGACGACGCGCCGATTCATTGCGGCACGGTATGCCCAAGGTCTCGCACCAACGACCAGGGCCGGCATTGCGCACCGGCCCTCGCTCATCGTGACTGCCGCGCGCTCACCCTCGCGCCGGCAGAATCTCTCCGGCACACGCGCCGAACCCCACGCGATACCCGTCGCCCTGGCACCAGCCGACGAGCGTCAACTCATCGCCGTCCTCGATGAACGTGCGCGTGCCGCCCTCCTTCAACGCCAGCGGCTTCTTGCCGTTCCACGTCAGCTCCAGCAGGCTGCCGTACGAATCCTCGGTCGGCCCACTGATCGTCCCCGAGCCCATCAGGTCGCCCACCCGCGTATTGCAGCCCGCCACCGTGTGATGCGCGAGCTGCTGCGCCATCGTCCAGTACATGTATTTGAAGTTGGTCCGCGCGATCGTGCTCGCTTGCCGCGCGGGTTGCGCACGCAATGTCACTTCGAGGTGAATGTCGAACGCATGCTTTCCTCGATGCCGCAGATAGGCGAGCGGCTCTGGCTCCTGCACCGGCTGCGCGACGCGGAAGGGTTCGAGCGCATCGAGCGTGACGACCCACGGTGAGATCGTCGTCGCGAAGGTCTTCGCATTGAATGGGCCGAGCGGCACGTATTCCCATTGCTGGATGTCGCGCGCGCTCCAGTCGTTCAGCAGCACCATGCCGAAAATGTGCGCCTCCGCGTCCTCGCACGCGATCGGCTCGCCCAGCGCATTGCCGCCGCCGATGATGAAACCCGTCTCCAGTTCCATATCGAGCTTGCGGCTCGCGCCGAACACCGGACGCTCCCGGTCGGGCAACTTCAGCTGACCATTGGGACGACGCACCGGCGTCCCGCTCACGACCACCGACGAGGCCCGTCCGTTGTAGCCGATCGGCATCTCCGACCAGTTCGGCAGCAGCGCATTCTTCGGATCGCGGAACATCGCGCCGACATTGGTCGCGTGTTCCTTCGATGAATAGAAATCCGTGTAGCCCGGAATCTGCACCGGTAGATGCAGACGCGCATCGGCCGTGCGCACGAGCACCTTCGCGCGCAACGCGGCATCGTCGCGCAGCGTCGCGGCGTCGCGCGCGAGCAGTTCGCTCAGCTGGATACGCACGCTGCGCCACACGTCGCGGCCAAGCGCGATGAAATCGTTCAGCGCATCGCGCGCGAACACGTTGTGCGCCGGCACGTTCAGCAGACCCGCGGCCTGCAACGCGGCGAGATCGACGATCCGATCGCCGATCGCGACGCCCACGCGACGCGCGTCGTTGCCACGGTCGCTGAAAATGCCGAACGGCAGGTTCTGGATCGGGAAGTCGCCAGCCGGGTCGTTGGCCGACTCGATCCAGCTCTTGCGCGACGCATCGAGCGTCGCCTGGAGATCGTTCACCGCATTCATCGTTGCTCCGGATTGAAGTGTTTCTTGAGGCCTTGCCAGCACTCGGAGTAATGCGCCTGCAATTGCGCGGTTTCGAGCGCGAAGCGCGTCGGCTTGATCAGCGTGCGGGTCTCGAACATGAAGGCCATCGTGTCGTCGACCTTCTTCGGCACCGAGGTATCGATATGCGACGCCTTCTCGAACGTGTCCGCGTCCGGGCCGTGGCCCGTCATGCAATTGTGCAGGCTCGCGCCGCCGGGCACGAAGCCCTCGGCCTTCGCGTCGTAGACGCCATGCACGAGGCCCATGAACTCGCTCGCGACGTTGCGATGGAACCAGGGCGGCCGGAACGTATCTTCGGCGGCGAGCCAGCGCGGCGGGAAGATCACGAAGTCGATCGTATCGACGCCCGGCGTGTCGCTTTGCGATTGCAGCGCGAGGAAGATCGACGGATCAGGATGGTCGAAGCTGATCGAGCCGATCGTGTTGAAGCGGCGCAGGTCGTATTTGTACGGCGCATAGTTGCCGTGCCATGCGACCACATCGAGCGGCGAATGGCCGATGTCCGCGCGCCACAGATTGCCGTTCATCTTCGCGACGAGTTCGAACGCGCCTTCGCGGTCTTCGTACGCGGCGTGCGGCGTCAGGAAATCGCGCGGATTCGCGAGACCGTTGGAGCCGATCGGCCCCAGTTCCGGCAGACGCAGCAGCGCACCGAAGTTCTCGCAGATATACCCGCGCGCGCTGCCGTCCGGCAGGCTGACCGCGAAGCGCACGCCGCGCGGAATTACCGCGATCTCGAACGGCTCGATATCGACGTGGCCCATTTCGGTCGCGATATGCAGGCGCCCTTGTTGCGGCACGATCAGGAGCTCACCGTCGGCGCTGTAGAAGAAGCGATCGCGCATCGAGCGGTTCGCCGCGTACAGATGAATCGCGCAACCGCTCATCGCTTCGGCCGAGCCGTTGCCCGCCATCGTGACCCAGCCGTCGATGAAATCGGTCGGCGCAGTTGGCATCGGCAGCGGGTCCCAGCGCAGCTGGTTCGGCGGCGTCGGCGGCACCTCGGCGAAGTTCGCGACGAGCCGCTCCGACGGCATCGACGTGAACGGCTTGTGCATGGCCGCCGGACGAATCCGGTACAGCCACGAGCGACGGTTGTGACCGCGTGGCGCCGTAAACGCCGTGCCCGAAATCTGTTCGGCATACAAACCATAGGCCGCACGTTGCGGCGAATTGCGGCCGGTCGGCAACGCGCCCGGCAACGCCTCGGTCGCGAATTCATTCGCGAAACCCGACTGATAGCCAGGCTCGATTTCAGGCCGCAGGCGTTCGTCGGCCGGCGTACGTGTTGAGGTATCCATACAAGGTTCTCCGCGAGTTGCTCGATTCTTTCCCGGTCGCTACGTGATCTTTGCAGTCAGGCTCAGGCCGGCTCCGCTTCGGACGCGCGGTTGGGTTGCCGCGTCGCACCGGCGAGCACGACCACCAGCAGCGCCGAGCACAGCACCGGCAGCGCCGCCGCATGAAACAGCGCGGCATTCGACCAGTTCAACGCGATCAGCTGTCCGCCGACGAGCGGCCCGATCACTGAACCGATTCGGCCAATGCCGAGACTCCAGCCGATGCCGGTCGAGCGCAGCGCGGTCGGATAGAAATGCCCGGCAAGCGCATTGACGGCCGGCTGTCCGCCGACCACACAGAAGCCGCCCGCGAACACGACGACGAGCAGCCACGGCAGCACATGCGCGACCGCACCGATCGTGCCGACTGCGACCGTGGCTACCGCGAAGCACGCGAACAGCACGCGCACGAAACCCATGCGCTCGATGAACCAGCCGAGCAGCAGCGTGCCGATCACACCGCCCGTCTGCAGCACCGTGCCGACGATCACGGCCGTGCCCGGCGTGTAGCCGGCGTCGCGCATTACGGTGGGCAGCCAGTTCGACAGGAAGTACAGCACGATCAGGTTCATGAAGCTGATCGCCCAAAGAATCAGCGTGACCGGACCCCGGCCCGCGCGGAACAACTCGGCGACCGGCGCGCCGTCGCTGCGCTTTTCGCTGACGACGAGGCGCGTGTTCGCGTCGATCGGCAAGGCCGGCTCGAACTTCGCCAGCCAACTCACCGCGCGCTCGCTGCGGCCCTTCAGCACCAGAAACTGCAGCGACTCCGGCAGCATCGCCAGCATCGCAAACGCGAGCAGCAACGGCACCGCGCCGCCAACCCAGAACACCGCGCGCCAGCCATAGGCCGGAATCAGCGCAGCGCTGACGAAGCCGCCGACCGCCGCGCCGAGCGTGAAGCCGCACGACACCAACATCATGCGCTTGACGCGATGCGCGGGCGTCGAGAATTCGCCCACCAGCGCCATCGCGTTCGGCATGATGCAGCCGAGCCCGAGGCCCGTGATGAAACGCAGCGTGATCAGCGCGGGAATCGTCGCTACGAACGGCGTGGCGAGCATCGACAGCGAGAAGAAGAACGTCGCGCCGATCAGCACCGGTCGGCGGCCGATGCGGTCGGCCAGCACCGACAGCCCGAGCGCGCCCAGCAGCATGCCGAACAGGCTCGCGCTGAAAACCGGGCCAAGCGCGGTTTTCGCGACGTGCCATTCGGCGATCACGCTGGGCGCGACATAGCCCATCGCCTGCGCGTCGAAACCGTCGATCAGCAGACACAGCCCGCATAGCGCAAGCAGCATCGCCTGAAAAGTCGGGCGATCGGTTTCAGCGAGCACGCGCTCGACTTCGATCACATTGGCGGCGGGTTGGTCACTCATTGGGTCGTCCCCTCAGGCTGGCTAAAATTGCGTTTTACGAATAGTAAAACGAATTACGAATAGTGAAACTAACGTATACCCTTGGAAACACGCCCGCGAACCTCGTCATTCCGCGCTCAGCCCCGGCCGATAAGCGTGAGGCCAATAACGATATGAGCATTTTGTTAATCTGCGCAGGGCCCGTACTGCTACCATCAGTGAATGCGGCCATCGCGTCGCGCTGCCACGCGCCCGGTGCGCGTTCATCGTCGCCTTTCATTTGCCTTCATGATTTCGCCGACCATCCCCGATCTGATCGCCCGCGCCGCTCATCACCCGTTTCTCGGCGAGCATCTGGCATTGGGGCAAGGCGCACACGCCGGCATCGCGCTCGCGCATTTCGACGGCATCGAGCTCACGAGTGCCTACGAGCCGATCTTCGACATCAGCGTGCACGCGCTTGCGCAGTCGCTGTCATGCGGCCCGGAAGGGGTTGACCGCTTCGGCGATGAACTCGGCTTTCAGGCGGTCACGCACCGGCTCGACGCGCCGCCGTTCGAGGTGTTCGATCCTTTCGACAACATCGCCGACGATCAGCGGCTGGTCGCGCTAGACCGCATGTCGCGCGCGCTGCACGCAATCAACTTCTTCGGCCCGCAGCGGCATGGGTTGCTGTTTCTGCGGGTGCACGAGAGGCTGTTGAAGAGCGTGAAGTACGACCACGGCCTGCATTTTTCGAGCGTGCTGACCTCGTTCAATTTGAGTCCGACGCGCATCGTGATCGAGTTGCCGGCGGCGGCGGTCGCACACAAGACGTTCCTGGGCTATCTGACGCGCAGCTATCAGCACTACGGGTTCAAGGTGGCGGGCAATCTGTCGAACGCGGGGCAAATCCTGTCGGTATCCGAAACCGCGCGGCTCGACTTTATCAAGATGGATGCGGCGGCCGCATTGCGCGACGCGACCGTGAAGCCGCTCGTCGGCTACGCGGGCCGGCTGCGGGTGCCGCTGATTTTCAATCGCGTGATGGATGAGGCGCAATTCTCCGCGCTACAGCAGTACGACGTGCGGTTCGTGCAAGGGCCATTATTCAACGCGCATTATCACGACCGGGCGGCGTGACACGGTGTGGGCCCGGTTAACCGGGGCGCCCCGGCATTACCTCAGCCCGGCTCCCCCAGCCGCGCCGCGAGCGCCTTCAGGCGCGGCGCGACATTCTCGCGAAATACTTCCTCCCCCATCGACGACGCCGGCCCGCTGCAGCTGAGCACGAGCCAGCGCTTTTCGCGCGGCTCGCGAAACGGCACCGCGACTGCGTTCACGTCGTCATGCCACGCACGAAACGAGTAGCAGCATCGCTCGTTCGCGAACGCGGCGATCTCCTGTTCGGCTTCGGCGACGAGCATCGCCCCCACTCTGCCAGCCGCTTTTTTCAGTTCCGCGAGTAACGCGGTACGCGCCTCGGGCGGCTGCACGGCGAGATAGGCGCGGCCCATCGAGCTCGTCAGCATCGACAGTTTCGAGCCGGATGCGAGGCCGAGCGTCAATGCGGTTTCGCTGCGAATCGTCTCCAGATACACCATGTCGAGCCCGTCCCGGCACCCGAGCGAGACCGCCGCGCCGACCTCACGCGCCAGGCTACGCAGGTGCGGGCGTGCCAGTTCGAGCATGTCGGTGCCCGACAGCAGCGCGAAACCGAGCGACAGCACGCCCGCGTCGAGCGCATATTTGCCGTGTCTCTCGTCCAGCCGCAGATAGCCGAGCACGGTCAGCGTGTAGGCGAGCCGGTTCACGGTTGCCTTCGGCAACCCCGTGCGTTCGACGAAATCTCGATTGCCGAGCATCGTCTCGCCTGGCCGGAACACGCGCAACAGGTCCAGCCCGCGAGCAAGGGCGACGACAAATTTGCGTTCGTCGAGCGGAGCGGAGAAAGTGGATGGCAGCGTCATAGGGTGATACACTCGGGCGTCGTTTGCAAAACATTGTTTCGCAACGCGGAACTCTAGTCAAGCTGGTTCTGAGCGAGAAATCAGGAGATACGTCATGGCCGTAGCCGCGCAGTTTCACTGGGAAGACCCGTTACTGCTGGATCAGCAGCTCACCGAAGACGAACGTATGGTGCGCGATGCCGCTGCGGCTTACTCGCAGGACAAGCTGCTGCCGCGCGTGCTGGAGGCGTTCCGCCACGAAAAGACCGATATCGGGATCTTTCGCGAAATGGGCGAGCTTGGCCTGCTCGGTCCGACGATTCCCGAACAGTACGGGGGCCCCGGTCTGAACTATGTCGCGTACGGGCTGATCGCGCGTGAAGTGGAGCGCGTCGACTCCGGCTATCGCTCGATGATGTCGGTGCAGTCGTCACTGGTGATGGTGCCGATCTACGAATTCGGCTCGGACGCGCAGAAGGAAAAATATCTGCCGAAGCTCGCGCGCGGCGAGTGGATCGGCTGCTTCGGCCTGACCGAGCCGAACCACGGCTCCGATCCGGGCGGCATGGTCACGCGCGCGAAGAAGGTCGATGGCGGCTACTCGTTGTCGGGCTCGAAGATGTGGATCACCAATTCGCCGATCGCGGACGTGTTCGTCGTGTGGGCGAAGCTCGAGGAAGACGGCGAGGACAACATCCGCGGCTTCATTTTCGAGAAGGGCTGGAAGGGTCTGTCGGCACCGGCGATCCACGGCAAGGTGGGTCTGCGCGCGTCGATCACCGGCGAAATCGTGCTCGACGAAGCGTTCGTGCCGGAAGAGAACATCATGCCGGGTGTCAGCGGCCTGCGCGGTCCGTTCACGTGTCTGAACTCGGCGCGCTACGGCATCGCCTGGGGCGCGCTCGGCGCGGCCGAAGCGTGCTGGCACATCGCGCGCCAGTACGTGCTCGATCGCAAGCAATTTGGCCGGCCGCTCGCCGCGAACCAGCTGATCCAGAAGAAGCTCGCCGACATGCAGACCGAAATCACGCTCGGCCTGCAAGGCGTACTCCGCCTCGGCCGCATGAAGGACGAAGGCACGGCCGCGGTCGAAATCACCTCGATCATGAAGCGCAATTCGTGCGGCAAAGCGCTCGACATCGCCCGCCTCGCGCGCGACATGCTCGGCGGCAACGGCATTTCGGACGAGTTCGGCGTCGCGCGTCATCTGGTGAACCTCGAGGTCGTCAACACCTACGAAGGCACCCACGACGTTCACGCGCTGATCCTCGGCCGTGCGCAGACCGGTATTCAGGCGTTCTTCTGATTCCGATGCTGGTGCATCGATAATGCGAAAAAGCCGGTTCGTTCGAACCGGCTTTGTGTTTGATGCCGCGCCGCTTACGGGTTCGGCTGCGGCGTCAGGCGCAGGTACGGACGCAACGCCTTGTAGCCCTTCGGGAATTTCTGCTTGATGACTTCCTCGTCGTTCAGCGACGGCACGATCACGACGTCATCGCCCTGCTTCCAGTTGCCCGGCGTCGCGACCGAGTGACTGTCGGTCAGTTGCAGCGAATCGATCACGCGCAGCACTTCGTCGAAGTTGCGGCCGGTGCTCGCCGGATACGTGATGATCAGACGCACCTTCCTGTTCGGATCGATGACGAACAGCGAGCGCACCGTGAACGTTTCGTTCGCGTTCGGATGAATCATGTCGTACAGCCCGGAGACCTTGCGATCCCCATCCGCGAGAATCGGAAAACCGACGTTGGCGGCCTGCGTCTCGTTGATGTCCTTGATCCACTCCTTGTGCGACTCCGCGCTGTCGACCGACAACGCGATCGTCTTCACGTTGCGCTTTTCGAACTCGCCCGCGAGCTTCGCGGTCAGGCCCAGCTCGGTCGTGCAGACCGGCGTGAAGTCGGCCGGATGCGAGAACAGCACGCCCCAGCTATCGCCGAGCCACTCGTGGAACCTGATGCGGCCAATGCTCGACTCCTGTTCGAAATCCGGCGCAATGTCGCCAAGACGTAGACTCATAGTGCATCTCCTGTAGGTATTCGGAAGGTATCCGGATAAGGTCGCGGGCGTGTGCCCGCGGCGGCCCGTCACGATAAAGCATAAGGCCGCGGTGGTACATGGCGAACCAACATCGCGTCAGTACTTTATGCCTTTTTGTAATTTTCTCCCGTTTGACGGAAACTTTGCGGGACAGATCAACTCAATCCGATACCGGGCTGGAGCAGAGTGCCCTCAAACGGGTGTCTTGACGCCACACCCTGCCGGGAACGGATCGTGCGGCGGCGGCATGCAACCGGCACTATGCTCGCCAGCGACCGTTTCTTTGGTTACGATTTACGCGTAGCGTGAGACAAAGGGAGCTGTCAATGTCGGAAGTCAACAAGGAGAGATTGATGTCGGATATCAAAACCGTCCTCGCGGACGCTGAAGACCTGCTGAAACAGGCCGCGAGCGCTACCGGCGAACGCGCGTCGGAACTGCGCGAAACCGCGCTGACGCGCCTGAAGCAGGCGAAAGAAAAGGCAGCCGACGTTCAGGTCGTGGTCGTCGAAAAAGGCAAGAAGGCCGCCCGCGCCACCGACGACTACGTGCACGAGCATCCGTGGGCGTCGATCGGCATCGCCGCGGGCATCGGCGTGGTGGTCGGTCTGTTGATCAATCGCAAGTAAAGGCCGGTGAGGCCGCCGGAGCAGGCATGTCCGGCGCACCGGCGACACGGGCGGACCGGCGCGAGCCTCGCCGGTCCCCTTCTGCCGGCGCGCGCGCGCCGGCCAGGCCCTCACGCGCAACGCCCACAGCCATGACGACCGAAACACACTCGCAGCGCGCAGAACGCAGCCCGTTGCGCCGCATTCTCAGTTCCGTGTTTGCGATCCTGCAGACGCGGCTCGAACTGGTGGGCATCGAACTCGCCGAGGAAAAAGACCGCCTGCTCGGCGTGCTGTTTCTCGGTCTTGCCGCGATGATGCTCGCCACGATGGCCTTGATCGCGTTGACCGCACTCGTCGCCATTGCCTTCTGGGACACCTACCGATGGCAGGCGCTTGCCGGCATCACCGCGGTCTACGCGATTGCCGGGCTCGCCTGTGCGCTGAAGGCGCGCAGCGGTTTGCGCAACGCGCCGATGGTATTCGAAGCGACCATCGCGGAGTTCGAAAAGGATCGCGAAGCGTTTCGCAGCCGCGACTGATGGGAAAGTTCGTCTGCATCCGATCCATCGCCTCACCCTCACTGCCGCCGACACGCCATGAGCCCCTCCCGTCCTGATACCGCCTTTCGTAACAAGCGCCATCCGTCGAAGGATCTGAGCGCGCCGCATCTGCGGGCGCTGCGCAAGGAATTGCTGCTCGTGCGCGCGGACGTCGAGCGCGTCGAGCTCGCACAGGCCACCTTCGAACTGCGCCAGGCCGTCACGCATTTCAGCTGGCTCAGGTTCGTGATCCCCGGCTTCGGCGGCGTGCGCGTCGGTAAAGGGCAAAAGGCGAGCGTGCTCAACGCGGGCACGATCGGCGCCTTGCTCAAGCAGTACCCGCTCATCAGCTCGATCGCGTCGCTGTTGCTCGCCAAACCGCTGCGCGCGACGGTCGTCGCGAGCGCGAAACCCGCGCTCAAGTGGGGCAGCCTTGCGCTCGGCGCGTGGGAAGCGTTCCGGATCTGGCAACAGATGAAGAACGAGTCAGCGGCGGCGCGGGCGGCCTCTGCGGCTTCCGCTACAGCGCAGTCGGCGGCGGCGCAGGACGATTCGATGCGAAGCGGCTATTGAGGTCGTGACCGCTGCGAGTGCAGCGATCTATCGGACCTCCCGCTCGCAAGGTTGCGCGTGTCGGTCTTCAATCACCCGCTAACTGGTATTCCAGCATTCGCTGCTTGTGGGCGTCGCGCCGCTCGCATCGTTTCTATTGCCTCGCTGACCCGTCGCATCTAGCGTGAACGTGCCGCACGGGTCGTCGCGCATCGGGCCCGCTTCCGCGGGCGCCGCTTCGATCGAATAGCCGCCGTTCGTATCGTCCGCGGGCAGCACGCGCACTCGATACACCGGGGCGCCGAACTGCGGCGCCTGATCGATACCCGGTGGCAAGGCCGGCGCCCCATCGCTCGCCGCGGCCTCGACGAATTGCGCAGCCCGATATAACGCCGACGCCGCATCGATGCGATGCGTGCGCGCAATGTGGCTGCGATACGAAGGGATCGCAAACGCGGCGAGCGTGGCGGCAATCGCGAGCGCGATCACGAGTTCGAGCAGCGTGAATGCGGATGTGTTCTGCCTTTTCATACGTGTCCAGTCGGTGCGTTCCTCAGAATGGTCTTGCTGCAACGCGCCGCCAATGACGTTCGATCGCGCCATCTTCGGTCACGACCTCCATCTGCAACCAGACCTGCGACTCGCTGCTCCGCCCGAAGCCGCGCGCGGTCAGCAGATAAGCGCTGGCGTTGGGTCGACTCGCAAGACGCCAAGGCTCGATCAGGCATTGCGGCGCGCGCGATGATCCCGGCCATTGCGCGACAGGCGTGGTGGCGCCTGCGTCGAACGCGGTTTCAAGCCTCCATTGAGTCGGCTCGCCGGATGTGAGCGGTGCATCGGGCGCGTCGCCACTTGCCGATAGCACGTTGCGCTCGCACAAGCTCAGCGCCGAATCCGCCGCATGGAAAGCCTGCAGATAGTCGCGCACATTGGTCGCCGCGCGAGCGGCCGCGAGCGATGTTTCGAACCATATCGCGGACGTGGCGAGCATCATGGCCGAGATCAACAGCACGATGGCTAGCACGACGCCGCGTTGATGTGCCCGTCGGGCACCGCCCCGACAATTTTGCCTGCCTAAGTGTTTCGCTGTTCCGCCTGGCCCGCCGCATATGTCGTACGCGCGGCCGCGTTGCGTTGCTGTGCCGCGATCCATCACGACGACACCTCCGCGCGATTACGCAGCGCAACGCGGCGGGAAAATACCTGTCGAGGCCGCAAGTCGGTACCGAGTGTACTCACGCCATCGCAGTCGATGTACTTCGAACGCTGTCCTTGCGGCGCGCCGCGCACCAGCACGCAGACATCGACCGCAACGACGTTCGCCCATTGATCCGCCGCCACGGCCGACGCATTCACCGCATTCGCCGCGCCGTCCAGCCAGTAGCGCAACCGCACGCGCTCGACGCCTTCGACCAGCGGCTGCGCGGACCCCGCATTGCCGCTGCCCACGCAGTAAAGCTCCGGCTCGCCGGTCGAGCCGCTGACGTTGGCGAAGTAGCGATTGACCACCGGCGCGCCCTCATCGCCAAGGACCGCGTCGCTGCTTTTGACGGCTTGTCCGACACAGTCGGTGACCTGACCGCTCGACGATGGCCATGTCGACACGACGTCTGCGACGTAACGGATCGCGACGCCATCCGAGCCGGTGCTCAACGTGGTGCAAGCGAGGCTATCGTCGGCGCCGGTCGGACGACCGCCCGAGCAGCCGAATAGCGCAGGCGCCGCGTTGTAGCCAATGACATTGGCAGGGACGAAGCCGGCCATCTGCAATTGCTGGCCGATCAGCATCAGCGCGGTCAAGCCCGCTTCGCGAATCCGGGTCGCGTTGCTCGCCTGCACGAACGCGTTGCGCTGCGCCGTGTAAAGGGACACGGCACCCGCGATCACGATCAACCCGAGCGCCATCGCGATCAGGAATTCGATTAGCGTATGACCGAGTGGGCAATGCGGTCGCTTCATTTCGCGAACGCCAACGCGACACACGACGATCCAGCCGGTGCATCGACGTCGCCGCAAGGTTCCGCCGGCTGGGCGCTCGCATCGCCCAAAGCGGGCCGGTCCCGCACGGACGCCCACGTCACGCGCGCCGCCGCGACCGCGCCGCTCTCGCCAATCGATGCGTCGCCGTGCGGCAGCAGAACGCTCGCCCAGGTGCGCCATTGATTCAGCGCGACATCGCCCGTGGAAGGCGGGCGCGTCGCTTCGGCAATCGAGTCTGCTATCCACGCGGCGCTCTCGCGCAGCGTCATCGCGCGCGCTTCGCGTGCGGTCCACACCTGAACCGCGATCAAACCCAGCGCGCTCACCGCGACCAACGCGACCGCCAGCATCACCTCGATCAACGAGCTGCCATTACATGGCGATGCGTGCACACGCAAACCGGTCTTGATTGCGGGCTGTCTCATGACGTCGCTCCGCACGCGCCCTCCGAGATCCGTGCGCGACCTCCTGCAGCGACACTGATGCAGCGCCGCCACGGGTTCCCCTGCATCGATTTCGATGGGCTTCGCGGCGCGATATCAAAACTTCGAAACGCGCCGATCAGTTGCCCAGCCGGCGGCGTGAACATCATATCCGTCTGCACGCCGGTGATGCTCACCGCCGCGAGCGCCGGCTGCGCGCGCAACAACGACGGCTTGCCGCCACGTTCGGCGAATACGGCCCAGCCGCAGGCCCAGTCGGCGATGCCGCCGGCGCAGGGTTGGCCCGACGCGAGACAGACGCGCGCTGCATCGACGCGGCACACCGTGATGCGCGCACCGCGCCGCAGCGCCTCGCTGCGGGCGTAGGCGAACGTGGACAGCAGCGCCTTCGCGCGCGCGTCGACCTGATCGCGCATATGCCATGCGGCGAACGACGGCGCCGCCATCACGGCCATCAGCATCACGAGCGCTATCACCGCCAGCGTTTCGACGAGTGTGAAACCGGCGCGCGATGGCCGGCAAATCCCCTTGAATTTCATCTGCATGCCTGAGCGTTACGAACGGATGCAGCCAATCTAGCGATTTGCGAGCGCGCCGACCATCGTCCGAATGGCCAGGTGGCATTCAGACGTTAGCGCGCGCAACAATGCACGTGACGATCGATCACGGAGGCGGGAGAAGCGATGCGTGAAAAAAAGCGCGAAATGCGCGAGGCGATGGATGCGGATGACCGCAGCTCAGCTGCGACACGCGTGCGCTCAGCGCTTGCGGGAGGGCTTGGGCGGGGAAGAGGCGCGGCGGAATTCCTCGATCACGTCCTCGAATTCGGAGACGTCTTCGAAGCGCCGGTACACGGAAGCGAAACGGACGTAAGCGATCGTGTCGAGCGCGCGCAACTCGTTCATCACGAGTTCGCCGAGGCGCTCGCTACGCACCTCGCGCTCGCCGCTGCCGAGCAGCTGATACTCGATACGGGCGACAGCCGCTTCGATCGCGTCCACCGCAACCGGGCGCTTGCGCAGCGCCAGTTGCATGCTCGCGACGATCTTGCGGCGATCGAATTCCGTGCGCGTGCCGTCCTTCTTGACGACCGACGGCAACGCCAGCTCGACCCGCTCATACGTCGTGAAACGCTTGTCGCAGGCCGGGCAGCGGCGGCGCCGGCGGATCGTCGCGCCGTCTTCGGATACGCGCGAGTCGACGACTTGCGTATCGGCGTGGCGGCAGAAGGGGCAATGCATGGTTTAGCCGTAAACCGGAAAGCGCTTGGTCAGATCGGCGACCTGAGCCTTCACGCGCTCGACCGTCGCGGCATCTTCCGGGTTGTCCAGCACGTCGGCGATCAGGTTGCCGACCTGCTCGGCTTCCTTCACGCCGAAGCCGCGCGTGGTCATGGCCGGAGAACCGAGGCGGATACCCGAGGTCACGAACGGCTTTTCCGGATCGTTCGGGATCGCGTTCTTGTTGACAGTGATGTGTGCCGAGCCGAGTGCTGCTTCCGCAGCCTTGCCAGTGATCTTCTTCGCGCGCAGATCGACCAGCATCACGTGGCTTTCGGTGCGACCCGACACGATGCGCAGACCGCGCTTGACCAGCGTTTCAGCAAGCACACGCGCGTTCTCGACGACCTGCTGCTGATACGCCTTGAATTCCGGCGAAAGCGCTTCCTTGAACGCGACGGCCTTCGCGGCGATCACGTGCATCAACGGACCGCCCTGGATGCCCGGGAAAATCGCCGAGTTGATCGGCTTCTCGAACTCGGCCTTCATCAGGATCACGCCGCCGCGCGGGCCGCGCAGGCTCTTGTGCGTGGTAGTGGTGACGAAATCGGCGTGCGGCACCGGGTTCGGATAAACGCCCGCGGCGACGAGACCGGCGTAGTGCGCCATGTCGACCATGAAGTAGGCGCCGACCGACTTCGCGATCTTCGACATGCGTTCGAAATCGATGCGCAGCGCGAACGCGGACGCGCCCGCTACGATCAGCTTCGGCTTGTGTTCTTGCGCGAGCTTCTCGGCGGCGTCGTAGTCGATGTCTTCGGCTTCGTTCAGGCCGTAGCTGACCACGTTGAACCACTTGCCCGACATGTTGACCGGCGATCCGTGCGTGAGGTGGCCGCCGTGCGCAAGGCTCATGCCCATGATCGTGTCGCCCGGTTTGAGCATGGCGAAGAACACGCCCTGGTTCGCCTGCGAGCCCGAGTTCGGCTGCACGTTCGCGGCTTCGGCGCCGAACAGCTGCTTCACGCGGTCGATTGCCAGCTGCTCGGCAACGTCGACGTATTCACAGCCGCCGTAGTAGCGCTTGCCCGGATACCCTTCGGCGTACTTGTTCGTGAGTTGCGAGCCTTGCGCGGCCATCACGGCCGGGCTCGTGTAGTTTTCCGACGCGATCAGTTCGATGTGCTCTTCCTGACGGCGGTTTTCCTGCTCGATGACCTTCCAGAGTTCAGGATCGACGTTGGCGATGGTGCTTTGGGCTCTGTCAAACATACGGGTTCCGTTGAGTGTTTTCAGGTTGACCGGATCGTGCGCCGAATCCTGCGTAGAGGGTACACAGCGGGGTACGCAGCACTGTGGGCGGCGAGGCTTGCCCTGACGTGGCGAGTGGAGAGTCGCCGCATACGCGAGGCAGGCCAGCCACCGTCAGCGCAGATTAATGCGCGCGGTTCACGGCTGCCCAGGCGAACGGCAAAACGGCACCCTGCGCTTCACGGTGGGTTGTTCCACCTTGAACCCGATTGGTTGAATCGGCTGAGTCGGACGACTCGGTTCTATCGCCAGTCACGCAGGGTCGAGCGCGTTAGTGTATTGGAAGAGACCCGAATAGGCAACCGACTTGCGGGTGCTCCGGCGGCCGCTGGCGGGGCCTCCGGACGGTCCGGCGGCCCCGCCGCGCAACCATCTGAGGAAAGCGCGCCGGTCGCGCCGCGCACCCGTTGCGCGCCGCCGCGGCAGCCGCCGATCCGGCTCGTGCATCCTTGCCGCAGCGTGGCATTGGAAGTACGCTTTGGGCCTTTGTCTCTTACCGACCAGGGAACTGCAATGATCGTGTTTGTCACAGGAGCGTCGGCCGGATTCGGCGCCGCCATCGCCCGCTCGTTCGTCAAGGGCGGCCATCGTGTCGTCGCCACTGCACGCCGCAAGGACCGTCTGCAAGCACTCGCCGACGAACTCGGCGACGCGCTGCTGCCGTACGAGCTCGACGTGCGCGATCGCGCCGCCGTGGAAGCCGTGCCCGCCTCGCTGCCTGCGGACTTCGCCGCGATCGACGTGCTCGTCAACAACGCCGGCCTCGCGCTCGGCACCGAACCGGCTCACAAGGCAAGTCTCGATGAATGGAACACCATGATCGAGACCAATTGCACGGGCCTCGTGCAGGTCACGCATGCGCTGTTGCCCGGCATGGTCGAGCGCAACCGCGGGCATATCTTCAATCTGGGTTCGGTGGCGGGCCGCTGGCCGTACGCGGGCGGCAACGTGTACGGCGCGACCAAGGCGTTCGTGCGCCAGTTCAGCCTGAACCTGCGCGCCGAGCTCGCCGGCACCGCGCTGCGCGTGACCGACATCGAGCCGGGTCTGTGCGGCGGCACCGAATTCTCGAACGTGCGTTATCGCGGCGACGACGACAAGGCCGCCAAGGTCTACGAAAACGTGCAACCGCTGATGGCCGAAGACATCGCCGATTCCATCTACTGGATCGCCACGCGCCCAGCCCACGTCAACATCAACACCATCGAGCTGATGCCGGTCGCGCAGTCGTTCGCCGGCCTGTCCGTGCATCGCGGCTGAGTTTGAAGGCGGGCGGCGGCGGCCGCCGCTACCATCGGTCGCGCCGCCGCCCATCATCGTGCTGGCTTTTTCCTGCGGCACGTCGATAGCCGCTCCGCCAGTCCCGGCGCGGCCGGCAAAGCCGGCTCCTATCGCCGCCGACGCCCGCCACAAGCAACTCACACTTCGAAACAGACCCCGGGTTGTGCGTTCCGGTAGAATGCGCCGCATGAATATGTCGACCAGCCAGCCAGGCACGGAAATCGGCTATACGTGGCCCATCCGCGTGTACTACGAAGATACCGACGCCGGCGGCATCGTGTTTTACGCCAATTACCTGAAATTTTTCGAACGCGCTCGCACCGAATGGCTGCGCGCGTGCGGCGTCGACCAGCATCGGCTTGCGGAAGAAAACGACGCGATTTTCATCGTGCGCAGTACCGCGGTCGATTACCGGGCTCCGGCCCGGCTCGACGACATCGTGAAAATTGTCAGCCGGATCGAGCGTCTTGGCCGAGCTTCGGTAGACTTCGTGCAGGAAGCATGGCGCGAAGGCACGCTGCTTGCCACCGGTTCGGTCCGGGTTGGCTGTGTGGACCGCGCGACGCTGCGGCCAGCCGCGATCCCGCCGGCGGTTCTCGCCGCGCTGCGGCACGGGCCGGGCCTTGGCGAGAGCGCGGACTGAACGACGGCGGCATGTCAACGGACGATACCTGAGCCTCGTTGTTACGGGGCCAGTGAACTCATACCGGTCAGGTAACACAAAGCATGGTTCGGCTTCGATATCGCCGAAGCTTCCGTTTTGCCCACGGCAAGCTTGAAGCGGCCTTGCAGCCGGACGCCCCCTTCCCGGGACGTTAAAACGAACCTCTATGAACACTACACAAGATCTGTCGATCGTTTCACTCGTACTCAACGCGAGCCTGCTGGCCCAGGCCGTCATGGCTCTGCTGCTGTTGCTGTCGCTACTCTCCTGGACTTTCATCTTCCGCAAGTGGTTTGCGATTCGCCGGGCGCGCGCGCAAACTGAACGCTTCGAGCGTGATTTCTGGTCGGGCGGCGACCTGCAGGCCCTGTATCAGAGCGCCGCGAACAACCGTCACACGATCGGCGCGCTCGAGCGGATTTTCGAGTCCGGTATGCGTGAATTCCTGAAGGGCAAAGAGAAGCGCCTGAACGATCCGGGCGCGATTCTCGACGGCGCCCGGCGCGCGATGCGCGCGGCGTTCCAGCGCGAAATGGACGTGCTCGAAGCGAATCTCGCGTTCCTCGCGTCGGTCGGTTCGGTCAGCCCGTATATCGGTCTGTTCGGCACGGTGTGGGGGATCATGAATGCGTTCCGCGGCCTCGCCAACGTGCAGCAGGCCACGCTCGCGAACGTCGCGCCGGGCATCGCCGAGGCCCTGACCGCCACCGCGATCGGCCTGTTCGCCGCGATTCCGGCCGTGGTCGCCTACAACCGCTACGCGCACGACATCGACCGTCTGGCGATCCGTTTCGAAACCTTCATCGAAGAGTTCTCGAACATCCTGCAGCGCCAGGCACACTGAGGAGGCCAAGATGGCAGGCTCCCGTTCCTCCAGCATGCGCGGCTCGCGCTCGCGTCGCGCAATGGCCGACATCAACGTCGTGCCGTACATCGACGTGATGCTCGTGCTGCTAGTGATCTTCATGGTCACGGCGCCGCTCGTCGCGCCGTCGATCGTCAATCTGCCGACCGTCGGCGGCGCGGCGCCCCAACAGCAGACGCCACCCGTAATCGTCAACATCCGCGCCGACGGCAACATGAGCGTCAAGTACAAGGACGACTCCGGCACGCAGCAGCAGGAAGACATGACGAAGGCTGGCCTCAACGGTTTCATCGCCGATCGGGCACAATCGCACCCCGATCAGCCCGTCGTGATCGCCGCCGACAAAACCGTGAAGTACGAAGTCGTGATGAACGTGATGTCCGAGCTGAAGGCTCGGGGCGTCAAGCGCGTCGGATTGCTAGTCAAATCGCAATGATCCGCAAGAACTCCGAATACCCGCTTCAGCCGCCGCGTGAACGCGGCACCGGGCGAGCTTTTCTGTTCGCGCTGGTGATGCATGCGCTGCTCGGATTCTTCCTGTATCACGGCATCCAATGGCAGAACAGCACGCCAGAGGGCGAGCAAGCGGAACTGTGGACAGAGGTGCCGGATTCCGCGATTCCGCGTCCCGTCGTCACGCCGCCGCCCACGCCGGTCGCCCCTGCTCCGCCCGTGCGCGACGAACAGGCCGACATCGCGCTGCAGGAAAAGAAGCGCCAGCAGCAGGAAGCGGCTCGCGCGGCCCAACTGGCCGAACAGCAGCGCCAGTTGAAGCTGAAAGAGCAGCAGGAAGCGGAAGCGAAGCGTCAGCAACAACTGGCGGCCGAACAGGCGGCCCAGCTCGCGGCGCAAAAGGCCGCGAAGCTCAAGCAGCAGCAGGCGCAACAGCAGCAACAGCAGCAGGCCGAGAAGCTCAAGCAACAGCAGCTCGCCGAGCAGCAGAAGCAACAGCAACTGAAAGAACAGCAGGAGCAGCAGCAAAAGCAGGCTCAGGCAGAAGCGCAGAAGAAGGCCGAGGCGGAGAAAGCGGCGAAGGCCAAGGCGCAAGCCGATGCGGCCGCGCAGGCGAAAAAGCAGCTCGACAACGAACGTCGCGCGCGGCTTGCGCAGATGCAGGGTCTGGCTGGCGGCGTGGGCGGCAGCAGTTCGAGCAGCAACGGCCTAGGCAAGAGCGGAACGGGTAGCGGCTCGGGCGGCACGGCGGCATCGCCGGGTTACGCGGACAAGGTACGACGGCTGGTGCTTCAGCATGTGAACTGGGGCGGCGAAACGGAAGGTCTCGAAACCGTGATCGCCGTGCGTTGTTCGCCGGACGGCAATCAGCTGAGCGCAAACATTACCCACAGCAGCGGCAATGCCGCGTGGGACGCCGCCGCGTTGCGGGCGGTGAGAGCCTCCGATCCGATGCCTCGGGACGTCAATGGCAAGACGCCGGACTACTTCACTATCACGCTGCGTCCGGCGGCTTGATGTGCAGGCTGACAGCCGACCGGCGGCCAACGCCGCGCCCCACCCGGCGCGGCGTTGCGCGGGAACGAAATAACCGTTTTCCGGTCTGTCTGCTGTCTTCGAGTATTAAGTAAAACCGTTTTGAGGAACCCATACAGCATGAGTTTGATGACCAAGCTAGGCCTGCGAACACTCGTGGCAACGTGCCTGATCGGCGTCGGCGGCGCCGCCAACGCACAACTCAACGTCCTCGTGACGGGCGTCGGATCCACTCAGTTTCCGATCGCAACGGCGAATTTCGCCAATGAAGCGAACTCCCCGCAGCAGGTCAGCACGATCGTGCGTCAGGATCTGCAACGCAGCGGCAAATTCACGAATATCGACGCAGGCTCGACGCCGGTGTCCGAGACCGATTCCGTCGACCTCGGCGCATGGAAGGCGAAGGGCGCCAACGCGTTCGTCGCGGGCAGCGTGAACCGCCTGCCGAACGGCCAGTACGAAGTGCGCTTCAAGCTGTACGATACGGTCAAGGGCGAAAGCCTCGGCGGCCTCGTGCTGGTGAGCCCGGAAAGCGGTCTGCGCATGAGCGCGCACAAGGTCGCGGACTACATTTACGCCAAGCTGATGGGCAATCGCGGCGTGTTCGCCACGCGCCTGTCGTATGTGATCAAGTCGGGCAACCGCTACCAGCTGCAGATCTCGGATTCGGACGGTCAGGACGCGCACATCGCGCTGTCGAGTCCCGAGCCGATCATCTCGCCGGCCTGGTCGCCCGACGGCACCAAGGTCGCTTACGTGTCGTTCGAGAAGAAGAAGCCGATCGTCTATATCCACGACCTGCCCACGGGCCGGCGCATCGTCGTATCGGACCAGAAGGGCAACAACAGTGCGCCGGCGTGGTCGCCGGATGGCCGCACGCTCGCTGTCGCGCTGTCGCGTACCGGCAATACGCAGATTTTCGCGGTCAACGCGGACGGCAGCGGTCTGCGTCGTCTGACGCAAGGCAGCTCGATCGACACCGAGCCGACCTACTCTCCTGACGGTCAGTGGATCTATTTCACGAGCGACCGCGGCGGCGCACCGCAGATCTACAAGATGCCGGCGCAAGGTGAAAGCGCGGGCGGCGCGCAACGCGTCACGTTTACGGGCAACTACAACACCAGCCCGCGTGTGAGTCCTGACGGCAAGGAGCTTGCCTACATCTCGCGCGTCGGCGGTGCGTTCAAGCTGTACATCCAGGACCTGCAAGGCGGAACCGCCACGGGCCTGACGGACACGACACATGACGAATCGCCGAGCTTCGCGGCGAACGGTCAGTACATTCTTTACGCCACTCAGGTGAACGGCCGTGGCGTGTTGGCCGCAGTATCGACCGACGGTCGCACTCGGCAGGTCCTGTCCGTTCAGGGGGGCAGCGTACGCGAGCCGTCCTGGGGCCCGTTTATGCAATAACGTTGATGCAATAACACAAGGAGAGTAATCAAATGATGTCCAAACTTCGTTTCGCATTCGCCGTCGTGATGGTCGGTGCACTGGCCGCATGTCACTCGGGCGTCAAGCTCGACGAAAACGCCAACAAGGGCGCAGGCTCGGCCCAACCGAACCCGAACGACGTCGCGACGGTCAACGTCGACCCGCTGAACGATCCGAACAGCCCGCTCGCGAAGCGCAGCATCTACTTCGACTTCGACAGCTACTCGGTGAAGGATGACTATCAACCGCTGCTGCAACAACACGCGCAATATCTGAAGAGCCACCCGCAGCGTCACGTGCTGATCCAGGGCAACACCGACGAGCGCGGCACCAGCGAATACAACCTCGCACTCGGCCAGAAGCGTGCTGAAGCCGTGCGTCGTTCGCTGTCGCTGATGGGCGTGTCGGATTCGCAAATGGAGGCCGTGAGCCTCGGCAAGGAAAAGCCGCTGGCAACGGGTCATGACGAAGCGTCGTGGGCACAGAACCGCCGCGCCGACCTCGCATATCAACAGTAAGTCCCAACGGGTGATGAGCCGAATGACGCATCGTTTCTCCTGGCTGCGGTTTGCCGCAGTGGCCTGCGTCGCGGGCACGGCCCTCACGGCCGTGCCCGCCCATGCGGGCATGTTCGACGACGATCAGGCCCGCCAGGCCATTCTCGATCTGCGCTCGAAGACCGATAGTCTGTCGAGCCAGCTATCGGCGGCGCAACGCACGATCCTCGATCAGTCCAACCGTCTCGACCAGCTCAACCAGCAGGTCGCGACGCTGCGCGGACAGAACGAGGACATGGCGAACCAGCTCACGACGCTGCAAAAGCAGCAGAAGGACTACTACACCGATCTCGACACGCGCCTGAAGAAATTCGAGCCGCAGCAGCAGACGGTGGACGGCGTCCAGGGCGAGGTGCAGCCGGGTGAAACAGACGCGTTCAACGCGGCTTCACAGCAATTCCGCAGCGGCGACTTCAAGAACGCGGCGGCATCGTTCCGCAGCTTCATCTCCAAATATCCGAACAGCCCCTATCAGCCGACCGCGCAATACTGGCTCGGCAACGCGCTGTATGCACTGCGCGACTACAAGGGTTCGACGGCGGTTTGGCAAGGTGTCGTGAAGAACTATCCGCAGCATCCGCGTGCACCGGAAGCGCTGCTCGCGATCGCGAACAATCAGCTCGAACAAGGCCAGAAGGCCGCGGCGAAAAAAACGCTCGAGCAGATCGTCGCGCAATACGCCGGCTCGGACGTCGCGCAGTCGGCGCAGAACAAGCTGTCGCAGATCAAGTAGATCGTGGTGCTGGATTGATCACGTTTTGATGTAGTTGGCAGTAACGCGCAGTGTCCGAATTGATAACCATGCGCGCCTCTCGCTGGAAAGCCCGGGTAGTGATGCCCGGGCTTTCCATTTTGGGTCGATGGTCTTGCAGAGTTGACAGGGCATTGGTGCGCCGATATAATTTCGCTTCTCTTTTGGGTCGTTAGCTCAGCTGGTAGAGCAGCGGACTTTTAATCCGTTGGTCACAGGTTCGAATCCCGTACGGCCTACCAAAGACACCTCTTCCCGCAAGGGAAGGAAAATCAAGCACTTGCGATTTATCGCGGTGCTTTTTTTTCGTCTGTCGTACGTGCTTCGGCGTCAAAAACTGGCCTTTGCCGGAAATTTGCCGGAACGGAACAATCCAGACCAAGCGAACTCAACCTTTCGCATGGGAATCTGGATGGCATACATCAGTCAACGCGGCGCCTACTGGCGTGCCGAAGTCCGCAAGCGCGGGCACAAACCGATCTACCGGACGTTTGACACCAAGCAGCAGGCTCGCGATTGGGCTCAGCGCGTCGAGGCCGAAATTTCCCTCAACATCTTTGTTGATCGCTCTGAGGCCGAGCGCACCACGTTGGGGGAAGCACTCGACAGATACGCCCGCGAGATCGTGCCGACCAAACGCTACCCGAGCCAAGAACTGACTCGCATTGCGCGTTGGAAGAAAAATGACCTCGCCTGGCGACCACTGGCGGCTTTGCGTGGCGTCGATTTTGCGAAATACCGAGATGCCCGCCGAGCAGCTGGCCGGGCCGAAAATACAATCCGCCTAGAACTCCAGGTCATCAGCCACCTGTTTGAGATCGCTCGCAAGGAGTGGGGATTCGAGACGCTCATGAATCCCTTGAAAAACATTCGCAAGCCCACTGGTAGTCGGGCCAGAGATCGCCGCCTTCTGCCTGGTGAGTTCGATGCGCTACGTACGCGCCTTGCTGCAAGCAACAACCCTTGGGCGGCTCCTGCGTTCGAACTGGCGGTCGAAACAAGCCTGCGCCAAGGTACGCTGTTTAACGTGCGTTGGGAGTGGGTCAAGATCCAGGACCGCATGATCGAGTTTCCGCCCGAAGCACGCGGTGCTGACAACAAGGGAGTCCCTGCTCGTCTCCCGCTGACACGCCGCGCCGCAGATGTTCTCCGCGCCCTCGCCGCCCTCTGGCAACGCGACAGATTCATCGATCCCGAACTGTGCCAGTTAGGCCCGGTGAATGTCGATCCGGATAAGCTGAGCGGCCCGGTTTTCGGTACATCGTGTAACGCCGTCCAGCTAGTCTGGAAGCGCATCGTGAAAAGCGAGAATGGTTTCCCCAACCTCCGCTGGCATGATCTGCGCCATGAAGCAGCGAGCAGGCTTTTCGAGAAAGGACTCCACCCACTTGAGGTCGCCAGCGTTACGGGCCACCGGTCCATGCAGATGCTGAAACGGTACACGCACCTGAATCCTGCCGACTTGCTCACAAAGCTTGGGTAGCCAATACGTCCAATCGGCATCCCGCAGGTTGTCATGCACTACGGGAGTGCCGCGATTGACCGCCCTCGACCAAAGCTGCCCGATGGCTATCTGCAAAGCGGTCGTTCAGCGGTCGACTCGGCGGGCCCCGGTTAGCTATTGGGAAATGTTCCAACCTGCGCCTCGGAGGCCACAACGTTGATCCACTCGCGCTTTTCAAGCTCCGATAGTGGCGGTGGATTAAATGGGTGGTCCTTGTTGAACAGAACGTTCAGATGGACTAGGTCTTCGGGACTAGGGGTAAGGAAGAAAACACATTCAAACGGATGCTTCCGTTCCAGAAAATATCGACGCAAAACGTCGAGTGCCGCTCCGTTTGGATTGTATTGTTCGTGCGTCACATATAAGAGAAAATCAATCGGAACCTCGTGGTTCAAACGATACTTGTCTATCTTCCTCTGAACACCTTCGAAAATTGCGTCTGCGTAAGGGACAGGTTGATGTCGCCGATGCCCGGGTCGGAAAGGGATCTCGCCCGATTTCGGGATCACGACCTCCATCAACTCCAGGTGAACCTGTCCGCCAGGAAGTGTGAGAAGAAAATCCAAGTCTTTCGTCCCACCGTCCTGAATGTTCAAGAACTTCGCGCCGGTTTTCTCGAATTCTCGAACAAAGAATCCTAGGATCTTACGCTCGATCTCCTTTTGGTCTGGGGGCCACACGATCTTTGCTTGCTGGCCAACTATCGTTCCTTCTGCGCTGACGGTGACCGTGAAAGGTCCAGCCGTTCCTGATGGTTTCTTGGCCATGGCTATGTACTCAAGGTATTAGTCGTAGTGAAGGAGGCCCTTCGATCTGCGGAACTTTCCGAGCTCTCCGATATAAGCGATAACCGGGTAGGGTTCTAGGAAACAGGATTGTCAGCAATCTAGCCGCATATGTCGAGCGGCTGTTCCTGGCCGGCTGCTGCCTGACGTCGAGGGGCGGCACGCGACCCGCCTTGGCCGTTCAGTCGCAATTTGCGGCCGTCCGGTTCTGTATGGCTTGATGACGTTCGGCTTAGGGAGTAGGAGCAGGGTCAAACTGCCAGAGCGGCAAATGCCATCCAAGAAAAGATGTTCCTTCACGCTCTCAAATTTTGTCGCGTGAGGCCCTCCCAAGGCGAGGGGCGAGCAAGCGTACACTGCTAGTCAGTAAGCTATCCGATGGCGTGCTTGTTTGCCTTTCCAGAAGTTAGGCCGTCTATGAACAGAACTTACGCCTACAAAGGCTTCGAAGTGACCGTGGGTCTGGCCCCCCGCGTCACAATGGTTGTCGCCTGGATAAAATTGGAATCTGGGGGCGATAAAGAGAGAACAAGTTGGCGCGTTACGGAAATACATTCAAG
>NZ_JACHDK010000008.1:150951-373167 GCF_014201005.1 Paraburkholderia lebeckiae | reverse complement strand
ATCACGCTGTGGCATGACACAAGAGGCGCCGGCGTGACGGTCAAGGACGATGGACCGGGCATCGCACCGACCGAGCGCGATGCCGTCCTGCGCCGCTTCTATCGTGGCGAGGCGAGCCGTCATACGCCCGGCAGCGGCCTGGGACTCAGTCTTGCCACCGCCGTGGCCGGCATGCACGGCATGACGCTGGTGTTCCACGACACGCACGTTGGTTGCGAGATCAGCCTGTTCAAACCCGCCCAAGGTCATCTGGCAGACAGCCGATGATCAATCGGTATCGGATTGCCTGGTTGGACAACTGCGCGGCCCCTTGTGCGGGCGTCGGTCGCGAACGGTGCTGAGTATGTGCGGGTGCGGACAAAACATGTCTCCTTGCTTTGGCGCGCCGGGATCGCGTGGCGGCGTCGCGTATCGATACAGATGTCGGCGCGTGGGCCGACTGCGGATCTTCGAGCCAGCACGGGGAAAGATTTCAGCCGTCGTCGCGCCGTCGTCGCGATACACATCCGACGGCAGCTACAGTTGATACCTTGCGTCAATCGTCGCGTCCCAGACTTGGCATCCCTGAGTCTGCCATGAGTTATTGGCGACTGTACCGGCCGTTTGCACCAGGCCGGTCGCTACCGCGCGCAGACTTTTTTGAAACCTTGAATTACAGGACATGAAACAATTGATGGTAGCTTCTCTTGTCAAATAGCCGTCAGACAAGAAAACTTTTTTTGAATAACGGAACGCCAATCGTGAATAAATACGTCGTTTGTTTTGCAATCGCCCTGTCAACGATGTCCACCGCATACGCGCAGGGAACCGTCCTTAAAGGAATGGACTTCGGTCCATTAGCCAAACTGGCCGGAACCTGGAAAACCGTTGCTGCCGGCGGCCTCGACGTGGCGCCCGGTCAAGTGGGTTCCAAAGTAGGTACCGGCAATCCCGCAGTGGAACCTTATTACGAACAGTTGACCTTTGAACCCGCAGCGGATGCAACGAATGCCAGCGATCAATACCTGGTGGCAATGGCTTACACGCTGCAGGTGTTCCGAAAAAGGGACAACAAACAGTTCCATGACCAACGCGGCTATCTGATTTACGACAAGAAGAACCAGACTGTCTATGACTCATTTTGTATTCCACGGGCTGTCTGTGTTGTGGCGGAAGGAAAAGCCGGCGATAAGATGACTCTAACGTCAAAATCTAACGGGGTAGCTGAATCTCAGTACATGCTGAAGAACGACGCGACAAGTGTTTTCTCGATCACGTTCGACATGACGGGAGATACATTGAAATACGCGCAAAAAACGCAATTACATGTGTACGGCAAGTCGTTCACCCACGTTGACTCTAGCGCTCTCAGCAAGGCAAGCTAGTTCATCTCGCAAGTCCGCGTCTCGCCGCGACGCTGCCCAGGCAACGCGCGGTGAGCGATTGCACTGGCAACTGCATAAAAATAACTTCATATTCCGGCAGCTGACTTTTTAGGCTGTGCGGGCTACATTGGCTCGTCCGCAATCTTTCTTCAACTCACGAAGAATGGTGACCGGGCGCAGGCACGAAATGGCGACGGGTCGGAAGCTTCTTTCCGGATCTGCCGACCCTCAACATCGCATACATCCAATCGCCTGCCTCTGGCTATTGATCAATTGCGTCAGTCTGCTCCGATCACCGTCCGGCAGTAAGGTCGGCACCCCGAGAAACCGTCGACATAGCCGGACGAAGGCTCGCGGCTGCTGTCAACTAACGGCAGGCCGTTTCAACCGTGTTCTCAGCTCCAGCGCGGCTCGACGACGACTGCGCACCGGAGTCACACTGCGGCGCATCCACATCATGAAAAACATCAGATTAACCTATCTGCTTTTGCTGACAGGGCTGGCCCTGCTCTGGCTCATCGCTGAAAGTTCATTGCCCGGGTCGCATGGATTCCGCGCCTTGCAACTGTCAATGATCAATCTGACCGGCATTCTCGCGATCGGCTGCATGAGCTCGGGCATCGTTATAGCGGTCCGTCCGACCAGCATGGAGCGCTTTCTCGGCGGGCTGGACAAGATGTACCGACTGCACAAATGGCTCGGTATCAGCGCACTGGTGCTTTCCACACTTCACTGGCTGTGTGCAAAGTCTCCAAACTGGCTAATCGGCCTGGGGTGGATGCAAAGGCCGTTGCGCGAGCGCGACTTGTCACCATTGGTCGCGCCGTCAGCCTTTGTCCAGATTCTGGACGCGCAGCATGGGCTCGCGAAAGGGATTGGCGAATGGGCATTCTATGCAACGGTTGCAATCATCGTCGTTGCATTGCTGAAAGCCTTTCCCTACCGACATTTCTTCAAGACACATCGGCTGCTGGCAGTTGCGTACCCGTTATTGGCGTTCCATGCGGTGGTACTCATGAAGCACGGCTACTGGACCACAGCGATTGGACCAGTAATAACACTGCTGATTTTTCTGGCCATGGTGGCCACGTCCGTCTCGCTGCTGCGCCGTATCGGACGAACGCGACAAGCAGCCGGGCATATCGAGGACCTTGTGCATTACCGGGAGATGCGGACGCTAAGCATCGTCATCAAACTCAAGGACCGCTGGTTAGGCCATGCCGCCGGACAATTCGCCTTCGTCACGTTCGACGCGAACGAGGGTGCGCATCCGTTCACGATCTCCTCGGCGTGGCACGACGACGGCAAAGTGCGCTTTCATATCAAGAGCATTGGCGACTACACCGAGCAATTGCCGGCCGTTCTAAGGGCTGGCGACCAGGTCAGCGTTGAAGGGCCCTATGGCCGCTTCGACTTTCGCAGCGACAAACCAAGACAGATCTGGATCGCCGGCGGAATTGGGATAACCCCATTTCTCGCGCGAATGCAAGCGCGAGAGCGTCATTACGATAAACGCGCAGTGGACCTGTTCTATAGCACTAACGCAATGGACGACGAGTTCGTCCGCGAGGTTAGTCAACTGGCAATTGCCGCCAACGTGCGCCTTCACGTGCTGATTAGCGGCAAGGACGACCGCCTGACAGGGCAGCGCGTCCGCGAGATCGTGCCCGACTGGATGTCCTCCGATGTCTGGTTCTGCGGGCCAGCGAGTTTTGGGCAGAACTTGCGGCACGATCTGGTTGCACGTGGATTAGCGCACGAAGACTTCCAACAGGAGCTATTCGACATGCGCTGATTCGGATTGGCGGCCAGAAGGCTAAGCGCCCGTGCTGACTAAGGTCGCGGCACAGACCGAGACTCGCGTGCTGAAGACGGACTCACAGACGCCGGCTTATGCCGACACAATGCCAAGGTACCGAAGAATGCGCATGCCGCAGCAAAGCTCAACCACCAGGCAGGTGCCGCATTGTCGTGCGTTGCGTGGATCAATGCTGTGGAGATTGCCGGCGTGAAGCCGCCGAATAGCGCAGTCGCAGCACTATAAGCAAGCGAAAACCCCGCAACGCGCACTTCCGATGGCATCACTTCCTCAAGTCGCACCGTTGTACATACTGTAGAGGAACGAAAGCCAAAGAAGCACTACTAGCATTCTGCCGAATGTCGGCGCGTCGGCCAGAAACGAAAGTGCGGGGTACGCGGTGGCGAGCGCAAGCACAGTTGTCGACAGCAGCAGCGGTCGGCGCCCTACCCGGTCCGACAAGGCACCGCTAACCGGCAGCCAGATAAAGTTCGACAGGCCGACATAGGCGGTCACGAGCAGGCTGTCCGCCGTGCCCAAGCGCAAGGCAGTCTTGCCGAATGTCGGTGCATAGACAGTAATGAGGTAGAAGCTGGTGGTGGTCATGGCTACCTGCATGGCTCCAGCTACCACGACCTTCCAGTTGGCGGCCAAGGTGCGGATCACATCGCGCATCGGTGGTCGAGTCTCGCGCCTCTTGAATTCCTCTGTTTCCTCGAGCTTGTATCGGAGCATGAACACGAACGGTACAACCAGGCAACCGACGAAGAATGGGACACGCCATCCCCATGCTGCGACTGCCGCCGCATCCATCAGTCGGTTTAGGGCAAACCCGAGACTCGCTGCAACAACGATCGACAATTGCTGGCTGGCTGACTGCCAACTGGTATAGAAACCTTTCTTTCCTGGCGACGCCAATTCCGCAAGATAAACAGAAACCCCGCCGAGCTCGGCGCCCGCCGCAAAGCCTTGGAGCAAACGGCCAATCAGCACGAGAGCCGGCGCCAGGAACCCGATTGTCGAGTACCGAGGCACGAACGTTATCAGCACGGTACCGCTGGCCATGAGGCCAAGCGTCGTGATAAGGCCCTTGCGCCGACCGACGTCGTCAATGTATGCGCCGAGAAATACCGCGCCAAGCGGGCGCATCAGAAACCCGGCACCGAATACGGCAAAGGTGGAGATTAACGAAGCAAACTCGCTATGCAGAGGAAAGAAGGCAGCGGCGATCTGCGTGGCGTAAAAGCCGAAGAGAAAAAAATCGAACTGCTCAAGAAAATTACCGGCTGTCACCCGAAAGATGGCGATAATCGGCGACTGTCGGCGGTGGGAGTCAGTTGAGCTGGACTGCATGGATTGTCTCCAAGGAATTGCGATCTCCCGTTTTGTTGGCGTTTTGCAGGTGTTGGCTATCGTCGTTTGGGCACGACCAAAGACGTAGTGAATAGGCGCGAATGCGATATCACGACGTTCGTACTGATTTGCCGGGCAAGCCGGATAGCCGACCGCTTGGGTACTAAACGTGTAAACAGGCTGCCAACCAGCGTAGTCTGCTGCCGGTATCGGCTTGCTACCCAAACGATGAAGATTAGTTAATCTCTTTGCACGTCGAAGCTGCCGTGGGCCGCACGTCGGTGATCGGGTACAGCGCTCAACTTCGCGCAGTAGGTTGCCCGATGCAGCATGGGCATACGATTTCGAACCCGCGCGAACGACGTCGATATGCCTGTCGATCGTGTACTGAATAAGGTCGGTAAAGGCTTTGCGGTGGCACTTATCCACGCCGTTGTCAGCGCCGCCTACATGTTGAGATACGGGTATGTCGAGCCGCCGGCTCGAGCCGACGCCACATTAAAATTTTTTAATGTGCGGGCGAAAGCCCTGAAATGCGACCAGGACTAAGCTGCAAGACGCCTCTTCCACGCGGGAATTCTTAGGATAGTCTCGTGCTTAAAGAAAGTTTCATCGAAGCATCGCGCTCTTTCAGACAGCCGGGGTTTTCCGTGCGCAATAATGGGCGAGGACAATCTATCCTGGGAGCACGCAATGCCGCAAGCTATGAGCCTGGAAGTCGTCAACGAACACGGAAAACCCGCGGTACGCATGGGTATTGAAAACGCAGCGGTGCTGCTAGACGCAGAAGACATCGACGGAGTGATTCACCGTCTGAGCTACCTGCGTGCGGGAATGCGCCCCGACATTCCCCTGCAGCCGTCCCCACAGCAGCAGTTTGTAATCGAGATGGACCCATGCTGGCATACCGAAAAGCCCCCGCTGTATGACGGCGCGGTACTGATCCTTCGGCATAGCGGGCTGGGATGGACCGGGTTCGCATTACCGACGCACAGCCTCGCACAACTGCGCGAAGCGATAACCCAGCATCTGGCGGCCCTCGACCAGGAGCATTGCATGCCGAATTAGCGCATCTCGCGCTGCTCTGTTGGACGCGAACCGAGAAAAGACGATGTCAAAAGTGTTGACCATAGAAGATGACGAGATGACTGCGCGCGAAATCGTGCGAGAGCTAAATGATCGTGGCTTCACCGTCGATTGGGTTGCAGACGGCCGCGAGGGAATGGCGCGCGCGTTCAGCGACGAGTACGACGTCATCACCCTCGACCGCGTGCTACCGGGCGCCGACGGCTTGACGATACTTAGGACGATGCGCGGCATCGGCATTCAGACGCCTGTGCTCATGCTGAGCGCGCTGGGCGACGTCGACGAACGCATTCGCGGCTTGCGCGCCGGCGGCGACGACTATCTCACCAAACCCTTCGACGCCGACGAGATGGCAGCACGCATAGAAGTGCTGCTACGCCGCCAGCAAGTGCAACCGGCACAATCCGAGGCGACCTTGCAAGTCGGTCCTCTCAAACTCGATCTGGTCGCACGCACGGTTACACGCGACGACAAAGAGATCGCGCTGCTCCCCACCGAATATCGTGTACTCCAATACATGATGCGCCATGCAGGTCAGACAATCACCCGCACGATGTTGTTCGAAGCAGTATGGGGCTATCACTTCGACCCGGGCACCAATCTGATCGATGTCCACATGGGCCGTCTGCGCAAGAAAATCGATCCGCCTGGCGTGCAACCATTGATCCAGACCGTACGCGGTTCAGGATATTTACTTGGCTAGCGGCATCTTGAGCGACCAGGCATTCTCCTCGCAGCCGGTGATGGGCGGCCGCTGGCATTCAACGACCTTGCGCATTGTGACGGTCTACGCGGCGATCTTCTCTGTCTCCGTCATGCTGCTGTTAGTGCTGGTGGAACGTTCGGTCACGTTCGTCATGGACCGCGAAACCGATGCAGTCCTCCACTGGCAATTGATCTATTTCGATACCACTCCCGTCGACAGTCTCGCCGACGCCGTTCGTCAGCGTTCTGAACACGAGCGCATGCACCCCAACTTTTACGGCCTGTTTGCTTCCGACGGACGGCATCTGGCTGGCGATATACTCGTGCGCCCGCCTGGTGTCCCCGTAAATCGCGTGGGTATGACGCTCGGAGACAAACTCGCACTCGGAGGCAACGAAACCGCCCCTATGGTTCGCGTCATGGCCGCCCAGCGCGCGAACGGTGACACGCTGGTGATCGCGAGAGATCTTACCCATGTCTTGCGCATACGGCAAACCATGATCATTGCGCTGATCGGCGGTGGTCTTTTTTGTCTCAGCGCGGGCGTCATTGCCGGACTAGCACTGAGCGTCAGACAGGTTCGACGCCTGAAAGCGATCCGCCGCGTGACCCAATGTATTGCGCAACGCGGCGACCTCGGACAACGTCTGCCGACTGGGGGACGCGATGAAATCGATATGCTTGCTCAACTGGTCAACCATATGCTCGCCGAAGTCGAAAGGCTGATGAACGAGGTGAAAGGAACCTGCGACGGAATCGCTCACGATCTCAGAACGCCTCTTAGCCATATACGCACGTCGCTGGTGCACATTGACGAGCGAATAGCCGGACTACCGGACGCCGAGCTGAACAAGCTAGTAAATGACGCGCGGCGCGACACGGATGCACTGCTGGAGCGCTTCCGTGCGATGCTGCGTATCTCCGAAATCGGAAGCTTGCAACGTCGCGGCGGTTTCGAGGAAATGCAACTGGCCTCGCTTTTGACGGAAGTCGGCGAACTCTTTGAACCGCTGGCCGAGAGCCGGTCAATCGGCGTCGTCACACAAATTGCGAGCGTCGGTACGACGCATGCGGACCGCGCGTTGATTTTTGAAGCTCTCAGCAATCTGCTTGACAACGCGATCAAGTTCACGCCGGATGGAGGCACCGTCAGGCTCGAACTCATTCGGACGTCGCGTGGCCCGCAGATCGATGTCATCGACAGTGGTCCGGGCATTCCGGCGGATGAACGCAACGCGGTCCTGCAGCGCTTTTATCGAAGCGACCGGACGCGACATCTGCCGGGTTCCGGCCTCGGGCTGAGCATCGTCTCGGCAGTCGTGAACGTGCATGACTACTCCATGCGCATCAGCGATGCGAACCCGGGCACGCGCGTGACGATTCAGTGCTGGACCAAAACATTGACATGACCGATTTTCTCAATCAGCCCCTAGCACTCAACAGTTCATGCGTGTCCTACTAGTTACCGGTACACAACCCGAGGCCGCCTGGCTTCAGAAAGCCCTGATCGAGAGCGCGCACAGCCTTGAGCACGTCGACTGTTTGAACGATGCGATCTTCCTGGCAGGGCAAGAGCGCTTTGACGCAGTGATTGTCATGTCGACAGACGTTCCGCCGTATGCCTGCCTGCTAGCCGCCCTACCAAAACTCGCGAGCGAAAGCCGCGGTGCACCGATTATCGTGGCGCTCGGTGCGGCTCACGCAAAGGAAAGGACGCAGGTACTGCGAGCCGGTGGCGACGCCTGCTTCTGCCATCCGCTGTCTTTCATTGAATTGCACGAGCGCATGCATGCATTGCGGCGCGTTAGCTCTGATGCGGTCCAACGCGAGGGACAGGTGCCTGTGTGTCCCACATTCGATACTGCCACGCGGGAACTGGTGCTGGGGGTACAGCGGCTCTATTTAACACGCCGCGAATCCATGCTGCTTGAATGCCTGCTGCGCCAGCCGAATCTGCCTGTGTCACGATCCGATCTGATCCGCTATGCGTGGCCCGATCACGATGACGTCGCTGCTTCGAGCGTCAATCTTGTCATATCGCGTCTGCGTCGCAAGCTCGCGCCGCATTATCCGGATGTACAAATCGATACATTAAAACGCTACGGCTATCAGCTCACGCTGACGAATGGTTGACGAAAGTTGCCGGTAGATCTGACACATCGCGGCTTTCCCGCTTCTTTCCCGCTTCTTTCCTCTTCGCATGCCGCTGACTGTACGCTTCCCGACCAAGGGAAGCGCACTCCCTATGATCCACCAAAGTAGACGTTGCAATAGCTTGGTGGACCCACACATTGGTCGGCGGCCTTCGTTGCGTCCGCCGCGCAGCCGGACAGGAGACCGCTAGCAACGGTCGCCAGAATCAAGGCCATGCGAAATTTCGTGGATCGGCTTCGCTTCATCTCGGCTCCAGATTACAAGCGTTTGTAGGGGCATGAATCTCAGCCAACGACGTCATCGTGCCGCCGTTGGCCAGGCGCTTTGCCAGGTTACGGGTGCGCATAGATCGTCGAGTTCAGGTAAGCAAGTTGCCCATCCTGCTCGGCGTGCACCAGTTCCTGGTAAACCTGAGCGCGGGTCTTCGGCGCCTCCGGTTGACCATATGGCGCCACCCACTGGCCACTGGCCGCGCCCGCCGATGTGACATTTGACGCGACCTGAGCCGCCTGACTGCTTACTTGCGTGCTATCTGCGGAACCGGCCGGAGCCGACTGTGCAAAGGCCGTTGCGGCCGACAGTGTTCCAGCGAGAACGATCGCCAATGTGATCCGTTTCATTTTCTCATCCTCAACATTTAGGTTAATTGGCCGGTCGCTGCGCGTTATGCCTCGCGAGAACCGGTTGAGGATCAGCATAACCAGCCACCTTTATCGGATGACTAGCTGAACGGTGAAAATTAGTTCATCGAACACAAAATGTGCGATCACGAATCGCTGAACCCGTGCGGATCGGGACATTAAAGCAATTTCATTTAATCGATCGCTTTTTATCATCCGCAGCCAATCGTGTCCGAATACATTCCCGCCAGTCGCTTGCATTGACGCGCGAACTCGCGCCCGAAAGCGCGGCAGACATTACCTATCCCTAGGAAAAACCACATGAATAAAGCATTGACAACAGCCTGCGCGGCGCTAGCGGCGGCTTTCGCGACAGCCGCGCATGCTCAGAGCAATGTCACTCTCTACGGCACGCTTGACACGGGTATCGACTATGTCAGTAACCAGAAGACAGCCAACGGTCAGGGACATAGCAACTGGATGATGGTGAGCGGCAATCTCAACGGTGACCGCTGGGGGCTGCGTGGCACCGAAGACCTGGGCGGCGGCTTGCACACGGTGTTCGATGTGGAGAACGGATTCAACATTGCCAACGGCAAACTGGCTAATGGCGGAGACGTCTTCGGGCGGCAGGCGTGGGTGGGATTGTCGAGCAATACGTGGGGCACAGTGACCATGGGGCGTCAATACGACTTCCTCGTCGACTTTGTCGCGCCCTTGTCGGCAACCGGCTCCGGCTTCGGCGGAAATATCGCCGATCACCCATTCGATAACGACAACCTGGCTAACGACTTCCGCATGAACAATGCGGTCAAGTACCGCAGCCCGGATTATCACGGTTTCAAATTCGGCTGGGCTTACGCATTCAGCAATGCGGCTGGCGGCTTCAGCAACAATAACGCATTCAGCGCCGGCGCCGCATGGTCGCGCGGGCCGGTCGACCTGGCAGTCGGATATTTTCAGGGTAATCATCCAGGCGGCGTCGACGCGCCCACCAACACGGGTGGTGCGATCAGCAGCAGTGACGGCGACGCGATGCTGACGGGCGCGCGTCAACGCATCCTCGGCGCAGCGGGCCGTTACGCATTCGGGCCCGCCACCGTCGGCCTGGTAGTTACGCGCACGATCATGGACGACCCAGCTCAAGTCGCGCAGGGCGGTACGTACGTCGCTCTCGAGGGGGACCTCTTGACGTTCACCAACTACGAACTGAACGCGCGATATGCGCTTACGCCGGCCCTGAGCCTCGGCGGCTCTTATACCTTCACCGATGGGCATTTCAGCAGCGCGAGCGGCGTCGCATCGCCCAAATGGAATCAGGTGATGCTGCAAGCCGACTATGCGCTGTCGCACGGTACAGACGTCTATCTTGAAGGGGTCTATCAGCATGTGTCCGGCGCCAGCGGCATACCGGCGCTCGGCAACGCTTCTATCTTCACGCTGGCACCGTCGGCAGGCAATCAGCAGACCGTGGTCGCAATGGGCTTGCGCCACCGCTTCTAGACATCTGTCTTTACCTCGCGTTGTGCATGACGAGCAGGACGCATCGCCGCGAATCGCTGCAAACCGCTGCGAGGCATCCTGTTCTGCGAAACGTGACTGTTCACTTCGTCGTTGTGGACGTGGGCGTGTCGGCGGGTTCGTTGGCCCATCCACCTCCTAACGCGTCTATCAGTGCAGCGGAGGCGATCAACTCGCGAGTTTGCAAATCCAGCACCGAGGTTTGCGTTTCGAGTTCCATTGCCTGCGCAGTGACCACATCCAGATAACTCACGACGCCATCGCGATACCGCGACATCGACAACTCGAGCGTACGCTGCGCAGCCGAAAGCGCGCGTCCTTCTTTCGCGGACTCGTTGCCCAGGTAATGCAACTGCGAAAGCTGATCTTCCACCTGCTGTACCGCCAGCAGCACCGTCGCCTTGTACTTTTCACCATTTTCTGCCAGCTTTGCCTGCGCCTGCCGCGTGACGGCCGCTCGCCGGCCGCCGTCGAACAGGGTCACCAGCAGGCTCGGACCGATCGACCACATCTCGTTAGGCGCTGCCAGCCACGGGGATAAAGTTGTGCTTTGATATCCGCCATCAAGACCTAACGACACATCCGGGAAAAAAGCTGCTTTGGCGACGCCAATCTGCGCGTTCGCCTGGGCGACGTGGCGCTCGGCAGCCGCGATATCGGGCCGACGTTGCAGCAGCGCGAGAGGCACTCCAACTGGGATCGACGGCAAATACGTCGGGGCGACGGCGGGCGCTAGAGAGAATCTTGAAGCCGCTTCTCCCGCAATAGTCGCGATCGCATGCTCGTACAAGGCCCTTCGTGCCGACACATCTTCAACTGACGCCCTTGCCGATTCAAGTTGGGTTTGAGCACGAGACACATCGAGATCGGATGCGATACCTCCACCGTGCCGGCTCTCAGTCAACTGCAATGCATGCTCATATGTGCGAACGGTATCCGCCAGCAATTCCTGCTGTTGATCGAGACCACGCAGATGGAAATACGCCTCAGCAAGCTTTGCCTGCAAACTCAGTCGCAATGACTCGATGTCGTACTGGCTCGCCTGCTCGGCCGCCTTGCCCGCGGCAACCTCATTGCGCACCTTTCCCCATAGATCGAGGTCATAGTTGAGGCCGGCATCGACAGTCGCCGAATTGTAGAGCGCTGGTTGAGTAGCGCCCCTCAATGGCCGGTTGTCGGACTGACGCGAGCGTGAGAACTGCGCATAAGCGCCGATGGTGGGAAAGAGGCCAGCGCGAGCCTGGTCCAGATACGCTTGCGCCTGGTCATGCCGAGCAATCGCCGCAGCCAGGTCGGGATTAGCGCTGGCCACCTTGCTTTCCAGTTCATCGAGGACAGGATCGCGATACACAGTCCACCACTCACCGCGCGGCATACGGTCGGCAGGCTGCGCGAGTTGCCATCCGCGCGCCTCCTTGAACGCGCTCGGCATGGCCGACGGCGGTACCTGATACGGCGGCGCGAACGAACACCCGCTCACGAGCGCTGCGGCAATCAGAACCGCGCATACGCGACGCCTAACCATGACTGCGCTCCGCTTCATTGTGCTGTGTCAGCGCGGTTGTCGCGGATGTCGAAGCAAGTCGCACTGGATCGCCGTTTGCCAACGAGTCAGGCGGGTTGTCGATCACCCGGTCGGTGGCAGCCAAACCCGATGCAATCACAATCCTGGTACCCAGGTCGGTCGCGACGCTCACCCGCTTCAGCATTGCGCGATTGCCCGGACCGACCACCGCCACTTGCAAACCGCTTTCCCGGAACATCAGCGCGCTAGCAGGAATTGTCATCGCATGGTTGTCCGTGGGCAGTTCGAAATGAACTTCGGTGTATTCGCCCGGAATCAGCACGCCGCTGGAATTGTCGACTGCCAATTGCACCAGCAGCGTCCCCGAAGAGGGCGTGATGGAGTCGTCCGTGTCGACAAGCTTTGCGGAGAACTGCATGCCGGGGCGTTCAGGCACGGCCAGACTCGCGACCAGGCCGGGCCGGATCACGGCGGCTTCGTTCTGCGGCACGCTGACGTACACGCGCAGTTGCCGTGCGTCGGAGACGGTGAACAACTCCGGTCCGTTGCCGCCGCCCGCGCTGATCAACGCGCCGACATCGGTCTTTCGCGCGGTCACGACCCCATCGAAAGGTGCGGTGATCCGTTTGAACGATTCGAGGGCCTCCAGCCGCGCAACATTCGCCTGGTTCGCAGCCACCATCGCCTGCTTTGCCGCAAGGTCACTCGTCTTTTCGTCTGTCTCCTGCTGCGATACGGAGTCCTGCTGCAGCATCTGGGTCCACCTGCGCGACGTGGATGCCGCGAGCGTTTCGTTCGCCTGTGAGGTGCGCAGATCGGCACGTGCCTGAGCGAGTTGCTGATCGAGATCGGGTGTATCGATTTCGCCCAGCAACTGCCCGGCCTTCACGTGCGCGCCAATGTCTGCATACCACGCATGCAGATAACCGGACACGCGCGCATAGATCGGTGCCTTCACGTAGGCCGACAATTGGCCTGGTAAGACTAGCACCTGCGCAGAACTATCATGCAACGGCGGGTTGGCGACGACCGTTGGAATCGCCTGCGCGGCCGACCATTTGGCCATCTGCTCCTTTGCATGGATGCGCGTTGCGATGCCGGTCGCTGCAACCGCTGCGGCAGCCAGCAGAGCGACAACTCCTGCGAGTTTGAGAGGCCGCAGCCGCCGCGGCGCTGCTATGTCGATGTCAGTTGACATGGATGACTCCAGGTTCGGAAGATGAATGGTCGTGTGACTCGCGTTGTGGTTCGCTCGGCCCAGCGTCTGGTGGGGCGGCGTCGCGCCGGTGCACCAGACTGAAAACGACGGGAACGAACAGCAAGGTGGCGCAGGTTGCGCAGATCAGGCCACCAATCACGGCTCGCCCGAGCGGTGCGTTCTGCTCGCCGCCGTCGCCGAGACCCAGCGCCATCGGAGCCATGCCGATGATCATCGAGAGTGCCGTCATCAACACAGGGCGAAACCGCGCGAAGCCCGCTTCGAAGGCCGCTCGCAGTGCGTCGTGAGTCATCGCGAGCCGTTCGCGTGCGAAGCTAACGACCAGCACGCTGTTCGCGGTTGCCACACCCATGCAGAGGATGGCGCCAGTGAGAGCAGGCACCGACAGCGGCGTGTGCGTCGCAAACAGCATCCACACGATGCCAGCCAGCGCCGCAGGCAACGCCGAGACGATCACAAAGGCGTCGCCCCACGAGTGAAAGTTGACGACGATGAGCAGATAGATGAGCACGATTGCACCGACGAGGCCGAGTAACAGCCCAGTAAATGCGCTATTCATGGTCTGCACCTGACCGCGCAGTGTGACCGTCGAGCCCTTGGGCACATCTTTCGCTGTGGCACGCACGATGCCGTCGATGTCGCTCGCGACCGCACCCAGATCGCGGCCCTGCGGAGTGGCGTAAATATCAAACAGCGGCTCGATGTTGTAATGCGATACCACCGCGCTGCCGACGCCGCGCTCGATGCTCGCAACACCGCCCAATAATTGCGACTTGCCGCTCGCGTCCGTTATCGGCAGGTTCTCGAGACTGGACAGCGATGCCATCCAGTATTCGGGGGTTTGCGCGACGATCGGATACGAAACCCCATTGTTCGGATCGAGCCAGTAGGTGGCCGCCACCTGGCTCGTACCCGCGAGCATTGCGACGACGGAGTCCGTCACATCCTCTTCGCTAATGCCGAGTCGTCCCGCGTGAGAGCGGTTCACCGCGATTGTGAATTGCGGGTAAGTGACCGCCTGCTGAATGCGGCTATCGGCAATGCCGGATATCATCCGCACGCGTCGCAACAGTTCGTTCGCATACCGATGATTTCCTGCCTGATCCGGCCCAGCGACCTGAAGGTCGATCGGTGCCGGTGCGCCGAAATTCAGGATCTGGCTAACGATGTCCGCCGGTAAGAAAGAGAAAGTCGTACCGGGAAACGCGTGCGGCAGCACTTCGCGCAGCTTTGTCACATATTGAGCCGTTGGCGCGTGATTCTCGCCCAGCGAGATCATGATGTCGCCGTCCTGCGAACCGATGGTGCCGCTGTTGTCGTATGCCAGGCTGATACCGCTGACTGGCAAGCCGATATTGTCGACCACGCTCCTCAGTTGATCGGGCGGAACTACCTGGCGAATGGTGTTTTCAACGTGATCGAGAATGCTTGCCGTATTCTCGATGCGCGTCCCAACCGGTGCGCGTACATGCAGTGCGATTTCGCCCGCGTCGATGTCGGGAAAGAAATTGCGTCCGAGCCACGGTGCAAGCACGAACGACACGCATACGACGGCGAGTACTCCAACGACAAAGCGCTTTCGGCGCGTCAGCGCAAGCCCGAGAAGCACACGATACACACCGCGCACGCGCTCGAAGCGTCGCTCGAAGCCACGCTGGAAGCGAATGAACGGATTGCGCGACGTTGGACCTTTCGACATGCTGCCATGAGGATCGATTATCGCGGCGAGCTCTCCGCTTGCATGTCCGCCCGATGCATGAGGCGCGAGCAGGTACTGCGCCATCATCGGCACAAACGTGCGCGACAGAATGAACGAAGCGATCATCGCAAACATCACGGCTTCCGCCATCGGCACGAAAAGAAACCGCGCAATGCCATCGAGCAACAGCATCGGAACGAACACAATGCAGATGCACAGCAATGAAACCAGTGCGGGCGTGACGATCTGCTGCGCGCCATCCATGATTGCCCGCTGGACGTCTTTCCCCTGTTCAAGGTGCCAGTTGATGTTTTCGATGGTGACTGTGGCATCGTCGACAAGTATTCCGACCGCTAGCGCGAGTCCGCCTAGCGTCATCACATTCAGCGTCTCGCCCATCAGCGAAAGCGCCGCAACTGCCGCGAGCAAGGCTAGCGGAATCGACGCCGCGATGATAATCGTCGAGCGCCAACTGCCGAGGAAAAGCAGGATCATGGCCGACGTGAGGGCCGCCGCAATGACGCCTTCGCGCACCACGCCGCTCACCGCGCCCTTGATGAACTTTGACTGGTCGCCCATCGTAACGAGCTTCAATTGCGGGGGAAGCGAAGCTTCGACGAGCGGCAATTTCGCCTTGACGCCAGAAATGATGTCGAGTGTCGAAGCAGAGCCGTTCTTGAGAATACTCATCAGAACCGCGCGGCGGCCGTCAACCCGGACAATATTGGTTTGCGGCGGATATCCGTCCCGTACGTGCGCGACATCGCGAATGTAGATGGTCGCGTCGCCGTCCTCCTTCACAGGTAGCGCATTCAGCTCCTGCAGGTCCACTGGACTATTGTTCAGCTTGACGTTGTACTGGAATGCACCAACCTTCTGCGTACCGGCAGGGATGATCTGGTTCTGCCGGGCAAGCGCCGCCGCGACGTCTTCCGCCGACAGCTTTCTCGCCTGCAACGCTTTTGGATCAAGGTCGATCTGGACCTCTCGCGTCTTTCCGCCGTATGGCGTCGGAATAGCGACGCCCGGCACACTCAGCAATTGCGGGCGAATCGCGTTTGTCGCGTAGTCAGCGAGTTGCTGTTCGTCGAGCGTGTCGCTTGTCAACGCTAACTGCAATACAGGAACAGTTGACGCGTTGTAATTGAGAATTTGCGGCGGAGTCGTGCCGGGCGGCATCTGCTTAAGCACGGTCTGCGAGATCGATGCGACCTGAGCCGTCGCGGTCCGGATGTCGACCGTTGGCTGGAAAAATATCTTGACGATGCCGTAACCCGTGAACGACTGGGATTCAATATGCGCGACATCGTTAACTGTCGTGCCGAGCGTGCGTTCGTAATAGGTAACGATTCTGCCCGCCATGTCGTCAGGCTGTAGTCCCGTATAGCTCCATACGACGCTAATCACCGGAATGCGTATGTCGGGAAAAATGTCCGTCGGCGTGCGCAATGCCGATAAAGGGCCCAAGAGTAGAATGAGCATCGCGAGCACGATGAACGTATAGGGCCGCGTCAACGCCAGCCTGACCAGTTTCAACATCTGAACAGCTCCATTCAGGAAAGCGCATGGTCATCGCGCGCAGGCATCGGTATGCGCTTGATGTATGGCACGCATGTTTATGAGGGGATTCTGAACGTAGGGCGCTAACAGGGTTCTACCTCGAACATTAAGGAACTTTTAGTTAGCGAGACTCGTATGGACGAGAGCTCGAGGCAGCACGGGAGAGCTCGGGGACGCTTGTACGCATTGCTGCCCGCGGCGGGGCTTTGCGACTTCCTCTCGCGGAAACCGCTCCACGTACAGTGCATCGGCCTGGTGGCATGGCGAACGGCAGACAGGCGGCGTTTGAAGCGTGATGCGGCTCAGCGATCACCTGAATTGCCGTGAAGAACTAGGCACCTCTCACGCAGCCGGCTGGACGCGCAGTTGTCAGGTGCAGTGCGGAGCTTGCCGCAAGGCCTCATTGAAAGACGGTGGCTTGAAGTTCAAGCGACCGCCTTAAGCGATGACGTACGATCCATTGCGCGGTAGTGGTCCACCGCAAAGTCTACGAAGCTTCGCACCCTCCTCGACAACAGGCCCGGCGACGAATACAACGCGCAAAGATTTCGCGCGCCGCTGCCGACACTGAACTGTTCGAATAGCTCGACAAGCGCGCCGCGTCGCAATTCCGATTCAACGATCGAACGAGGTAACAAGGCGATTCCCAAGTGATGCATGCATGCGGACTTCAGCATCGCATAGCTGGACGACGCAATCCCGGCAGATGCGGTGACGCGTGAAACCCCGTTACGATCCACGAACTCCCAGCAGCGAGCGCCGCTTCCTTGCCGGTACAGCAGCGTGTGTCGGGTCAGATCCGCGGGGGCAACTGGCGTGGCGTGCCTGGACAGGTACTGAGGCGATGCGACGACAATCTGCGGGATACGCAGAAGCGGCCGGCAAACGAGCGCTGAGCTGAATAGCCCGGGATCGTCCGAGAAGCAGAGATCGAAGCCACCTTCGACCATGTCGATATGGACATCGAAAGTCGTTACCTCGAAAGACACGCCAGGATGCAACTCGCGGTAGGCGGCAACCAGGCGTACGAGTCCGGCGTCAGCGAAGGTTGCCACGCTTGCAATCCGGAGCGCCCCGCGCAACTCCCGGGTCGACTGCACGAGGGACGTTTCCATTTCGTCCAACTGCTCGATAATCACGCGACAGCCTTCGAGATAATCGCGACCTGCCTCGGTTAGCGACAGCGTGCGCGTAGTCCGGTTGATCAAGCGTGTGTGCAGATGAGCTTCCAGCAAGCCAATGCTGCGCGTGACCGATGCCGCTGACACGCCAAGCTGCTTGGCCGCCAGATTGAAACTGCCGAGGCCGACCACACGGGTGAAGACGCGCATAGCCTGAAGCTGGTTCATGACGCAATGTCCATGGTTGAACGATGGATGCATCATTGCTCGCTTCCCCTAAAGTCCCCGCTCCACGTTGATGAAGTCTTTTTTAGTTTTGCTTCGCGCCGACACCAACGCTAAAAAAAGTAAGTCAAGCGGGGGGTAGCCAAATACAACGGCATGTGCCCCCCCAACACGTCTGTCTGCCGGCACTTTCCACGCCGAGAACGACTCACGCGCTTTGTTCAACTTTCCTGAATGCTCGATTTCATTTCCTTGTGAACGGTGGCAATTCTCGCTGCCTAGACTTGCTTCGCCTTTCGAGTCGAGCGACCGAAATTGCGTAGGCAGTCTCGAGTCGATCGTCTGCGGCTCCTGGCAACATCATGCGGACAATCCTTAAATAGCGAGTCAAAATGAAAAAGACGAACTTGACGTGGGCGGCTTTCGCCTCCTTGACGCTGGTCACCGGCGTCGCGCACGCACAATCGAGCGTGACGCTCTATGGGCTTCTCGATGAGGGCCTCAACTTCACGAGCAACGCAAACGGACACGCCACGTATCAAATGAAAAGCGGTGACACGTACGGGAGCCGTTGGGGCTTGCGAGGCGAGGAAGATCTCGGTGGCGGTCTGAAAACGATATTCAAGCTGGAAAGCGGCTTCGATACAAACAGTGGACAGGCAGGCCAGGGCGGGCGTCTGTTCGGCCGGCAGGCGTACGTAGGATTGTCGTCCGATCAGTACGGCACCGTCACGTTCGGCCGTCAGTACGATACGAGCGTCGACGAGCTTGGCTTCGGCGGCCTTACCGCGGCCGGAAATTATGCTGGCGATGTGAACTCGCATCCGTTCGACAACGACAACGCGGACTGGGATTTCCGCGTCAACAACGTTGTCAAGTATGTGAGCCCGACATACCGCGGCCTGACTGGCGAAGCGATGTACGGTTTTAGCAACCAGGCGGGCGGGTTCGCGAATAACCGCACCTGGGGCGCGACGTTGAACTACCAGAACGGTGGCTTAACGGCGGCGGCTTCCTATCTTAAGCTCGACAACCCCGGTGCAAACGCCAGCGGCGCGGTTTCCGGCGACACGCTGTTTGCCGGCTCGTCGCAGCAGGACATCGGCGTGGCCGCGACTTACCGCTTTGCGCATTCGCTGGCCGGACTCGCCTATTCGCACGTCGACGTGTACGACCCGACTTTCAACTCGTATTTCACGTCCCAGAGCGGGCCCTCCGGCGGGACATGGAATTCCTGGAAATTCGACAACTTCGAAGCAAACGAGCAGTACTTCTTCCGACCGGACCTGTGGCTTGGAGCGGCTTACACGTTTACGATCGCGCACCTTCACTCCACCAGCGGTTCCTTTACTCCCAAGTGGCATCAGGTCGGTCTCACGCTTGACTACGACCTGAGCAAGAGCACATCGGTCTATGTGCAGGGTGCCTACCAACACGTCGTCAGCGCGCACACCGGCACTGACTTCGACTATGCTCAAATCCCCGCCGCGGCCGGCATGTCTAGCAGCCAGAACCAGATGGTCTATCGCGTCGCCATGATCCATCGCTTCTGACGTGGCGAGCTATCGCACGCAATACGAACGATGACGTTTGAGCCCAGCGCTCCACAGAGTGCTGGGCGAGATAGCGTTCAGTCATTCCCTGCCGCGAAATGGGATTAGCCGCCTGGTGGTGGCCGCAAACGACGCGGCGGTGCGGCGGGTATCGCACCAATACTGATCCAACCGCGAGCGAGCCCATGAAGCTGCATCACGGCATGCCGTGCTTCGCGTACTGGATCGCGTCTTCGAGCAGGCGTTCGACTGGCAGCCTGCCGCCGAGGGTTTCAGCCAACCAGTGATGCGCGCGCCGCCAACCCGACACCGTGCGTGGGCCCACACCCTGTCTCTTCTTATCTTTCCTGTGCCGGATATAGGCGAGCGGCACTTGTGCCGGCTGGGCCGTTGTTAATGGCTCAGCGAAGCCGCAGATCGCCGCCAACGCGGCAACCACTATGAATCACGGGGTTTCATTGCTTAAGAATGCGTCGGTCGGGAATGCGTGACTCTAAACCTACGCTTATCCATAACAGGTCATGCGTCAGAGTGGTCTCCACCCGGCACAAAAATCGATCGGCGCGAACATCCCTTGAGGAATTGGGGGCATCGACGCCCTGCTTGAGAGGCGGAGCGAGTCACAATTCACGCTATAGGCTTTTCGCGCTGTCGCCGCCCGTAACTTCGATTTCGGAGCCGGTGACCATCGCGGCGGCATCCGAGGCAAGATATACCGCCGCAGGCGAGATGTCTTCCGGCTGCACCCACCCGACTCCAAGCGGCATCGTTGCCGCGCGGCGGTCCCACGCCTCCTGCGGCGTCAGGAAACCGTTCGGTTTGTGGTAGCCGGTCTCACCGACGCTTTCGGTCAGTCGCTTTTCGTACAGCGTCAAAGCGGTGGCGACGAGCCCCGGTACCACGGCGTTGACTGTAATGTTGTAGCGACCGAGTTCGAGGGCCGCCGACTTCATCAGCCCAAAGATGCCCCACTTGGACGCCGCATAACTTGCTGCGTCTTTCGTACCGTGCCGTCCCTGCATCGAAGAAACCACGATGATGCGGCCATAGTTGCGCTTCACCATCATGGGTGCGAATGCTCGGATAGTATTCGCGGTCCCGTTCAGGTTATTGTCGATGACGTCCGTCCACTCGGTGTCCTGGAGGTCCAGAAGTGGCTTCCAGTACTGAATGGCGGCGTTGGCTACCACGATATCGATCTTTCCGTAACGCTGTTCGATGCGATTAGCGGCGGCGCGCAACGCGCCGAGGTCGCGGACGTCTGCGCGAATACCTTCGGCACGGCGCCCATACGCCTGGATCATCCTGACTGTCTCAGCAAGCTCTTGCGGCGTGGCGGGTGCCGCATCAGAGGCGGTACTGACCGGTCCCGAGATGTCGAGCGCAATGACGTCCGCTCCATTTGCCGCGAACTCGACCGCAATGGCGCGACCGATGCCGCGGGCCGCCCCGGTGACGACCGCAACGCGTCCCTGCAACCTGGAATCTCGGCCAGCGATGATCGGCCCGGCCGTCTTATCCGCCGGCGGCACTGGCACGGGCAGCCCGTCCATCGACGGAGCGCCGCCGGGCGACTTCCGAGCCTGCGCGACGCCTGACAGCAACATGCCGGCTGCGGCCACGCCGCCGCCAACAATCATCTTTCGTCGTGAGCGATCGGGATCATCGTGGTCGCTGTCAGATTTTCTTTCTTTCGTTATCAATTCAATGCTCCTTTCGGATAAGGTTCGGGCAGCGCGCCTCGCCCATGACGGCGCGTGACAGAAGGTCATGCCGTGGGCGACGAGGCTGCGATGTGCAGACCCTGAAATCGGAATTTTTAGAGGCCGGGCGTAGCGCGAATCAAATTCGCAAGACTAAAGCTCGCAATCCTTACTCAGATAGCAGCTCGCCAGGCAATTGGCGCGGGCGTGGGCCGAGCCAACAGGTCAGGAGCTTGCCGGGGCGTCCTGGTTCCCCTTTGCGGACGCCTGCGGTGCCGGGGCGCAATCGGCAACGAACTTTGCATGCAGGCGCTCCTCCGCCTGCGTGAGTTGGTTCGGATACTGCGGATCATTTCTGGCCGGTTGGTATCCAACCGATTCGAGCTCCGACAATTCCCGCATGATGTCGCCATGTGTTATCCCCGCTTTGGCCGCTACAAAGGGATACGAGTGACATTCCTCTGCCGAGAATTTTTCCGCTGCGCTCGCGGATACGCTAATTATCATCAAGGCGATGATTGAGGTTAGTTTGAATCGGCTGTTCATATCGAGCTCCAGGTTATCGCGACTTTAAGAAATCACAAACCGCCGTCGTCATCGACTATGCGAGCCCGATGCCCGACGACACGAATGCGTGCCATCACGATATCTGGTCGGTCAGCGCGTTTACGCATCCCAAACGTGAAGGTTAGTTAATCAAAACTGGCTGCGATCCGAGGGGGTTACCCGGCTCCTCTGACTGGCCTGCTCTCCCAATTCGGCTCGGTGCTACCGCAGAGCCCCGGGCGTATGCGAAGAGAAATCCCGGCGCATCTCGATGCGTTACCCGGCTCGGCCAGACCATGCATCGGTGACCTGCTCGACACGCCGGCAACATCGAATCCCGGCTCGCCGGATACGATCGCGCAATCAGCGAAATAGCACGGGCCGATGAGCGCAGCAAGAGACTTACGCGACTGCGTGTGGATCAGCATGGCACGGTGTTCGATGTACTGGTGCAAAGCCGGCGCGACAGGCACGCAGCTAGTGTTCCGTTCCGCTGATTCGCGCAGAAAGTCTCTGTAGCTTTTCGAGAATAGAGTCAGCGGAACGGGTTACTAGACGCGCACGCGCATTGTCCCCCGCCGCTGCAGCTGAACGTCACATGTGGGGCCAATGACAGAGACGCAAGCGGAGCGGCTCGCTCCTGCGCTATCGATGGGCGGCCGTTGTACTTCGCATGAATGTTTTTGCTAGTCTTTGTTGTCCGCATGTGCTTCTATACCAATCAGTACAGCAACAGTTATGCTAGACTATAAAGTACAGTAATCGCAAGGAGGAGTTATTACGTGCAGAAAAGTTCGCCAGAGAGCCGCGTCGGTCGCCCGAAAGATGCCGCCAAGCACACGTCCATTGTGGAAGCGGCAAAGAGGCTGTTCTCCGGGCAGCGCTACGACACCGTAACCATGGAGGCCGTCGCCGCAGAGGCGGGGGTGTCAAAGATGACGGTCTATAGCCATTTCTCGGACAAGGAAGCGTTATTCGAGGCAGTCGTGCGTGACGTTTCGGACCGGATGCTCCAGGTACTGCCGCCCGCGAGTTCCGAAAATTTACCCTTACGGGAACGGCTGTCTGCCATCGGCGCCGCATTCCTGAAGACCATCGTCAGTGTCCATGTTGCTGGCATGGCGCACGCGCTGCCGACCGGCCGCCAAGACCTGCCGCTAAGGACACGCTTTTACGATGCAGGACCGGGGCGGACTGTGGCGGTACTGGCCGGTATCATCAGCGAGGCCGCGGCGCGCAATGAACTGATCGTCGACTCGCCGGAGCTGGCGGCCCACGACCTGGTGAGCCTGTGGGCAGGTGATCTGCACGCGCGCATCCTATTCGGAGTTGTGAAGCGGGCAACCGATAGGGAAATCAAGGAGCGGACACGCCGCGGCACGGACGTATTTTTACGAGCTTTTGGGAAAACGGGAAAGCGCGAGTCGTCATGATGTCTCGCTGGACGTGTCCCTAGAGCGCGCGCTCGGCGGCGGATTCGCGGCGCTGGCGGTGTGGCTTGCGCCGAAACCCACGCGGGTCGCGGATAACTCGAAGGCTCATTGATTCTGTACATCGGTCGTCCATTCGCGTCGGCCGGCGAACTCCGTTCAACCAGGAACCGTTATGTCTCACCCAATCCGTATTGTCATTGTCGGCGGTGGAATCGCCGGGATACTGCTCGCGACAAGGCTGGGCAACTATTACGCCCATTCCGACGAAGCCTGTGTGACGCTGATCGACAGCAGCCAGACCCATATCTGGAAACCGATGCTCCATACGATCGCGGCAGGCACGCGCGATGTGTCCCAGCAGCAGGTTAGTTATCTCGCTCACGCGAGCGCACACCGGTTTGCATGGCAGCCAGGCCGCATGTATGGACTGGATCCTGCCCGCAAAGAAGTGCTGCTTGACGAGATGAGGACGCCCGAGGGCGAACTCGTGCTCGAAGCCAGGACCATTCCCTTCGACGTGCTGGTGCTGTCGGTGGGCAGTCAGGCGAACGATTTCGGCATTCCTGGCGTCAGGCAACACTGCCACTTCATCGATAGCCAGAAACAGGCCGAAGCTTTCAACGTGGTCCTGCGCAACCGGATGCTTCGCGCCGTGGCGAAGGATGAACGACTCCGGGTCGCGATTGTTGGGGCAGGCGCGACCGGTGTCGAGCTCTCCGCTGAGTTAAGCCGCGTACTGGAGATTGCCGAGGGCTACGGCGACCCTACCTTGCGCAGCCGACTGAGCTTGACGCTGCTTGAAAGCGGACCGCGCGTCCTTGCTTCTTTCCCGCCAAAGATTTCAGAATCCGCTGAAGAACAGCTCAGGCACATCGGTTTTAGTGTGCAGACCTCGACGCGGGTCATGGCAGCGCAAAGCAACGGGTTCGAGATCGACGGCGGACGTCTCGTCAGCGCCGACCTCATGGTCTGGGCCGCAGGCGTCAGGGCGCCAGATTTCATGAACAATATGGCGGGAATGGAAACCACGGGTTCAAACCAGGTCGTGGTTAAAGCCACGCTTCAGTCGACGCACGACGACAATATTCTTGCACTCGGCGACTGCGCAAGTCTGACACTGATGGATCACGAACGGCCGTTGCCGCCTACCGCGCAGGTCGCAACGCAGCAGGCTGAGCATCTGGCCCGCCATCTGCCGGCGTGGCTCGCAGGCCAACCATTGCCGGACTTTAAGTTCCGGGATTATGGCTCGCTGGTTTCGCTCAGCGACTATGGCGCATTTGGCACGTTAGGGAGTTTTGGCTTCTTCCGCGGTGGCTTCATACGCGGACGCTTCGCGCAATTGAGCCATGCGATGCTTTATCGCCGCCATCAGCAGGCGCTTCATGGTTTCGGAAAGGCAGCACTGATGTGGAGCGCCGAACAGATCAATAGCCTTGTACAGCCCAAAATCAGACTGAGCTGACTACGCTTCCAGCTATGCGTCGCTCGTGGCATCTGCGGCGGCGAGCGGCGAGACTAGAGAATGAAAGGGACTTCCCCGTCCCGAGGCTGCGGCGGAAGCCGCGAGGGTTTTGTCGCAGTAAGGCCAACGGGTCAAGCAGCGGTGAGCCTTTGACTTTGATATACGTTTCGTCCATCCGCCAGCTATTGCCTACCGGCTGCTTGTGCTTACGGAACGTCTTCTCGAACAGCGGCACCAACTTGATCACCCGACGATGCACCGTGGAATGATCAACCTCAATACCGCGCTCGGCCATCATTTCTTCGAGATTGCGCAAACTCAGTGAGTAGGCGACGTGCCACCGCACGCACAGCAACATCACTTCGAGCGGAAAGTGAAGGCGCTTTAGCACTCGGGTGATGCCCGCAGCAAGCGTCTTTCGCGGTGTTTGGGTCTTCTTCATCGGCCAGCCAAAGCATATTTGTCAGGTTCGAATACTACCTCTCCCGTCTTAACGCGACAAAACCGTCCGTTGGCGCGTCACGAGGAAATGCATGCGCAGATTCGTGGCTCGGAGCTTCGCGTGATAGAACGAAGCGGTCACATGTGTACGATGGAGCGTCCCGACGATGTGACCGAAGCGCTGGTCGAATGGGCTCGGTGGGCGACCGGTTCGATACGGCTCGTTGATCATTGCTCGCACACCGCAATAGCGTCAGGATAAACATTGCAACCGTATGACAGCGGGCGCGGTTGTTTATCGACGCGTAGCACCGTATGCTTGGATACGTCGCTTTCCGTTCGTCAACTTCGAGAAGGTCATTCAGTCATGAACGAATACTGCATGTTCAAGGGAAAACTGCTGCGCGCGGCGCCTTTCAAAGATTCGTATATAGGCAGTCCGCACTATGTGATCACGGTGACTGGCAACGACAACACGCCATTCAACATCGTCGTCAATTCGGCGTCGACGCAACCGGGCGCAAGCGGTAACGACGACGTGTACTTCTATGCCGATCTGAACTTCGCCGATCCACTCACCGCGAAACTGCAGCCCCTGAACCTCGGCCTCTACACGAGCGGCTTTCCGCGGCTCGATTACTTCCAGGACAGCAGCCTGCTCGACATTCACCGCATGCGGCCTGTCCCCTACGAGGATCAAAACGGCAACCGCGCCGACGTCAACGACATCATCGACGAAATCCTGACCATCGACGAAAGCAAGCCGTCGCAAAGTCTGCCCTACGACAACGGCAGCGGCCAGTTGCACAACCGCGATTTCTGGACACCGACCACCGCGGGCATCGTGGTCTATGGGTTCGGCTTTCTGTTTCTGCCGAAGAAGGACGGTCTTCACGAGACTCACATGAATCAGGGCAATCCGCGCGGCCCGCATTACAAGGAAAACGGCGCGTTCCAGGACGGCGCGGTGATCGTGCAGCGCGCCGATGGGTTTGCCGCGATGTTTACCGCGTTTCAGACACAGTATTTGCCGACCAATGCGGCCGGCGATCCCGCGGCGAATGCAGTGGCGTTGCCCGTTTATATTCAGCAAGGTTGATAGCGTCGCTCGTGCATTGGGCAAGTGGAAACCGCCGCGATGCGCGAGAAACAGGTTGTTGCAAAAGGGGAAAATCGGATCGCGCGCAAAAGTCCCTCGCGATACGAACGCACCGCGAGCGACGTCGCGTCGATCAGCGCGCGCTCTCGGCGCCTCGACGCGGAATATGCCGCTGCACCACCGCCAGCGCGATCAGCACGATGACCATTGCGATACCGAGCATCAGCAGATAGCCAGATGCGCCACCGGCCGTGATCACCGCGGCACCGGCGAATGCGCTCAGAATCGCGCCGACGCGGCCGAACGCGAGTGCCGACGCGGTGCCCGTGGCCCGCACGCTGGTCGGATAGACGTATGCGCACAGCGCGTACATCGTCGATTGCACCGCATTGACGAACAGCCCGTGCAAGCCGAGACCGACCATCATCAACGCCGTATGCTGCGTCGCGCCGACGCCGAGCAGCATCCATGCACTCGCGACGCCACCCGCGCAGCACAGCAGCAGCGGCCAGCGCGAGCCGTAGCGCCCGATCGCCAGCGCGCACAGCACCGCGCCGATTACGCCGCCGAGGTTGTACGCGCTCAAGCCATAGCCCGCGAGCGACACGCTCAAACCCTCACTCGTCAGCATCGACGGCAGCCAGCTGAACGCCGCATACACCGCGAGCAGGCACATGAAGAACGCGCCCCAGATCGCGACGGTGTCGCGCGAACGGCCATCGCGGAACAGCGCGGCAAAGCCGACGTGTTTCTCGGCGCTTTGTTCGCGCACATCGGTGAAGCTCGCATCGGCCGACACGTCGCGCGCCATGCGCCGCAGCAGCTTCACGAGTTCGAACCAGCGATGCGGACGGCGTGCCAGAAAACGCGGCGATTCCGGCAGCGCCGCGAGCAGGACGAGGGCGAGCGCGAGCGGCAGCACACCACTCGCTACGAACAGACCGCGCCAGCCATAAACCGGCAGCACCTGCCCGGCGAACAATCCGGCGACCATACCGCCCAGCGGCACGCACAGAATGGTCGCCGTCACCGCGAAGGTACGAAAACGCGCGGGCGTGAACTCGGCGGTCAGCGTCGTCGATGTCGGCAGCGCGCCGCCGATGCCGAGCCCCGCGATAAAGCGCAGCGCCGCAATGGCCGCGACGTTCGGCGCGAGACTGATCGCGCAGGTCGCCAGGCCGAACACGAACACGCTGCCGATCACGGCCCAGCGGCGGCCGAAGCGATCGGCGAACAGCCCCGCGAACGCGCTGCCGATACCCATGCCGACCAGCCCCGATGCGACCACCGGCGCAAACGCGTTGCGCGTAATGCCCCACTCCTTGATCAGCATCGGAATCGCGAAACCGATCAGCTGGCTGTCGAAGCCGTCGACGACGATCGACAGCGCCGCGAGCACCACCGCGATTTTCTGCAGCAACGTGTAGGGGCCGTCGTCGAGTGCATGACCGATGTCGACCGTGTTGCCGCCGCGCGCGATGCCGGCGAGCGCCGCGTCGTCACGCGCGGTCGCGGTCGAGGCCGCGGCCGAAGCGGGAGGAACGAAACTCATGAACCTGTCTCCGTTATTTGCGCTGCACGCGCGTTGTTCGATTTTTTTTCGTTGTCGGCAGTACGGTGCGACGCGATGGCCCGCTTCGGCGAGTTGGCCGCCGAACAGCGAGCCCATCGCGACGCTCCTCATCAGAACGGATAGTGACGCGGCATCGTTTGCAGCGTGACCCAGCGCAGATCGGTGAATTCCGCGATCCCCGCCTTGCCGCCGAAGCGGCCGAAGCCACTCGCCTTCACGCCGCCGAACGGCATCTGCGCTTCGTCGTGCACGGTCGGGCCGTTCACGTGACAAATGCCCGACTCGATGCATTTAGCGACGTTCAGCGCGCGCGCCGTGTCGCGGCTGAACACCGCCGCCGACAGGCCATATTCGTTGTCGTTCGCACACGCGATTGCGGCTTCCTCGCCACGCACGCGCACGATCGGCTTGACCGGCCCGAACGATTCGTCGTGATAGATGCGCATGTCCGGCGTCACGCGATCGAGCAGCGTCGCGGGCATCAGCGTGGTTTCGGTCTTGCCGCCGCACACGAGCGTCGCACCTTTGGCGAGCGCGTCGTCGATCAGCGCGTTGCAGCGCTCGACCGTGCTCATGTCGACTACCGAGCCGAGCACGACCGGCCCCTTGCGCGGATCGCCGAGTGGCAGCGCGCGCGAGCGCGCGGCGAGCCGCTCGACGAACGCATCGGCGATGCTGTCGTCGACGATGATTCGCTCGGTCGACATGCAGATCTGCCCGGAATTCGCGAACGCGCCGAACACGGCCGCATCGACCGCGGCGCCGATGTCGGCGTCGTCGAGCACGACGAGCGGCGCCTTGCCGCCTAGTTCGAGCACGCAGGGCTTCAGGTTGCGCGCGCACGTTTCGGCGATCAGACGGCCCACGCGCGTCGAGCCCGTGAAGTTCACGCGACGCACGGCCGGGTGTCCGATCATCGCGTCGACGATGCGCGCGGCGTCGGCCGGCGCATTGGTCACGAAGTTCACGGTGCCGCGCGGCAGACCCGCCTCCTGCATTGCCTCGATGATGAGGCCGTGGGTAGCCGGGCAGATCTCCGAGCCCTTAAGCACGACCGTGTTGCCGCACGCGAGCGGCAGCGCGATCGCGCGCACCGCGAGAATCACCGGCGCGTTCCACGGCGCGATGCCGAGCACGACGCCCGCGGGCTGGCGCACGCCCATCGCGAGACTGCCGGGGACGTCGGACGGAATCAGTTCGCCGGCGATCTGCGTGGTCAACGCGGCGGCCTCGATCAGCCCGGCCGCCGCGAGATGCACGTTGAAGCCGGCCCAGATGCCCGACGCGCCGGTCTCGGCGGCCATCGCGGCCGCGAAGGCGTCGGCCTTCGCTTCGAGCGCGTGCGCGGCCTTCGTCAGCAGCGCGCGGCGCTCGCTCGGTCCGAGCGCGGACCACACCGGAAATGCGGCCGCGGCGGCATCGACGGCGGCGACGGCATCTTCGACGGTCGCGGCCGGCGCGCGCGTCGCGACTTCGCCGTCGAGCGGATTGCGGCGCTCGAAGGCCGCGCCGTTGCGCGCCTGTGTCTGCTCGCCGCCGATCAGCATCGATACGTTTTTCATCGTAGGTCTCTCTCCTTTTCGTGAATGGGAAGCGCCGTTACGCGACGATCGCTTCGACGAGCGTGGGACCGCTTTTCACGTCACCTTCGGTCAGCGCACGACGCAACGCGTCGGCAAGTTCAGCCGCCTCGCTGACGCGCGCGCCAGGGCAACCCATGCCCGCCGCGATCGTCACGAAGTCGAGGCCCGGCAGGTCCGTGCCCTGCACGGTCTCGCCAGGCGCGAAACCGAACACCGGCGCGAAATCCTGCAACGCCGCGTAGCGCGTGTTGTTCAGGATCACGAATGTGATCGGCAGCTGCATCTGCACCGCGCTCCAGATCGCCTGAATCGAGTACATGCTCGAACCGTCGCCGATCAGCGCGATCACGCGCTCGCCCGGCCGCGCAAGCGCAACGCCGACCGCCGCCGGCATGCCGTAGCCGAGGCCGCCGCTGTCCATCGTCAGGAACGTGCCGGCGCGCGCGATCGGCAGATAGGTCTGCATGATGGGCCGCGAGCTCGGCGCTTCCTCGACGACGATGCCATCGGGATCGCGCACTTCGGCGAGCGTCTGCAACGCGAACGCGACCGACATCCGCTCGCCCCGCGCGGGCGGCAGCGCTCGCGGCGCCACCGCGCGCGGCGCGGGCAACTCACGCGCTTTGGGCGCGGCGCGCGCGAGCAGATCCTGCACGCCGAGCCGCACGTTGCCGACCGCGGCGATGCCCTGCGGCGTCCATGCGGCAATGCCCGGATCGTCGATCAACTGACACAGCCGCGAGCCCGGCGGCACATGCGGACCACTGCCTTCGACGTGATACGTGAACGCTGGCGCGCCGATCACGAAGATCGCATCGTGCGCGCCGAGCAACTCGACGATACGCTCACGCAGCGCCGGCAAAAAGCCCGCGAACAGCCGGTGCGTTTCGGGGAAGCTGCAACGTCCTGTCATCGGCGCGACGTAGACGCGCGCGGAATGCCGCTCCGCGAGGCGCACGACTTCAGCCGCCGCGTCCGCGCGATCGACCGCGCCACCGACCACGAACGCGGGCCGCTCGCACGCGTCGAGCACCGTGCCGATGCGTTCGAGCATCGCCGGATCGGGTCGCATGATGTGCGCGACCTCGCGGTCGGCCACGCGCTCGGCCGGCTGATCCCAGTCGTCGGCGGGAATCGACACGAACACCGGGCCGCGCGGCTCCTGCATCGCGATCGCGTACGCACGCGCGATCGCGAGCGGCACATCCTGCGCGCGAGCCGGCTCGATGCTCCACTTCACGTAGGGCTTCGGCAATTCGGTGGCCTGGGTCGCGGCGAGGAACGGTTCGAACGGCAGGATCGAGCGGGCCTGCTGACCCGCGGTGACGACGAGCGGCGTGCGGTTGCGAAACGCCGTGAAGATATTGCCCATCGCATTGCCGACACCCGCCGCCGAATGCAGATTCACGAGCGCCGCGTTGCCGGTGGTCTGCGCGTAGCCGTCGGCCATGCCGACCACGACCGCTTCCTGAAGACCGAGCACGTAGCGGAAATCCTTGGGGAAATCGCGGAACATCGGCAGCTCGGTCGAGCCCGGGTTCGCGAAGATCGACGTCATGCCGACGCGGCGCGCGAAGTCGATGACCGCGTCGCGTACGGTCCACCGCGTGCTCTGTTCCTTTGCGTGTGCCTGATTCTGCTGCGGCGCGCTGCTTGTCATGCGAAGTCTCCTGTCAGGTGAGCGCGGAAAATCGAATGGCCATTATCACGGCCGCCGGGGTAACCGAAAATTGCCCAATTCGCAAAAAGGCATTACCTTTCGGCATGACTTACAACCTGCAACAACTGCAGGCGTTCGCGGTGATCGTCGAGAGCGGCAGCCTCGGACGCGCCGCCGAAGCGCTGCACATCACACAGCCGGCCTTGAGCCGGACCATCCGCCGTCTCGAGGAACAGGTCGGCGCGCCGCTGTTCGAGCGGCATTCGCGCGGCATGCATCTGACCGCGGTCGGCGAGGCGCTGCTGCCGCACGCGATCCTGTTGCAACGCGAAGCCGAACAGGCGCGCGAGGAAATCGACGCGATGCGCGGCCTCGCGCGCGGCACGATCCGCGTCGGCGCGGTCGGCAGCATCGCGAGCCTCGTGCTGCCGCTCGCGGTGAGCGGCGTGTTGACGAAGTGGCCGAACCTGCGCGTGGAGATCATCGAGGGCGTGTGGGACCGGCTCGCCGATGCGCTCGTCAAACGTCAGATCGATCTCGCGCTCAGCATGGCCGTGCCCGATACTGACGAGATCACCGCGATCGCCGATTGCCGCTGGGAAGACGCGAGCTACGTGGTCGCCGCGCTCGATCATCCGCTGCGGCGCAAGCCCGAGCTCACGCTCGCCGACACGCTGGGCCAACGCTGGGCGATTCCGCCACGCGGCACCGGCCCGTTCGAGCACATGCAGAGCGTGTTTGCCGAGCGCGGGCTGGGACTGCCGAACGTCGTCGTCGAAACGCGCTCGGTCACGGCTCTGAAGAGCCTCGTCGCGCGTTCGGGCTTTCTGAGCTGGATGGCGTCGACGATGTACGTGACCGAAAGCAAGGCCGGCGTGTTCGATACGCTCGGCGTGCCGGGCGTGGTCGGGCGGCGCACGTTGACCGCGTTCCGGCGCCGCCAGGGGATTCTGCCGAGCCCGGCGGTCAAGCTGCTGGAGCAGTTGCGGCAGTTGACGGCGGAGGGTATGACCGCGGGTTGATCGTTTCCCGCACACGCTGCCACTTTCTCGGCGTTTACCCGATAGGTATATTTTATCGACTATTTATCAATAAAGTCTCGTGGTAGATTCCGTCGCCATGCATCGAGGAAACGAAGCAAGGAGAGCCGGAAGGGGGTTTTGATTGGCGTGCCGATCGTGGTGCCCGGCTTCGCATTGCGCTTCAACGCGCTGCTGGTGGTGACGATCGCGGGCCTCGCGACCGGGACAGCCGGCGGCTTGCAGACGGTGGAGATCGTCAGCGCGTTCGGCAAGGCATTCGAACAGGCGCGGCATCTGATCTCGCGCTTGCATGCGGCCACCAACGGCCGCGTGCTCTCATCACGTTGGTCGATACGCTGACGCTCAAGTACGCGCCCTTCGTCGAAACGAAGAATCCGGTTTCTGCGGCACGCCGATGACGCCGATGGCGGCGAACTTCAACATCGTCCCCGCCGCGCTGCTCGAACTGAAGGACCAGAACGGCGTGATCAAGGCGCAATGGCCGACCGCTTTACTATTGCTGATCGTCAACACCATACTGTTGCACGTGTTTGTATTCCGCTTCTGAGGAGCCGCCGATGACCACCCAGCTCACCCGCGAATTCGCGTCCAGATTCGCCAATGTCGCACTCGCCCACCTCACGCGCGAATACCCGAACAAGCTCACGCACTCGCTCGAAGGACCGCAGGACGTGCAGGGTCCGCGCGCCTTGCATCCGATCTTCTACGGCAGCTACGACTGGCATTCGTGCGTGCACGGTTACTGGCTGATCCTGCATCTGCTCGAACGCTTTCCAGATCTGCCCGAGGCCGCGCGCATCATCGCCGTGGTCGACGAGCATTTCACCGCGGCGAACGTCGCCGGCGAACTCGCGTATCTGGACCTGCCGCACAACCGCGGCTTCGAGCGGCCGTATGGCTGGGCGTGGCTGCTCGCGCTCGGCGCGCAGTTGCAGTCGATGAAAATCTCGGAAGCCGCGCGCTGGGCGAAGACGTTCGCCCCGCTCACTCAGGCGTTCGTCGAGCGCTTCGAGGAGTTCCTGCCGAAAGCAACCTATCCGCTGCGCGTCGGCACGCACTTCAACATGGCGTTCGCGCTCGCACTGACGCTCGATTTCTCGCGGCAAACCTCGCGCGAATCGCTCGAGGCGCTGATCGTCAGCACCGCGGAGCGCTGGTATCTGGACGACGTCGCGTGTCAGGCGTGGGAGCCGGCCGGCGACGAATTCCTGTCGCCGTCGCTGATGGAAGCGGAGTTGATGCGGCGTGTGTTGCCGTCGGCGCAGTTCACCGACTGGTTCGGACGCTTCCTGCCGGACCTCGGCGCGAAAAAACCGGCGACGCTGTTCGAGCCCGTCACCGTGACCGATCGCAGCGACGGCAAGATCGCGCATCTGGACGGCCTCAATCTGAGCCGCGCGTGGTGCCAGCGTGCGCTCGCGCGTGCGCTGCCCGCCGGCGACGTGCGTCGCACCGTGCTGTTCGATGCGGCCGAGCGTCATCTGCAGAGCGCGCTGCCGCATGTGGCCGGCGACTACATGGGCGAGCACTGGCTCGCCACGTTTGCGACGCTGGCGCTCGAAGCTTGAGCGAACCGGGAACGAACTGAACCGGCTTTGAAGAGATGAAGCCGTGCTGGTTGGGGCGCTTCAGTACGAAGCGCCCTTTTCATTGCCCGTTCAACAGTCCCTGCCTGCGGCGGTAAAATCGCGCAAGGCGATTGCGCCGCTTTAAAGGTGGAAGTTTGACTGAGTTCGAGCAGGGTTTCATTTTGACCCGACATTGGCGGGACACGCCCGCCGGCACGGAAATCGAGTTCTGGCTGGCCACGGACAGCGGGCCGCGCCACATCCGTCTGCGGCCTCAGCCGTCCGTCGCCTTCATTCCGGCTGAACATCGCGAACGCGCCGAAACGATTCTACGGCGCGACGCGCCGCTCGATCTGCGTTCGCTCGAATTGCGCGACTTCCAGCATCGGCCGGTCAGCGGGCTTTACTGTCCGCAATACCGGCAATTGAAGGGCTTCGAGAAGCGCCTCAGAGAAGGCGGCGTCGATGTCTACGAAGCCGATATCCAGCCGCCCGAGCGCTACATGATGGAGCGCTTCATCACCGCGCCGGTGTGGTTCAGCGGCGTGCCGCAGCAGAATGGTCCGGGGCTCGATGGCCCCTGGCTCGACAGCGAACTCAAACCGTCCACCGAATATCGTCCGCCGTTGAAGCTCGTGTCGCTCGACATCGAAACGAGCGCGCATGCCGAGCTATATTCGATCGCGCTCGAAGGCTGCGGCGAGCGGCAGGTGTATATGCTTGGCCCGCCGAATGGCCACGACGGCAACGACGGCAACGTCATCGACGCCATCGACTTCAAGCTCGAATACTGCGAAACCCGCGCACAGCTGCTCGAAAAGCTGATCGAGTGGATGGAGCGGCACGATCCCGATGCGATCATCGGCTGGAACCTCGTGCAGTTCGATCTGAAGGTACTGCAACAACATGCCGGGCAGTATCGCGTGCCGCTGCGCATCGGACGAGGCGGCGCGGTGATGGAGTGGCGCGAACACGGCGTCACGCGCAATCACTTTTTCGCGGGTGTGGCGGGTCGTTGGGTCATCGACGGCATCGAGGCATTGCGTTCGGCGACGTGGAGCTTCCCGTCGTTCAGCCTCGAATACGTGTCGCGCTCGGTGCTGGGCGAAGGCAAGGCGATCGACAATCCGTATCAGCGCATGGACGAAATCCAGCGCCGCTTCGACGAAGACAAGCCCGCGCTCGCGCGTTACAACCTGAAGGACTGCGAGCTCGTCACGCGTATCTTCGCGAAGACCGAGTTGCTGCCGTTCCTGCTCGAACGCGCGACGGTGACCGGCCTGCCCGCCGATCGCAGCGGCGGCTCGGTCGCGGCGTTCACGCATCTGTACATGCCGCGCATGCATCGGCAGGGCTATGTCGCGCCGAATCTCGGCGACGTGGCCGGCGCCGCGAGCCCCGGCGGATTCGTGATGGATTCGCGGCCCGGGCTCTACGACTCGGTGCTCGTGCTCGACTACAAGAGCCTGTATCCGTCGATCATTCGTACGTTTCTGATCGACCCGCTCGGTCTGGTCGAAGGCATGCTGCATCCCGACGACGCGAGCTCGGTGCCGGGCTTTCTCGGCGCGCGCTTTTCGCGCACGCGTCACTGCTTACCGTCGATCGTCGCGCAGGTGTGGCAGGCACGCGAAGCGGCCAAGCGCGAGCACAACAAGCCACTATCGCAGGCGCTGAAGATCATCATGAACGCGTTCTATGGCGTGCTAGGCTCGACCGGCTGCCGCTTCTTCGATCCGCGGCTTGCGTCGTCGATCACGATGCGCGGCCACGAGATCATGCACACGACACGCGAGCTGATCGAGGCGCAAGGCTATGAAGTGATTTACGGCGACACCGATTCGACCTTCGTCTGGCTCAGGCACGCGCATGACGAGGAAGACGCCGCGCGCATCGGCCGCGCGCTCGTCGAACATATCAACGCGGCGTGGCGGCAGAAGCTGCAGGCGCGCTTCGGTATCGACAGTGCGTTGGAACTGCAATTCGAGCGGCACTATCGGCGCTTTTTCATGCCGACGGTGCGCGGTGCCGAGGAAGGCAGCAAGAAACGCTACGCAGGACTTACGGTATTGCCGGACGGCCGCGAGGACGTGGTCTACAAAGGGCTCGAAACCGTGCGCACCGATTGGACGCCGCTTGCGCAGCAGTTTCAGCAGGAACTGTATCGGCGCATCTTCAAGCAGCAGCCGTATCAGGATTACGTGCGCGACTATGTGCGCGATACGCTCGCCGGCCGGCTCGACGATCAGCTCGTCTATCGCAAGCAGTTGCGCAGACCGATCGACGCTTACGAGCGCAACGTGCCACCGCATGTGCGCGCGGCACGCGTCGCCGATGAGTTCAATCGCCGGCAGGGACGTCCGCTGCAATATCAGAACGGCGGCTGGATCAGCTACGTGATGACGGTGGCCGGCCCCGAGCCGCTCGAAACGCTGCGCTCGGCGATCGACTACGAGCACTATCTGACGCGGCAATTGCAGCCGGTTGCCGACGCGATTCTGCCGTTGCTACGCGACGATTTCACGACGCTGACGTCGGGGCAGAAGCAATTGTTCTGATCGGGGCGGCGAACGCGCGGCTGCGAGCATGGACGAATTGCCTACTTCACCATGGACGGGGGCTCGGCCTCTTCATCGGAGTGCGTGTTATGCACAGCAAAGGTGCGGCAGAGCGAATTGCCGCGGGTCGCGTATCGCATGCTTCGCGCTCTCCAGGCCGGCGTAAATCGACGGCGCAATGTAACTGTGCCGCTACATCGGGGATGGCTAAAAATGTCAATCGGACACCGGTAATCGGTGATTAAAGGCGGAAAAAAACTAATCCTTAGTTTTGATTTGCAACCCTATCAATAGAATTAGAGCGCCTTCATAATCTGAAGTATTCTAATTTCTTCGGTTGTCCGCGCAATTGGCCGGATTTGCATTGTTGCTTGACCTAACCCTTTATTGTCCTATAGTGCCATTTGATCCGCCTCAGAAATATTGTGGGGGCGTGTGTCTGATATCCCTGAATCTGTAGCCCAACGATCTGCAACGACAGGAGAAGATGCATGAAAGCAATCCACGCCGTCAAACTGGTCGGTACCGCCCTTCTGATTTCGGGTTCGATTCACGCCTATGCGCAGGCGAGCAACGCTAACGCCCCTGAGTCTGCCCCGACCACGACGCCCGAAGCCCGATCGCATTACAAGTCAATGAAAGCAGCGAACCGGGCGCTACAGCGTCAGGTTCGAAATGCGCTGGTGAAAGATAGGAACATCTCAACGGCCAATATCACAGTTCGCGCCCGCGATGGTGCTGTCACGCTGCAGGGCAGCGTACCGCTTCAGGCAGAAAGCGACCGGGCAACCGAGGTGGCGAAAGGGGTACCTGGCGTAACTTCGGTCAGGAACGCGCTGTCGATCCGTCCTGTGGGCACCTGAAGCAGTCCTGGACCCCGCTTTGCAGGAAGGTCGGCGCTCTGACCGTGCATTCCATTGATGGCATAGCCAATGCTGCACATGGCGGCGGGCCGGCTCGACAGCCGGCCCCTTCGCTAGGTGGATATCTTCTCGAGTTCGAGCCCTTTCGTCTTCGGCCCCATCAAGCCAATCGCCAGCATCACGATCAGCATCGCGCCCGCGATGAACACGAACACGCCGGTCGTCCCGAAGTAGCGCAACACGGCCGCGATCAGAAAAGCCGTGAAAATCGCGGAAAAGCGGCTCCACGAGTAGACGAAGCCAACCGCGCGCGCCCGGATGCTGGTCGGAAACAGTTCGGCCTGGTACGCGTGATAACTGTACGAAATGATGTTGCCGGCCAGCGTCAGGCACACTCCGAGGCTCACGAGGAGCACCGCACCCGATGCCTGACTGAACCACAACCCGCACACGATATTGACGCCGGCCATCACGACGATCACCGTCTTGCGCTCGAAGCGGTCGCCGATAAACAGCCCGATGATCGGACCGAGCGGCGCGGCCAATGCGATCACGCTCGAATACATCAGGCTCGTCGTAATCGTGATGCCCTGCTTGATCAGCAGCGTCGGCACCCAGTTCGCGAAGCCATAGAAGCCGACCGTCTGGAAGATGTTGAAGATCGTCATCATCAGCGTGCGGCTGCGGTACGGCGGTACCCACATGTCGCGGAAGCTGCCGCGCGGTGGGATCGGCACCGGCGGCGCCGGCGGCGGCAACTCGCGGCCATATTCGTGACGTACCTTCGCCTCGAGCGCGTTCATCACACGGTCGGCTTCGGCGAGACGTCCTTGCTGCGCGAGCCAACGCGGGCTTTCCGGCAACGCGCGGCGAATCCACCAGACGAATAGCGCGCCATGCGCGCCGATCAGCACGACCCAGCGCCAGCCGTCCAGACCGAACAGCGTGCGCGGCACCAGCAGAAACGATAGAAACGCGACCACCGGCACGGCCGTGAAGCCGACCGCCTGCTCGCACGCGAACGCGCGGCCGCGGATCTGTTTCGGCACCAGCTCGGAGATGTACGTGCCGATCGTCACCAGCTCGACGCCGATGCCGACACCGGCGACGAAGCGCCAGAAATTAAGGCCCGTCGCGGTCTCCTGAAACGCCATCACGACGTTCGCCGCGGTGTACCACAGCAGCGACCAGGTGAACACCGCGCGCCGCCCGAAGCGATCCGCGAGGAAACCGCACGCGATCGTGCCGATAAACAGGCCGCTAAACAGCGCGGCGATGAAACTCGCGACGCCGGTCGAGCCGAACAGGCCATGCGTGGTCGCGGTCAACATGCCGCTTTTCACGAGGCCCGGCGCGATATAGCCGGAGTACAGCAGGTCGTAGAGTTCGAAGAAGAAGCCGAGGCTCAGCAGCACCACCAGCTTCCAGACGGAGCGCGTGGCGGGCAAGCGGTCGAGGCGCGCCGAAATGCTGCCGGCGTCGAGCGATGCGTGGCCCGCCGCCTGAGCGGGCGTGCTGCGGGCGGCGCTGCCGGCCACGTCAGTGGAATGCGCCACGGTACCGCCGCTGCGCGCGACGGACCCCGCGGGATCGGGGAATGCCATGTCGTGTGTCTCCTTCTGTTGCGACTGCTTTTACGGCAGGGCTGATCGCTTATCGCGGCCGGTTCGATGCCGGCCTTGCGTCTTGTCGCGCGTCGCACGCGCCACGATGGGTCGGCCGGAGTCCGGCCAGCATTCTAGCCGTGCCCGCGTTGCAATTGTTCGAACGTGGTGATTTTCCCGGCCAGCGCGCTCGCCGCGACCGTGTACGGGCTCGCGAGCCAGACGTCGCCTGGTCCCGAACGGCCGGGGAAATTGCGGTTGATCGCGCTGATCGTCACGTCGTTCGGGTTGGCCGATTGTCCCGGTCCGCAGTTTGCGCACGAGCCGCAGCCAGGCATCACGAGCGTCACGCCCGCGCGCTCGAACACCGGCAGATAGCCCTGCTCCTCGCAATACGCGCGCACCGCCATCGTGCCGAATTGCAGATACAAACGCGTGCGCTCGGGCACCCGTAGCCCGTGCTCGACGCCCCAACGCAGCACCTCGTGATAGAAATCGAAGTCCTCGCGCTTGCCCGCGGTGCACGAGCCGCCATACGCGATATCGATCGCGACGTCCTGTTCGAGCCGCGGCGCCGGCACGCCGTTGCCGGGGTCGCCCGGACGCGCGAGCATCGGTTCGATCGCGTTCGCATCGATATGGATCGTGTCGCGATAGGTCGCGCCCGCGTCGCTTTTCATCCAGCTTTCCAGCACGAAATCGACGCCGCGCCGCTCCTTCAGGAACGCGACCGTGCGCTCGTCCGGCTCGACGATGCCGGTGAAGCCGCCGAGTTCCGCGACCATGTTGGTCAGCGTCGCGCGTTCGTCGATCGACATCGCGCGCACCGCCGCGCCGCCGTATTCGAACACGAGGCCGATCGCGCCGCCCGAGCGAATCGCCTCCATCCGCAGCAGATGCAGCACGACGTCCTTCGCGGTCACGCCGTCGCGCAACTGCCCGTCGATCTCGATGCGCAGCGTCTCCGGCACCTTGCAGCGCACGTAGCCCGTGACCCAGCTGTTGGCGATTTCGGTCGCGCCCGCGCCAAATGCGAGGCAGCCGAGCGCGCCCGAATGCGGCGTGTGCGAATCGGTACCGCATGCTACCTGGCCCGGCAGCGCATATTGCTCGGCCATCAACGCATGACAGATGCCCTCGGAGCCGGGCACACCATCGAGCGCACCGTGCGAGCGCACCGGGTAGTCGCGCGAAAACGACGTGTGGCCTTCCATCAGATTCGCGACGCCCGGCAACAGACCGTCGCGCACGTGAGGGATGCTCTGCGGCGCGAGCACCAGATGATCCTGGAACGCGATGATGTGATCCGGCGCATGCAGCGGCGCGGGCTTGCCGAACGCGCGATGCATCAGATGCGCGCACATGCCGGTGAAATAGTCGTGGCTGAAGCGCCAATCGGCGGCGATGAACACGCCGTCGCCGCGCTGCGCGCTCGCGGTGCCCGGATGCAGATGACGCTCGATGATCTTCTCGACCAGCGTTTTCGGCTCGGCGCCCGGCGCCTCGTTCGGGGCATCGCTCGCGCGCGCGCCCGGCGCGGGCCACTCCGCGAACCGGCTATACGCGAGCAGCCCGCCGCTGCGGATGATCTGCTGCGTGAGCAAGTCGCGGCCTTTCAGGAATTCGTCGATCGGCACCGCAACGCCTGCGAGCAGGCGATCGAGCACGGAAAAATCGGTCGTGGTCAGAATGCCGATGTTGTCGCAGTTCTGCTGATAGATACGCTCGAAGCTCTCGGCAACGATCAGGCGAATGCCTGCGGACAACTCCGCGAGCGGGCTCGATTCGCGCGACGAGCCCTTGCCGTAGCGCTTGCCGACCACCGTCACGCGAAAGCCGCCGTCCTTCACCGCATTGCGGCCGATCGGCAGACGCTCGCCGGCCTTGAAGCCGACGTACGGGTACTGGCCGAGGCGCTCGTCGTAGGTGAGCATTACGGTGACGGGCGTGATCTCGTCCGTCGACACGTTGTCGCGCAACGGCCCCGCCGTGTCGCGAGTGAAGTTTTCGCCGGCCAGTTGCGCCTCGATCACGGCCGGGTCTTGCGACAGGTACAGCACGCGGCCGTCCAAACGAATCGTATCGCTCATCACTGCATTCTCCTTGCGCTCACTATACGGCGCGCAAGGCGGATGCCGAAGTGCCGGTGCGGCAACGCTGCCGTCTCGTTTCGCGAATTCTCGATGGCGGAGCCGCGGCGCGGAGTGCGGGTGGTGGAATCGTCTAAGGCGGATTGCCGAGGAACGACACTAGCGCGGCCGCGCTTGCGCTCAACTGCTCGCGCGCCTTGAAGATGATGATCAGATGACGCTCCGCCCACGCATCGGCAAGCGGCAGCAGCCGCACGTCGAGCGTGTTCACGTAGAGCAGGCCGACGGGCTCGGGCACGATCGCGATGCCGAGCCCCGCATGCACCATCCGGCACAGCGCATCGAGACTGCTCACGCGCATCCGCACGTCGAGCTGCTGGCCCGCGCTCGCCGCCTGCTGCGCGAGCAAACGTGTGAGCGCGCTTTCGCTGCGCAAGCCGACGAAGCTGTCGTGCAACAGATCGTCGAAGTTCACCCGCGCCGCGCTGGCGAGCCGATGCCCACCCGGCACGAGCACCGCGAGCCGGTCCTGGCGGTATGGCACCTGCTCGAACGCCTCGCTGCCAGCAACCGGATTACAGATGCCGAAGTCCGCGCCGTGTTCGTCGACGATACGCAGCACGTCCGCGCTGTTTTCTTCTTCGAGTTCGATCGATACATCCGGGAACGCGCGGCCGAACGCGGCCACGTCTTCAGGCAGAAACTGCACGATCGACGACAGATTCGCAACCACCCTCACGCGCCCTTTGACGCCCGTCGAAAAGCGCGACAACTCCGCGCTCATCTGCTCGATATTGCCGATGATCGCGAGCGCGTAGCGCAGCACGGTCTCGCCGACCGGCGTCACGGTAATGCCGCGCGACTGCCGCTGAATCACCGGCAGGCCGATCAGCGCCTCGATCTCGGCGATGCGCCGGCTCACCGCCGACGACGCGATGAACTCGCGCTCCGCCGCGCGCGCGATATTGCGCTCCTGGCAAACGGCGACGAACAGACGCAGCGAAGTCAGATCGAGTTTCTTGAGCAGGTTTTCCATGGGACGAGGCGACGGATCTTACGACAATGGCGGTAGATCGCTGGAATCGTGGCCGTTATCGTCTCACGGCACGCGGTGTTGCGCCATTGCGCCGAAAGCGGCCCTCACAGCGCATCATGAAAGATGATGCCGACCGTATGCCGATGTCCCGAGCGCAGGCGGCTCACGCCGTGCCGCAGATTCACGCGATACGGCCCGCGCGTACCCTGCACGGGCCGGCTGTTCACGGTGAACACGACCGCGTCGCCCTTCGCGAGCGGCACGACTTCGGCACGCGACTGCATACGCGGACGCTGTTCGGTCATCACGAACTCGCCGCCTGTGAAGTCGCGCCCCGGCTCCGACAGCAGTACCGCAACCTGCAGCGGGAACACGTGTTCGCCGTACAGATCCTGATGCAGGCAATTGAAATCGCCCTCGCCGTATTGCAGGATCAGCGGCGTCGGACGCACCTGGCCGGCGTCATGGCAGCGTCGAATGAAATCCGCATGTTTCGGCGGATAGCGCACGTCGATGCCCATCGCCATGTTCCAGCGGTTCGCGACCGGCACGAGGTGCGGATAAAGGGCACCGCGCAAGCCGCCGACGAGCGACGGCAGCGGATACGCAAAGTACTTGTATTCGCCGCGACCGAAGCCGTGGCGCGCCATGACGACGCGGCTGCGATAAAGCGCGTCGCGTGGATAGAGCGCGCTCAGCGCGTCGCATTCGCGCGGCGTCAACAGTTGCGGCACGGCGGCGCAGCCGTACTGATCGAGATCGTGTTCGATCCGCGGCCAGTCGAGTGCGTCGGCGCGTTGGTCGATCGTTTGGGTGGGAGCGATTGCGTTCATCGTCGATGAGTGGGCGGCGCGGGCTCGTCGCCCGCGCCATCAAAGTAGGTAGCTCGATGGGTTTAGTGTACGAGTGTGGTGGAGGGAAAACACTCCGGGTCTTGCGGTCAAATTCAGCCGCACTGCACGGACGCACGATTCACGCTACGCTGTCGGGATCGTTGCGGCCGCACTTGCCGCCGCCGCATCGCACTTCATTGCGCCAGGACAACCATGAAACAGCAACTCACCATCGATTTTGTTTCCGACATCGCCTGCCCGTGGTGCGCGATCGGCCTGTCGTCGCTGCAGCTCGCGCTCGCGCGGCTTCAGGACAAAATCGACGCGCGCATCGTCGTGCATCCATTCGAACTGAATCCGCAGATGGGACCGGACGGCGAAGACATCGTCGAGTATCTCGGCAAGAAATACGGCCGCACGGCCGCGCAGATCGCCGAAACGCAGGCGATGATCCGCGAACGCGGCGCGAGCGTCGGCTTCGATTTCGCTCCGCGCATCCGCACCTACAACACGTTCGACGCGCATCGCCTGCTGCATTGGGCCGGCCTGAAGGGCCACCAGTTACCGCTGAAGCTCGCGCTATTGCGCGCGTATCATGCCGACGGCAAGAATCCGGGCAATCATGACGTGCTGGTCGAAGCGGCCCAGTCGGTAGGACTCGACGCCGACGAAGCGCGCGACGTGCTGACGAGCGGCGCGTACGCCGATGAAGTGCGCGAAGCGGAAAAGAACAATCAGGAAATGGGCATTCAATCGGTGCCGTCGATCATTTTCAACCGCCGCTATCTGGTGACCGGCGGCCAGCCGGTCGAGCAATTCGTGCAGGTGATCGAGGAGATCGTGGCGAAAGAGACAGCGTAATCTTGCACGCGCTGACGGTTTTAACGAAAAGAAGCTGGAACGAGGTGCCCCGATGGAGACTGATAATCGGCGGCGCGGCAATCATGTTTTTCGGGCAGATCGCGCTGATATTCGCTCAATACGCGCTGTGGGGCCCGCCGGCGCCGCATAAAAACCCGCTCGCCGATAAACCGATTCCGGTTCAGCTGTTCTTTATCACCATTCTGATGCCGTTCCTGGAGACGATCGTCGGGCAATGGTTGCCCATTCGGCTCATCGACGGCGTCTTTCGTTCGTCGTGGCGGGTTGCCGCGGCGGCGTCGATCGCGCTATTCACGCTGATGCACGGCTACGTCGATCGTGCGGTCGCGACGATTCTGTTGGGCGCGGCGGTGCTGGCGGCGGTGTTCATCGTCGAAGCGAAGCGTAATGGACGGCCCATTCTGAGCACCTGGCTCACGCATGCACTCGCGAATGCTTGCGTGTTGTCTCTTCAACACATCTGAGCAAAGATAGCCTGGGCCCCTTGTCCAAGCCGTCACGGCTGCGTGCAACAGGTCTGTCTTATCCGATTGCACGCGCCTTAAAGCCGCTTACAGATAGCTGCAAACGTAGTCCAGCGTTTCAACCACATCGATATCGAAGCGGCTCTTGCCAGGCACTGAGAACGACTCGCCCGCGCCATAGGTCTTCCACTCATCGCTGCCGTCGAGACGGATGCGGCATTTGCCCGCCTGCACTTCCATCAGCTCCGGCGCGTCGGTGCCGAAGTTCAGCGTGCCGGGCAGGATCACGCCGAGCGTCTTGCGCATGCCGTCGGCGAACAGCACGGTGTGCGACACGCACTGGCCGTCGAAGTACACGTTGGCTCGTTTGACAACAGAAACCTGGTCGAATTGCGTTGCAGCCGTCATGGCGGTCTTCCTCTGGATGATCGTGAATGGATGCGTTGCAGCCCGGTGGGCGCGGCAGACGGCGCGCGATCAGCGCAAGCCGCCCGGGGCTCCGGCCGGACGCGAGCCCGCCATCATACAATGGCTATTGATGGCGGCAATACCGTAAAGTCTGCCAGAACCATATCGACATCTACACAGACTCATTCGACCCATGCGCAATCCTGCTCCTTCCGCCGGCGCCGTATTGTTGTTGATCGATCTGCAACGCGCGATCGATCATCCGAGCTGGGGCGAGCGCAACAATCCCGCAGCCGAGACGCAGGTGGGCCGCTTGCTCGCGCATTGGCGTAGCCGAAACTGGCCGGTGTGGCATGTGCGGCACGACTCGACGGAGCCTGGGTCGCACTATCGGCCGGGTCAGGCGGGACACGAATTCAAGGCGTCGAACGTGCCGTTGCCCGACGAACCGGTGATTGCGAAACGCACGAATAACGCGTTCATCGGCACGGGACTCGAGGACCGCCTGCGCGCCGCCGGCCACTCGACGCTGGTCGTGGCGGGTGTCATCACCAACAACTCGGTCGAGGCGACGGTGCGGATGGCCGGCAACCTCGGCTTCGATACATATCTCGTGGCCGACGGCTGTTTCACTTTTGCACGGACCGACTGGAACGGAACGCCGCGCAGCGCCGACGACGTTCATGCGATGTCACTGGCCAATCTCGATCACGAGTACTGCACGGTCGTCACGACGGACGCGCTATTGGGCAACGGGCAACCGCAATAGCCGCAACGTCGATCTGCTGCGCGGCGAGCGACAATCAGGTGGTACAGGAGGACTTGTGAGAAAAGACAGCGCGAGCACCCTAATTGGCGCCATTGCCGCGGCAGCGATTGCGATCGGCACTGCGACCTGTGCGAATGCGCAAACCAGTGGCGGCATGCCGAACGATGCTTCCGCGCAAAGCCAATCCATCGCGGCATCGCCGGCTCGCAACAGACCCGATAGCGAGCTCGCGCGCGACGTGCGGCGCGCGCTCGCACGCACGCCGAACCTGCATTCAACGTCGATTCACGTGCAGGCGCGCCGCGGTATCGTGACGCTGACCGGTTGGGTACCGCAGCGCGCTCAGGTGCAACGCGCGGGCAGTGTCGCGAGATCGGTGCGCGGAGTCAGACAGGTGCATAACCATTTGAATGTGCGCACGAGAGGTGCCAGCGGTCCCTAGCGCAAAACGAATAAAAGAAAGTACTCAGCCCGACACGAATGCGCCGGGCTGAGTACTTTCTATCGACCAATCAATCGATGCGTGCGAGTATTCGCCGCGGCGCTCCATTGCTGCGCAACGCCGCCACGACTCGCGCAATACCTCAACGCCACATACGATAGCTGTAGACCGGCGCACGATACGCATACACGCGCGGCTGCGCCCAATAGACCGGCGGACGATAAACCTGATAAGCGACAGGCGCGGCCGGTTGAACCACCGTTTCCACGACCTGCGGCATTTCCTCGTATTGCGCCTGCGGATAAACCGGCACGTACTGCACGGGTGGCTGAGGATAGTCCTGCCGCATGTACACCGGCTGGTTGTCGTAGACCGGCTGCATCTGCGCGTAGGTCGGCGCCTGCTGGTATTGGATTGGCGGCGGCGCGTATTGCGGCTGCTGGTACACCTGCTGATATTGCTGTTGCGGCGGCGGTTGCGGCACCTGACGCTGCGCGTACTGGACCGGCTGCGGCTTCTGAGGCTGCGGCGGAATGCTCGTGTACTTCGAGTTATCGTCTTCGGGAACGCCCGGCGGCAGCGGCGGCACGTCGACCCGCGCGACGTCGGTCCTGGCGGGTTGCCGCTGACCGTGATTGTGCGAGTCGACCATTGCCTGGTAATCGGCCTGATCCTGCTTGCCGCGATTGATATAGCCATTGCGATACGCGCGGGCCACGTCCGACATCTTCGCATTCGGATCTTCTTTCATGCCGTCCGCATTGACCTTGTACTCGTTCGGACTGAGCGAGCCGGCCGGCACGTCGTCGTTGGACGCATACGCCGCTTCGGGTCCGTCGGCCCACGCTGGATAACACTGCAGCGTTAGCACCGAAGCGACCGTCGTCACCCCGAGCCCCCAAAGCGTACTTGTTCTCATGATCCACCTCGCGGCCGATTAAGAATATTGAAAGCCGAAATTTTTACTTGCAGGTGTGGCTATTTGTCTGCGCGTGCAATTGTTATTTTTTAGCACATTCCTTTGACGTCGGCATTATTTTTTCTTTGCAAATGAGCGGTGTAGCGCACGAGTGACACGGCGGGTCCAAAGGCGAGGCAGGAGAAACCCTGAGAGTCAGAGTTGCCGAAATGGACCGCCTGGTACGGCGGCTCCGCACGCCGCCGCGGAGCGATTCTCTTCGCCCTGAATGACGTAGTAGCGACGCGGCCTTTTAGCGCGCCATGTCGTACCAAGCGCCACGCGACAACTCGGCTTTCCCTATTGCGCGCACTACCGTTCTCTGCTCGCGCGAAAGTCAAACAATTCGCATAAAGGACGGTCGGCAATTCACATTGAATACCTTCCGAAAGATTCGCGGATTACGATTCACTTTATCTTTGCACGCGGCATTCGCTTTGCTGAATACGGACATTTCCGTCCTGTCCCGGAGGCAGCCCATGAAAGACACCGCCACGCCAACCGCCGCGGATCGGGTTCCACTGACCGCCGCGCCTGCATCGAGCGCCGGTGACGACGGCTCGCTGCCGCATCTGCGCGAGATTGCGTCGTTCGGGCACCAGGTGACCGGCGTCGCCGTCGCCGCGGACGGACGCATCTTCGTCAACTTCCCGCGCTGGACAGAAGACGCGCCGATCTCGGTCGGCGTACTCACGCCCGATGGCGACGTCCGTCCTTATCCCGACGATCGATGGAACGGCTGGCGCAATGCCAGGCGTGACGAGTTGAACCCGCAGGATCGCTGGGTCTGCGTGCAGGCGATTCTGTGCGATTCGCAAAACAACCTGTGGGTACTCGACCCCGGCGCGCCGGCCCAGGCGTTCGTCGTGCCGGGTGCCCCTAAACTGGTCCGCATCGATCTTGCGACGGATAGCGTCGTCGGCTGCATTGCGTTCACGCTCGAAATCGCGCCTCAGGGCAGCTATCTGAACGACGTGCGCATCAGTCCCGACAGCCGTTTCGCCTACATCACGGACTCTGGAACACGCGGCGCGATCGTGGTGGTCGATCTCGACACCGGTCAAGCGCGCCGCGTGCTCGACGGGCATCCGTCGACGCAAACGGATCCGGGCGTCACGGTCCATGCAGGCGGCGCACCATTGCGGCGTCCCGATGGACGCGGCGTCGAATTTTCGGCCGACGGCATCGCGCTCACTCGCGATGGACTGTATCTGTACTGGCAGGCCGTGAAGGGCAAAACGCTTTACCGCGTGCCCACCGAAGCGCTTCGCGATACCGCGCTCGCGATCGATGAAGTCGGCAACCGCGTCGAGAAAGTGCTCGAGCATCGCCCCGCCGACGGCCTGCATATCGACCGGACGGGACGCCTGCTGATTGCCGCGGTCGAAGAACACGCGGTGAAGGTATGGGACGGCGCGACATTGACGACGTTGCTGCACGAGCCCGGACTGCGATGGCCGGATACGTTCGCAGAAGGGCCGGACGGCACGATCTACCTGACCGACTCACGCATTCCCGAGATGAACTGGTTCAAGCCGGGGCATCCCGACGCCCTGTCTTCGAGGTTGCTGATCATTGCCGACGCCGCTCCGTCAGCGGGTGGATGAGCACGCGGCTGAACCGCGCGGTCGCGCGCTCTGCCGGCACAGCGGATGCTCGCCTCGTCGAACCATCCCGCTTACCCGACTGACGCCGCATCGCCACACCGCGGCCGCCGTTCGTCCGCGCTGCCCGGCGCGCCGACGCCGGCCGGGAACGCGCCATGCTAGTGGAGGACAAGAGCTGGCGCGCGCCAGCGCGTCTGCCGTAGATTCACGCGCCAAACGGCGCCAGGGGTCGAGGGATGATCGGCGAAACCTCATTCGCAACGCACTGCCCGCCTGAAAACGGACAGCCGATGGAGAACGTCGCATGACGATCGGCTGCCCCGAATGCGGCGCGCTCGAAGACATCCCGCCGCTCACCGCCCATACCTACGCGCGTTGCCGCGCCTGTCACTTTCCGCTCGAGCGGCGTAGCGGCCGAAGTCAGACCGCGGCGCTCGCCTGCGCGAGCGCGACCTTCGTATTGCTGTTTCCGGCCAACCTCGCGCCCCTGATGTATGTCCATATGCTCGGCGTCGAACGCTCATCACTGCTGTCGTCGGGCATCGTGGAGATGTGGAACGATGGCTGGTTCATTCTCGCGGTGCTGCTCGGCACCTTCGGTATCGTGCTGCCATTCATCCGCTTTGGCGGCCTCGTGATCGTCCTCGTCGCGCTGCGGCTCGGCCGGCGTACCAGAGGAATCGGTGCGCTGTTTCGCTGGACCACCTCGCTCGATATCTGGGCCATGCCCGATGTCTATCTGGTCGGCTGCTTCGTCGGTTACGCGCGCGTGACGCAGAATCTGACCGGCACGATTGCCCCCGGCGGCTACTGCTTCATCGCCGCGGCGCTGCTGTCGATGCTCACACGCGCGTCGCTCGACCGGAGAACGGTGTGGCGCGCGATCGCCGCGGAAAACGAGTTGCCGGAACATGAAGCGCCGCTGTCCTGCACGGTTTGCGATCTGGTCGTGCCGATGTCGCAGGAGGGGCGCTCCTGCCCTCGTTGCGCACTGACGTTGCGCGCTCGCAAAACCGACGCCGTCGTGCGCGCGGCTGCGCTGTCGCTCGCCGCGCTCGTTCTGACGATCCCGGCTAACTTCTTTCCGATGACCACTTCGATGCAACTCGGGCGAACCCACTCAACCCGGATCATCGACGGCGTCTACCAGCTGTTTCACGCTGGCCTGTGGCCGCTCGGCATTCTGATCATCTGTACGAGCATCGTCATTCCGGTGGCGAAGATTCTCGGCATGGCATGGTTCGTCGTCTCCGTTCGGCGCCGGTCGCGCCGGCATCTGCGGGTCAAGGCGCATCTGTACCGCCTGATCGACGAACTCGGCCGATGGTCGTACGTCGACGTGTTCACGATCGCCGCGTTCGTGCCGCTGATCCGGTTCGACGGCATCGCCGCGGCCAGACCCGCCATCGGCGCCACCGCGTTCGCGCTGGTCGTGTTGCTGACGATGGCCGCTTCGCGCGCATTCGACCCGCGCCTGATGTGGGACGTCCACCCGCGGAGCAAGCGATGAGCGGCACGCGTCCCCGTCGTTCGCAAGCCCAGGTGCGGCGCAGCGCGTGGCCCGGCTGGATCTGGGCGGTGCCGGTCGCAGCCTTCGCGATGGCCGGATGGCTCGGCGTTCGCGCGTTGATGCATCAGGGCGAGACGGTCACGGTAACCTTCGACAACGCGTACGGCATGAAGTCCGACGACACGATCGTCACGCTGCGCGGCGTCAAGGTCGGCGCCGTATCGGAGATTACGCTCGCGCCCGATGGCCGACACGTGCAAGCCGAGCTCAAGATAGATCGCGCCGAAAAAAAGTATCTGCGCAGCGAGACCAGGTTTTTCCTGCGCGGCGCACACGTGGATCTCAACGATCCAGCGTCGATCAAGGGAGTGCTGTCCGGCCCCGAGATCGTGATGGAACCCGGGCCCGGCGAACCGGCATCGCATTTCGACGGTGTCGATCGCCGCCCCGCGCTCGCGCCGGGGCACGGCCCGGTCGTCACCTATCTGGTGCGCTTCGAGGGCGCCGTCGGCGACCTGAAGAGTGGCGCCGATGTGCAATTGCGCGGTTTCGACGTGGGCACCGTCACCAGCGTGCGCCTGAACTACGACGCACGCACGGGCGCGCTGAGCACTCCGGTGCAGATCGCGCTGAACCCGTCGCAGCTTGGCATCGTCGGCGCGCCGCCACCGGCCAACGGGGACTGGCGCCCGCTCGTCGACGGCATGCTCACCCGCCTCGTCGCCACGGGCTTGCGCGCGCGGTTGTCGCAAGATCCGCCGCTCGTCGGCGCGGACAAGATCAACCTCGACTTCGTGCAAGGCGCGCCGGTCGCGACGCTCGCCAGCGAGGACGGCCTGCCCGTCATTCCGAGTGTCGCCGCCGCGAATCTCGACACGACGATGGCCAAGGCCAACGACGTGATCCAGAAAATCGACGATCTTCCGATCCGGCAAACCGGCGAACAGGTCCGCAGTATCGCCGCGCATATCAACGCGCTCAGTTCCTCGCCTCAGATCAAGGACAGCCTGACGCACATCGACCACTCGGTCGCGCAGATCGATCACACGTTGCAGCAGGTCTCGCCACAGATCGGTCCGCTCGTCGCGCAATTGCGCGAGACGGCGAACGCGGCCGATCGCACCATTGCCGCGGCGAACCGTACACTAGGCGGCGACGCGTCGAGCCAGAACGACCTGCCTGCCGCCATGCAGGAGCTGACCGACACCGCACGCTCGATTCGGGCACTGGCCGACTATCTCGACCGTCATCCGGAGGCGCTGATCCATGGCAGGCAGCAGGAGGCTCAATGATGACGAGGTCCACGTTCCCCGTCGGACGCGCCATCGCGGCATCGCTCGCGACGAGCGTCAGGACGGCGGCGTTTGTCCTAACCGTCGCGGCGATGACGCTCGCCGGATGCGGACACAGCATACCGACACGCTATGTGACGTTGAACCCGATGCCCGCCGACGCGCCGCCCGCCACGGCGCCGATGCCACCGATTCAACTGACCGCCGTGCATATTCCCGCGGTGCTCGATCGGCTCGAAGTCGTCACGCTGGCTTCGCAGAACCGGCTGACGATCGACGATAGCGCCCGGTGGGGCGCACCGCTCGCTCAGATGATGCGCAAAACGCTTGCCCAGGACTTGCTCACGCGGCTGCCCGCCGGATCGTTCGTCGTTCCGGATGCACCCGCGCCGCCCGGCACGCGCACGCTGGTCGTCACCGTGCTGAATGCCACGGCCGACCCGAGCGGCACGCTGACGCTGCAAGCGGAGTGGACGCTGCTGGCCGGGCACTCGGATCAGGCGCCGCTGCGGCAGCAGGTGACGCTCGATTCCGCGATCAATGGGCACGATGCGCTCGCGCAGGCGGCCGCGTTGAGCCGCGTTCTCGGCGAATTGGCCGACCGGATCGCGGCGTCGGTCCTCGCGCACTGACCGACGGCGTCGAGTTCGCTGCCGCGTCGATCAGGCAGTACCCTTATCGCCTTTGCTTGCGGAAAGCCGGTTGAATCGCTGCTCGACCACGCGTGTTCCCCATTGCGTGCCTTCCGATTCTTCACTTAGCCGAAAGCCGAATGACTCGTACAGATGACGCGCCGCGTCGAGCCCCTTGAACGTCCATAGATAGGTTTCGTCGAACCGCTCGTCGACGAAACGCATGGCATGCGACAGCAATTGCCGTCCAATCCCGGAGCCGCGCAAAGAATCGTCGACGATGAACCAGCGCAAATGAGCGACACCCGTGTCGTTATCCCCGTCGATCACGACAGACGCGAGCGTGCGGCCGTTTTCGACGTATAGCCAAAGGCCTTTACCTTCGGCCGGCAATGCGCCCGCGAACTCCGCCAGCCCCGTCGCGACCTTCTTTTCGAAGAAGGCGCCGAAACCCCAGTGTTGCGCGTAATAGCGCCCGTGCAGACTCGCGATATCGCCGATGCCGCCGGGTTGGTAGCCTTCCACGATTCCCGCGGACCCCGCTTCCGTCGCGGCAAGCTTGCTGACGTCACCCTGCGCGAGGGCGTCCGCGTACAGCGCGAGAGAACGGACCAGCGCCTGCTGGTCGGCGGGAACCATGCGCCGCAGCGCGCCGGACACGCGATCGGTCGCGAACCGGTCGATCTTTTTGCGCAACCTCTGACCTTCGGCCGTCAGGTACAGCTCGGAGGAACGGGCATCGTCGACAGAGACCGTGCGCTCGACCAGTCCGCTCGCTTCGAGCTTCGCGATCTGCCGGCTCGTATTCGATTTGTCGAGCCGCAGGATGGTCGCCAGATCTTTGGCGCTGATCCCCGGCGACATGCCGATCTCGATCACCGCATGCACGGCCGAAGGCGCCAGATCGCTGTCGGCGATGGTCGTGCGCATGAAACCAAGTTCGCGGACCAGCCGGCGGGAAAACTCGCGGAGTTCGAGAATCGTCGTGTCGCGGGGCTTGGCGGGGGCGTCGATCAGGTCCATGATGGGGCTCGCATATCAGTTGCGATACGCAATCAATATAGTTGCGGCTCGCAACTTCAGCAAGGGCGAAGTGGCAGTCGCGATCGCTGCGACGCAGGGTCGAAGTAAGCCGGATGGTTTGAACTACACATCGGAACTTCAAATCGGATTGCCCAGCGGACAGCATTGCCTTGATGCGCGCCTCGATGCGCGGCCTTTAAACGGCGTCGGGTACCCGACGAGTCTTCAGAAACTCTTCGAGCGATTCACCGCGCATGCTCGCGTACATGCCGAGATTGGTGATCTTCACCACACGCGCGAACTTCTCGAGCACGAAGAAAGACACCCCATAACGGATCAGACCGATCCAGTCGGTGTTGTCGACCAGCGTGCGTTCTTCCGGCGTCAGGCCGGCCGCATCGTATGAGGCGGTGCGGTTTTCGAGCCACAGCGCGCGCGCCGACGCTTCGCGCATCTGCCAGAAAAAGCGGTTCAGGCGCATCGCCTTCATGCTCTGGCGGATATCGAACGGATACGTGCCGGTCAGTTCTTCGACGCCAACCAGTTGCGGATTCATTACGCCACCTCTTCTTCGTAGATCGTCACGGCCATCGCGGTGCTGGTCGCCAGGTAGTAGTTGCGATGCAGTTCGCGGACCTTCTGACCCAGCGCGCCGCGCATCGCGAGCCACATGATCGTCTCGACGCTTTCCGCGCCGCCGAGGCGCACGTAATCGACGTGCTTCATCGCGGCAAGACGCTCCGGATCGCTGACGATCAGGTCGAGGAACTCCATGTCCCATTCGGTGTTGTTGAAGCCGCTGCGCTCGCCATGCACCTGGTGCGACAGCCCGCCCGTGCCGACCACCACGACCTTCAGGTCCTGCTCGAACGATTCGATCGCGCGACGCAGCGCCTGGCCGAGCCGGTAGCAGCGATTCGCGGTGGGCAGCGGATACTGCAGCACGTTGACTTCGAGCGGCACCAGCGACAGCGGCCAGCCGCCCTGATGCGGCAGCATCAGCGACAGCGGCGAATTGACGCCGTGATCGAGCGGGCGGTCCTGGAATACGGTCAGATCGAATTCGTCGGCGACCAGTTGCTCGACGATATGGATCGCGAGATCAGGATGCCCGGCGATGTCGGGCAGCGGACGCTTGCCGGCGCCTTCATCGGCGAATTCGTGGTTGGGCGACACGCCGAGCGCGAACGTGGGATAGCAGTCGAAGAAGAAGCTGTTCGCGTGGTCGTTGTAGAACATCACCATCACGTCGGGCTTCTGCTCGGCCAGCCACTGCGCCACCGGTTCATAACCCTTGAACATCGGCGCCCATGCCGGTTCGTTCTGCTTGCCCTTGTCGTACGCCAACCCGATCGTGGGTACATGGGACGTGCCGATACCACCAATGATTCTTGCCATATTCGTTCTCTTCCGTCACTTCGTGCTGCTGCCAATCGGATAGGTCGCCAGGTTCACCGCGCTAGTCACCACGACCGTCTTGGGATACAAAGATAAAAATAGTGCCGCGATACGGGAAGTACTGGTATACCTGAGACAGCGCCGGGTTGATGAGTAAAAACCCGGTATTTGAGCGTTTGGAGCGCCAATGAAGCGCGCCCCGAGCCACGCCGCGCAGGGCTTCCTCGGTATCCCAAGCCCCTGCGGCAAGCCTTCCGCGACGCCTTGGCATCTCGGCACGCGATAAATAAAACAGATGGCCCGGAAAACAACTCGCAACGCACATTTCCAAGGCTTGGAGCGGCGCTGCACGCGTGGCTATACTGCGGTGCTTCCGACGAGCGACGAAACGATGAACGAGACCACCCAGCAAGAAATTGTGCAGGCCTTACGCGAGAAGATCCTGTCGGGCGAACTGTCGCCCGGGCAGCGGCTCGTCGAAGCGCAGCTTGCGCAATGGCTCGGCGTGTCGCGCACGCCGCTGCGTTATGCGTTGAGCGTGCTGTCGTCGGAAGGCCTGCTCGATCGTTCGGGCTCGCGCGGTTACGTCGTGCGCCGCTTCAGCGTGCGCGACGTGCTCGACGCGATCGACGTGCGCGGCGTGCTCGAGGGACTCGCCGCGCGCTCGGTCGCCGAAAACGGCCTGAGCCCCGCGCTCGCCGCCGCGCTCGACGACTGCCTGCATGAGGGCGACGCGATCTTCGAGCAAAAGCATCTGCAGCCAGGCGACGACGTGCGCCACGCGCAGATGAACGGCCGCTTTCACGCGCTGATCGTAGAAGCGGCGCAGAACCACGCGGTCACGGCCGCGCTCAGTCTGAACGACAAGGTGCCGTTCGTGTCGCCGTTCACGATCGCGTTCGACGAATCCGCGCGCGAGCGTCAATTCATGATGCTGATGTACGCGCATCGCCAGCATCATGCGATCGTCGACGCGCTGAAAAAAGGCGAAGGCGCGCGCGTCGATGCGTTGATGAAGGAGCACACGCATATCTCGAAGGAAAGTCTGAATCTGTCGCTGCCGTCGTTGCATCTGATCGCGGGCGCGGCATGAGCAACGACACGCTTTCCGCCGCAACCAGCCAGGCGACCGCCAAAGCGCCGCTGTCGGTCAGCGGCAAGGACCTGCTCAATCTCGCGCAACTGCGCGCATTCCGGCTCGTCGCCGAGATGGGCAGCGCGACGCGCGCGGCGGCCGCGTTGTTTCGCGCGCAGTCGGCGGTCACGCGCTCCGTGCAGGAGCTCGAGTCGGCGCTCGGCGAATCGCTGTTCGATCGCGGTCCTTCGGGCATGCTGCCCACCCCGGTCGGCCGCGCGGTGCTGCATCGCTGCGAGCGGATCTTCGCTGAACTCGAAGAGCTCGCGCAATGGTGCGCCGCGCGACAGACGCGCCGCCGGCCCGTCGCGGAAGGCGCATTGCCCGCGTATCTGCTCAACACGCGGCGGTTGCAACTATTCGCGGCGCTCGCGCGGCATCGGCATATGCCGAGCGCGGCAAAAACCTTCGGCATCAGCCAGCCCGCGGTAAGTACCGCGATCCGGGTACTCGAAAGCGGCTCGGGACTGAGTCTGTTTCACCGCAGCCCGCGCGGCATTCTGCTGACGGCCGAGGGCGAAACGTTCCTGCTTCACGTACGCCGCGCGCTGAACGAACTGCGCCACGTCCCCGACGATATCGCCGCATTGCACGGCAAGATTCAGGGCTCGGTGACGGTCGGCGCGTTGCCGCTCGGGCGCACGCTGATCCTGCCGAAGGCGATCGCGCGAATGACCTCGGAGAATCCCGGCGTGCGCGTGGTCACCGACGAAAGCGCGTACGAGACGCTCGTGGCCGGTCTGCGCGCGGGCGACATCGATTTCATTCTCGGCGCGCTGCGCGACAACGACGCGGCGAGCGGCCTGAAAAACGAGCGGCTAATGTCGGAAGACATGGTGGTGCTGGTGCGCCGCGGTCATCCGCTGACTCACGCGCACGATCTGACCATCATGGGTCTGCGCGACGCGCAGTGGATTCTGCCGCGCAGCAACGCGCCGGCGCGTGCGCTGTTCGAAACGCAATTCAAGCGGATGAAGGTGAAGCCTCCTCTTCCGACCGTCGAGACCGCCGACCTCGCGGTGATTCGCGGCCTGCTGCTCGGTACCGACATGGCGGCGGCCTTGTCGGCGCAGCAGTTGCATCACGAGATTCAGTCCGGACAACTGGTGGTGCTCGATGTACCGCTGCACAACACGCGGCGCGAGATCGGCCTGACGATGCGCGCGGCGGGCACGCCGTCACCGGCCGCGCGCGCATTGATCGACGCGATCCGGCTGTCGGTCGTCGATGTGACGCGCACCGTCAGTATCGGCGCGAACTGAGCACTTCCATTGATTAGTGTTCAACTATTCCTGGCTGGGTCCGGCAGGCCGTCGAAAAATGCGCGCCAGCTCACAGAGGCGTCATAGCGCGCCGCCGAATCGCTCGACGCACGCCCGCCGCACGCGCTCGACCGAGCTCGCCCAGTCTTCACCCGGCGCGCGCCGGAACAGGCGCAGCGTGTGCGGATACCACGGCGAATCGTCGCGCTCGTGCATCCAGCGCCAATCGACGTCTCGTTCGGGCAGCATGACCCAGCACGGCTTGCCGAGCGACGCCGCCAGATGCGCGATCGATGTATCGACGCAGATCACCAGATCGACTTGCGCGACGATCGCCGCGCTGTCCGCGAAGTCCGTCACGCGCGCGCCGAGATCGAGCAGCGGCTGGGTGACCGGCGCATTGCGCGCTTCGTCCTCGCCCTGCCCCTTCTGCAAGCTCACGAAGCTCAGGCCTGGCACGCTCCACAGCGGCGCGAGCGTGGCGAGCGACGGCATCGAGCGATTCGCGTCGTTATGATGCTTCGCGTTGCCCTTCCAGACCAGACCGACCCGCTGGCCGGGCGGCAGTGCACCGAGCGCGGGGCGCCATTGTTCGATGAGCGCGGGATCCGCGCTCAGTCGCGCGGGACGCGGAATCGTATCCAGCGTCGTGCGCAGATACAACGGCACGCTCAGCAGACTGGTCCAGCAATCGTAGGTCGCAACGCGCGCGAGCGCTCCGTGGTGGTCGAGCACCGCATCGACGCCGTCCACCTCGCCGATCAGCCGATGCAACGCCGGCGCACACGCAAACGCGATATGCGCGGCCCCCAGCGCCTTCAGCAGCGGAACGTAGCGGCTGAATTGCAGCATGTCGCCGAGGCCGTCTTCCTGCCACAGCAACACGGACCTGCCCCCGAGCGGCTCGCCGAGCCATTGCGGACAACTGAGCATCGCCCGCGACTTTCGATGAATGAAATGGGGCTGCTCATAGCGGCATTCGTAGAGGGGCCAGCCCTCGTCGAAGCGGCCGAAGCCGAGCAGCAACACGGCGAGGCTGAAACGCGCCTCGCCATAGTCGGGTTTCAATGCAATCGCCTGCCGATACGCGCCTTCAGCCTCGGCAAAGCGCCCGAGTTGCGTCAGCGCGTTGGCAATGTTCGAGTGCGCCTCGGCGAGTTGTGGCGACACCGCGAGCGCTTGCCGGAACGCGTCGAGCGCTTCCGGAAATCGCTCTAGCACGCGCAGCACGCAACCCAGATTGTTGTGCGCATGAGCAAGCCCGGGCTGGCAGCGAATCGCGTCTCGGTAAGCCCGCTCGGCTTCCTCATAACGTTCCTGCCTGAACAGCGCCACGCCGAGGTTGTAATGCGCCTCCGCATAGTCCGCCCGATGCGCGAGCGCTTCGCGGTACGCCGCCTCGGCCTCGCTGACCCGATCGAGATCGACGAGCACCGCGCCAAGATTGAGATGCGCTTGCGCGTAGTCGGGCCGGATAGCGATCGCGAGCCGGCAAGCCAGCTCCGATTCCGCGAGACGCTGGGTCGCCTTCAGCACACCGGCGAAATTATTGAGCGCCTCCGGATATTGCGGCTTCAGCGTCAGCGCTTCGCGATACGCGGCGTCCGCTTCCGTGAGACGCCCGAGCTCCATCAGCACGCTGCCGAGGTTGTTGTGCAATTCGGCATGGGCACGCAAGCCGCGCAGCGCATGACGATAAGCCACTTCTGCTTCCTGCGGGCGTCGCAGGTCGCGCAGCACGATGCCGTGGTTGTAATGCGCTTCGGCGTGGTCGGGGTGAAGCGTCACCGCCTGCCGATATGCCGCCTCCGCTTCGGCGCGGTAGCCGAGCCCGTAAAGCACGTTGCCGAGTTGATAATGCGCGTTCGCGTCGAGCGGGCGCAGCGACAACAGTTGCCGATACGTCGACTTCGCGGCCGACAGGCGGCCGAGCGATCGGAATAGCGAGCCGAGACTCGCGTAGACGTCCGCGTAATCGGGCTTCAGATACAGACACTGGCGCCAACGATTCTCCGCGTCCGCCCACTGACCCAGCGCGAACGAACACGCAGCGGCGATATTGAACGCTTCGGCCCGCTGATCGTTCGGCAAGGCGGAATCTTCGAGCAGCGGCGCGACGAGGGGCAACGCGTCGGCGAACTGCCCGGCCGAACATAGCGCCACGGCTCGCTGGCTGATGTCGGCGATCGAAGAAGCAGGCGTCTGCGTGAGTGTCATGTGTCGTGGCGATGTTTCAGCGGCGGGGCCGTGCAGCGGGTGCGCCGCCGTTGCGCCGCTGTTGCGCTGTTGATTCGATACGCGCACCTCGCGCGATTTCACAGCATAAGTGATTCGCCTCGGCCTCAGCGCCCCGAAATAAGCGCTTTTTCACCGTCTAATCCGCCGTTATGCCCGTCATTGCGAATGAAAGGATCGCGCGGTGATGCTAGAATCGCGCCCGTCTTTTCTTCGACGATCATGACTCGACACTCGCGCAACCACCTGACCGCATGGCTTGGCCTCGTCGCCATGTGGCTCGTCGTGTTCGCGCCGCTCGTGAGTCAGTTGCTCGAATCGGGCCGCGCCCACGAGCCGATTGCCGCGCTATGTTCGGCGCTTCATCCGGCTGGTGCAAGCAATGTGAGCGATGCGAGCGTCGTCGCTCAAACCAGCCCCGCGCCCGTGCATCTGAGCCACGACGATGCATTCGGCGCCTGCGGCTACTGTCATTTGCTCGAACATCACGTCGCGATGCCGACGCTCGCCGCCGTCGAGCCGCCGGCCGTGCTGCCGCTGGCCGGCACCGCGCCGCCCACGCTGTCCACCCGCTTCACCCCGCTTGGCGCCTTCCCGTCGGGACGTCCGCGCGCCCCACCTGCCGTTTCCTGATCGCTACCGGTTCTGATCGCGCATTCGTCGCTCACATCGACGAGGCCTGCGATCGCCTGTTCAATGCATCGAGGAAACGCTCATGTTCAACTTCGCGCTGCGAAGGCTCTCTTATTGCGTCCGTCGTGACGCTGTCTTTTCCGCTCATCGCGCGGTTCGTCGTTCCGTTCTTTGGCCCGCGCTCATGCCTGCCTTCGTGCCGGCTTTCGTGCCGGCTTTCTTCGCAACACCCACGTATGCCGCCGACGCAAACACCGACGCGACGCTGCCCGCCGTCAGCGTCAGTGCGAGCGCCAGCGCGAGCGCCGCACCGCGCGCCGTCGATCCGAACCTGCCCGCCTCCGTCGAAACCGTCACGCGCGATCAGTTCGCGAACTGGAACGTCGTCAACACGGAGGACGTGCTCAAGTACATGCCGAACCTGGCGGTGCGCAAGCGCTTTACCGGCGATCTGAATTCGATCATCGCGGTGCGCGGCACCAGCAATACGCAGAGCGCGCGCGGCCTCGTCTATGCGGACGGCTTGCTGCTGAGCAACCTGCTCGGCAATAGCTATTCGTTTCCGCCGCGCTGGTCGATGGTGTATCCCGACGAAATCCAGCAGGTCGACGTAATCTACGGGCCGTTTTCCGCGCTGTATCCGGGCAATTCGCTCGGCGCGACCGTGCTGATCGGCACGCGCATGCCAAAGCGGTTCGAGGCCAACGCCGACGTGAAGGCATTCACGCAGCACTTCAGCCTGTTCGGCGTGAACCAGAGTTTCAACGGCAGCGAAGCGAGCGCGTCGATCGGCGATCGGATCGGCAAGTTCTCGTACCTGCTCGGCGTCAATCATCTCGAGAACACGAGTCAGCCGCTGCAATTCGCAACGCTCGCTAAATCGACCACGCCCGCAAAAGCCGGCGACACGCCTGTCACCGGCGCCTATTTCTACAACAACCAGACCAATGCGCCGACGGCCGTGCTCGGTGTGAACGGCGAAGGCATCGAGCACACGGTGCAGGACCAGTTCAAGCTGAAGATGCAGTACGACTTCACGCCGACGTTGCAGGGCGGCTTCACGCTCGGCTACTGGCACCAGACGTACAACAGCGAAACATCGACGTTCCTGCGCGACGCGGCCGGCAACCCTGTGTACAGCGGCAACGTATCGATCAACGGTTACCACTACACGATTCCGGTGGCCGCGTTTGCGCCGGGTGTCGGGCACAGCGAGAACTGGCTCTACGGCGTGTCGCTGAAAACGCGCAACGCGACCGGCTGGAACGGCGAGGCGATCGCCTCGTATTACGACATCGACAATGGCGTCGCACGCACCGCGAATGCCGGCGGCCCGGGCAATGGCCCCGGCACCGTGCTGTTCAACGACGGCACCGGCTGGAAGACGCTGGACCTGCGCGGCACCTATACGCCCTCGACGAACCAGCCAGGACTGGCCAATCACGCACTGAGCGTCGGCTACCACTACGACAACTACTTCGTCGACAACCAGACCTACAACACGCAGGACTGGCGCGACGGCGACGCGACCTCGTTCGCCAACGCGTTCACCGGCAAGACGCAGACGCAAGCTCTTTATGCGCAGGACGCGTGGCGCTTTCTGCCGCGCTGGAAGTTCGTCTACGGCGTGCGCTATGAAGACTGGCAAGCCTACGATGGCGCACAGTCGCTGCCCGGCACGACGATCGCGTTCAGCAATACCAGCCAGCGCCACCTTTCGCCGAAGGCGTCGTTATCGTTCGATGTCAGCGACGAGTTGACTTTGCGCGCGTCGATCGCTCGCGCGTATCGCTTTCCTACCGCGAGCGAACTGTTCCAGGGGCAAATCAATGGCTCCGCGATCGTCAACAACAATCCATATTTGCAGCCCGAAGACGATCTGTCGAAAGAGCTGAGCGCCGAATGGGCGCATTGGAATGGCGTGTTCCGCTTCTCGCTGTTTCAGGACGACGTGAAGAACACGATCTTCAGTCAGACCGACACCACCGTGATTCCGAACGTGACGAACTTCCAGAACATCGGCAAGGTTCGCTCGCGCGGCGTCGAAGCAAGCTATTCGGGCGAAGACGTGTTCGTGCGCGGGCTCGATCTGCTCGCGAGCGTCGCGTACACGCAGTCGAAGATCCTCGAGAACGCACGGAGTCCGGCCTCGGTCGGCAAGTACTTCTACCGGATTCCGCTGTGGCGCGCGAACTTTGCCGCGACGTATCACTTCGACGCGCGCGCGGCGCTGACGCTCGCCGCGCGTTACTCGGGTCGTCAGTACAACACGCTGACGAATACCGACACGAACCCCAACGTGTTCGGCGGCACCAGCACCTACACGGTCGTCGACGCGAAGTTCACGTTCAAGCCGACGAAGCTCAGCGAACTCGGCATCGGCGTCGACAACCTGTTCGACGCGCGCTACTTCGTCTACCACCCGTATCCAGGCCGCACGTTTTATGTCGAAGCGAAGCTGCATATCTAGGCCTGACGCAAGACGCGGCAAACCGCTTGTCGCACACGAACCATCGCCCCATTTGCCCGACGAGGATTTCATGTCCACGACTCAAACCGCCGAACGCGTGCGCGCGCAGAACGGTACAACCGCCGCCACGAGCGGCCCGACACATCCAGGCTATCGAACACTGTGGCGCTGGCATTTTTACGCGGGTCTCTTCGTGATGCCTTTTCTACTCGTGCTCGCCATCACCGGCACGCTGTATTGCTTCCAGCCGCAGATCGAGCCGCTGCTTTATCGACAGCAACTGGTCGTCGCACCGCAAGCCGTCCCGAGGCTGGCCGACAACGCGCTGCTCGCGAAAGCGCGCGCGGCGATGCCGCCCGGCTCGATCGCGACGACCGCCGTGATTACACGCGATCCGCAGCGCAGCGCGGAATTCGTATTTCGTCTCGCGGACGGCTCGCAGCAGAGCATCTATCTGAATCCGTACAGCGGCGATGTGCTGGGCACGCTGAGCGTCGAGCATCGCTTGATGCAGATGGATCGCATGCTTCATCGCAAGCTGCTGCTCGGCAAGCCCGGAGAACTGCTGATGGAACTGGCCGCATGCTGGACGCTCGTGATGATCGGCACCGGCGTCGCACTATGGTGGCCGCGCGGCAAAACGACCGCGCGCGCGGTGCTGCTGCCGCGCCTGGCGCTGAAAGGACGTCCGCTATGGAAAAGTCTTCACGCGGTGATCGGCATCTGGCTCGCGCTTGGCGCACTTGCGTTCGTATTGACGGGGCTGCCGTGGACCGGCTCCTGGGGCAAGCAGTTCAAGTCGTTCGCGACCGCGACGAAGCTTGGCGCTCCGCCGGGCGCGTGGGGCGGCTTGCCGTTGCGCTCCATCGTGCCGGGAACGCCCTCGGACCACCCGGACCACGCGAGCGCCACGGTCGCGCATGCCACGCACGCCGACATGGACTCGATGCCCGGCATGGTCATGGACGACCTGCCGTTGCCGCTGACGCCGTGGGCCGCGGGCAACTCGAGCGTGCCCTCTTCCGCGGCCACCGACGCGGCGCAGCCTCTGTCGCTCGGGCATATCGTCGCGCTCGCCGCGTCGCTCGGTATCGCGGACGGCTATCGCATCGTGCTGCCGAACTCCGCAGCCGGCGTCTACACGCTTTCCTGGTTCCCCGCGAATCCCAAAGACGAACGCACGCTGTACGTCGACCAATACAGCGGCGCGATCCTGAAGGACATTCGCTACGGCGATTACGGCGCGATCGCGAAGGCCGTGTCGTACGGCACCTCGCTGCATATGGGTCGCTACTTCGGCGTCGCGAATCAGATACTGTGCGCGGCCATTTCGCTCGGCCTTGGCGCGCTCGCTGTGACCGGCTTCGTGATGTGGTGGAAACGTCGGCCGCAACGCTCGCTCGGCGCGCCGTCGCGCGAGCGCGCCGCGCCGCCGATGCGTGGCTGGGCAACCGGCCTCGCGCTTCTCGGCGTCGTTTTCCCGCTGATGGGCGCAACGCTCGTCGCGGTGTGGCTGCTCGACCGGCTGGTTTTCGGCCGTGACTCACGACCCGAACCGCACGGCGTGGCGTGAGATCAAGACGAGCCGGGGCGCACCGCTTGTGTCTCACGAGCGTTTACGATATATTTTGCTCGTTTATGATCGATTCACTCCGAAACGGAGAGGAGACCCATGCAGCGAACCCGGGAAGATGCAATCAACGGGCTACTGCCCGAGCAGCGCGAAGCACTGATTCTGGAGCGATTGCGCACGCACGGTCGCGTGCTCGCGGCCGAGCTGGCCGCCGAGCTGCAGATCTCCGAGCACACGGTGCGCCGTCATCTGCGCGATCTCGCGGATCAGGGGCACTGCAAGCGCGTGTACGGCGGTGCGCTACTGATGTCGCCCGCCGACAAACCCGCGGCGCTGCGCATGCATGAGGCCGTCGATCGCAAGGCACGCCTTGCCGCGGCGGCCGTATCGATCGTTCGTCCGAAGCAGATCGTGCTGCTCGACGCAGGCACGACGAACGTCGCGATCGCGTCGGCGCTGCCCGACAACGCCGGCCTGACCGTCGTCACGAATTCGCCCGAGACCTGCGCGCGGCTGCTGAACCGCCCGGGTATCGACGTGATCCTGATCGGCGGCCGCATCGCCGGCGGCGCGGCGGGCTCGCTCGGCGCGACCGCGCTGCTGCAAATCCAGCAGATCCGCGCGGACCTCTGTTTTCTCGGCGCCTGCGCCTTCGACCCCGACGAAGGCGTCGCCGTATTCGACGCAGAGGACGCCGAACTGAAACGCGCGATGGTCAAAGCGAGTAGCCAGATCGCCATCGCACTGACCTCGGAAAAGCTCATGACAGCGGCGCCGTTCGCGGTAGCGCCTGTTTCGGCCGTCGATTATCTGTTCGTCGAAGCGGACGTGCCGGACGCGCGTGTCGCGAGCCTCCGGGCCGTCTGCGATAACGTGATGGCGGCACGCCCATGAACTCACTCGTCAGGGAACGCATCGCGACGCTCGCCGTCTTTCTCGCCAACGGTTTCGGCATCGGCGCATGGGCGGTCGAGGTGCCGCGCATCAAGGAAAGCCTGGCGCTCAGCGACACCTCGCTCGGCATCGCGCTGTTCTGCTTCGCGCTCGGCGCCATCGTTGCGATGCCGCTCGCGGGACAGCTCGCGCCGCGCGTCGGCAGCGGCCGCGCGACCGCGCTGCTCGGCGCGGCATTCGCGATCGCGTTGCCGTTGCCCGCGCTCGCGCCGGGCATGCTGACGTTGTGCGTGGTGCTGTTTGCGCTTGGCGCGTCGAACGGCGCGCTCGACGTGTCGATGAACGGACATGCGAGCGCGATCGAAACACGCTGGCGCGCGCCGATCATGTCGTCGTTTCATGCCGCGTGGAGCGCGGGCGGCCTGCTTGGCGCGGCGAGCGGCGCGATGTTGCAGAAAGGCGGCGTCGGCGTCATGGGCGGGCTGTTCGCGCCCGATCTGTTGATCGCAGCCCTGATCATTTTCGCCGCGTCGTTCGCGTTGCGCGATATCGGTCCCCGCGCGGCCGCCGCGTCGAGCGGCTTCGCATGGCCCGACAGCAGCGTGATGAAACTGGCGCTGCTCGCGTTCATGTGCATGCTCGTCGAAGGCGCGGTGGCCGACTGGAGCGCGGTGTACCTGCGCTCCACGTTGAACCAGGAAGCGAGCGTCGCCGCGATCGGCTACTCCGCGTTCGCGTTTTCGATGGCCGCCTGCCGGATCGCCGGCGATGCATCGGTGCGGCGCTTCGGTTCGAGCAAGGTCGTCGCGCTCGGCGGTCTGATCGCGCTCGCCGGACTCGCGCTCGTGCTGAGCCTGCCGACGGTGCTAACCGCGTGCGTCGGCTTCGCGATGGTCGGCATCGGTCTCGCGAATATCGTTCCGGTGATTTTCAGCGCGGCGGGTCGCTCGAGCGCGACGCCGGCGATCGGCGTGTCGATGGCGGCCACGTTCGGCTATGCGGGCTTTCTGGTCGGGCCGCCGCTGATTGGTTTCGGTGCCGGCGTGGTTGGCCTGCGCGCGACGCTGGGCGTGCTCGTGATGGCCACGCTGATCGTGTCGCTGCTGGGCGGCAACGCGGTGCGCGCCGCGCAACCCGCATAGCGAGCGTTATTTCACTTTCTTGTCGAGCACGGCAAGCGGCTTACGAACGGGTAACGCATCGCGTGCCGCATGCTGACCCAATGGCCAGCTGAACGCGCCGAGCAGCGAGCTCGGCTGCGTTCCATCGTCGAGACCGGTGGCGGGCCACTCGTGTTTCGCGGGCACCCAACGCGTGCCGAACACGTGATCCCACATCGGCAATAGCTGCGTGAAGTTGTGATTGAAATGCTCGGCGCGAATCGAGTGATGCAGCCGGTGATACTGCGGATTGTTGACCCACGTGACGTAGCGGCCGAGGTCCACGCGCAGATTCAGATGCGCGAAATAGTTGCCGAACATGAACACGATCGAGGTCGCACCGACGATCCACGGCTCGACCTTGAACAGTACGCCGACGAGCGGATAAAGCAGGCAGCCCTTGAGCAGCACTTCTATCCAATGATGCCGCAACGTGATCGTCACGTTGAAATCCACCGCGCTATGGTGCAGCGAATGCAGCTTCCACAGGATGGGCCATGTGTGCTGCAAGCGATGAAACGCGTATTCGAGGAAATCGATCGTCAGCAGCACGATCACGAACGAAGCGAGCGCGCCCCACCCGCGCGACACCAGCACCACCATCCCGCCGCCAAGTGCATTGACGATCGCGACGCTCGCGGCCGCCGTCAGCGGCTTCGTGGCTTCCGCCAACGCCAGATACAGGCCCGCATACGCCATGTTCAAACGCTGCCCCGCACGCGATTGCAGCAAGGCGGCCGGCCAGCGACGCTCGAGCAACGCACCGACGCCCATCATGACCAGCACGAGCGCGTAGGCTTGCAGCCACAGATTCGCGTGGTGCAGCAATGCGGGAAACGGGCTCGACGCTAACATGGAATTCCCTGATGCGGCGGTCGTTAGCATGATCTTCGCAGCCCGCCGGCCCGCGCGCAAGCGCCCTTTAGCGGGAGCCCGCCGCGAATTCGGCTTGCCCCGCATGCACGGAAAAAATGGCGGGGTCATCGCTTCACGCCGTCACGATCGCGAGCGGACGTTAGATGCAGCCGTATCGTCCACTCGCGTCGTCGTTGTTTGTCGACATCCGTTTGCTATTGGCCCCGCCGCACCTCGCAAGTTGCGCCAAGCTCCCCGAGCGCGAATCGCGAGACTTTTGCTGCCGTCGGCATTTGTTCACTGCGTGAAATTCCGGCTGCAACATATGTAGTTCTTGTGCATTCGTCATTGCAATGGCTATGCCATGCTGGGATGAAGGCTTGCTACGTATGGAGAAATGCCTGCCGGGGCACTTCGAAGCGGGCCTGATCGCACGCGATGCATCGAAAATGAGACGCCGCGGGGATGCCCCGACGCCTTCGTGCTGGCTCGCACACGTCGTTCGACGCGCGCGGGAATACCCGAACGCGCATTGACGAACCAAGCTTTGCGACCTGTACCAGCCAAAAAGCCGACACGTCATGCGATGAAAGCGCGCCTGAATCATGCGGACCGGCGTGTCGCAAAGTTGAGACGGCAAGCGGCTTACAGCAGCGGGGTCAATTGCGCGACGCGCGACTCGAACTGCCGTAATTCATCGGAGGCAAGCGACCTCTTCTGCGGCAGGTCGACCTTGAGCGGATCCTGCGGCACATCGTTCACGTGGACCTCGAAATGCAGATGCGCTCCGGTCGCCCAACCGGTCTTTCCGACATAGCCGATCACCTGATCGCGCCTTACGCGGCTGCCGGAGCGCAGTCCTTTCGCGAAGTGCGACAGATGCGCGAACGTCGTAGAAAACGGTGCGGGGTTCTGAATGACGATCACGTTGCCATAACCGGCCTGACGGCCGATAAAGCGGATTACGCCGCGCGCGGTGGCATGCACGGGCGTGCCGGCCGGCGCGGCAAGGTCGACACCGTCATGACTTTGCCAACGATGCAGCACCGGATCGAAGCGGCGCAACGAGAAAGCCGACGACACGCGCGTGAAGTCGAGCGGATAGCGCTCGAACGCAGGCCCTGGGCTGACGCCGTCTTTCGAGTAGTAGAACGGTTGGCCGTGACGATTTTTCTGAAGGAACACGTCATGCGCGGTCGAGCCTCGCATGATGCGCACCGCGAGCGGTTCGCGCGATGGGTCTTTGCTGTTGTCGCTACCGGTGTCGAATACGGCGCTCACGCGGTCGCCAGGTTGCAGATCGCGCGACAGATCGAGCTCGTCGCGAAACGCGCGCGACAGAATGGCTGTGGTGCCCGCATCGACGCCGATGCTCTGCGCGGCCGCCGCGAATGTACGCTCGACCGGCGCTTCCCTCACGGTGAACGCGGGAGCTTGCGCAGCGGGCACGACCGGTGCGGATGCCGATGCCGGTATCGGCACGCGCGCAACGGCCTGCGTCGAGTCCTTGCTCAGGAGCGACACGTCGGGTTCGCCATTGCGCGCGGCGCGTTCATGAGTGACAAGATAGGCGGCGCACGCCGAGCTCATTGCACATACGACAATGATTTTGCTGGTGCGCCCCGGCAGAAGACGAGCTACGGATAGAGGCATGGTCAGGAACGACTGTCGACCATCGCATGCGCGAAAGGCACGCACGGCGAGGTGGTTTCGTTGAATCAGCATCTCCAGGCACTGCGTAAGACGCTGCATGAGGCTCGGGGCAGCCTATGGTTGCTTTCTTATGTCAGCCTTAAGCTGCCCCCAATTGAGCCTGCGATGCGGCGAGGGCACGAGCTCGAACTTTGGCCGCTGAGGCTCGACGGGCATGACGGCGCAATCGCGCTGCGCCGACGAGAGAACAAGCCGGAATATTCGACTCGGCCGCGCGGACGTCGACCGGGTTACGACAACGAAGCAAGCATGTTCGATAGCCGTCGGACATGGGCCTTGAACGCGTCGCTCGTTTCGCGGTTCGTGGTGGGATTCAGATGCGAGCTTTCGGCGAGTTGCGCCTGCTCGTGAAAGTCGTTGGCGATCCTGCGCTTGATATCGTCGGGCAGCGACCGCACGATGGAGACCAGCAAAGCCTCTTCGGCATGCAGCATGCCGAGAATTGAATGTGTGTCCATACGGGAACCTCCGTGGGGAACATCGTCGGTGCCGGCCGGCAGTGGTGCCGGCGCTCCTCATGTTACCCCGTTGGTTCCGCGTCGTTGGTCGTGCGCGTTACTCGGCGATCGAATAGCGCGACGGACGAGCTCGCGGAAGCTCCGCCTCACGCTCGACGCGCGGATTCGCGCCGCGGATGAACAGGACCGCGCAAAACGCGACCATGGCCCAGATGCAAAGAATGACGGTCAAAGCGCTCATGTCAGTTTCCGGAACTGCGGGTTAGTACGGTGATGCTGCCGCGTAGGCTGTCAATGCAGCGTGGACCGCTCGGGCGCACCGAACAGCAGCTCATCGATCAGGGCGGTCGTGAACGTCAACTGCGTTTCGAGCAATTGGCGCGCGGCTTGCGCGCCCGCTTCGTCGCTTCGGGCGACGGCCGCGTGTGCCTGCGTGGCGAGACGCACGATGGCTTCGGAACGGCGTAGCAGTTCGCGCATCGCGGGGGCGTCCGGACCCGGTGTCGGCTGATCCCGTTCCGGGGTGGTGAGTTCCGGCAGGTCGGCGTCGAACCGGCGGGGTTTGCTGTGACGGGAAGACATCCGGGGCTCCTGACGGAAAAGCGCGATATACGCGGGGGGACGAATCCAGTGTGCGCCGCCCCCCGCGTTTCAATTCACCGAACAGAAGCCGAATCTGAAGCCAATCCGGGGCTTCGGGAAAAACGAGGGTTTTTACGGAGCAATTAGCGCAGGTGGCCCGCAAATCCCGTCGCCGGGGCGTTGGAATTCGCGGCAGCGGCAGGAAAACGTCTACCTTGCGGGCGCGGAAAAGACTTTGAGCGGCCTCAAGCTGCCGGAACAACATCGATGCGCAATACCTCGCCGCCAGCGGCAATCGCCAGCAGGTGGTCGACGTTCGGATGCGCGCCCGGACGGTTGCGCGCGTCGGCCGTATGCTCGGCAAACAGCGCGAGGCCGTGTTCGGCCGCCTTCGCGTCGAGCGTGCCGCACGCGCCGCGCAGGTAGTTGTACACCGCGAGCGAGCCCTGCTTGCCCGGTTTGTTCTCGATGCTGGCGACCACGGTGCCGCTGACGTTGACCAGATCGATGCGTGCGATGCCGTCGATCGCCGGCATTCTGGCGAGATTTTCCTTGAAAACGTTGCTCGGTTCGATCATTGAAACCACTCCTTCCGTTCTAAAAAATGCATGGCGGGCCGTATCTTATCCGATGGGCGGCGAGCGGGCGAATTGGTGGCCACGACGGATCGGCACGCGCATCTGATACCTGGTATTCCTGGTAATCTTTCGCATGGCCCCTGGTCTCGACAGATCAAAGAAAACGTTTAACCTGAAACGCACAAAGCGCACGAATTCGGCCATCGTGTAACCACTTTCGAAGGAAGTCGGCATGGAGGCGAAAGCAATGCGTCGGCTCCACGACGAGTGAATACTTCGCCAACCTAACCAGGCGGGAAGGCCTCGTTCGATGGTTGATAGGTGTAGCAGCGATACCGGTAGCAGAATTTGGACTTCGCGAGCGAAGTCGGCGAAGGCAAGCGGCCTCTCGATAGTGCGCGCGCGGCGTTGAATGCCGTTATGCAGCGGGTCAACCCGCCGTCAGCTGAAAAGCGTTGATCGAGAAGTCAGCGTGCGAGCAGCAGTTCGCCACGCCGAAAAAAAGCCCGCTTCCGCGGGCAACCCTTCTCTACGCGGCAGCGCCACGCGTGAACAGCATCACCCCTTCGTCGCGCCAAACGTCAGGCCCGCGACGAAATGCTTCTGCATTGCAAAGAACATCATGACCGATGGCAGCGCCGCCAGAATCGATCCCGCCGAAACGAGATTCCACGCGGTCGTCCACTGCCCTTTCAGCGCGGCCACGCCGACCGTGATCGGCGCGGCGTCATCGCCTTGCGTCAGACACAAGGCCCAGAAATAGTCGTTCCACACGAACGTGAACACGAGGATCGCCAAAGCCGCGAGCGCCGGACGAATCAGCGGCAGCACGATCCTGAAGAACACGGTCCACTCGTTCGCCCCTTCGATGCGTGCCGCCTCGACCAGCTCGAATGGCAACTGCTTGATGAAGTTGCGCAGAAACAGCGCGCAAAAGCCGGTCTGGAACGACACATGAAACAGAATCAGCGCGCTCACGGTATTGAACAGACCGAGTTGCAACGACAGATCCCGCACCGGAATCATCAACACCTGAATCGGCACGAAGTTGCCTGCGACGAACGTCGCGAACAACGTCGAATTGCCGCGAAAGCGATAGATCGCCAAGGCAAAGCCCGCCATCGCCGCGAGTGCGATCGAGCCCACTACGGAAGGAACCGTAATCAGCACGCTATTCCAGAAGTAATGCAGCATCGGCGACGTCGTCAATGCCTCGCGATAGTTATCGAACATCGCGAAGTGCTTCGGCCATCCCCAGTAATTGCCCTCGCTGAGTTCTTCGGTCGAACGCACGGACGTGACCAGCACCGCGATCATCGGCAACAGCCAGATCACGAGTGCAATCGGCAACGTCAGTTTGTATGCGCGGCGCGTGGCCGGCTTCCATTTGTCGATTGGAATCGGAAACATCAGCGGCTCCTCATTGCTCGGCGCGCAGCATCCGCCGCAAGTGATAGACGATGTACACGAGCATGATGCCGAACAGCACCACCGCGATCGCCGCCGAATAGCCGATGCGGTAGTACTTGATCGCCTGGTCGTACATGAAATAGGCGAGCACCGTCGAGCTTTCGAACGGACCGCCGCCCGTCATCACCGAGATCAGATCGAAGCTGCGCAGCGCGCCGATGATCGTCACGACGATCGCCATGAACGTCGTAGGCCGCAACTGCGGCAGAATGACATGCCAGAGCATCGACCAGCCCTGCGCCCCTTCCATTCGCGCAGCTTCGATCTGCTCGGCGTTCAACGTGGTCAGGCCGGTCAGATAAAGAATCATGCAGTACGCGGTTTGCGGCCACAGCGCCGCGAACACGATGCCGAGCGTCGCATAGCGCGGATCGCCGAGCACCGGCACGCCGTGGCCGAGCATCATCGCGAGCAGGCCGAAGGTCGGATCGTAGAACCATGAAAAGATCAGTCCGACCACCACGCCCGACAACACGAATGGCGCGAAAAACAGCGACTTGACGATGCGGATGCCCGCCACCGCCTGATTCAGATACAGCGCGACGGCGAGGCCCGTCGGCGGTGCGAGCAAAAACAGCACGAGCCAGATCAGGTTGTTCTTGAGCGCCGTATAGAACGTGGGCGTATGGACCAGCTCGATGTAGTTCGCGAGGCCGACGAAGGTCGGCTCGGTCATCCCATCCCAGTTGAAGAAGCTCAGGCGGATCGTCGAGAGGATCGGCCACACCACGTACACGGCCACCATGAAGCAGGCCGGGGCGAGAAACAGGAACGCGGCGCGCCGCTGCCGCCGTGCGGTCGGCGTGGGGCCGCGCCGGCGCGACGCGACGGACGCGCCGCTCAGCGCACCGCCCGACGCCGGCAAGCCCGGGCCGCCGGGTTCAACAGGACCGTCGACGCTATGACGGCTGACGGAATGCGACACGATCAATCTCCCGATCCAATCCGATGCATCGGGCAGCGGCCTTGCGGCCGCCGCCGCTCACTTCTTGTAGATACGCTGACGCGTCTGCTCGAGCTGCGCGAGGATGTCGTCCAGTTTCGACGGATCGGAGACGAACTGCTGCATCCCCTTCATCCCCTCGTCGGCCATTTCCTTCGTCATGTCGCGATCGTAGAACTGCGCAATGCCGCCCTTCGTGTTCGACAGGATCTGGAAGCCGATCTTCGAAATCGGATCTTCAGGCTCCGGCGATTTGCTGTTCGCCGACAACGAGCCGAGTCCCTTTGCGAGTTGCGCACCGATCTGAGGCGTCTCGACGAACGCAAGGAACGTGTGCGCATCGGACTTGTTCTTCGCTTTCGACGGAATATGCAGCGATTCGACCGGTCCATCCTCGGCGGTCGGCACCTTGGAGTCGATGATCGGGAACTGGAAGTACCCCATTTGCGGCTTCACGTTCTCCGGGAAACCCGCCGCAATGAACGTCCCCATCAGCATCATGGCAGCCTTGCCCTGGAACAGGAACGGCTGCACCGCGTCGAGATCGTAGGACAGTGAATTGTTGATGAAGTAGCCGTCGTCGATCAGTTGCTTCCACGTCGTATAGACCTTCTTCACGCGCGGATCGGTGTACGGAATTTCGCCGGCCATCAGCTTCTGGTGAAACGCATTGCCGTTCAGGCGCAGATCGAGATAATCGAACCAGCCGGCCAGCGTCCAGGCATCGCGGCCCGCCACCGCGATCGGCGCAATGCCGGCGGCCTTCAGCTTTTTCGCGGCGTCGAGAAACTCGTCCCACGTTTTCGGCTCGCCCTTGATGCCGGCCTTCTCGAACAGGTCCTTGCGATAGAACATCCCCCACGAGTAGTACACGGTCGGCGCGGCATACTGCTTGCCCTTGTACGACGATGCTTCCTTCGTCGACGCATACATGTCGTTCCAGCCGTTCTTCTGCCAGTCGCCGGTCAGATCCTCGAACAGGCCACGCTGCGCGTAATACGCCATACGCTCGCCGTCGTGCCAGTTGACGATATCGGGCGCGACAGTCGAAAGCCAACCCGGCAACTGAACCTTGTAGGCTTCCTCATCGATGAACGATACCTTCACGTCGACCCCGGGATGCGCCTTCTTGAACTCGTCGACCACCTGCTGCCAAACCGCGCGCTGGCCCGCGCCCTTGTACGCGATGTTCAGCGCGAGCGTGCCCGCCTGCGCGGTGCCGACGACCGAGGTCCCCGCGGCAACCGCGGCCAGCGCGAGCGCCAACAGAATCTTGCGTGGTTTCAGTTTCATCCTGACTGTCTCCTTCATTCCATGGTTTTTACGTCGTTGTCGCTTCTATATCGAATGACTGCGTGGAATTGCCTAGGCCAGACTTCTATTGCGAGCGGTAGACCGCTACCCCTTGCGGCGCCACCTCCCGGGAGCCGATCACGAATGCGTCGTCGGAAATGTCGTCGAGCGTGTGGGTTCGATCGCCATAGTTGAACACATACGTCAGTCCGCCGCGACGGCTGATGCGCACGCTGTCGCCGAGTGCCTGCGTTTCGAGGCCCGCTTCCTGCGCGATCCGCGCGAACAGGCGCACGGTCAAGGCGTCGTCGAACAGGCTTGCAAAGTAGTGATACGCGCCGCTTCGCACGTACGCAGGATGACCGTCCGCGAAACGCGCGCGCACGTCGAATGAAGATGATGCATCGCTGTCGATGAAATCACGCCAGTGTCGCGCGAAGCCCTCGGCGGCACCGCCCTGCTGTTCGAGCACCACCGCTTCGGTCACGTTCGGCCGCATCGATTCGACGCGCCACACGCGCAGCGGCAGCACCGACGTCAATGCGCCAGGCGGCAGATTCGCCGGAATCCGCAGCTCGCACGTCTTCGAGCCGGTGCGTGGACCGAGCACGACCTGCGCGCCCGAGCGCGCGAGACGTTCGGCGAAATCGTCGGGCACGACCGGCAGCGGCGGCACGACGACGAGGCTATAACCATCGAACGATGCATCGGCCGGCACGACATCGACGTCGAGTCCGAGCGCGCGCAAAGCCGAGTAGTACTCGAATGCGAACCGCGGATAGTGAAAGTCCGCGCCCTGCGGATGAATCTCGAACAACCACTTCGCTTCATAGTCGTAGACGAGCGCGACTTTCGAGCGGATCGACGCATTCGCGTCGGCACTCGCGGCGAGCACCGCGTGAATTTCCGACGCCACCCGCGATGCTTCATTACCGCCGACGTCGAGCCGGTTATCGGGCGTATTGAGGCCCGCATGCATCTGCTCCTGCGCGAACGGCGCCTGACGCCAGCGGAAATACGACACGCAGCCCGCGCCGTGGGCGAACGCTTCCCAGCTCCACAGCCGCACCATGCCCGGCAGCGGCGCCGGATTCCACTGCGCCCAGTTCACCGGTCCCGGCTGCTGCTCCATCACCCAGAACGGCAGCTTCGACATGCCGCGATACACGTCGTGATTGAACGACGCGAAGTCCGGATGACCAGTGCGCAACCAGCGCGCCTTGATGTCCGGCGCGAACCACTGCTCTTCTAGCGCACCGAGCGGATAGCTGTCCCACGTTGCGACGTCGAGATCGGCCGCGACCTTGTAGTGATCGAACTCGGTGAAGAGCTGCATGAAGTTGTGCGCGACCGGCCGCCCCGGCGAATGCGCGCGAATGATCTCGACCTGCATGCGGTTGTAGCGCGCCACTTCGTCGGATGCGAAGCGCCGGTAGTCGAGACGATGCGAAGGATGCGCCTCGGTCACGGTGCCGACCGGCGCGTCGATTTCTTCGAAGCCGCGGTACTCCATGCTCCAGAACACCGTGCCCCACGCCTCGTTCAACGCCTGGATCGTGCGATAACGCGCCTTCAGCCACTCGCGAAAGCGCGCGACCGCGGCCGGCGAATAGCTGACCACCGTGTGATGACAGCCAAATTCGTTATCGGTCTGCCAGAAAGCGACCGCCGGATGCTTGCCGTAACGCTCGGCCACCGCCGTGCAAATACGACGCGACGCCTCGAAATACGCGGGCGACGAGAAGTCGTAATGACGCCGCGAGCCGAACCCGCGCGGACGTCCATCGGCGCCGACCGGCAGGATGTCCGGATGACGATCGATGAGCCACTTCGGCGGCGTCGCGGTGGGCGTACACATGACGACCTTCAGGCCAGCCGCGCCGAGCACGTCGACGGCGCGATCGAGCCAGCCCCAGTCGTATTCGCCGGGAGTCGGCTCGATCCGGCTCCAGGCGAATTCCGCAATCCGCACCTGCTCGATGCCGAGCGCTTTCATCCGGCGCGCGTCGTCGTCCCACATCGACTCGGGCCAGTGCTCCGGGTAATAACAGACTCCAAGACGCATCCCTATGTCCCCAATGTTTTTCAAGCGTAGTGTTCGACGGATTCGAGCGACGCGGCCGCGAAACCGTCCTCGGTAAACAGATGACAGGCCGTGGACGGCACCCGCAGGCTCGCGCGATCGCCTGGAGCGAGGCGCGTGTTGCCGAGCGCCTTGGCGATCAGAACGGCGCCACCGGGTTGATCGAGGTGCACGTAGCTGTGTTCGCCAAGCTGCTCGACGAGCGATACGGTGCGCGCGAGCGCGCCGTCTTGCGACACGCCCTCATTCGTCGTGGCCGCTGCATCGACGAACTCGAGATGCTCGGGACGCACGCCGAGCGTGACCGGCTGCGCTGGCTGCAATCCGGCGCTGCTGACCGGCACGCGCACGTTCTCGCCGGTGTGATCGAGCGTGACGAGCACGCCCTGCGCATCGAGTGACGCCACCTTGCCCGGCAGGAAATTCATTCGCGGCGAGCCGATAAAGCCGGCCACGAAGCGGCTTTTCGGGCGGTGATACAGCTCGAGCGGGGCGCCGATTTGCGCGATGCTGCCGTAGCGCTCGGTGTCCTTGCCCGAATGCAGCAGCACGATCTTGTCGGCGAGCGTCATCGCTTCGATCTGATCGTGCGTCACGTAGACCACGCTCGCCTTCGCAAACTGCTTATGCAGACGCGCGATTTCGACGCGCGTTTGTCCGCGCAAGGTTGCATCGAGATTGGACAGCGGTTCGTCGAACAGAAACACGCCGGGCTCGCGAACGATCGCGCGGCCGATCGCGACGCGCTGCCGCTGCCCGCCCGACAGCGCCTTCGGCTTGCGCTCGAGCAGTGCCTCGAGTTGCAGGATGCGCGCGGCTTCACGCACCTTGCGCTCGATTTCATCCTTCGGGGTCTTCGCGAGTTTCAGGCCGAACGCCATGTTCTCGAACACGCTCATGTGCGGAAACAGCGCATAGCTCTGGAACACCATCGCTACGCCCCGCTGCGCGGCCGGCACGTCGTTGACGATCTTCCCGCCGATCGACAGGTCGCCGTCGGTCACGTCTTCGAGCCCGGCGATCATGCGCAACAACGTTGACTTGCCGCAGCCCGACGGGCCGAGAAACACGCAGAACTCGTTTTCGCCGATGTCCAGATCGACGTTGCGAATCACCGGCGCACCGTCGCCATACGCCTTCTGCACGCCTCGTAACGAAATGCTCGCCATTGCATCGACTCCGTGATTTAATCGGCGCGAAGTCGGAGATTAAGCGCTTAATCAGCATGACCGAAAAATCGATCGCAAGCGATCGTTGGGTCTGTCTCCGATATCGTTTTGTACCTTGGTTTGACGACAGATGTTGCCGCGCCTCGCGCCGCGATGCAAATGTCGGACAGCCATCCCAAATAATGACCATATCATGCCCACACTCAGCGAAGTCGCGCGTCATGCCGGCGTCACGCCAGCCACGGTGTCCAACGTGCTGCGCAATCGCGGCCGCGTTGGCGAAACGACCCGGCAACGTGTGCTCGAGGCAGTCGCGGCGCTCGGCTATCGCCCGCATCTCGCCGCGCGCGCGCTCGCCGAGGGCCGTGCGCCGACGCTCGCGCTGATGGTGTCGAGCATCGCGAATCCGTTCTATCCGGAGTTCGCGCTCGCGGTCGAACGCGCTGCGCGCACGAGCGGCCACTTCGTGATCATCTGCAATACCAACGACGATCCGCTAAGCGGCCGCGCGTACCTCGACCAGATCGCCGGCACCTTGTCCGAAGGCGTGCTCGTGACCAACGCGAACCTCGATTTCGCCGATCTGCACAAGACCGAAGCGCGCGGCACGCCGGTCGTGCTGTGCATGTGGGAGCGGCCCACCGAGCCGCCCGGGCTGCCGTGCGTCGCGGTCGATTTCCGGCTGGCCGGCCAACTGGCCGGCGAGCATCTGCTCGAGCTCGGGCATCGGCGCTTTGGTGCGATCGTCGGCAGCAAGGCGTCGGGCATTCACGCGGCGCGCTACGAAGGTTTCGTCGACGCGTTGCGCGCGGCCGGTGTAACGAGAAATCGCGTGCGGCACGCGCTCGACACGATCCACGGCGGCTACCTGGCGGCGCGCGCGCTGCTCGAAGCCGATCCGCAACTAAGCGCGATCTTCGCGACCAACGATTTGCCTGCGCTCGGCGCGATGCACGCGGCCGCGGATCTCGGCCTGCGCGTGCCGGACGATCTGTCCGTGATCGGCATCACCGACATCCAGCTCGCGCGCGAGTCGCGCCCCGCACTGACGACGGTGGCGGTGCCGACGGTCGAAGTCGCCGGACTTGCAGTGGAACTGCTGCGCGAGCTGATCGAGACTTCCTACGGACAGCCGGAACGCGCCGCGCGGGACCTGCCGGCGCACGTGCCGATGCGGATTTCGTCCGAGCTGAAACTGGTCGTGCGCGCATCGACGGCCGCACCGCGTTCGCGTTGATGTGGCGGTTACAGCCGCGCCGCAACGTTGCAGTCCGTAGCAGTTGGACCAGGCTTGGCCAGCTTGCCGCGCGTCAACTCGCGTGACGGGGCCGACGCGCGCCGACCGCCAACGCAATGCAGGCCAATACCGCGGAAACCGCCGCGAACGCGACGTTCGCCCACAAATGTCCGACCCGGGTCGACAGCAGCGCTATGCCGACCGCCGGCAACGAGTTGCCGGTGTAACAGCAGAGCAGATACGCCGATAGCAATTCGGCGCGTTGGTCCGCGGGCGCGATCCGGTTGATCTCCTGCAAACTGCCGCGAAACCCGAGCGCGGCGGCGATCCCGCACAGCGCCGTCGCCGCGCTCAGCACTACGATCGACGCGGCAACCTGCGCCCACAGCAGCAACGCGAGACTCGGCGGCAACAGCCACAGTCCGGCGAACATCGCGGTGCGAGCGGCGAGTTTCGACGTGACCATCACGGTGATCGTGCTCGCGGCGAACAGTTCGGCGACGAGCGCCCCGCTCAGCGCGGGGCTGTGCAGATGCATGCTGTTCGCGATCAGATTGGGCAACAGCGCCGCGAAAAAGCCGAGCAGCGCGAAGGTCGCGAATGCGGTGACGGCAGGCACGACGAATGCCACGCGCAATTGCGCGGGCACGCCGATGCGTGGCGCGAACGACACCTGTGCAAACGTCCGGGCGCGCGCCTGGACCGTTTCGCATGCGAGCGCCGCCAACGCCGCGGTGACCAGAAGCGTCGACAGATAAACGACGAACACCGTGCGCAATGGCCAGGGCGCGAATTCCGCGAGCAGTCCGGTCAGCAGCGGTCCCACTCCGAGCCCAGCCAGATTGACCGCCGCGGCAAGACGGCTGGCGGGCGCCTTGTCGGCGCCGGCGTGCAATTCCGCGATCCACGCGGTCGCCGTCGCGGCACCGACGCCGATCGCAAGGCCGCTCGCCGCTCGGGCGACGAAAAGCCACGTCGCATGCGTGGCGAACAGAAAACACATCGTGCTCGCGATCGCGGCTGCGAGCACGAGCAGACTGACCGATCGGCGCCCGGCCTGGTCGGACACGCGACCGAATAGAAACAAAGCGCCGAGATTACCGATCACGTAGGTCGCGTACACGAGCGTGATCGTCAGATCGGACAAGTCGAACCGGCGTTGATAGAGCGGATAAAGCGGCGTGACCATCGTGCTGCCCGCGTACAGAACGCCGATCACGAGGGCGGCGGCGATCAGCGATGCGCGCGAGCCGAGTCGTCGCTGCCACCAGTGCGAAGGCATGGGTCTCTCCGAAAGGTTCGCATTCTGTCGAGGCGAGCAAGCGCTGTTCCGCCGCAACCTCTCGCAAACATTCAGCGCCCACCGAAAAAGCGCGTTACGCACCGCGAATTGCGTTGAAAAACCATCGTTGACGTTTCAACCAGCTTTCATACGGGCCAGGACTTTCCCCAAGCCGAGAAGCGCCGCTTCGCACTGCAACACAACGCCAAAGCGTTACCACACAAGGCTTTCAGCCTGCACACGGTTCGCGGCGCGGCGAATTTCCGCGCTTCACATTTCCTTGACGAGCGGTCGCGCGCCTGCTGTACTAAATCAACCAAAGTGATTTAGGCGATTTCCTTCGGACCACATTACGTCGAAGCGTCATCGCCAAACTTCAAGCCCGCAGCTTCGCAGTTTCGATCTATCTGCAGTCCCATACGTCGTTGCCAATAACCGGAGGAGCGTCTCATGAATCTGAATTCCCACAGGCGTCCTGTCGCCAGGACAATCGCGTCGATGTGCGCCGCGGCAGCGGCGCTCGGGTGCGCAAGCGCGAGTCAGGCCGCCGACCAGCCCGTCATCGGCCTGATCACGAAGACCGATACGAACCCGTTCTTCGTCAAGATGCGCCAGGGCGCGGACGCGGCTGCTTCGAAAGACGGCGCGAAACTGGTCACGGCCGCCGGCAAGTTCGACGGCGACAATGCGAGTCAGGTCACCGCGATCGAAAACATGATGACGGCCGGCGCGAAAGCAATCCTGATCACGCCGAGCGACACCAAAGCGATCGTGCCGAGCATCAAGAAGGCGCGCGCGGCCGGTGTGATGGTCATCGCCCTCGATACGCCGACCGATCCGCAGGACGCAACCGACGCCCTGTTCGCCACCGACAACTTCAAGGCCGGCGTGCTGATCGGCAAATATGCGAAGGCCGCGCTGAACGGCAAGCCCGCGAAGATCGCCACGCTCGATCTCGCGCCGGGCGTGTCGGTCGGCGTGCTGCGCCACAACGGCTTCCTCGAAGGCTTCGGCGTCAAGGAAGGCGATCCGTCGATCGTTTGCAGCCAGGACACCCGCGGCGATCAGGCGAAAGGTCAGACGGCGATGGAAAACTGCCTGCAGAAAGCGCCCGACATCAACGTGGTCTATACGATCAACGAACCGGCCGCGGCCGGCGCGTATCGCGCTCTGAAGGCAGCGGGTAAGGACAAGGGCGTGATGATCGTGTCGATCGACGGCGGTTGCGAAGGCGTACGCAACGTAAAGGCCGGCGCGATCGCGGCGACCTCGCAGCAGTATCCGCTGAAGATGGCCGCGCTCGGCGTCACCGCCGGCGTCGAGTACGCGAAGACCGGCAAGAAGGTGTCCGGTTATCAGGACACCGGCGTCACGCTGATCACCGACAAGCCGATGTCCGGCATCGACAGCAAAGACACGAAGTTCGGCCTCGACAACTGCTGGGGCAACAAGTAACGCGCATTGCACAGCGGCCCGTTGCGCGTCGTGCCGGGCCGCCAACTGATTTGCGGCGTGACCTTCACGTCACGCTCATGTACCGAGGACTGCCATCATGTCGACCCCTTCCGCGCCCGCCGGCCGCCCGCGCCAGTCTTTCACCGAGCACCTGCCGTCGCTGTCCGAAATCGGACCGCTGATCGCGCTGGTGCTGGCCTGCGCATTCTTTATCTCGCAGAGCACCCGTTTTCTATCGTTCCAGAACCTGTCGCTGATCCTGCAACAGACGATGGTCGTCGCGGTCATCGCGATCGGCCAGACACTGATCGTGCTGACCGGTGGCATCGATCTGTCCTGCGGCATGGTGATGGCCTTCGGCTCGATCATCATGACGAAGTTCGCGGTCGTGCTCGGCGTGCCGCCGATCCTCGCGATTCTGTGCGGCATCGGCGCCAGCACCTTGTTCGGCTTACTGAACGGTCTGTTGATCACGCGCATCAAGTTGCCGGCGTTCATCGTCACGCTGGGTACGCTGAACATCGCGTTTGCGCTCACGCAGATCTACTCGAACGCGGAAAGCGTGTCGAACCTGCCCGATGCGATCATGTTCCTCGGCAGCACGTTCAGGCTCGGACCGGCGGAAGTCACGTACGGCACCGTGCTGACGCTGCTGATGTATCTGGCCACGTGGTTCGTGCTGCGCGACACGGTGCCCGGCCGGCATCTGTACGCGCTCGGCAACAACGCCGAGGCCGCGCGACTGATGGGCCTGTCGTCGCAGCGGATTCTGCTGACCGTCTACACGCTCGCCGGCGCGATCTACGGCATCGCCGCGCTGCTGTCGGTAGCACGCACCGGTGTCGGCGATCCGCAGGCCGGGCAAACCGAGAACCTCGACAGCATCACCGCGGTCGTGCTCGGCGGCACGAGTCTGTTCGGTGGACGCGGCTCGATCGTCGGCACCTTGCTTGGAGCGCTGATTGTCGGCGTATTCCGTAACGGCCTGACGCTGATCGGTGTTTCCTCGGTGTACCAGGTATTGATCACCGGCATCCTCGTGATTCTCGCGGTCGCCGCCGATAAACTCTCGCACCGCGGCCGTTGATCCCGCACAGGAGCCCCCTCATGTTGACCTCCGCCCCCCCTTCCACGTCCGCTCCGATGCCGGTTCTGCAGGCACGCGGGCTCGTCAAACGTTATGGCAACGTGACCGCGCTCGACGGTTGCGATTTCGAAGTGCTGCCCGGCGAGATCCTCGCGGTGATCGGCGACAACGGCGCGGGCAAATCGTCGCTGATCAAGGCGCTTTCGGGCGCCACGGTGCCCGACGAAGGCGAGATTCTGCTCGACGGCAAACCGGTCAAGTTCCGCAGTCCGCTCGATGCGCGCGCACAAGGCATCGAGACCGTGTACCAGGAACTCGCCGTCGCGCCGGCGATGAGCATCGCCGAAAACCTGTTTCTCGCCCGCGAATTGCTGAAGCCCGGCTGGCGCGGCTCGCTGTTCAAGATGATCGACAAGCGCCGCATGCTCGAGGAAGCGACCGCGGCCATGAAGGATCTGCAAATCGGCATCCGCTCGATGCGCCAGGCGGTCGAAACGCTGTCCGGCGGCCAGCGCCAGGGCGTCGCCGTTGCGCGCAGCGCGGCATTCGCGCGTCACGTGGTGATTCTGGACGAGCCCACCGCCGCGCTCGGCGTGAAGGAAGGCAACATGGTGCTCGAACTGATCCGGCGCGTGCGCGAGCGTGGCCTGCCGGTAATTCTGATCAGCCACAACATGCCGCACGTGTTCGAGATCGCGGACCGCATCCATATCCAGCGGCTCGGCCGGCGCGCGGCGCTCGTCAATACGAAGGATGTGCACATGTCGGAAGCGGTCGCGATCATGACCGGCGCGAAGACAGCCGACGTGAAGGCGATCGCATGACGCGCCGCTCAATCCGCTGAGCCACGAGGCCGGTACACGACAATGGACACCTCCAGCACCAGCAGGCGTTCGCCGGTCAAACGCACGGTCGGCTCGAATCAGGTCGGCATGCGGCAATTCAACGAGCGCATCGTGCTGCAAACGATCCGCTTGCATGGACCACTGCCGAAGGCCGAGGTCGGCCGCCTCACGCGTCTTTCGATGCAGACGGTGTCGATGATCGTCGACCGGTTGATCGCCGACGGCCTGCTCGAAAAGCAGGCGCGCCTGCGCGGCAAGATCGGCCAGCCGTCGGTGCCGATCGCGTTGTGCGCGGACGGCGCGTACACGATCGGCATCAAGGTCGGACGCCGCAGTCTCGACGTGCTCGCGATGGACTTCGCCGGGCGCATCGTATGCCGCGACGTATTCGAGTATGCGTATCCCGATCCGCGCGCGCTGTTCCCCGCGCTCGAAAACAAACTCGCGCGCGTGAACCAGACGCTCGGCGCAAAGGCGGGCAAGGTGGTCGGCGTCGGTGTCGCCGCGCCGTTGTGGCTCGGCGGCTGGCGCGACTTTCTCGGCGCGCCGCCCGACGCGCTCGACGCCTGGAACGACATCGATCTGCGCGCGCGCATCGCGACGATAACCGGCCTGCCCGTCGAGTTCGCCAAAGACACCACGGCCGCGTGCGCGGCCGAACTCGTGATGGGCCAGGGCCGCGGCATCCACAACTTCCTGTATCTGTTCGTCGGCACGTTCATCGGCGGGGGTCTCGTGATCGACGGACGTCTGCATGGCGGTCCGCACGACAACGCGGGCGCGGTCGGTTCGATCCCGCTGCGCGAAGGCAGCGCACGCAAACCAGCGCGGCAGTTGCTGCACGCGGCATCGGGCTTCGTACTCGAACAACTGTTCAGCGATGCGGGTGCGCCGGCGGCCGCGGCGCATGATCATCGCGCGTTGTCGCCCGAGTTGTGGCGGCATACCGAGCGATGGCTCGACAGCGCGTGCCCGGCGATCGCGAACGCGCTAACCAATGCGGCCGCGTTGCTCGATCTCGAAGCCGTCGTGATCGACGGCGAGTTCGACCGGCTATTGCTGCGCGAGATCATTCGCCGCACCGAGCGCGTGCTCGATCGTTTCGAATGGGAAGGGATGGTGCGGCCGCAATTGCTCGAAGGCGCGATCGGCGCCGATGCCCGCGCGATGGGCGGTGCGATTCTGCCGCTATATGCGCATTTCGCGCCGGTGCATGAGCTGTTCCTGAAGCCGGCGGCGTCGGAGACGGCTTATGACGAGCGGTGAGCGATTCACTGCGCGGCAACCTTCGTCGCAGCAGGCGTCGATCCCGCCGGCGGCGCCATCACGGTTTTCTGAACCGGCTTGTCGAGCAACGGCTGCAACGCAGGGGCCATCGACTTCAGCAACTGCACCGCCAGCGCACTCGTGAAGTCGTAACGCGCGGCATACGGCTCGTGCACCCACGCAGTCAACGTGCCGTAGAAGCGGTCGCCGAGCGCGAACACGAAGGTCGCGCTGCGATTCACCTTGCGTGACTCGATCAACCGCGCGCCCTTCGCGTACACGTTCAAGCGCTGATCGCCGGTGCCGGTCTTGCCATAGACTTCGAGCGTTTCGCCGTTCGGGAACGTCATGCCTTGCGCGAGACGCCTCGCGGTGCCACCCGTCACGACGTCGCGCAACAGCATCCGCACCTCCCCGGCAATCTCCGGCGACACCTGCTGCTGCGGCGCGACCACCGCGCGCCTGAAATGCGTTTCGTACGGCGTATCTTTCGCGAAGTCGATTTGCGTCAGCGTTTCAGTCGGCACCTTGTTGCCGCCGTTCGCGATCACACCGATCAGTTGCGCGAGCGCCGCCGGACGATCGCCCGACGCGCCGATCGCCGCCGCATACGACGGCGTCAGCGACGCGAACGGATAGCCGAGCGCCTGCCAGGATTTGCCGATCGCGTCGTAGGCGCGCAGCTCGACCATGCGCTTGATGCGGTGATCCTGGGTCACGTGATAGCGCGTCTTGAAGAGCCACGAGTAAGTCGACAGGCGCACGTCCTGGCTCGCGGCTTCGATCTGCGCAAGCGTCGCATCCGGATGCGAGCGCAGGTAGTTCAGCGTCCATAGTTCGAGCGGATGCACACTCGAAATATAGCCGCGGTCGTTCAGGTTGAAGCGGTTGATGCCGTACTTGTCGTACAGATTCGCGAGATCTACGTCGTCGAGCATCGAAGCCGCCGGCGTGTTCTTCAGCGCCGCGTACATCATCCTGTTGAACCACGCGTTCGATTGATCCGGCGCGACGCTGCGCAACGCGGTCGCCACTTTCGGGGGCGACTTGCGTACCCCGAGCAGCAATAGCGTGATCTGCTGATCAGGCGTCTTGCCGTGGTACTTCGTGTAGAAACGCTTCATGTACACGCGGCTTTCCTGATCGGCGAAACGCGTCAGGTACATCTTGCGGGTCGCCGGATCGCCGAGCCATTGCGACGACGGCCCGGTGGTCTGCACCATTTCATAGTGCACGATATCGCGCATCAGTCGCACGAACACGAGGTTCACCGAATGCTGGAACGCGCGATGCACGGTCAGGATGCGGCTGTTGTCGTCGGACTCGAAGTTCGCGAAAGTCTGCGCGCCGCCGCCCGTAAAGAACGTTTCGCCCGGGCTCGCCGAGTATTTGCGCTCGACGGCGGCGTCGAGCATAGGCTGCAACGAATGGTCGCGCGTGTGCAGCAGATAGTCGATCGCCCAGCGCGTCAGCCGATCGTTCGGATCGGGCGTGAGCGCCTTCAGCTCGGCATTGCTCAGCGATGCGTAACGTGTGTGCAAATCGGTGACGATCTGCAGATACGTGACGACGGTGCGCAGTTTCGCGGTCGAGCCGAGGTTCAGGCGCGCGCCGGAATTGATGTCGAACGGCTGGTTCACGCTATCGGTCTGCACGCGCACGAGGTTCGCGTCGCCGTGCCGCTCGAACAGCGTGAAGCTGTAGGCGATATGCGACGGATCGTCGGACCCGCGCAACATTTCGTAGCCGACGAGACCCGCGGCCTTCGCGCCGTCTTTCGTCGCGGCGGCGGCGAGGCGCTCGGCAACGGCTTGTTGCACGTCATTGTTGAGCGTGCCTGTCGCCTGCACGTCGAGGCGGTCCAGTTCATAGAAACTACGCACGCCGAGCGCGGCGAGCAGATGCGAGCGCATCGACGTGACGGCCTTGCGCGACACGAACGAACCGAGATCCGGTGTGCTGCGCGGCGCGCGATGCAGTTCGACGTGCGCCGCCAGCGCCGCGTCGCGCAGCTGCTCAGTGATCACGCCGCCACTCGCGAGCAGCCGCAGATAGCTGTCGGTCAGCCGTTCGAGCTCGGGATAGCCGCGCTGCAAAAAAAACGACGGCGCGCGCTGCGCGATCATCAGCGACAGCACTTCGCGAAACGCCAGACCCTGGTCGGGCAGATTTGCATCGGTCGACGGCGACTTGAGCAGCCGGTTGGTCTCGCGGAAATCGCGCCCATACCAGGCGGCGAGCCCATCGCCGATACCGTTGATTTCGCCGACGCCGGGCTGCGCGGCAAGCGGCACCGAGTTCAGATAATGGACCACGATCTGTTCGCGCGCGGGCAGCGTTTGCGGCCCGTTCAGATAAGCGCGCACCGACGCCGACGCGATTTGCCGCAGCTTTTCCGGCGGCGTCGCGGTGCGGCCCCCCGCCGAGTGACGGAATTTCTCGATCTGCGTCGCGAGCGTGCTGCCGCCGGGCGTCTGCTGATGACGATTGAACACGCGCGCGCCCTGGTCGACGAGCGCGCGGCTGAAGCGCCCCCAGTCGATCGCCGGATTGCGGTTCGGCTGATTCGGATCGAGCAGATAGCGGTCTTCGATGAACAGCAGCGAGTTCACCACGAGCGGCGGAATTGCGTCGAAGCCGTCGTACACGCGACCGGGAAACTGAGCGCTGTATAGCGGCACGCCGGTGCCGTCGAACAATTGCAGGCCGGCCGTGTCTTTTTCGTCGTAAGGCAGGAACAGGCCGTCATCGGCTAGCGAGAGCATGCGTTCTGAATCGCGCGCCTGCGAGCTGATTTCGAAGCCATGTTGCAACAGACGCTGCTGGATCGCCGGCAACAGCGCGTAGCCGAGGCGCGCGTCGTACGGGCCCTTGTCGGCTTGCGGAAAGCGGATGGAATGACTAGGACCGTCGGCGACCGAAAAAGCGACGTCGCGGGTCAGCTCGGAAAGGTATCGCGCCTGCAGTCGCGAGGTCTCGATCTCGATCTGCACGAGCCGCGCAATCAGCGCCACCGCGAGCAGCAAAAACGCGCCAAGCCCCCATTTGAGCCAACGCCAACTCCGCACGGGCACGGTGCTGGTCACGCGAAGCGGAAACCGAAGCGGTGGCCGATTCATGGCTGCTCTCCCCGAGCGATGGCCAGGGTGTCGAGCCTGGCTCAGTTCATTCAAACCAGTGTAGCTCGGAACGAGAAACCCTCATCGGTTCGGATTGATGCGACAGTGTCGCGGCTACAACACCTGCTGGCGCCGGATGACAAAACGCGAACCGGCATGAGATATTGAAGCTCTTTTCACACGAATAACAAACCGCCTTTTCGGGCGGTTTTGCCGTTTCTGGCGGGCCTTGCCGAAAGAAAGTCGCTTTTTTGCTGGCATTCTTACCGGCAACCGGGCAGACGGCTGAGCAATTTGATTGCGCAGCGCCTAAATTTGCGCTTTCGTCTGTGCACGCAACAGCGCGATAAACCGTTCCGCCGGCGGCGACAGCACGCCGCCCTTGCGCGTGACGATGCCGAACGTCTGCGATGGCGATTTGAGCCTGACCGGCACGACGCGCAGCATCTTGTGCCGCACGAACGGCCCAGCAATTGCACTCGGCAGCAGCGAAACGAGTTCGGCGCTGCTTTGCAGCAGTGCAACTGTCACAAACGTGGAAGCCGTCGAAATCGGATTGTCGGGCATGTCGAGGCCGGCGAGATCCATCTCGCGTTCGAGCAGCGCATGCAGCGGCATGTGTGACGGATACATGACCCAGCGATGCCCGGCGAGATCGCGCAACATCATCTCGCGGCGCGGCAACGGCGCATGCTGATAACCGACCACCACCGCCAACGGCTCGTCGCCGAGCGGACGATACTGATACTTCGACGGATCGGCCGCGACCGCCGCTCGGCCGACCACCAGATCGAGCCGCCCGTCGTCGAGCTGCGCGAGCATTCGTGCGCTGGTGTCCTCGACCACTTCGATCGACAGGCCCGGTTGCGCCGCATGCAATTGATTCAGCGCGGGCACCACGCAGTCGGGAATCGCGCCCATGATCGCGCCGAGCGCGAGCCGCCCGCCCCGCCCCGAACGAATTTCGGCGACGTCCTGGCAGAGCGCGGTGAGGTCCGACGTCACGACGCGCGCATATCGGATCACGCAATGACCGAGCTGGTTCGGGATCATGCCGCTTTTCGAGCGCTCGAAAAGCGGCGCGTCGAGCATCGATTCGAGTTCCTGCAGCGCCTTGCTCGCCGCCGATTGCGTCATCGACATTACGCCGGCCGCTTTGTGCAGCGATTTGTGATCGTCGAGCGCGATCAGCAGATGCAGTTGCTTCATGCGCAGCTTCGACAGCAGCACGTTGAGCGTGTCTTTCATCGGTGGGGTGAATCGCAAAAGCGATCACGATATGGAAACAATTCAATATACCCGCGAGGCCCAGCGCCGTATAGTCGCCGAAGGAGACATTCATCCAGTTGCGCCGCCCGTTCCCGGGCTCGAGCGCAATCCTTCCATCCCCGTACGGACCACATCGCCATGAGCCAAGCGTCACACTCTCCCGCCCTGCGCGGCGTCTTCCCCGTCGTGCCGACGATCTTCGACGACGCCGGGCGTCTCGACCTCGAAGGCCAGAAGCGCTGCCTCGATTTCATGATCGACGCCGGCTCGAACGGCCTGTGCATTCTCGCGAACTTCTCCGAGCAGTTCGCGCTGTCAGACGACGAGCGCAACACACTGATGCATCTCGCGCTCGAACACGTCGCGGGCCGCGTGCCGGTGATCGTGACGACCACGCACTTCAGCTCGTACCAGTGCGCGGAGCGCAGCCGCGCAGCGCAGGCCGCGGGCGCCGCGATGGTGATGGTCATGCCGCCGTATCACGGCGCGACGATCCGCATCGGCGAGCGCGGCATCTACGAGTTCTATCGTACGGTGTCCGATGCCATCCAGATTCCGATCATGATCCAGGACGCACCGGTCAGCGGCACGCCGTTGTCCGCGCCGTTCCTCGCTCGCATGGCGCGCGAGATCGACAACGTGTCGTACTTCAAGATCGAAACGCCGCAGGCCGCGAACAAGCTGCGCGAGCTGATCGAACTGGGCGGCGACGCGATCGTCGGTCCGTGGGACGGCGAGGAAGCGATCACGCTGATGGCCGACCTCGATGCGGGCGCGACCGGCTCGATGACGGGCGGCGGTTATGCCGATGGCATCCGCCTGATCGTCGATGCCTATGCGGCCGGTGATACCGAGGCCGCCGCCGCGCACTATCAGCAGTGGCTGCCGCTGATCAACTACGAGAATCGCCAGGGCGGCCTCGCATCGTGCAAGGCGCTGATGAAGGAAGGCGGCGTGATCGGTTCGGACGCGGTGCGTCACCCGCTGCCGCCGATGCATCCGGCGACGCGCGAAGGACTGTTGAAGATCGCACGCCGACTCGATCCGCTGGTGTTGCGCTGGGGTCGATAACGCAGAACGAAGCGCGGCGGGGCGCCTGTCGACGTGCGGGCTCACGCGGGCTGGACGGGCACACGCGATTGCCGCTAACCTAGGGCGTGTCCACAAGCTCGCGCCCCATGCAAAGTTTCTACGAAGCCACCGTCACCCGCTCCTCCGCCTATGCGCCGCTCAACGGCCGAGGCAGCGCGCACGTCTGCATCGTCGGCGGCGGACTTGCGGGACTCTCCGCCGCGCTGGGACTCGCCGAACGCGGCGTCGAAGACGTCGTCGTGCTCGAGGCGCAGCAGGTCGGCTTCGGCGCATCGGGACGCAACGGCGGCTTCGTGTTCGGCGGCTACAGCCTCGATTGCGCCGACCTGCTGAAGACGCTCGGGCCGACTCGCGCGCGCGAACTCTATGCGCTGACCACCGACGCGGTCGAGCTGATGCGCAAGCGAATTGCGCGCTATCGGATCGACTGCGACGCGACCGATGCCGGCGTGATCCTCGCGAACTGGTTCGACGAACCTGCGCGTCTCGAAGCGCAACGGCGTTTGATGCGCGATTCGTTCGGCGTCGACTGGGAACCGATCGCTGCCAACCAACTCGCCGCGCATCTGAAAACGAGCCGCTATCACGGCGGCCTGTTCGAGCGCAACGCGTTCCATTTTCATCCGCTCAAGTACGTTATCGGCGTCGCCGCGGCGGCCGCGCAAGCGGGCGTGACGATACACGAGCGCTCGCCGGTCGTCAGCTTGCGGCGCGACGGCGCGGGCTTCGTCGTCGAGACGCCGCAAGGTGCGCTCGACGCGCGTCACGTCGTGATGGCGGGCGGCGGCTATGCGCGCAACGTGTACGCGCGCGTCGAGCGCGCGGTGCTGCCTATCGCCACCTACGTGATGGCAACGGAGCCGCTCGGCGAACGCTTGCACGACGCAATCGCCACGCGCGCCGCGATCTATGACACCCGCTTCGCGTTCGACTACTACCGCCCCTTGCCCGACACGCGCATCCTGTGGGGCGGCCGCATCTCCGTGCGCGACCGCGAGCCCGAGGCGATCGCGCGACTGTTACGACAGGACCTGCTGAAGGTCTATCCGCAGCTGCGCGACGTGCGCATCGATCACGCATGGGGCGGCCTGATGAGCTATGCGCGACACAAGATGCCGCAGATCGGCCGAAGCACGGACGGCGTCTGGTACGCGGTCGGTTTCGGCGGACACGGCATGGCGCCGACCACGGTGTCGGGCGAACTGCTGGCCGCGGCTATCTGCGGTGAACGGCCGGTGCCCGACGCGTTCGCGACCTTCGGCCTCACGCGCACATACGGCGCGCTCGGCCTCGCGGCCGCGCAGCTCACGTACACCGCGATGCAAACACGCGACGCACTCGCCGCGCGCCGCCGGCCCACGCGCCCGGTCGCGTAAGCGCCACGCAAGCTCCTTCGAGATGCCTTCGCCGATGCCCGGGACCCACGCCAGAGGCCCATTTCGCCATGCTAGAATGCGCCGTCACTGCCGCTCGAAACCACAATGAAAAAGGGAAGCAAGGCCGCCGAGCCTGATACCAACGGCATCGTGTCTGGCACGCCGCACGCCGACGCGCGACGTACCGGCGCCAGGCATGCCGACGCCCGGCGTGTGGACGCCCCACGCAAATACGATCCCGAGCAGACTAAGCGCAACATCCTCGACGTCGCGACCCAGGAATTCTCCGCGATGGGGCTGACTGGTGCCCGCGTCGACGCGATCGCGGAACGCACGAATACCACCAAGCGCATGCTGTACTACTACTTCGGCAGCAAGGAAGGGTTGTACCAGGCGGTGTTGGAAAAGGTGTATGGAGACATTCGCGCGCTCGAACAGGACCTGCACATCAGCGAACTCGATCCGATCGAAGGCATGCGCGCGCTGGTCGAATTCACGTTCGACTACCACGACCGCCAGCGCGATTTCGTGCGCCTCGTGACGATCGAAAACATTCACGGCGCGAAGTACGTCGAGCAGGTCAAGACGTTCAAAGGACGCAACGTCACCGTGATTCACACGATCGAGGATCTGCTCGCGCGCGGCATCGCGGCGGGCCAGTTCCGCAGCGACATCGATCCGATCGATCTGCATCTGATGATCAGCTCGCTGTGTTTCCATCGCGTGGGCAACCGGCATACGTTCGGCACCGCGTTTGGGCGCGATCCGTCGCATCCGCGGCTGCGGGCGCGGCATCGGGCGATGATCGTCGATGCGATCTTGCGGTTCGTGAAGAAGGACGATTGACGCCGGTTGCGCGGCGACCGGCTGAAAAGGAAACGGGATGTGGCGAAAGCCACATCCCGTTTTTTATCGCTTCGAGAAACGCAGCGCGTTCAGCGGCTTACTGCCCCGGCACACCGGTGACGGCAGTCGACGTGGTTGCCGCCGCACCGCGACGACAACCGGGGATTCGAAGGGAACCACGTCCGTCACATGAAGCGACGGCTCAGCGGGGAAGACTCAATCCACCAGCACGATCCGCTTGATATCGCCGACGACGAAGATATACGACAGCGCGCCGATCAACGCGATGACACCGATAAACACCAGCGCGCCCACGAACGAACCGGTCGCCGCGACGATCAGGCCCACCACGAGCGGCGTCACGATACCCGCCAGGTTCGCGGCGAAGTTGAAGATGCCGCCAGTCACGCCGAGCAGCCCCTCGGGCGCGATATCCGACACCAGCGTCCAGCCGAGCGCGGCCATGCCCTGCGCGAAGAACGCCACCGACAGAATCGCGATCACCACGACGTTGCTCTCGACATAGTTGGCGAGAATGATCGTCGACGCGAGCAGCAGACCCGCGATGATCGGCAGCTTGCGCGCGACGTTCGCCGATTTGCCACGGCGCAGCAGCCAGTCGGAGAACACGCCGCCGAACATCACGCCGATCGAAGCCGCGATGAACGGCATGATCGCGAAGAAGCCGATCTTCAGCCACGCCATATGACGTTCGGTGGCGAGATACGTCGGGAACCATGTGAGGAAGAACACCAGCGTCGAATTGCCCGCGAACTGGCCGAGGCAGATGCCGGTCAACTGGCGATGCTTGAGCAGCTGGCCAATCGTGCCCCATTGGAAGCCGCTCTTCTTCGATGCCGCCGCATCGGCTGCACCCGCGGCCGCACCCGCGACATCCTTGTTGCGTTGCGTGAGACCGCCGCCCGCCTCGATATAGTCGAGCTCTTCCTGATTCGCCGACGGATGATCGCGCGGCTCGCGATACAGCAGCCACCACACGACGCCGAACGCGATACCGACGCCGCCGACCACGAGGAACAGCGAGCGCCAGCCGAATGCGCCCATCAGCATGAACAGGAACGGGCTGAAAAACGCGAGGCCGATATATTCGCCGACCGTATAGGTGCCGGTCGCCATCGCGCGCTCGCTTTGCGGAAACCACGTGGCGACCACGCGGCTATTGGTCGGAAAGCATGGCGCCTCCGAAACGCCAAGGCCGAGACGGAAGGCGAACAGCCCGCCGATGCCCCCCACGAGCCCTTGCGCGAGCGTGCAGAGCGACCAGAACGTCATCGACAGGAAGTATGTGAGCTTGCTGCCGAAGCGGTCGAGAAACAGGCCGCCCGGAATCTGCGAGGCCACGTAGCTCCACGAAAACACGGAGAACAGCAGGCCCATCAGCGCGGCGTTGATGCCGAGCTCCTTCGTCAGCTGCGGTGCCGCGATGCCGAGCACGGTGCGGTCGAGATAGTTGATCATCGTGCCGACCGCGAGCAGCGCGAGGATCTTGTAACGGGCTTTCGAACGGCGCGCGGGGCTCGCCGCCTTGTTCTGCGCGGGCGAGCCCGCGGAGCTGGATTGGAACGATTGCGTCATGGCGTGCTTGTCTCCTCGATCAGCTTGGGTGCCGGTCTCTACGCGGCCGGTTAGCGTTGCAACAACGATTGAAAGTGGGTGTAGACGCGCTCGGCGTCCGGCTCGAGGCCCGTGAAAATACGCATGGCGTCGACCGCCTGGTAGACCGCCATGCCGCCGCCACTCAGCGTGCGGCAGCCAAGCGCCTCGGCCGCCTGCAGCAGCGCGGTGCGAATCGGGAAATAGACGATGTCGGCGACCCACAGGTCGCGGTGCAGCAATTCGGCCGGCAGCGGCAGGCCCGGCATTTTAGCCATACCGGTCGGGGTAGCGTGAATCAGGCCTTGCGCGACGCAGAGCGAATCTTCGAGCGACGTGCCCGCGCTGACCCTGGCTTTCGGGAAACGCGCCTGCAACTCGTCGGCGAGCGACTGCGCACGGGCGGCATCGACGTCGAACAGCGTCAGCGACTGCGCGCCCATGTTCAGCGCCGCGTGCGCGACCGCCGCGCCGGCGCCGCCGGCGCCAAGCTGCACGACGCGTTCCAGCGACACGTCCGGCAGGCCGCGCTGGAACGCACGCGCGAAGCCAGACCAGTCAGTGTTGTGACCGATACGCTTGCCGTCCTTGAACAGCACGGTGTTGACCGCGCCGAGCGCGCGGGCGTCGTCGGACAGTTCGTCGAGCAGGGGAATCACCGCCTGCTTGCACGGATACGTGATGTTCAGGCCGTTGTAACCCATCCGTTCGGCCGCCGTCAGCAGCTCCGGCAGCGCGGCGGTGTCGAGCTTCTGCGCATCGAGATCGATGCGTCGATAGACATAGTGCAGTCCGAGCTTGCTGCCCTCTTCCTCGTGCATCGCGGGCGTGAGCGAACCGCTGATGCCCGAGCCGATCAGACCGACCAGAAAGGAGTGGGGAGTGGCCCGCAAGCTCGCCTGCGCATTGGCCAACGCGGTGATCTGCGCGTCGGTTCGGGAATTTCCGCGAGTGTTCGCTTGAGTGTTCATTTCGCCGCCCTATTCTTAAGAATCGTCGCCATCCGTTCCAGCGCGAGCACATAGCCCTGCGTGCCACAGCCGACGATGATCGCGTCCGCCACCGCCGACACGTACGAGTGATGCCGGAACGCTTCGCGCCGATGCACGTTCGAGATATGCACCTCGATGACGGGCTTTTCGATCGCGCTCAATGCGTCGGCGATCGCGACCGACGTATGGGTGTAAGCGGCCGGATTGATCACGATGCCGTCGACCTTGGTGCGCGCCGCGTGCAGCCAGTCGATCAGCTGATGCTCGGCGTTCGACTGGCAGAAGTCGATCGCGAGGTCGAGGCGCTCGCCCGCGTCGCGGCACAGCTTCGCGACGTCGTCGAGCGTTTCCGCGCCGTAGATGGCCGGCTCGCGCGTGCCGAGCAGATTGAGGTTCGGTCCGTTCAGGACCAGTACGGAGGCAAAGCTCATGACAACGACTCCCGCAAAATAAGGCGCGACTCGAACCGCGGCACCCGCGGCGGTTCTTCGACGCATGGCGAAGTGTGCGCGCATCGGCCGCCGTCGTCATTCGGGGTTTCTACGAATTTGTACCATCTAGTTAGTTTGTATAGACTATCGAAACTCCCGGGTAGTGTGGGGTATTCTGGCCTGCGTCTTGCTTCAGTGCGTAACGAACTAGCTCATTTTTGCGCATTGCAGCAAGCCCGGCAGGCCGCGCCTCCAGGCGCGCCGCCGCGGTTTTTCTCTGAGTTTCCCCCTCGTTTGTCCGTTTTTGCAGGAGCCGTTCATGCAACGTTCGATTGCCACCGTGTCGATTAGCGGCACCCTCGTCGAGAAGCTGAGCGCGATCCGCGCGGCGGGTTTCGAAGGTGTCGAAATCTTCGAGAACGACCTGCTGTATTTCGACGGCTCGCCCGCCGACGTGCGCCGCATCGCCGACGACCTCGGCCTGAAGATCATGCTGTTCCAGCCGTTTCGCGATTTCGACGGTGTCAGTCCCGAACGGCTCGAGCGTAATCTCGACCGCGCGAAGCGCAAGTTCGACGTAATGCACGAGCTAGGCACGGACCGCATCCTCGTGTGCAGCAACGTGTCGCCGGACACGATCTGCGACGACTCGCTGATGATCGACCAGTTGGGCGCGCTCGCCCGCGCGGCCGAAGCGGCTGGCGTGGTCGCCGGTTACGAAGCGCTCGCCTGGGGCAGGCACGTAAAGACCTATCGCCACGCGTGGAAGCTTGTCGACGCCGTGAATCACCCGAATCTCGGGCTCGTGCTCGACAGCTTTCATACGCTGTCGCTGAACGACACGCCCGACGCGATCGCCGACATTCCTGGCGAGCGCATCGCGTTCGTGCAGATCGCGGACGCGCCGAAGCTTGTGATGGACGTGCTCGAATGGAGCCGCCACTACCGCTGCTTCCCCGGCCAGGGCGACTTCGATCTCGCCAACTTCACCGCGCAGGTCGTCAAAGCTGGCTACAAGGGCCCGCTTTCGCTGGAAATCTTCAACGACGGCTTTCGCGCCGCCCCCACCACGATCACGGCCGCCGATGGCCATCGCTCGTTGTTGTTCCTCGAAGAGCAAACTCGCGCGCTGCTCGAGGAGCAACAGCAGCCGCGCAAGACGACAGGCGGCCTGTACCGCTCGCCCGCCGCGCCCGCGCACGTCGGCTATCAGTTCCTCGAATTCGCGGTCGATGACACCACGCGCACCCAGCTCGCCGACTGGCTCGGCAAGCTGCGCTTTCGCCAGGCCGGCCAGCATCGCTCGAAGGACGTGACGCTGTATCAGCACGGCGCGGCCTCGATCGTGCTGAACGCCGAGCCCGATTCGTTCGCGAACGCGTTTTTTCAGCAGCATGGTTTGTCGCTGTGCGCATCGGCATTTCGTGTCGATGACGCGAGCCACGCATTCGAGCGCGCGGCCGGCTTTGGCTACGCGCCGTTCTCCGGCCAGATCGGGCCGAACGAGCGCGTGCTGCCGGCCGTGCAGGCGCCGGATGGCAGCCTCAACTATTTCGTCGACGAAACGCCCGATCAGCCCACGCTGTTCGAGGCCGATTTCGTCCTGACCGACGTCAACGGCCCGACCGAGGTGGGACCGCTCGAGCGCATCGATCACGTGTGTCTGTCGGTGCCGGCGAGTGCGCTCGATACGTGGGTGCTGTTTCTGCGCACCGCGTTCGGCTTCCTCGCCGAGCCGGGGGTGCTCGTTCCCGATCCGTACGGCCTCGTGCGCAGCCGCGCGCTGCGCAGCCCCGACGGCTCGGTGCGGATCGCGCTGAATGCATCGGTGGATCGCCATACGGCGGTGGCCGAGGCGCTGCACACGTATCACGGCTCCGGACTGAACCACGTCGCGTTCAGTACCGGCGACATCTTCAGCGCTATTCCCGAGTTCGTCGCGGATGGCGTGCCGATCCTGCGCATTCCGCGCAATTACTACGACGACCTGGCGGCCCGCTACGTGCTGTCCGACACGCTGCTCGAAGCGATGCGCGCGAACAATATCCTGTACGACCGCGACGAACGCGGCGGCGAGTTTTTCCACGCTTATACGGAGCAACTCGACCAGCGCTTCTTCCTTGAGATCGTCGAGCGGCGCGGCGGCTATGACGGCTACGGCGCGGCCAATGCGGCGGTGCGGCTCGCGGCGCAGGCGCAGCGGCGCAAGTAACGGGCGGACCCCGGAGGCACCACGGCGGCTTCGTCATTGGAAGTCGCCGCGTCGATACGGATTTCGTCTTTTCAGGCACGCGACCTGCGTCCCCGATCGGGACAGGCTCGCCGTCTCGATATAATGGCGCCTGCTCAGCCGAATCGCCGAATCAACGCCAGGAGAGATATGAAGAAGTTCGCTGCAGTCCTGTCCCTTTCGCTGCTGCTCAGCGCTTGCGCGTATTTCCAGAAAGACCCGGATTCCGGCGAACCCGTCACGGACACGACGACGCAGCGTTCCGTCGACGACGTGGTCGCCTGTCTGACGCAGATGGCCAATCATCACAACGCCGCGTTCAAGTCGACCGGTATCCCGCAAGGTCAGATGCTCGACTTCGGCGACTCGAACATCGTCAAGGTACGCAGCGACAACGGCGCGACAACTTACCGTTTCTATGCGGGCAAGCGTCATGTAAGCAACCTGTGGATCGAATCGGCAGGCAAAACCTGCGCGCCATAAGGCTTGGTGGCGCATAAAGGCGAAGTTGCAGGCGCCGGAATCTGATCCATTGCAACGTTCATGTCACGGTGTTACAGGACAATGGGGTCTTAAGAATCGTTTAAGACTTCGTCCGCAAGATCCCCGGACATGTCCCCGTACCAGGTGCGCTCCATGAACCAGCCCGAACCGAAAACCAACGAAACACCGGCCAAACGGCCTACTATCCTGCGCCGTCTGTTGAGCCATCACGAACTTGCGACGCTGCTGCTGCTGCTGCACGCGCCGATCGATGCATCCGCAAAACCCGAAATTCCGCAGCTTTACGAAGCAGGTCTCGTCGAGACCGTTTCGAACGATGCGGGCACGCCGCATATCCGTCTGACGTCCGAGGGTAACGCTGTGTTGCGAGGGCTTGGGGTGAAGTAACCAGATCGGCTCGCGACCCGGTCATCTGAGGCCGCGTCAGCGCTTTGCGCTGACGCGGCTTTTTTCTATTCAGGCACAGCCATTGAGTGTGGCCTACGTTTTTGGCGATAGATCAGACCGCCGCGCTTCTGCATCAGTTTCGTAGACATGCGAGGCATCTTTAAGAACGCTCCCATTGTCTGGCACCGACGTACACGCAATAGTCATTGCTCCGCCACCGCAGGGAATTCCGGAGCAAAAGCCAACGACTGTAAGCTGTACCTTCGAGCTCAATCGGAAAGAGACTTCACGATTCGTCTGTTCAGAATTCGGCCGCGTCAAGCCTTTCAAGCCTGCCACACCCCATACCCCGCCTCGCGCAGCCCGATCGCCAATTCCACTTCCATATCCTGCGCGCCGCGGTAAGGCATCGGGTTGAACACTTCGTACAGTTCGGGCATCAGACGCAGGCCGTAGTCGCGCACATAGCGATTCGCCTGAATGCCCGCCTTGTGCCGATCGAAGCGCAAGTCCGGGTCGAGCCCCGTCATGCCGACGTACACGCACGGCTTGTCGAAACGGTAACCGGGATTCGCGCGACGAAAGCGCGCCTCGTTCCACACCTTGTCGTCGAGCGCGACGACGTACACGTAGTAGTGATGCGCGCGACCCGCCATGACACGCCCGACGCCGCTCAGCCGCGCAGCGTACCGTGCAGCAACATCCGGTATTCGGTCGGTGTGACGCCGACGGTCGCCTTGAATTGCCGTGTGAACGCGCTGTGATCGGTGTAGCCGCAACGCGCGGCGACGTCGGTGACCTTGTCGTGCGACACCAGCAGCGCGGTCGCCGCATCGAGTCGCGTTTTCAGGAGCACCTGGCGCGGTGTCAGATGAAACACCTTGTGAAAGTATCGCTCCAGCTGCGCGACCGACATGTCCGCCATCGCCGCAAGCTGCTTCAGGTTCAGCGGCTGCACGTAATTCTCCTGGATCGACTGCACGACGGCGGCAAGCCGGCTGTAGGCCGGGTGGCTGCTTTCGTCGGCTTTCAGATCGCGGGAGATGCCGGCGAGGCCGACCACCTTGCCGGTCGCATCGCGCAACGGTTGTTTGCAGGTCAGGCACCAGCCCGGTTGACGGCCCGGATACAGATGCAGTTCGAGCTGATCGAGCATCTGCTTGCCGACGCCGATGATCGCCTTGTCCTGCGCGGTATAGATGCGCCCGAAGCGGCGCGGAAACACGTCTTCCGCGGTCTTGCCGAGCAGCGCAGCCTTTTCCTTGAAGCCGCAACGCGAAGCGAGCGTGCGGTTGACGAGCGCATACCGCGCGTCGGCGTCCTTGACGAAGAACACGACGTCCGGCATTGCATCGAATACCGGCTCGAGCAACCTGAAATGCGACAGCATGCTGGACAGCGTCGTATCGTCGGGTTCGAGCGGATGCGCCAGCGTGTTCATCGTGCGGTTCCGTGGGTGCGTGCCTGGTTGATTGCGTTAGGTTGCGTTCGCGGATCGCTGCGCCGGTGCGGCCGGGCAGACTGCTCGTGCGGTTGATTGCGGTCGATTATAGAGCCGCGCGTCGCCCGCCAATATCTACCGAGGGTAAGCGCGGAGCCGTCATGGCGCCGCAGTCGGCGGTTCGGCGGCGCTCATCAGCGTGCCGATTTGCGCCGGACTGAACGGCGGACGCGCCGCCGCGGCCGGCCAGCCGAAGTACAGACTCGCGGCCGCGCCGCAGATGCGCCCCTGGCAAGGGCCCATACCGCAGCGCGTCTGCAGTTTCGCGTCACGCCAGTCGGCGCAGCGGCGCACCTCGCCGACGCTCACGTCCTCGCAACGGCACAACAGCGTCGCATCGGCGGGCGGCGTGCGCGCGGCCTCGCCCAATGCGAACGACGCCGCGACGCGCCCGCCAAAGCCCCGCCAGCGCGCGCGTTGCGCGACGAGCGCCGCCAGTGCGGCGCGTTGCGTGCTCGCCGCGCCGCTCGCCACGAGACCGGCGATCTCGCCTTCCGCGCCAGCGAGCTCAGCGCCGCCGACGCCCGTGCACTCGCCCGCTGCATAAACGCGTTCGAGCGAGGTGCGCTGCCCGTCGTCGATGACGATTTCGCCCGCGTCGTTGATCGCGCAGCCGAGCGCCTGGGCAAGCGTGACGTTCGGCAGCAGTCCGTAGCCGCACGCGACGCGGTCGCAATCGAGCGTCACCTCGCGCTTGCCGCGCCGGATCGTCACCTGTCGCACGCGCTCGGTGCCGCGGGCTTCGCTCACGATGCTGCCGGTCCAGTAGCGCAGTCCCGCGAAGCCGCGCGTGAGGCTGATCGCCTGACGCAGCTTTGTGGGCTCGCGCAGCAGCGACACGCCGAAACGCGCGACCTCGGCCACCGATGCCTGCTCGACCACCGCGATCACGCGCGCGCCGGCCTCTCGCGCGGTGGCGAGCGCGGCCAGCAGCAGCGGGCCGCTGCCGGCGATCACGATCCGTTCGTCGCGCACCGGCATGCCGCCTTTGATCAGCGCCTGCAATGCGCCCGCGCCGGTCACACCGGGCAAGGTCCAGCCGGGAAACGGCAGAAGACGCTCGCGCGCGCCGGTCGCAAGAATCAGTCTGTCATAGGTGATCGACACGCCGCCGTGTTCGGCGGATTCGAGCATCAAGCCTTGCGCGCCGAGCGGCGCGATCACGCGCGTCGATGGCCAGTAAGTGAAGTTTTGCTGCGATTGCAACGCCGCGAGCAACGCGTGCAACGCTGCTTGCGGCGGATAGGCGGGCCCCTGGCGCCAGATCTGGCCGCCGGCGCGCGGATTGTCGTCGATCTGCGCGACCGTCGCGCCCGCCTGCGCCGCCGCTCGCGCAGCATTGAGCCCGGCCGGACCACCGCCGATCACCACGATGTCGAAGTGCTGCGTCATGCGTGTACTGTCCCGTTTCGTGTCTGCACGCGCTGGCCGTCGCGGCATAGCGTCTGGCACGCGAGCGCGTGCGCGTGACCGTCGATCGTCACGCGACACTCCTGGCACTCGCCCATCCCGCACAAGGCTTCGCGTGGCTCGCCCTTGACCGACAGCCGCGAGCCGCGCACACCCGCGATCGCGAGCGCCGCGGCTATGGTCGTGCCGGGCATCACTTCGATGCTGCGGCCGTCGACGGTCAAACGGATGCGGGCCGCGTCAGTGTCGGTCATGGGCCACCTGTTTTGCAAAACGCACCGGTAGATAAGGTTCGCACGGAATCGGCGCGGCATGGCCCGCGATCTGCGCCGCGAGTAGTTTCGCGGTCGCGAGCGAGGTCGTCACGCCAAGCCCTTCGTGACCGACCGCGAGCCATAGGCCGGATGCGGAGCCAGAGCCGACGTCGGGCGCGAACTCGCCGGCCGGTCCGATCAGCGGCAGGCCGTCCGGCGACGCGGCACGAAACCCCGTCCACGCGCGGACGCCGCTGAGCGCCGGCAACCCCGGCAGATACTGCGCGGCGCGTTGCAGCATCTGCGCGAGCACCGGCATCTCGACGGCGGGATCGGTTGTTTCGAACTGGCGCGACGAGCCGATCAGCAGTTGCCCGGTCGGACGGGGCTGTACGTTGAACGCGACCGACGTGCCGGTCGCGTGATGCGCGCTCTTGATATAGCCAAGTTCGAGCAGTTGATGACGGATCAGCCCCGGGTAGCGGTCGGTGATCAGCAGATGGCCTTTCTTCGGCTGCAACGGCAGCCACGGCAACAATTGCGCCGCCCCGAGGCCGTTCGCGACGACCACGTGCGCCGCGCTGGCGCGCTCGCCGCACGCCAAGGTCACGCCACCCGCACCGACCGACGCGACCTGCGCTCCAGGTCGCACGCTGATATTCGCCGCATGCGGCGACTGCGTGAGCAGCCATTCGGCGGCGGTCGGCGCATACACGATGCTGTCGTGCTCGATGCGCAAACCGCCCGCCATCGATGGTGCGAGCGCCGGTTCGCAGACGCGCAGTTCGGCCGAGTCCAGCAATTGCGCGGTGACACCTTGGCTCCCAAACGCCGCCTGCATTGCGCGGGCGGCTCGCCGTTCTTCGTCGTCGGCTGCGACCCACAGCGTGCCGCAGCGCGCGAACGCGTCGCGCGCACGCAGCTGCGGCGCGAGCTCGAGCCATAGCTCGCGCGAATAGCGGCTCAGCGCGAATTCGGCCGGCGAGTCGTTCATCACGACGATATGGCCCATGCCGGCCGCCGTCGCGCCGCCGCCGATGCGCTGCGCGTCGAGCACGTCGACGCGCATGCCGAGCGCGGCCAGTTCCGCCGCGCACGCGGCACCGACGATACCCGCTCCGATGATCAGCACGTCCGGGCTCATGCGGTCCGGATACCCCATGCGAACGGATCGCGCTCGTCGAAACACAGACGCCCTTCGGCCATGATGTGCGCGTGACCGGTGATGGTCGGAATCACGTGGACGCCGTCGCCCGCCGCGCGATAGCTCGCCTCGAACACGCTGCCGATGATGCTCTCCTGGCGCCACACCGCGCGTTCGGCGAGCGTGCCGTCGGCCGCGAGACACGCGAGCTTCGCGCTCGTGCCGGTACCACACGGCGAGCGGTCGTACGCATTGCCGGGACACAGCACGAAGCTGCGGCTGTCGAGGCCCTCGCGCGAGCCCGGTCCGAACAGCTCGATATGGTCGATCAGCGCACCGTTCGCGCCCGTGATGTTCTGTGCGATCAGCGCGTCGCGAATCGCCGAGCTGAAAGCCGTCAGGCTCGCGATGTTCGCGGCTTCGAGCTCGTGCCCATGCTCGGCGACGAGGAAAAACCAGTTGCCGCCCCAGCCGATGTCGCCGGTCAGTTCGCCATAGCCTGGCACCTCGACCTGCGCCGCCTTGCGGTGGCGATACGCGGGCACGTTGCGCACCGCGACGCCGCCGTCTTCGTTCAGCGTCGCCTCGACCACGCCGACCGGCGTTTCGATGCGGTGTCGTCCCGGCCCGATCCGCCCCATGTGCGCGAGCGACACGACGAGCCCGATGGTGCCGTGCCCGCACATGCCGAGATAGCCGACGTTGTTGAAGAAGATCACGCCGGCCGCGCAAGTCGGATCGTCGGGCTCGCAGAGCAACGCGCCGACCACCACGTCCGAGCCCCGCGGTTCGGTGGCGATGCCGGCGCGCCAGTCGTCGAAGCGGGTGCGGAACACGTCGAGCCGTTGCGCGAGCGTGCCGCGGCCCAGATCCGGACCACCCGACACCACGAGGCGGGTGGGCTCACCGCCGGTGTGCGAGTCGATGATGTTGAGGGTTTTCATCTCGCCCATGGTAGGAATCGCGGGCCGGTGGGTCTTGGTGCGCGTGCGCGCGGATTGAGACGATTTCGGCATAGCGGCGCGATGCGTGAGACGCCGCGCGCGCGGGGCGCGAAACGTCCCGCTATTCGGTATCGGCGTCGACGACCCTCGGTGCAAACACGGTAACCCGGCTAACCGATACGAACACGTAAGGAGAATGAACGCCGCTGGCGAGCGCGACAGGCTGCAACGCGGATTTCAGCATATACCTGGTCGCGGGGACCTCATGCCGTGCGCGCCGACTGCCAATCTTCACTCCCTGAGCACATGGTCGTGAAGCCGCAGCAACCGGTAGCCGCTTCTGTATACCGGCTGCAGCCGGAAACCATTGTGCGGCTCGATCGCGAGCAGCAGACGCAGCCGTGACACGTGACTGTCGACGGTCCGCGTGAACTCGCGCAGTTCGCGGCCCCACACCGTCGCGAAGATATGGTCGCGCGACATCACGCGATCGACGTTGGAAAAGAACAGCGCCGCGATCCGGTACTGGGTGGGCGACAGCGACACCGGCTCGCCGCGCAGCGTGACCGCCCGGCGGATCGTGTCGAAGCGATAGGGGCCGATCTCGAAACCGGTCGCGGCGCTGAAACGCTCCGGATACGCGCGCCGCAGAAGCGCCGCGACTCGCGCGCGAAACTCCGCGTCCCGCAGCGGCAACGCGAGGTAATCGTCGGCACCGCCTGCGAGCGCGCGCACCATGCTTTCCTCCGAGCCGTCGTTCGACACGAACATGATCGGCACGTGCTCGCCTGCCACGCGGCGCACCGAGCGCAACAGGTCCGCGCCGGCGGGCCGCATATCCTGCCAGTCGAGCACCAGCAGATCCATCGTGGAGCGCACGAGCGACCTCGACAACGCAACGCCGTCGTCATAGGCCGCGCAGAAATGGCCGGCTCTCACCAGACTTGATTCAATGGACTGACGCATGAACGGGTCACGCTGAAGAACTGCAACGCGCATGGGATGGACTCTCGACAAGGACATGCAGGCCATTCTCCGAGCCGCACCCCGGTCCCTCCCTTCGGAGCATTCCTATTTTCCGCCGCTTTCTTCGCCCAACTGGGCGCTCCCGCAGGACTTCCGCTTCCATCCTGTAAAATCCGCGCCGGCCGCCGTCGTCAGCGCGCCCGCCCTATCCGGACGGCGCGCCCGTGTCCCGTGCTCTACCCAGCGCCTGTCACACTTCTCGCCCGACGACCGCCGTATGTCCACGCGTCACCCGCCGCGTGGCTCACAATTCATCCAAAGACATGGCAATGCAAGCGACAAATCTGGGTGGAGCGCAGGCTGTCACCCCCCGCCCGCTTGGGCACAGCGATTACAAGACACTCGGTCTCGCCGCGCTAGGCGGAGCGCTCGAGTTCTACGACTTCATCATCTTCGTTTTCTTCGCGCCGGCGATCGGCCAGCTGTTTTTCCCGGCGGCGATGCCGGACTGGCTGCGTCAGCTGCAGACCTTCGGCATTTTCGCGGCCGGTTATCTGGCGCGGCCGCTCGGCGGCATCATCATGGCGCACTTCGGCGACCTGTTCGGCCGCAAGCGTATGTTCACGCTGAGCGTGCTGCTGATGTCGGTGCCGACGCTGCTGATTGGCCTGATGCCCACCTACGCGAGCATCGGCGTGCTCGCGCCGGTGCTGCTGTTGCTGTTCCGCGTGATGCAGGGCGCGGCGGTCGGCGGCGAAGTCCCGGGCGCATGGGTGTTCGTCTCGGAGCATGTGCCCGGGCGGCACGTCGGCTATGCGTGCGGCACGCTGACGGCCGGCCTCACGGCGGGCATTCTGCTCGGCTCGCTGATTGCGTCGGCGGTCAATCGCCATTTCACGCCGGCCGATATTTCCGAATATGCGTGGCGCGTTCCGTTCCTCATCGGCGGCGTGTTCGGCATGTTCTCGGTCTATCTGCGCCGCTGGCTGCACGAGACGCCGGTGTTCGCCGAACTGAAGCAACGCAAGGCGATCGCCGCGGAAGTGCCGCTGAAGGCCGTACTGCGCGATCACGGCCGCGCGGTGATCGTGTCGATGCTGCTCACCTGGATGCTGTCGGCGGCGATCGTCGTCGTGATCCTGATGACGCCGACGCTGCTGCAAAAGCAATTTCACATCGAGCCGGCCACCGCGCTGCTCGCGAACTGTGTCGCGACGCTGTGCCTGACGATCGGCTGCGTGGTGGCCGGTTCGATCGCCGGACGCATTGGCGCGGGTCGCACGATTTTCGTCGGCGGCGTTGCGCTTGCGATCACGTACTACGTGATGTTTCGGCAGTTGGCCGTCGATACGTCCCTGCTCGTGCCGCTGTATGCACTGGCCGGACTTTTCGTCGGCGTGATCGGCGCGATTCCGCTCGTGATGGTCCGCGGATTCCCGCCGGTCGTGCGCTTCTCGGGCATCTCGTTCTCGTACAACGTCGCGTATGCGGTGTTCGGCGGTCTGACGCCGATCGCCGTATCGCTGATGATGAAGTCGAACCCGCTGGCCGCGCCGCTGTACGTCGCGGCGATCTGCGTGCTGGGCGCGCTGACCACGCTGTTCATCAAGGATGCGCCGCGGGGGCGTTGATCCGGCGGATCTCGCTTCCTCGATCCGCATCTAGCGCGTCGACGGAACGCTCCGCGACGGCGCGGTTTTCGACGCGCCGTCGCTCGCACCGGCGACATCCATACTTCACGCCACGCCGAAACGTGGCGCGCTGCATCGGGCTTACGATGCAGTCATGAACTCATCCACACCCTCCTTTTCGCCCGCCCTCGGTCGCGTTCTCGCGACCGTCAGCGTCGGCTTCGTGGTCACGCAACTCGACGTGACCATCGTCAACATCGCGTTGCCACGAATCGGCGCGGACCTGCACGCGAACGTCGCGGGCCTGCAATGGGTCGTCGACGCATACACGCTCGCGTTTGCGGTGCTGATGCTGTCGGCCGGCGCGCTCGGCGACCGCTTCGGCGCGCGGCGCATGTATGCGTGCGGAATCGTGCTGTTCGCGCTTGCCTCGCTGGCCTGCGGGCTCGCGCTCGACGCCCCGATGCTGATCGCCGCGCGCGCGGTGCAAGGCATCGGTGCGGCCGCGATGCTGCCGAATTCGCTCGCGCTGCTCAACCAGTCGTTCGGCCACGAACCGAAGCTGCGGGCACGCGCGGTCGGCCTGTGGACCGCCTCCGGCGCGATTTCGATCGCGGCCGGGCCGGTGGCCGGCGGTCTGCTGATCGCCGCGTTCGGCTGGCGCAGCATCTTTCTCGTCAATCTACCGATCTGCGCGGCCGGCCTGCTCGCGACACTGCTGTGGATTCCGCGTCCGCAAACCTCGCAACGCGGCGTGCCGGCCGCCGCTCGCGGCAACACCGGCGACACGCCACGCGGCATCGATCTCGGCGGCCAGTGTCTCGCGATCGTCGCGCTAACCGCGTTCGTCGCCGCGGTGATCGAATGGCGGCCGCTCGGGCTCGCGCATCCGCTGGTCGCCGGCGGCTTCGTGCTGGCGCTGCTGGCGGCCGGTGCGTTCGTGTTCGTCGAAGCGCGCGTCGCGCGCCCGATGCTGCCGCTCTCGCTGTTCGGCACGCGCACGTTCAGCGCGGCGGTGCTGTTCGGCATCTGCGTGAATCTGACGTATTACGGCATGGTGTTCGTGCTGAGCCTTTACCTTCAGCGCGTGCGGGGCTACACGCCGTTGCAGGCGGGCCTCGCGTTCCTGCCGCTGACGGGCGGCTTCCTGATCTCGAACGTCGCGAGCGGCTGGGTGATCGGCCGCCTGGGAGTGCGCGTGCCGATGATCCTCGGCGCGATCACGGCTGGTCTCGGCTATGGCCTGCTGCATCTCGTCGACGCGGAGACGCCGCTGATTGGCCTGCTGCTGCCGTTTTTGCTGATTCCGTCGGGCATGGGACTCGCGGTGCCGGCGATGACCACGGCGGTGCTCGCATCGACCGAAGCGCGGCGCGCGGGCACGGCGTCGGCGGTATTGAACACGGCGCGCCAGGCCGGCGGCGCGGTGGGCGTGGCGGCCTTCGGCGCGCTCGCGAGCGGTGCGGCCGCGACGCAGATCGTGCCAGGGATGCAAGCGGCGACGGCTATTTCGGTGGGACTGCTGGTGCTGGGTCTCGTGCTCGCGTGTTTCGTGCATCCGGAGCCGCACGCGGCGGCATCGTCTGAGCGCGGGGCGAGCGCCGCGAGCAAGTAAGCGGTGTGTAATGCAGCCGCCTACAGCGACGCCTCCTGAATCGTGCCGGTATCGATTGCGCGCTCGATCAGGCCTTCGCTGCGCGCCTTGGCGATCGCATCCGCGACCAGCTTTTCCGGGTCCTCGATATCCGCCTTCAGCGTGCCGATGAATCCGGACGCATCCAGAACCACCAGCGTCTTCGCCGACTCGGCGAGGCTGATGATCACACGATGCGGCGTCGGCCCTTCGCCGAGACTCGCGCACAGTTGCGTGAGCTTGCCGCCGATCATTTGCTCGAAGTTCTGAATCATCATCTGCTCCCTTGCTTGGCGCGGATTGGAAATCCGGCTGTGTAGCAGGATGCGGGCCGAGCCGACTGCGCGCGCTCACGCTTCACAGCCCGCTTCACAGCCCGCTTCACAGCCCGCTTCACTGCCCGCTTTACAGCCCGCTTTACAGCCCGCCGAGTCCGCCGCGCGGCGCGCGCGCGTTGTCGATGCTCAGACGCCCCGCGCCGGTGACGAACAGCAGCAGGAAACCGCCCGCTATTCCTATGTTCTTCCAGAAATGAATCACCATGTCGTGCTGCAACGCCGGGTCGGTGATATTCCAGAAGTCGTGGCCGAGCACCGCCGTCGCGACCGTGTACACCGCCATGACCAGCGCGAGCGGCCGTACCTTGAAGCCGACCACGAGCAGCAGGCCGCCGAGCACCTCGACCGCGGTTGCGATCGGCGCGGCGATTTGCACGAACGGCACGCCTTTCGAATGCAGGTAGCCGACGAAGCCCGCATAGCCCAGCAGTTTCATCACCCCGCTCCACAGGAACAGCACGGAAAGCGCAAGACGGGCGATGAAAATAATGCCGAAATCGACGGGACGCGACATGGGGGGACTCCTGTAATGAATAAGCAGCAGACCCGAATGCAGGGGCTCAGTTCCCCGCCTCGCCCCTGAGCATATGAGCAATGGCCGCGATTTCCAAGCCCGCTCAGGCTGACGGATACGTGGCGACCTCGATCAGGTTGCCGTCCGGGTCGCGGCAATACACCGAGGTCATCTTGCCGCGCGCGCCGTCGCGCTCCACCGGCCCCGCCTCGATAGCAACGCCTTGCGCGAGCCAGTGCGCCTTGACGTCGTCCGGGCTTGCGGTGGTCACGAAGCACAGGTCCGACGTGCCCGGGACCACCTCGCGCGACGTGAACCAGGCGACGGTATCGGCCGACGCGGGACGCAGATTGATCTTCTGATCGCCGTAGTTCATCGCCACGCGCGTGCCGGTGCGCGACGCGAACTCGGTGCGTCGCATGCCGAGCATCCGCGCGTACCACGCCGCGCTCACTTCGACGTCGGCGACGTTCAGAACGAGATGATCGAGACTGGCTAGCTGGAAGCTCATGGGTTTGTCGTGATGAATCGAGAAAGGTGGTAGCGACTATGCGCGTGGCGCGTCCGGCGCGAGCAACACGCCCTTCGTGAATACGAAGCAGCCGTAGCCGCGCTCCTCGCCCGTCGCGATCACACAGTATGCCTGGCGCGCACGCTCGTAAAACGCGAATCGCTCGATCGACACGAAGCGCACCTCGCGCCCCTCGCCCGCGTTGACCTCGGCTTGCGCTTCGCGCTGCACCGCGGGAATCGTGTGCGGCTCGCCAACCACTTCCATGCGCGACGCGGGATGCTCGATGAAGGTGTCGAGCGGCAGCACCGACAACACCGCGCGGATCGCGCGCGGCGAACTGACACCGTCGAGACGCAGCGGCTTGCCGAGCACGGTATCGCGCGCGACGGCGTCGGCCGGGAAGTTGGCGTCGCAGATCACGAGCTCGTCGCCGTGGCCCATCGAGCGCAGCGCGTGCAGGATATCGGCGGTCAGTAGCGGGTCGAGATTTTTCAGCACGGGGTCTCCAGGTCGTTCGGTTGGGAACATGCTGAGGGGGTGAGGTCGTGCGCTTTGCGCAAGACGATGCGTGTCACGCTTCATCCGCACGACGATCGATTGTAGCAAGCGCGCCGGACGTCTTGCGGCGCTGCGCTCGCACCGCATTGCCAGCGCAGCCATCCGACCAAAGCGAGCAGCACGAGCCCCGCGCCGCCGAGCACCGGCTCGCGCCAACCGAGCAGTGCGATGAACATGAACGCCCGCGCGCCGCCGAGCAGCGCGAAACCGGCGATCGCGCTCGATAACGCATCGAGCGCGGCCGCGACGCGCAGCAACGCGAGATGGACTTGCGCGGGCTTGGCAGCGGCGGGCTCGTGCATGATCGTCTCCGTGAAAAACGCCTCAGGCGGCGCCGGGGGTTTCGTCGAGAAAACCGGTGACCGCTTGCAGACGCCCATGCGCGTCCACCACGCCGAAGTCCGACCCCTTCACGATCGCCTCGCCCGTGGGGGTCGTCAGTGCCCACGAGAAGCGCAGGCGATTCGCGAAGCCGTCGACGTCGGTCGTACGGCGAAACGTGTGATGCGGAAAACGCTCATGCACCGCGCGGATCATGGCGTCGATGCCATCGTGGCCCGCGCCCGCCAGCAGCGGGTCGCGATAGTCGGCATCGGCGCTCCACGTTGCCGCGATCAACTCGCGACGACGCGCGCCATCGGTCTCGTTCCAGGTATCGAAATAACGGTCGATCAAATCGGTATGCGCATTCATCTCAAACTCCTCGATTGACAGGACTGAGCACTTCGCGCGGCATACGCATCGCATGCGGCGGGCTCGGAATGAAGATTGACGGCTCGCGTGCATTGCGTCGATTACGTGAGAGGTAATGCTTATCAAACAGAGGATTCCTCAATTAATTCATGCGGTTAGGCTGTGCCGGACGGCTGCGGAGTCTGCATTAGGATGCACAATTGCTACCTAATGAAATCAAGGGCTTACAACGCAATTCCAGACAGGGCATCGCCTCTGCTCTCGTGGCGCGCATCAGACGCGAATCGGGCGAGCGGTGTAGCATCGACCTGTACGGATATGCAGGTATCGAGATGGGGCTCACCAATCCATATGGAACCGCGCGGCCGTGCCGAGCATGCGAGCATTGGGGCGGCGACATTGATGGAACATCGCACGCCCGCTGCATGCGGGACAACCGTGCTCAAGTGCAAGCGGACCGCGAATATGGGTGCGCGTTCGGGTGCGCGCGACCGGCGCGGATGACGAACAATCGACACCGCACAAAAATAAACAAAATCGCTTATAAATCTCTTGCACAGATAAACGTTAATGTTTATAGTGTCTCCATGTTCAACAACACGGAGAGGTGGTGAAGCAGAGTGAGTTCAGGAGGTGGTTGGAAGCTCAAGGCGTTGTAGTGAAAGATGGCAAAGGGCACTTAAAGCTCTACTACAACGGAAAGCAGACCATCCTCCCAAGGCACCCGTCGAAGGAACTGAAAGAGCCACTGAGACGAGGAATTCTGAAACAACTCGGTCTGAAATGAGAGGCGGCCCCGAAAGGGGCTTCCCTCGCACCATCTTTCAAAGCATGGAGTGCTATATGTTGCGGTATCCAGCGGTATTCGAGCCCGACAGCGGCGGGTTCGTCGTCACATTCCGGGACATTCCGGAAGCAATCACTCAGGGCGACTCCCTCGAAGAGGCTCGCTCTATGGCCGCTGATGCGCTCTTCACGGCGATGGACTTCTATTTCGAGGATAAGCGGCCGGTCCCCAAGCCATCGAAGGCGAAGAAAGGCGAGGAATTGATCGCATTGCCGGCGAGCGTGTCAGCGAAAATCCTTCTGCTCAACGAGATGATCGCTCAGAAGGTAACGCCCGCCGAGCTTGCACGGCGTCTCGATACGAGTCCGCAGGTCATAAACAGGATTGTGGATATTGGACACGCAACCAAGATCGATACGATTGCCGAGGCGCTTGAGGCGCTGGGCAAGCATCTTGAGATCGCGGTTGGTGATTGAGGCGCTGTCGGATGACAGGCTAGATGGACGAGCGCTAAAATCGCCAGAGCCGTTGGATAGACCCCTCGGCGTAGTGTGTTCTGCCCGCTTCGAGCGGGCTTTTTTCATCTGATGGGATCAGGCTGGACCGAGCGCCGGAATCACGCGCGCGAGCATGTGGTCCTGGACGTTCGCGATCGGCAGCACGGCTTTGCCGATGTGCGTGAGCAGCGCGGCATGGTTTAGCCCGAGTGGCAGGTCCGGGACGATGTCGTTCCCGTTTTTGTACAGGCGCACGGGCACTTTCGACAGCAGCGCCCGCACACCGAGCCCTGAACTGACGCGCGGCGGCTCGAAGCCGTACACCGCGGCCGGGGGCTTGCCGGCGAGCGTCAGCGACACCGCAGCCATGATCGCGATCGCGGCGCCGAGGCTGTGCCCCACCAGCGTGACTGGCTGAGCGCCGACGGCGGCCGTCACCGCCGGCGCGATCGCTTGCCATGCCTGCCAGAACCCACGATGCACATCGCCAACGCCTTCCACCGATACCTGACGAATGTCCAGATCGGCGAGCCAGCACGGCACGTTGTCGGTGCCCGGAAACGCGACAGCGAGCCCTGCTGCAGTCTGCCGTACGATGGCGCGCGAGGCGCTATCCGCGCGGCCGATGTCGGGCTTTGCGGTGTACGCCTCTTGCGCCAGCAACGCGAAGTCGCGCGGGGTCATTACTGGCCCGCGGCGACGGGTGCGGAAGCGGCCACGGTAGCCGAGGCGGTCGTCGCAGTCACAGCCGGCACAAGGTTGATCGCGACATTGAATGCCAGCACGCCCGAATCGATCGCGGCGTCAGCCACATTCTTCTTGTCTTGCGCCAGAGCCGAGGCGTCGACGAACGACTTCACGAGCGGCAGCGTCGCATTGACGATCGTTTGCAGGTCGGGCTTCGTGATCGTCGCGCCGACAGCGCACACCTTGTCGATGTCCGGCTGAACGGTTTTGGACAGCGTATCGGCTGCGCCGCCAGTGAATACGCCGTCACCCGTCAGGATCGCGATTTCGCCTTGGGCTGCGCCGCATGCGATGGCGACTTGTTGCTGGAAGGTCAGCGTCGGCGCAGTGCCGTTGCACGCGGCGAGCGAGAACGTGACAACACCTGCCGCAAGCAGCATGAATTTGCGAAGCATGGGATTTCCTTAAGGTGCGAGTTTGATGACCGCAGCGGCGGCGCTCGAGACTGCGCCGGCAACAGCAGTGGTGGCTTGAGACTGGGCGGCGATGGGTGCGGTCGCGCCGACGCCGGTTTCAGCAAAGTCGAGCGCGTAGCCGTCAGCCGTTTTCTGGACGTGGACTGTCACGCTGGAAATGTCTTTACCGTTGGAGATGGATGCGGCACAACACAGGACTTGCTTCGAGGCTTCGTCATAGAACGGACGAACGTCATAGGTCGCCTGGCCGGCGCATCCTGTCAGGCATAGCGCCAGCAGGGCGGCCTTCATTGCGACGGTGCTTGCTTGGCTGCGGAACGTGCTGCGAACCAGTTGTAGGCCGCGTGAATCGCCATCACGACCGCGCCAGCGATGAGGCCGGAAAGATTGGCCGGCGGACCGCCGTGAAAGCCATTCATTGCCCAGTCGACCGTCGGGATGATGTCGGCAGCCGATACTGTCAGGCCGCCGCTGATGATTGCTCGATTCATGAATGCTCCTTTGTAGAGGCAATAAAAAACCCCGCCGAAGCGGGGTTTGGGTTTATTTGGCCAAGAGACGTTCGGGTGGCCAACCTTGTTTGACGCCGTAATACATTCGACCTGCACTTAGGCCGAGCTCTACGGCCCACTGAGAGACCGTCTGACGTCGCCCTTCATATTCGATAAAGACGTTGTTCCGTTTGTTGACTGACTGCTCTGCTGGCGTGGCCCAACGACAGTTATCTGGCGAGTAGCCCTCGTTCACGCGATCGCGCTCGAGCGTCATTCCGCGCGGGCTCTCGCCCATATCAGCGAGGAAGAATTCGAACCCTTGCTTCCATCTTTCACAAACCGTTATTCCTCGACCTCCATAGAGGTGGAACTCCGCGTAGTTGGCGTTCTCACAACGGGTCCGCATGTCGCGGTAGATCTGGTAAGTGCGACTACGCGTGCCTTTCCGACTATGACCATGCTTGGCTCGGCCAATGGCAGACGTCACTTTCTGGCAACCGCAAGAGCTTGTGTGACCGCTGCGAATGTTGTCGATGTTGGCTACGGTTAGCTGGCCGCAATCACATTGGGCCTCGACCATTCTTCCGCGACCTTGATGGCCGACGCCCCGCAGAATTGTCAGTTTCCCAAACGTCTGACCGACGGGCAGAGGATAGATGTCATACTGAAATTCGCGTCGATAGCAACCGCACGACGTAGTTTTCCCGCTGCGAAGATCGGCGACTGCAACATCTTTTTCGGTGCCGCAATCGCACAGACAACGAACCTTCCGTCGCGCGCCCGAGCCAATCGTTTCGCCCGTGAGGATCGATAATCGGCCAAATTTTGACCCAGCGGAAACCGAAGCCACCTTTCCGCTTTCGATATTCATCGAAACACGCGCGCGAACTGCATCACCACGGAGACACCCGCACGACTTCTTTATCCCGTCGACGAGTTGTCGGCAGCTCGCTTCAGTTTCTTTACCGCAATCGCATAAGCAGCGAACTCGCTTGATGTAGAACTTGTCGGTCCAATAGTCACTGGTAACGATGAGACGGGAGAATCGAGACCCGATGGGAGTAAAATCACTGGCAGCCATCGTTTGCTCCTCATAAGCAGATGGTGGTTAGAGGGGCTATCCGGTTTTCCGTGTGGAAGTCTTGCGATGAGCAATAACCTTCTCCGTGTTGAAACGCGACTCGCAAACCTCGCAGACCAGGGCGCGCTTCGCACGCTGTCCGCGAGTCACCGGCGGCAACGTCACGAGGTGCATGTCCTCGGCGCGGCACGGCAGCCCGCAGTTCGCGCATGGGTTCCCGTCGTCCTTCAGCAGGAACTCGAAGAAGAGCGGTTCCTTGACCGGGTCGCCATAGTTGGCAAGGATGCGGGCGCGCAATACCTCGAAGCTGTACCCACGACCGGCCTTGACTATGTGCTTGGTCAGGTTGTTCAGCGACTCGGTGAAGGCGTTCGTGTACTTGTGGTCGAAGACAGCCAGAATCTCGCTGCGCCAGTTCCGCATAGCCGTCAGCAACGGCTTGAACTCCGGTTTGACGGACGACTCGACCGAGGCAGCAAAGCCGTCGAAGGCCCGGATGGCTTCGTCCTTCGGCAGGTCGAACAGGCCGTAGAACGCTTCCTTGGCGCGATAGGCCGCCGCAATCTCGGGCTCGTTGTCCAGCCATATTTCCAGATTGAAGCGCTGCTTCTCGGTCAGGTTGTGCGGGCGCTTGTTGAGCATCACCTTGGAGCGGACCCAGTGCCGGCGCACTTCCGGCTGTTTGACCTTGGCCAGCCGAATGCGCACGCGGTCCATCGCCTCGCCAGCCATCCGCATGATGTGGAACTTGTCCACGACCACAACAGCGTTGGGCAGCAGCTCGGCGGCCAGCCGCTGATACGGGCGCCACATGTCGATTGTCACGACCTTGACGGCGTTGCGGTCCTTGAACTGCCACAACCATGCAGCCAGGGTGCCCTTGTCTCGAGCCGGAAGCATGTCCAGCAGACGACGGCCTTCCACGTCCGTGAGAACAAGCCGCAACTCGCCGGCAATCTTCGTCTCGTCGATGCCAAGTACCCTTGGAAGCCGTGGGCTGTGCTTGGCCTCCAACTCGCCCATGCGCTCTGCGGCCACCGCTCGAACCGTCTTCTCGTCGATGCCGACCTCGCGGGCCACATGGACGAAGGTGTGCTTCAGTGCCTGCCTGGCAATGAACTCTGCGCAGCGCACCGTCATGCGGCGCTCGTCCAGAACGCCGCCCAGAGGTTGCAGGAACGTCTCGCCGCAGTCCCGGCACCGGTAGCGGCGCACCGTCGCCTCCAGCTTGGCTGCAAAGCCTCGCAGAGGCGCATCCGCGTACGTCGTCTTCTTGGTGCCGTGCCGGTACAGCTTGAGGCCCCCGCACTTGGTGCAGGCGATAGGCTCGTGCACGTATTCCGCCGAGAAGGTCTCTACCAAACCCTCGGTCCTTTTGTCGGTCAGTGTCCAACCGTCCATATCCAGAATGTCTCTCATCCCCGGATTTTAGTGTGGAAATCCGTTTTGTCAGTCGGATTCCTTCTTTTCGACGAGCGTGTACTCGTCTGGCGGCCTGAATCCAAGGATGTCGGTCACAGCATCATCAAAGCGCCGACACCAATCTGCGGAATGAATCACACGCCCACCGGGGTATGCGCAGATGCGCCATGCGGCATCGATGTTTTCTTTCTGCTCTTTGGTCACTTCGAGGCGATGCACCCGCCGGCCATGGAACTGTCGGAAGCGTTCCGCACCTTCCTTCTCGTACAGCGCCTGCGCTTCAGGAGAAAGTTCCATGCCATCAGGGAGCGTCTTGGCATAGGCAAGCTCCGCTGCCGCATCAGCGGGGAACAACTCAAGATTGGTAGATTCAAGGCGAGCGTTCATGGTTTCCTTCCACACGAAATTCCGTTCCATGAGTATACTTCAGCATCATGGTTTCCACACGTTATTCCGATTACCCGTTAGGCCCGCGAGGTGTTGACGCACCAAGTGGGCCTCGCGCATCTTACTCCGAACGCTTTGTACCGCGCAGTCTATTGTCTTCGTTCTTAGCGTGCGCAATTGCTTTGGTGATCTCTACGCCCGGTTTCACAGATTTCAGCGCTAGCCATGTAGGCATCGTCAAATCGTGCACTCCAAGATCGACGCCACGGTGATGCCCTCCAGGCACCGGGACGCCACCGATTTCATGATGGCCGCATAGCACGAGCAGATTTCGGATGTCGTCCGGTGATTCGATCGGTTGTTCGCCCATTTTGTGGGTGTAGCCATATGGGTCGAACACATGAAGGGTATCCAGAACCTTCTCCGGATCGAGTGCCGGCCAGAGGCTCCATTCGTGTAAGTGGTGAACTTCCCGAGCGTCGCGCGACCCGCAAATCCAGCACGGCAGATCGAGTTGCTTCACGAGGATTCGCTTATTTTTGCGAAACTCGCTCGACTCGGTACGGGCTTCGTGACCGGGGAATTCCACGATCTCATGAAACGTGTGGGGCTCTTCGTGAACTTGTTCGATGGACATAACGTGGACGCAAAAAAGCCGCCCGAAGGCGGCTATTGGTGAGAGGGTTCGGGATCAGGCAATGCCGAGAGCCTTTTTCGCTGCTCCATAGAGCGCCAGACGTTGCGAGTAGCTTCCCGGCACGCCCGGCGCGCCCGCACTGCCGAGATTGATCGTCTTGCAGACCTGCAGGAACAGACCACCATCGGCGTACGTGTTGAGCTTGCGTGATGCCCAATACCACCCGGCCGCAAGCGCGGCATTGGCGGGTTCCTCCAGCAGTTCCGGGTGATTCACCAGATCGAGGCCGATGCCGAGCCCGCAGAGCTGATAGTTGCGGCGCCCGCTGACCTGCAGCAGCCCGCGACCCCGGAACGTCCAGCCATCGCCGCTCGCCTCGCCGCCGTTGCCATTTCGGTCTGCGTACGCGCGATTTGCTATGCGCGGCGGTTGATGCGCATAGGCCTGTGCTTCCGCCTCCGTGAAGTGACTTGGAAACGTCGCGAGCAATCCATCGGCGCTGTAGTTCAGGTTTTCCGCGACCGTGATCAAACGAGCCGACTCGACGCCGACGTTGGCGAAAAAAGCCGCTGCGCGCATGCCTGTATCAAGGGTGAATCGATCGCATGCAGCCTGAAGCGGCGTGACCCATTGCGAGGCGCGAAGGACGGTTGCACCGCAGCCGGCCGCGATGATCTGTGCGTTCAGGTTCATGGTCAGTCCAGAGTCGGCCACTTGCCGTGAGCAAGGGCCCAAAGAATTCCGCCAATAGTCAGAAACGGACCGAGATAGATCGCCGCGCTGCGAAGCAAACGCGCCATCCGCGCGAAGAACGTCGCGCTCTGCCCTGCCCGGTTGAATATCTCGACGAGTGCCTGCGTGTTCGTCTCGATGCGCCGTGACCTCTCGTCGGCCGCCTTCGTCAGCTCCGTGTTCTCGCTGATTGATTCGTGGACGCCAGCGAATCGCCGGTCGATCTGGGCCTGCATATCGATGAACTGCTGGTCGACCATGGCGAACCTTTCGTCGTTGGTGAGCTGTTGCTCTTCCTGAGTTGGATGGTTCAAATTGGCCCCGGAAATAAAAAAGCCGCCCGAAGGCGGCTTTGTTGGTCAAATCGTTTAGTGCTTCTAGGGTGCTACATAGACGCGAATCGTTCCGTCATCGACATCCGTATCTTCGAAGTCGAAGATGTATCGGCCACCGTTGGCTTCGGCAATGACACGCATCTCGGCAGAGTCCGCCAACCAGACCTCGCGAACTTTCCATGCCGCGCCTTCCCTCTTGAACTGAAAAACCCGGTCAACCGCGGGGAATTGATAGATGAACTCGTTCGGGCTTTCCCACGCGGCCGAAGAAATGTCGAACATGTCGTCCGGGGTCTTGAAGTGTCGGGCAACGTCTTCGAACCGAGCCGAGAGCAAATCGAATACGTTTCTCTTATCGGATTCCGTGAAGGTCATCGTCATTCTCCGTCGCGCCCGAGAGCGGGCAACACTTCTGCTGACCATTTGACCTGCTGGACCGGCACACCGCTGCCGTGACGCTTGCCGGTGTCATAGATCCGGGCGAAGTCCTTGCCGGCGTCAGTCACTTCCCAGTGCTCTCCTCGCTTCATTTGGAACCCGGCCTCGGCGAGTAAAAGATTCGTGCCGCGCGCAGATGTGTTGATCATCTTTCCAAGTTCAGTCGGCGTGTAGAACTTCGACTCCTGATTGTCGGCCTCTACATGAGTCTGCCCGAGGAGCGCAAGCAAGTTTTGCCCTGATACCTCTCTCACCGCTTGGTTCGCGCTGATCGCGGCCGCCTGCTTGTCGCACCCCATAAGTCGTGCGATTTTGAAGAATGGCGGAAACAGCTTTGCGGCTTGCATGGTGGCTTGCGCCGCCGACCTGTCATGCGCCGCGGCAATTGGCGCGACGTACGCACCGGTCTTCCGAATGCTCGGCAACACGTCGTGCGTGACCCAACGCTTGAACCGTTTTGCTTCTTCCTTCGTGCTTCCGAGAATCAGGGCGTATAGGCCCGACTCGTTGATATGGTTCGCGAGCTGCGTGCGACCAAGGCTGTCGATGACGTCCAATTTCTGGACGTCATCCTCGTCCACGTGTGACTCAACCGCTTGGCGCGGATTGCCAAAGCCCAGAACTTGGCAAATCGCGTTGGCCGGGAACCATGCATTGCCTTGCTCGTCGGTAACGACGCGCAGTTCGTGGCTCTCGAAATGAAACGGGACGATGTTGTTCATGCTCGCGCCTCCAATTGGGCTGTGAGGCCGCGGTATTCGCGGGGGATAGCGACAGCGAGCGCGGCGCGCGCAAGCAATTTCTTCGCGTTCCGCAAACTGACCCTACCAGGGCGATCTGTTGCAGCCACCAGACCAAACTGGAGCTTCGCCTCAGCAATTGACGTCATGGTGTGAACCAAAAGCTTCCGGGCGACCTCGACCTCGGTCCGCGACGGAACGCGGCCGCCGAGATACCAGTCGTGCATCATGTCTTCGAAGTGATCGAGTGTGTACATAGCCCGGTCGGTGTCGATGACTTGCCATTCGTCGCGGCGATCCGCGAGCCAGTCTCGCGCAACGTCGAGCTGGTCGACGGCAATCTCCGCGCAGGTCGCAACACCGAGTTTCTCGTGCAGCCCCTTGTAGAGCGAGTGGCATGCGCTACGATGCGTGCGCCCTTTCACCAGGCGCGCAATTTCGTGTATGTCGCGGCGCAGGTCGCCGAACTGCGAGCGGCTGATCACCTCCCGCATTGCCGCCGCCGGCTCGGCCGGGGCAATCTTCATGAGACGGCGCTCACATGCGATGAAGTAGCGGCGAGCGATCCTGCCCTGCTCCGTCCGCTCGACCATCGACAGTTCTTTGGCCATACCCAAGGTGAGGCTGTATTCCTTGCTGGGACGGCCTCCCAAGGGTTTTTCCCCGTTTTTGGAAAAACCTCCGGCAGGGGTTTTGCCCGAATTTGGGCAAAACCCCTTCTCACCTCGATTTTGCGCAACGAAGTAGTCTTCTCCCTCCACGAAGCCGTATTCGGCGATACGGCTAGTCACCCACGGCGCAAAATGCCGCCCGACTCCGAGAAAGGACCATAGCGCCCGCGCGTCGACGTACGCAGCGGTGCTCGACTCCCCTGTAAAAACAGGAATTGACGTGCTAATATGACTCATGATCTTCCTTTCCTAGTGGATCACTGCTGTACGAACGCCTGACCGGTTGCCGCCGGTTGGGCGTTTTCTTTTGCCTGAAGCATTTCAAGCCTCAGGACGATTTCCGCATTGATGCTGCGGCGGTTGCGGGCCGCATTATTCGTCAGCCAATCTTTTAGGGCCGGCGGAACTCGAATCTTCATCTGCGGCATTTCTCTTGCCAGCATGCTGCCTCCTCTTGGATCACCGTGATCCATACAAAAGATAAACCACGGTGGTCCCATTGTCAACACCACCGTGATCCATCATGATCCCGTCCATGAGCCGTGACGACCACCAAATGAAGATTAGGCTGCCTGCCGAGCTGAAAGACTCAATCGAAGGCGCAGCCGCAGCAAACAAGCGTTCGCTGAATGCCGAGATAGTCGCGCGCCTCGAGCAATCGTTCAGCGATCTACTGACCCATCTGTCAAATCGCCATCTCCAGCAGATCGAGCAGTACGCCACTGCGCGCAAAGTCACGTTTGACGATGCCCTTCACATGCTCATCAATGCCGGGCTGCATCCGGATGCCCCGCTCGTAGTCGCCCTCCATCTGGAGAATGGTACCGAGGTCAGCAAGCTTCACGAGGCCCTCGATGCAGTTATGGGTCGAGTGCCAAAGAAAGCAATCGTGAGCGTCGAGATGCCATCCAAGCGGAAGACCAAGAAAGATACCCCTTGACCACTAGGACCGATGGTCCTATTCTGATCGTACTGGCACCTCGCTTCCCGCGCGGTCCGACATCCCGATAGGAACGATCATGAAAGTCTGCTTTCGTGCGCCTTTTCGCGCACTTGGAATTCCCCGACATGCATTACAAGCCCCCTCGTCCAGAGGACATCGAGCACCTGAAGAAGGCTCTCGGTTTGAACGGCAATCAGATGGCAGAATTGTTTGGCGTCGCCGGAGACCGGGCGTTTCGCCGATACACGTCCAAATCCGTTGGCACCAAGAATGCGCGCGAGCTCGGCGCACACATGCTCTTCTTTGCCATGGCTCGGCTGGCCCTCAAGCCCAAGGACATCGAAGCCGTCCTCGCCAAGATGCGCGAAGCAGGAGCAGAAATCGACCTGAACGCGCCGTCAGACTTCCCGGCGCCCGATGGAGAGCCGCAGCCGTAGCGATGTCTCTCGGCTGCACTGCGGCAGCCGCGCACGCCGAGCAAAGTTGGTTCGCCTTCGAGGCCGGCATTGGCGGCTCGGCCTATGCCCAGGCAGCGGACGGACTCTGGTTGCAGGAAGGATTCCCCCATACCGTGAAACTCACCGCGCCAGCCATCGAGGCAGGCATCACGGGCGACCTGTATCAGACGTCGCACTGGGGCATTGCATACCACGTCGACTATGCATGGCTCGGCGCGATCCACAGCGATGGACACGCGACCAGCGATGCGAATTACAACCTGGCGACGAAGACAGAGCGCGTAGCGATGCCACTCGCGAACTTTTCCGGTTCAGGGCACGACATGGGCTTTCTGGCGACAATCGAACCGCATTACGACTATGCCGGATGGCGATTCGGTATCGAGGGTGGGCCGTACTTCCACAAGCCGACGTGGACCGTCGATGCCACGAATCAGGTCAACTACATCGGGCAGGCGCCCTACCACACCCACTTTGTCGATGATGAAGGCTGGCACTTGGGTTATGTACTCGGCGCCAGTGTTGCATACAAGCGGTTCAGTCTGCGCTATCAGTATTTCGCCAACGGGTCAAAGACCGGGAATCCGATACCGGTTATTTGGACTCACACGCACGTGGTCACTGCGAACTATGCGTTCTGAATAGCCTCCCGGAGAAGGGCGCATGCCACTGCGGTATCATTGCGCCCACAACAAACTCCAATAAGCCGGGCCGCCATGCAAACCAAAAACGATAACCGGATCCTCTTCCTGGACTACCTACGCGCGGTCGCGTGTTTGCTGGTGGTGTTCGGCCACATCTACATCATCGGTTTCAACTATTACGAAGGCATTCAGCCATGGGTGCCGAGCGTCAAGGGGCTGATATTCGGGCCCGACGCGTACCTGCGAAACATCTTCACGTGGCCGGTCATGAACTTCGCGGTGCTGACCGGCATCAATGTCGGCGCGCTGGGCGTCGGCATCTTCTTCCTGATCAGCGGCTTCGTGATCCTGCGCGCAGTCGAGCGCGAGTCGACACTCAGGTTCGTTGTGAGCCGCATCTTCAGGATCTATCCCGTCAGCCTCACCTGCGTGTTCATTGCGGGCGCCCTCACCGCAATCTACTGTGCGCATACTGGCACGACGTCACCGAATACGCTAACGAGCATATTGGCATCGGGCTTCATTCTGAACGGATTCCTCCATCACTTCGAGGCGACGCCAGTGCTATGGTCGCTCGAGGTGGAACTGATGTTCTATGCACTTATGGCCGCCATGTCGGCACGCGGGCATCTGTCAGAACGGTCGATCCTGACGGCGGCGGTGATCTGCGCCGGGTACACCTACGTCTCGCGGTCACCTTTCGCCGCCGCAGTGCTGCCGCATTCCCTGTTCATGATCGCCGTGCACCTGAGCTTCGATTCAGCGCACGTCGCTTTCCTGTTGGTCGGGTCGATGATCTATCGGACGGCGACCGCACGCGCCTGGAGTCGCCTCGCTTGGTGCGCGCTGGCGGTCGCAGTATCGTGCGTCGCGCGATGGGCATTCGAAGCTGAGAAGGTGTACGGATTGGGTGGCGTCGACTACGTCAATGGCTTTGCAGGCATTGGCATTTTCGCCGCGGCCATGTGGTCAGGCATGAACTGGAAGTGGATTATGCCGCTCAAGTGGGTGGCCGACATCAGCTACCCCCTGTACCTCGTGCACGTGCCGCTTGGGTGGATATGCCTTGCATGGCTCGCCTCTCTTGGATTGGGGATGCTCTCGGCGGGAGTTATCACCGGCGCTCTGATCCTATTGTCCGCATGGGCAGTTCATGTGCTTGTCGAGGAACCAGCCAGAATGCTTGGCAAGGGTCTTTCGTCGGCCCGAAACGCCGCGGCTACCGGCTCTGTCGCGAAGAGCTGACCGTGCGCCAAGGTCTCCCAGCTACCAGGTGATCGCCTGAACAGCAGCAACAGTCGTCGCAGCGGCGATCTCCGCTTTGAGCGTTGAGCGCTTCTGGAACGCTGCCCACCCTTGCGCAAGGATCGCCAGGTACAACCCCTGAAGGTCGGCTAGGGTGAACGGGACTTCCGTATTGTCTGCGGCCTTCCAGAAGAAACCTGGAGGGGTTGCGCCCGCGATCTGGTAGCCCTGCGTCGTCTGCATGACCAGAGTTTGACTGGCTGCGTCTGCCTCGAATGTTTCAGTGGCGCCTCCAGCCGTCTTGAAGCCCACGCTCTGCTGGATCGCGTTGTAGTAGGCACTATCGACCAGCGCGGACTGGCTAGCCTGTGCTGCGGCGAGCAATTGCGCGGGAGTCGGCGCGGCGGGCGGGACCAGCACGCCGTTGGCTACGGTATAGCCGCCGCCAATCGCCGCCTGCCATTGCGCCTCGCAGATCTCGATCGCGGTGACGCCGTCTGGAACCGGGCTGTCAACGGAATCGTAATAGCCGGTGATCGCGCCTTGCGCATTGTAGGTTGCGTATTTTTGACCCATGTTTTAGTACCCGATTGCGACGATGTAGAAGCCAAGGGCTGACGTGATGGCGCCCGACGAAGCTAGGTAGGTTGTGAGCGATGCGGCCGTCTTTGACAGGCCGTTGACCGACGCAATAGTGTTGCCGCCGGAGGTGATCGCTGCGGCGCCCAGACATGCGTTCGGGAATGCCAGCGGGAACGTGATCGTTAGATTTGGCGAGCCGGTGCCTGACGAGACCCCGCTCGACCATTGGAAGATCATGCCGTTTGGAAGTTTCGTGTAGCCTGAGGATCCAATCGAAGACCCGAATTGGCCGAGGTTCACCGCATGGTTGGACTGGGTGCCCGCGGTGACCTGCTGCGCACCGCCTGCGCATTCCATCAGCACACAAATCGGATTGCCACTGTTCACGCCGGCAATCGTCGCGTGCATCAGCACTGCTGTACCGCCGACGACGAGTTCGCCGCCCTGCAGAGGCTGAAGTCCGAGTCCGTAGATCGGAATAGCCGTCAGACCGTCAGGCGCATATGTTGATGCACCAGTGTTCGCATGCGCGATCTTCACCTGCTGCACGACGCCGTCGAGCCATGTCCCGGCGACGAGCGGCGTTGCATTGACAGCGCTGTATGCGTTCGCAGCGCCGGTGTCCGCGAGCACGACGGTGTTCTGCCCGAGACGCTTGATCGCCGACAACACCTGGGTGTACGTCGTCTTGCTTGGCGTGATGCCAGCCGCCACAACGATCGCGCGCAGCTCTTCCTGAATCATGTTCAACCACGATCCACGAACGTTCGTCGCGGGCGTGCCTGCCGTCGGATTGCCTTCGGTGAAGTAGCCTTCTGCGCCGGCCGCCTCAGGCGTGGGCAGCGCCGTTGCGGCGGTCGAGTCATCGATACGGAACATGTGGCCTCTTATGCGTATGCAAAAATTGGGATCGTGTGAGCGGGCATCGCTGCCTTGAATTCACACTCAAGAACGTCGTTTCCCCACGCTGCTAGCGGGTCGCCTGCAGCCATTGCGCCCGCCACAGCGCGCACGATCGTGCTCAGTGGGGCCGTGACCTTCCAGGCGAAATTCCAGTCATACCCGCAGCACGGGTCGCCAGCCCGCAGCATCCCGGCACGAGCCTGCGTGAACTGCGTGATCGTGACGTTGTAGCCGAGGTTTGCTGCGAAAGCCGTCAGGCTTGCGATCGACGGGCCGCCCACCCCAACAAATCGAGCAACAACCTGCGCCTGCCGTTGCGCGATGGTCGGCGCCGCGCCGGCGCAAGGATCAGGAAGGCCGAGCGTCGACTCCCACTCGGGAAGCAGCTCGTAGGTCGTCGCAGGGAATGAATCGACGAGCAGATAGTTTGCCCGGGCCGTCGCACGCTCATAGCTTGGCGCGAGGCCGGCGAGAACCTGCGTCTGGACCGCGTCCGCCGCGCGCGGCCAGATGCGGCCGCGCGGCATGAGACCCTGCATCGCCCTCAGAAAATCAGCAGCGACTAAACTCGGTGCGCGCATGGGACCTCAGACATAGTCCACCGCTGCGAGCACAGGCAACTGCCCGAACCCGCTGGTGATATTCCCCGGATATGTCGTCGTGGTCGTGCCGACGACGCCTTGAATAAGCGTGATCAGAAAGCCGCTCGTGCCGGATACAGATCGAATCGCCGCCGAAATGTCGTCGCGGTTGATCGTGCCCGCGCGCGGATCACCGTTACGGAACAGCACGTCGGCGATCGCTGACGAGATCACAGCCCGAGTCGCCGTCGTCGTCGAAGTCAGGCCGGACAGCGTGACCGTCAGATTGTTCTCGACCGGCGAGCACGAATAGACTAGCGCGGTAACCGGCTGCTTCGCGACGATGTAGTCGGCGACGACCAGTTGATCGCCGGTGGCGACGGTCGCGCGCGGCAGGCCGCCCGGACCTTTGTCATTCTGCGAGATGCCGTTGGTCCCCTGCGGAAAACCGCCGTGCGTCGATTCGGCGTTGTCCCACATCGTGTAGACAACGACTGTCCCAGCGCCAAAATTGTTGGGCGCACACCATGCGCGCGTGACCCCCGCCACTTCGAGCGCCCACTCGACGTAATCGTCGGTGTCCCCGCCCTGCGGCGTGCCCTGATAGGCATCGAGCATCCGGGTCCGCAGATCGTCATCGACTTCTATGTCCGCACCGGATTGCACGGTCGCCGCGACCGCACCGCCTTGCTGGATGCCATCGACTGCAACGCTCAGCGAAACAGCCGTTCCAGCATCGGCATTGCCCGCAGATCCCGCGACGTCGGCCACAATCGTGACGGACACGTTCCCGCTTCCGTCGACGGTACCCGTTGTCGACGTCGTGTATGTGACGCCGTCGCCGCGCGCGATGGCCGTGCCGGCGCTGAGCACCTTCCCCGTCGTTCCGGGGAACTGTGCCGTCAGTTGCGCCTGCGTCGCCGCCTTCCGGTAGACGTCCTTCAGCGCTGACCAACCCTCAAGATACTCGTCCTCCGCGGTGAACGGGACGGCCATTCGGGCAATCCAGTCCAGATAACCGAACTGGAGGTTGCACATTGCAGCCTGCACCTTGCCAATGATTTTGAGCACGGCAAAGCGCAACAGCGCATCAGCGCCCTGAAGCGCGGACGAAATGTCGGCCGCCACCTCAGCGAGCAAGATGGAGAGCGTCTTTCTTTGAAATGGCATGTCAGGAGAGCTGTTGCCAGGCCCACGCGTACGTCATCGAAATCTGCGAGCCCGTCGGTTGATAGAGCGTAATCTGCACGCCGAGGAATGTGTCGCGCACCCACTGCGTTTGCACATCGATACTCGCGACGACGCCATCATCCGCGAGCCACTGAAGCGCCTCGTTGATGTAGTCGCGCGCGTGGTTCAACACTTCCTGCGTTTGCTTCGATCGGTCGAGCAGCCAGAGCCGCGAACCGATCGATTTGTCTTCGCCGATGTCGCCCCACCAGCCGCGCGGATCACCCGTTCCATCCGGAATCGCGTCGTCGAGATTCGCCGCTCGGTCGGTGAAGATGCTGACAAGCACTGCGGTCTGGAGATCGTTTCCAGTGACGAGCACCGGTGCGATGAACTCCCAGTCGCCGCGGCTGTTGTCGACGTCCCAGATGACGGAGATGTCGGACATGCGTTACTCCTGTTGCGTCGGCGGCTGTGTATTGATCGTGCTGCTGCCCGTTTGGACGTTGTTGATCGGGTGCACGTGAGAATTCGCGACCTGGCGCATGCCAGCAACCGTCCGCGAGTTCGTCTCGTAGTTGTCCAGGATGTCGCCCTTGCACTTCAGTAGCGGCGTATCCGCGATGACTTCCGGCGCATTCGTGATCGTGACCGGGTTGCCGCCGCCATTGACGATTATTCCCGACGCCGAGAGATAGACCGATTGCCCGTTGTTGTCGTGAATCGCGACCTCGCCGGAGGCTAGCGCCGTCATTCGGTATTTCGCGTTCGACGTGGCAATCACGAAGCCGTCGTTGCGGTCGCCGTTCTTGAAGGCGATCAGCGCCTGCGATCCGGCCGGCGGATTCGACGTGAAACCGTATTCCGCGTAGCGCGGCACGTCGGGGATCAGCTCTAGCGGGTTCAGCCTAACCTGCAATGTCTGGACGCCCTTCGAGTCGTCGACAAGCGCGATCGTGCCGCGCGCCATCAATAACAGAATCCGGCGCGCAAGCCTGTTCAGTTGGTCAAGCACTATTGCTCCGCAGGTGTTTGCGTTGATTCGTCCATCGGCAGCACATCGAGTGCGATCGGCTCCGGCAGGAAGCCTTGACGCGGCCCGAAGACAAGCTCGGCGTGCGTGCCCTTCTCGCTCAGGATGAACGTCACCTCAGCAAGCAGAAGAATCGTGTTGTCCGGGACACCAGCCAAGGCGGCCGAGACCGGATAGTTGACGTTGACAAGCCAGGGCGAGCCGCTTGCGTCGCGCCAGTTATCCACCAGCGCGCGCACGCGCCGCGCGCGGCCGTATGCCCGCGAAGCCATCCAGTTGACGCGCTTCTCGATGAAACGCCGGTCTGTCGCGCTCTGTTCAGAGACGAAATATGTCGGCCGGGTTCGCCCTGAGTTGGCGGCTGTGCCCGTTGCCGCGACCGTAACGACCGGCAGGTTAGCTATGCTCTCATCGTCCGCGCCCATGCTATAGGCGCTCAGTACCGCGTTGTACGTGCTGAACGTTCCGAGCGTGCTCTTCGTACAGACGATCGCCTCGATGTTGCCGCCGAGCGCGACGCCCGATCCGCCAAGCTCGGTACCGGCCTGCGAAAGGGTCAGTTCGCCCTCTTCGCTCTCGTAGACCAGCAGCCCGCAGTACCGCGCGTATCTCTCGATGACTTCCCACGCTGTCTCGGTGATGCTGACAATCTGTCGAGGTAGCGCAGGCAATGCGTCGAGAACCGCCTGCGTACCATTCGGTGGCACGAAGACATCGATCGAATACGGGGTCGCGACGCTCGTGCACAGCGCCTTCAGTCCCGTGTTCGCGTTGATGCGATCTATCCGGCAGGAGCAGTCAACGAGGTCGGCGAGCTTGCCGCGGCCCGAAATCGTGATGTCGTGCGAGGTCGGCGTCAGGATCGTCTCGATGGTCTCGACATATCCAGCGAGCACGACGTCGCTGCCGATCGAAATCGTCACCGGCGCACCCTCGCGCGACACCAGCTTGAGTGTGTTCGCGTCAGCCGAGCACGTCAGCAGAAACGAAGATGTCGCGAACTCGATCGAGCGCGTGATCCGGACCGCCTTCCAGCCTGTCAGGAGCAATCCGTCCTGCGTCAGCAGCACGCGCACTTCATCGGCGCCGGGCGCAGCGCCAACAGCGTCGACAATGCGATCTGCATTCGGCATCAGAAATTACCAGGCGAGTAGGCGTATTGATCGCCAAGCGGGGCTTGCTGGCGGTCCGTTTTCAATTGCGTGTCGACGTTCGGAGACGACGTGACGTTCGTGCTCGTGCCCGGCGGCGGATTCTTGTGGACGATTTCCACCCGAACCTTCCCGGGCTCGCCCGTCGCCTGCCCGAGCTCCTCGTCCAATTGCCGTGCGATGCCGGCCCGGATGTTTGCCTCGCCAGGGTCTTTCGGCCGTTCATAAAGCGATGAAATCCGCGCGGCCGCCTCGTCCGAGCGGTTGGTATCGAACAATGCGCGCCCGGCCGCAGCCTCGTTGTTCTGGAGCTCCCAAAGCGAGTAGCCGAGTTGCTCTTCGTGGCTAGCAGATGCCAGCGGCCGTCCGAAGGTGCGCTGGTACAGGGCCTGCCTGTCCGGATGCCATTGAAAAAGCCCTACCGCATTCCCGTTGTCTCCGACGGCGCGCTCGTCAAGGTGACTCTCGCGGCTCGCGTTGGCCACCATGCCGATCGCACGCTCGCGCGAGAGGCCGTGGTTCACGTACCACTCAACATCGGACCGGGCCCGCTCGAGCTGCAGACCATTGCCGACAGACGTTTTCTGATTCAGTTGAGCCATCGTCGCGGGCCCGTTGCCGCGCAAGAGGTTCCCGAACTGCTCGAACCCGTCCCAGATCCTTTGTTCGGTGCTGTTCGCACCGTTCGGCTGTGGCTTCGGCCTGCCGCGGTTACTCGCCGCGTCGAAGAAGAACTGGATCCCACTCAACAACGAGTTCATCGCCGGCTCGACGCCAGTAAGGACCGACGTTTTCAGGCCGTCATACGTGATGCCCAGCTTCGCTGACGCATCGGCGTATTCCTTCGCACGCTGGATGTCCTGCTCGTCCGGGACGTACGCCTTCGCGTTTGCGAGATCGGCGGCAACCTGAGCCGAGCCTCGATCCAGAAAGTCGACCAGCGATCCCGCGCCTGCAGCGTTCAGGAAGTTCTGTGCACCGCCATACTTGCCTTGGCCGCGCAGCGTCTCCGCGTATGCCGCCAGCTTCGTCAGCACCGATTCGATCGACTCAAGCCGGTTCGGGTCAGTCGAGATGCCCGCCGCCTGAAAGCGCTTGAGCGCCTCGGGGTTGCGGTTGTTGATTGCGTCGCTGTACGTCTGCCTTACCTGCTCGATGCCAGCGTTTGCCTGCTCGGGCGCTAGCCCTGCGAGGCGCCCGGCGTACTGCACGCCGAATGCCGTCGTTGTCGCGAGGCCGCTACGCACCGCCAGATTGCTCATCGAGCGCACCGACGACGCCCACTGCGATTCGAGCTGGGCAATCTTGAACGTCAGCGCCGTGACGCCGCCAATGATCCCCGCCTTGCCGACGAAGCTCGCAATCTCAGAGATCGCGCCGCTGCTCGAGCTGAACCCTGCGGTGATCGAACGACCCAGGCCGCTCAATTTCCCGCTGCTCGCCTGCGCCTGCAACTTCGTCAGGCTGTTCGTCACCTGTGCGATCGGGCCTGACGCCTGATTCTTTGCGGTGATCGCGATGGAGATTTTGCTTGCCATTGAAGCCGCTCAAGGATCAGGTCGCCAACGCCTTGAAGGTCGTCGGCATGAATGCTGGATGCACAGGATTCGCTTGCGCGACGAGCTCGTCAGCGCGCGTCGGATCGCGATACAGCCGCGTCGCCAACGCAAGCGAGGGAAGCGTCGACGGCAGTGTGAACGTCTTGATCGCCGACAGTCCCGCGCCGCGTTTGTTCAGGTCGGCGACAACCGCTTCCCGCAGCGTCGAGAGCGCTTCATAGGTCTCGTCTTCACCCTGGTCGCCCGCGACCGTCATCTCGGTATCGATCAGGCCTGTCACGAGGTCGCGCACGCGCGCCGCGTCATCGCTCGACGTCGGCTGATACGTCGACGATGCCTGCGCGACGGAACCGATTGCAGTGCGCCTGAACAGATCGCCGCAGGCCGACTGCATATTGCCCATCGCCGTGCCGATGACTGACGTCGTCGTGCCGGCGTCGGCCACGAACGTCGAAAGCGTCGACAGCAGCCGGATCGAATCATCGGGATCGTTCGTCGCCGCCAGAACCGCTGACGCGACACCCTGCACTGACGACGTGAACGCATCGACCGATGAGGCATCGAACGACGCGGCGGCCGATGCCATCGTGGCGGCAGCAGTGCTTACCGATGCGCGCGCGGCCGTCGCGGCTTCGATCATCGATTCAGTCGTCTGGCTCGACTGCACCGACGAGCTGGGATACTTGCTGAAGGTCGGCACCGTCGCGCTGCCCGAGAACCGGCCGAAGTCGCCCGGCAGGTTGAACAGCAGCTGGAACAGGTTCCGCGCGTCGCCAACGATGTTCTTCGCGTAGGTGTACCAGCCGAGCGCCGTATTGACGACCGTGCCGAGCACGGCCGCGCCATACGAGATGGCGGTCAGTGCGGTCTTCGCGAAGTTCAGCGCGGCGGCAGCGTTCAGGCCTGTCACCGCGTTTAGGACCGACTGCGTCGTTGCGGTTTCAGCAGTCGGGTACGTGCGCTGGCCGGCTTCGATGAACTCGAACTGAAATTCGAAGTACCGACCGTGCTGCCAGTGCTCGATGCTGCGGAATCCGTCGAGATTGACGGACAACCGGCCGAGCGTCGGGTGGATCAACTCCCCATCGCCCGCTGTTTCGACCGCCGCAATCATCACGTCGCGCTGCGCGATGACGTCGTCGCCAATGACGAAGCCATGCATGCGAACCCGCCGCGCGCCGCGCCCCAGATCCTCGATCCACGGCGTGTCACGCTGCGGATACTGATGCATCTGGTTGCGCCGGCCGAATGCGGCCTCGCTGCCGAGCGAGACGAACGGCACGCCGCGGTACGACGCCGGCCGCAGCTGATCGAAATACGACTGCGCGGAACCGCCAAGCCGCGCGGCCAGTGAGCTGGCCAGATTTGCGATGCCTGAGGCGGTGCTGAGCACGGCGCCTGCGCCGCCACCGATGTTCATGCGCCAACTCCAATGCGTTTGCCCAGGCGACGTGCTCTTTCGAGCCAGCGCAGGGTCTCGGATTCTGTCATCTGCTCGACCACATCCGGAGTCCAACGCATCATGTGCGTCAGCTCGGCGAGACGGTCATCCCACCACTCCGGAATCGAGATCCGCGCGGCGATCAGTCGTCCGAGTCCGGTGATCGCCGAACCTGAAAACCGTTGAAATACGCCGCTGCAGCGAGGAAGTCGCGCGCGCACATCGCCCGCACCGAGCTTTTCGGCACTTTACCAATCAGGCTGATCAGCGCCACCATGCGCGCGAACGGGCCGCCCGCCGCTTCGGCTTTGCGCTTCTGCTGGTTGGTCGGCTCGCACAGCGTCAGCGACGCCAGATTTAGCGCGCTGTCTTCCTTCGTGAGTTGGACGGGAGTCATCAACTCAATGACGGTCTCGTCGGCGCTCCGCTCCGGATTTCTTGCGGCGTCGAGGCCGAACGAAGCAATGAACTCCTCCGCCTCGTCGATCTGGCTTCCGTACATCTGGTCGATGACGTCGATCGGCACTGCGCTGAGCAGCGCAATCAGTGCGATGGACGTGCCATACACGCCGGCCGACTGCTCGGCCTTCTCATAGTCGCCGGCGAGTGGCTCGCGGAGCGTGATTTCTGCGACCGTCTTCGCCGTATCGCCATTACCATGCGTCAACGGCTTGCGCAGCACGATCGTTTTTGTGTCGCTCATCGCTTATTGCTCCGTGACTGCGTTTTGCAGGCCTTCCCAGCGACAGGTGAATTTCGCTTCGGTCGTGTCGACCTCCTGCGCTTCCACCGTCCACATATTGCGGCCGATCACCGTTTTTCCGTTCGCCAGCTCGAGCACGAGTGTCACGTTGCTCATCGCGTTGAACGCGGCGAGACTCAAACCGCCCGAGTCGCGGATCGACGCGCTGATGTACGGCGCCTTCGGCATCTCGCTGAAGCCGTGCACGGTATCCTGCCCCGACTTCGTCTCGCGCGTCACGCTGCCGACGTCGTATTTCAGCTCACCCTCAAGCTGGTAGTTAACCCCGTCGGCGGTCAGGTACGCGGTACCGGCGATGAGGCCTGTGTTGTTCGCCATTTACGGCTCCCAGAAATGACAACGCCGCCCCGATCAGGGCGGCGCTATGCGTTGACGGACAGATCAGGACTGCGTGGTCGACAGACGGAACTGCGCCAGCAGCGCGAAGATGCGCAGCTGATTGATCAACGTGCCAGGCCATAGCACGTCCACGCGGTTCGGATTCGAGGCGTTCTGCTCGACCACGATCGACTGCGCGAAGATGTCGCTGCCTTGAACGTAGCCCTCGTACTCCATCGCGCGATATTCCGCGATCTGGTCGGCCTTGATGATCTTCGGCGTGACGATGCCCGAGCCCGGCGCGAAGCGCGTACCGTCGGCCGCGAGCTTCACGCGCGCGTACTTCGTCGTCACCATCGTGCGCAGCCGGCGCAGCACGTATGTCAGCAGGAACATCGTCTCGATTTCGAGATAGCTGTTGTCCGGCTGACCCGACGCGTTCGTCTGGTACGTCGTGATCAGGTTCTCGATCGCGACGGTGCCATCGTCCGCGACGGTGAACGTCGAGATGCCGTCGTACAGCAGCGTGTTGCGCTGGCTGAGGTTGAAGCGCGACTGCAGCGGCGGCGCCAGCACACCGGTCAGCGCGACCGTCTGCATCGGGATGCCCGGATCGGCGCGCACGCTCACCGCGGTGACAGCCGCGACCGACGCGGCCCACTGCCACGGTGGCGTCGGCGAGTCGTTGAAGCCCATCACCGTTTCGTGCTGGTTGTTCCGAGCGGTGCCGAACGTCGTGAGATTTGCCCACGTCGCGCGGTACGCATAGAACGCGTGACCGAACACTTGCTGCTCCCAACTCCAGCGGCCGGTCGAGTCGTTCAGGAACGCCTTGATCGCGTCCATCGACGTCGTGTCCGTGAACGCGCACGCGATGAAGTCGAACGGCATGTCGAGCAGATTGCCGAGCGCGGTGGTTAGCACCGGGTTCGTCGCGCCACCGGACATCGCCGTGATAGTCGCAGCGAAACCGGTCGGGAACACCTCGCCATTCGCCGCGCCTTGGTAGTTGAAGCGGAGGTCGATGTCGTTGCCGACGAGGCCTTTGTTGTCAGCCGTCAGCGTGACCGTGTTCGTCTCTGCGCTCGCCGTCACCGGCATGCCCGGAATCAGGTTGATAGCCGCAGCGAGAGCCGTGGCGACTTGCGCCGTCGTCTGACCGGAGGCCACCGCGATCGAAACGAGTTGGCCGGCGATATACAGCGCCAACGTGCCGTTCGCCGTCGGCGCCGAGGTGATCGCGATCGAGCCGGTCGCTGCGGTCGCACCGGCAGCGTCCGCCAGCGGCAGGCACCACAGCTCGCCGAACTGGTCGTTCTGGCGGTATGCAGCGGTCATCAGAGCGAGCACCGAGTTCGCGCCGAATTGCGTGTTCGCGTCGCCGGTGCCGGCCGACAGCAGCGGCGTGTTCGCGACCGCCGCGCCAGTCGTCATCGGGCCGATGAGCAGCCCGCGCTGATTCGCAACCGCCGTATTGGCGTGAGAATTGTCGATTTCAGCGAAGAACAGCGGGGTGCGCAGGTTCTGCGGAATTTGTTTGAACGGGACGGTCATTGCGCGTCACCCCCGGCCTTCTTCGTTGCGGTTGCGGACGGCGCGGATTCGATGACGACGTCACCGTCGTTCGCCGCGCGCGTCCAGAAAATGTCGCCTTCCGGCACTTCGATGCCTTCAGGTGGCAGAAACTGCTTCGTGACCGGATGCCGCACTTTGAGGCCCGGTGCAGGTTTGACGATCATTCGTCACTCCTTTAAGTGAATGTGGCCTTGACGAAGCCTTCAGCCCTGCCATCAGGCCCTTCGGTTCGCGGCGCCGGCGTTACTGCGTCAGGGAAAGGCGGATCCGGGTACGTGGTCGTGGGATCAAACACGTTGACGAGGTCCGCAGTCAGATCGATTTCTGTGAGCTGCGCGGTGACATCTGGATAGAACGTCTCGAACATCTGCACGCCGAGCGCGATGAGCATCCCGCCAACGTGCGCTTCGCCGTCGGCGCTCACGTCAGTCTGCGTCCGCATGAACGGGAAATCCTGCGCTAGCGCGCGCAGCGGCACGCTTTTGAAGATCGCCGCCTCAATGTCAGCCTGAAGACCTTCGAGCGCAAGCAGCACGGCAGGGCCGGATCGCTCCGACACTTCGACACGCAACTCAAAGACGCTCACAGTGTCGAAAGAGGTCTGACCGTTGTTGCCGCGCGACCGCTTCTCTTCGCCGCCGTATCGCACCTTGATCGCCGGCAGCTTCGCCGCCGTCACGTTCCAGTCGCCAGGCGAATACAGATTCACGCCCTGCACAGTGCCGAGAACGGACAGCAGCACAGCGCGGAATCCCGCGCGCGCGGTCGGATCAGACATCGGTTTGCCCCGGTACGTTGAGCATCAAGCGAGCGCCGCCCTTGCCATCGGAGTGCACCTCACGCACTTCCCATTGCTCACCCGTTCCGACGATCAGAAGCTGGTCGCCTTGCTGCGGGAGATAGTTCGACGGGAATTGCGACAGCTGCACGCCAAGCGTCGGCTGAGACGTCGAAACCAATGATCCGGTCTCGACGTTGACGGCGAAGAACGCCTTGTCGTAGACGCCGGCAATCTGGAATGGCAGCCCGGTGAGCGGCATGTATGTCACCGGTTCGCCGAAGACACCCATCAGAGGACCGATGACCTCGGCATTCCAGTTGATGGGCATTACGCCTCCGAACGACCGCCGACGAGGACTTCCGGACGCGTGCACATGTACAGCGGGTATGCGTATGTTTCCATCTTCCACCACATGCGACGATCACGATCGATGATCGGCAGCACGTACACAGGCGCGCCCGGCTGATTGACGAATTCTGCCGATTCGCCAGGGGCCATCACTTCCTGGAAGATGCCAGGTGCATCCGTGGGGAAGAACTTGACCTTGTCGTCCGGGATCTTGACGGTCGCGTTGTCGTCCGAGCCGCGGTAGTTGACCCACGTGATTCCAGCGAACTCGAAGAAGTTGAACGCGTCGCCGAACGCATCGTTGCGGATGTCCACAGCCCCTTCCCAGTTCAGGAACGTGCGGATCACATCCGGGTGGTTGCCGAACTGGTCGTAGAACGCGTCGCCGCATAGCGCCATGATCTTCGTCTTGTTCGTGAACGCGCCTTGCGCCTTACGAGCCATGTAACGCTTGATGCCGTTGATGATCGGGCGAAGGGTGTTCGCTGCAGCGGCGGGCAGATTGAATCCGACTTCAGTCGCCTGCGTGATCTGGAATTCGTCGAACCAGTTGTAGAGAACGCTCCCGTCCGCTGGGTTTAGGACCATGCCCTGAACTGCTGCCAGGCGGAGATACTCCTTCGTGTACTCGACGCTCGCCAGAAGACCGGTCGGGCCTGCGAGACGACGCGCGACTTCACGCTCGAGCTGCATCGGCACCGTGACGATTTGACCCGTCGGCCCCTCCGGAAACTCGCGGATGTTCTGGATTTCGTACGTGTAGATCGTGTCGTCGTGCATCAGACGCGGCACGTCGAAGTAGCGCATCTTGCGCTTTTCGGTCGTGCGCTGCGTGCCTTCTGCCCCGCGCTCGCTGAAGCCGATCAGCTTCAGCGTACCCGTGCGCTCTTCGACCGACACGGCCGTCGTGCGGATTGGATTCGGATCGAAAATGTTCAGTTGACCCAGCGCGCTCGGCTGGTAGGGGTTGCGTTGCACACCCTGCGTGAGGGTCAGCGCGCTGAATGCGTCGCCGTTGAAAATGTCGATGATTTCGCCAGCCATGGCTTATTCCTTAAAAGAAAAGCCGCCTTGGTGGCGGCCTCAATGCATTCATGAAAAGCCGCCCGAATGGCGGCGTCTGGTCAGGTGGCGATCAGCGCGGGATGATGGTCAGCGCCTTCAGCTGCGCGAGCGCGGCGGTGATCGCAGCGGCGCTCATGCCCGTCGGCCACACCAGTTCCGATGCGTTGACTTCGACGAGGCGAACGACCACGGCGCACGGCTTGTCCGCGCTCGTGACATCCTTCGTCGCGAACAGAATGGCGCTGGGGACCTGCGAGCCGTCCGTGTTGGCAGGGTCGAAGGGCTTGTACTTGCCCGAGCCGGCCGCCACCGTGACCGCGAAACTGTCGCCCGGCACGAACGCGGTGCCGCCTGCGGTGATCGTGAACGAGAGACCACCGGCCTTGAATGCAACGCCCGTGGTGCCGTGACCCACCTCAGCGCCCGTCGGATCGGAGACGACGAAGTGCGTTGCATCGTCGAATTCGACGGAGTAGACGCCAGCCTTGGCGGCATAACCAGCAGCAGTCAGCGAGCCAAGCGTACCGTTGCCGGTATTGGCGCCACCGGCAGCCGACGTGATACCCGGGTTGCCGGGCGCTGCAGTGGTCGTCACCGTGAACGTATCGCCGGCCACGAATGCGGTACCGCCGGCCGTGATAGTGAGGCCGACACCGAGAGCACTGAATGCGACGCCCGTCGAGCCGGTTGCGGTCTGCCCGTCCGGAGCGGTGACCGTGAAGGCCGTCGCGGAGGTGAACAGAATGTTGTAGACGCCGATCATCGTCGCCGGCGCCGCTTGCGCGGTGATCGCGCCGAACGTGCCGTTACCGGTGTTCGCGCCAAGCGCGGCAGCCGCCGCCGTCAGCGCGGATGTGATGATGCCGAGTACGGTGCCAGCCAGCACCTTGACGCCACCGGTCAGCGTGCCCTGTTCGATCGATTGATGGCCGTTCGCCTGCGAGACGAGAAAGCCACCGTTGTGCCAGTTTTCTTGAAACGGCGTATAGGTCGGGTTACCCATGATGGTTCAGTTCCTTTGGGGCAGAAGGTTGATTAGCGGCGGGAAGGGTTTGCGGCCTTCAAATTCGCGTCCCAGCGTGCCGCCAATGCCTGCTGAGGAGACTGCTTGGCACCAGCATCGACGCCAAGATTCGGATTCCGCGCAGCCCGACTCGCATGCGATGCCGATGACGGAGCGGGCGTGCCTTCCAGCGTCGCGAGCGCCTCCGCACGGCTCATGCGCGTTTTGAACGCGAGGTTCGCGGCAAGCATCGGGTTTCGTCCGGCGGCCGGTGAGGCGAAGATCGCGGCGCAGCGCGCCTGTTCGCGAAGACGTGCACGAGCTGCTGCGCTTTTGCCTCGCATTTCTTCATCGTCATCCTCGGCGTCCGGATCGGTATCGTCCTGCTCGCCGCGAGCGCGAGCTTCTTCCTCTTTTTTCTTCTCCTCTTCCGCTTTGCGCGCTTCTTCCTTTTTCTCTTCCTCGGCCTTGCGCGCCTCTTCGTCCTGCTTGTCTTTCTCTTCCATACGCTTCGCGTAGTCTTCGTCGGACTCGTCTTCGCGCTGCTTTTCTTCATCGTTTTCCGCGCGCGACATGCGCGAGGAGAGCCCGGCGAGATGGGCGAACGAAAGCCCGCGCGCCGCGAGGGAACGGATTGTCATAAAAACCTCTTAGGGTTTGGGTAGTTCAACCCAGCTCGGCGAGCAGGGATCGGAAAGCTTCGTCCGGCGCCATGACGGCATCGGCGAAGCCGATTTCGACGCCTGCGGCGCCGAGAAACGTGGATGCCTGAGTGCCGCGCACGGCCTCAATCGACATGTTGCGATTACGAGCGACCGTTGCGACAAACAATTCACCAAGCTCGTCGACGTCGGCCTGGAATCTATTGAAGGCCTCGTCCGTTAGCGGGATCTCGCTGTGACCGTCCACTTTGCGGTCGCCATAGTGGAAGAACGTCACAGCAATTCCGGCGTTGTCTAGCGCCTTCGATACGTCGACGTGTGCAGCCACAACGCCCACCGAGCCCGTTCCACCGGTTCGGGGAACGGTAATTTGCTCGCACGCACTGGCCAACGCGTATGCGGCTGAGTAGGCGACCTCTCCGCAGATAGCCAAGCTGGGTTTGATGCTTCTTGATTTGTATATGAGATCTGCGAGATCAAACAGTGCGGCGCAATCTCCGCCTCCGCTTTTAATCGAAAGCGCTATCGCCCTGGCTTTCGGGTCGGCAAGGGCAAGAAGGTAGTTAGCTCGGATACCGTCATAACCCGTGACGTCGCCCCAACTGTAGATCGTTCCCAACTCCTGAACCAGCGTGCCCAGGACTGGAATGACAGCAACGCCTTCGATGAGCTCATATCCCCTATCGAAGCTAGCTCCATCGTCAAAATCGCGTGCTTCAATACCCATAGCGGCCGGGAAATAGCCTGGGTGGATGGCGAGAGGCTTGCCGAGCAGATTACCCGCTAGTTTTGTCGGACTGACTATCATTCTTCGCTTTCCTTGCCTTGGCTTCTTTCAGTTGCTGACCTTTCGCAGCCCTTCGTTCCGGCGTCCACCACGCGATTCGTTTCGCCGCCGCCTCCGGAGACTGACAGGCGGTGCGAGCAGAAGCCAACCGATTCTTGGCCTCTTCAGAGGCGCAAATCTGCTTCAGCTTTTCTGAATGTGCAGCGCGACGCTCCGGATCTGCCCATTGGTTTAGAGCCCGTTGACGGCGAGAGTCGGACTCAGCCAGCTTTCGTTCTGGCGTCCATGATTTTTTTGCGGCCTCGCTTTTCTTCCTTCGCATTTCTGGAGTCGAACTGGCTTCCTTTTGAGCAGCGACGCGCATCATCCGCTGGGTCGGGTCGGCCCATAAGGCCCTTTGCTTGGCTGATTGCCGAGCTTTCCAATTCGGGTCCGACAGCGCTATCTTTACGAGATCCCCCGTTCGGCGGCGTTCCTCAACGCTCTCATAGCGGCTCTTGTGAACGACGGACAACTTCAACCGCGTCTCTTCGGATGGGACGAATCCCGGCGCCCCCTCGCCACCGTCCGTGTGGTTCGTTAAATTGTCGGTACCGTCCGCGGATCGATAGAAGGAGATCCAGTGCCGCTCACGCTCCTGCCAATCTTCATGCGCCACCTCAATGAGTTCGACGAGAGGGCGCATATCGATCGCTAGAAGAGAGGCGATCCACCGAGACACCCGTATCTTCTGTCTCCGGCTGTCGGAGATGTGTCCGCGCAAACGCGATTCGATCGACCGAACAGTTTTCCCGACATAGCGCACCTCGCTCGTGCGCGGATCACGCAGCAAGTAGATATTGGTTGGACGTTGCATGCACTTCCGATAGCCGAAATAAAAACGCGCCCCGCAGGGCGCGCTTCCGTTTATCGACAGCCTCTTATTGTGGCTGCGGTGTCTCTTGGGGTCTTGCCGCCTCTGCGGCAGCCACGGCTCCAGCCCACTCGGGCGGGGTGAGGCCTGCCTGCTTGAACGCAGCGACCTCAATCGCACGTTGAGCGATTACCTCCTCCCAATCCAACCCCTGCTCGGCGCACTCTTTCTTAAGAGTGGAAAGGCCACCGTCCATACGCATCACACTTCCAGCCGCCTCTTTCGTTGGATCCACCCATCCGCGCGCTACTCCAAGCCAGTCGCATCGCGAATACGCTGTGGCCGCATCGACGAAATCGGGCGCCCCCTTAGGCAACACGTCGTCGAGATCGCCTCTCTCCACGGCCTCTTGAAGCCATGAGGCATAGACGGGCGTCGCTGTTCCCACCTTGAACTCAGTGTTACGTCGAGTCAGCGTCTTCCAACTCTCCAGAAGCGCGGCGCGAGCGCTCGAGTAATTCGTCTTGCTCCAGTCCTGCGTGATCTGCTCGGCAGATACACCGAGCGCCGACGCAATCGATCGGAGCATTTCGTGGGCGAAGTCTTCGAACCCGACGTGTGGATGAGCGGCGTTGACCTGCTTGATTTCCTCGCCTGGAGCAAGGGTAGGAACGCGGACGCCGTTCAGCATCGCCGGGCGATCCTTGGCCCAATCGGCTCGGAGATCCTGATAAAAGCCCATCTCCTGGTCACCAGTTTCGGTGTCCATGGCCGCTTCGATCATCGCCGGGTCGTACGGGCTCGTCACGTACGTGCCGAAGATCGTCGCGACCGTCGCAGCCTGCAACTCGACACCGTAGTAACGCGCCAGCATCTTCGCGTGAGCCAGGACTGGCGTGAAAACGCCGATGCCACGATTTTGACCGGCGCGATCGCGCTCATAGTCGTGAATCACTCGGCGCCATCCATCGTCGTCTTCTCGCTCGACCCGTTCCCACTCCATCGACTCGACGGCGTTGTACCAGTCGTTTTGATGGGCTCTGCGGATGTGATAAGCGACCGGCACGCCGTCGTCATCGATCTCGACGCCACCACGCAGATACTTGGTGTCGAGCATCTGATATGGGTTCGACAGCCGATCGGGATCGACGAGCAGGAATGCTGTCGCATACTGCGCCGCGCCACGGCCGACGCGCTCGGGCTTCCAGTGCGCAACGAACAGACTGTCACCATCGATCAGCTTGTGACGCAGGGCAAGTCGCAACTGTTGCGACATCGTCAATTGTCGAGAGACGTCGTTGTAATGCCCTAGATCTTCCGAATAGGTGCGCCACAGAGCCTCGACGGCCTTTCGATATTCGTCGGCCCATACCGCATCAAACTTCTTGCCGAACCGCCGCAAGTACTGCCAGTCTGGATTCGCCGACAGGCGCATGTGAGCGCCGACGGTATTGTCGAGAATCCGTGTGATGCCGCCGCTAGCCCAGCCGTCGTTCCGTGCTAGGTCGCGCGACCGCGACACCATGATGTCGCGCGAGACGTTGATTTCCGAATCCGCCGAGCGGATCCACGGATACCAGTCGCCCATTTCCTGCGTCTGATAGCTCGCGGCGTCATACGGAAACAGGCTTGAATTCGACACCCGCGTGTGGCCCGGGACGATCGATCCAGTATCCGCGCGCGCACGACCGCCGGCCGGCAGATCCCCGAAGGGCTTGCCGGAAGAATCGACGAGAAGTGACATCAGAAAAGAACCCTTCGTGCGCGTGGATAGTGGCAGATGATCCCAAGTGCCTTTTGCAGCATCAGGATGCTTCGATAGATCTGCGTTATGTCGCTTTGCTGATACGTGACCGACTTCGTGCCGTCGCCCTGGTTATAGGTAGCCGTCACGATCTTCGAGCCAGACGACAGATCGAACTAAGCCGCTTGAAGCGCGGCCAGCCTCGACTGCAAGTCCGCAGTGCTCATGCCATCCGTGATAGCCATTTCTTTCCTATGCGAGTCGGCTCGTCAGCTTTTTCCTGACGGGTCTGACATCCGTTGTTGAGGGCGTTGGGGCTGGCGATTGCTCGGGTGCCGACTGTGGCACCCACGCCTGTTGTGACGCGTCGTAGTCGAGCGGCTGCGCAACGAGATCCGCACGGCGGTTCAGCTTCAATCCGAGGTGCGTCAATCCGCACAGCGCGGCATACGCGTACACGCGACAGTCGAGCGCTTCATTCGCGCGCCCTGGCGGCAGTTCCCACACCCGATATTTCTGGCCGCCCGACACCTTCACAACGGAGCGTTCCGACGTGAGCTGCTCGAAATAGCCTATGTCGCGATCGTTCGGGAAGTGCATATACCCCGGTCCCGGTCCTTCGACGTGCAGGCGGTTCCGAATGGTGTCTTTCGCCGCATTAACGCCGAGAATCACTGGCCGGAAAGATGCTTTCGTCTTTCGCGTCGGCCTCTTGATCGGCCAGACTGGATTACGCTTGCCGCTGACTGCCGACTCGCCCTTGATCGCCCAGACCTTCCGACCGAGACGCGCTTTCGAGAAGTCGTAGACCTTCTGCGTGTGGTGACCACCCGAGTCGATACAGACCGCCATAGCTTCGAACGGTCGCCCATCAGCGCGATGCCAGATGCGATTTAGCAGCGCATCAAGCCTCTCCCACGGCTCGGGCGTTTCCATATCGCCTTCGATCACCTCGTAGGCGATCGACCAGCTTTCTTCGTTGCGGCCCCAACCAACGACTTCGACTTCGAAGCGATAATCCTGCGTGTCGACGCCGATCGTGATCACAGCGACACCGTCCGGCACTTCCGCCGCCCAGCGTTCGCCGCGCGCGAGGAGCGCCTCGAGCCGCAGCACCTTGCCGGAGTTCGGCCGGTACGGCATGCCCGCCTGCGTGTTCCACCAGGTCTGCTTCTTCTCTTCGTCGCCCTCGGCCTTCAGCCACTTCGCGGCGATGTCGGACGGCTTATCCTTCTGCCATGGGCTGTAGAGCTTGCTCGCCTGGAAGCCAGCATGCTCGTTGTCGACCTTCCATTCGCCGCACTCGGGGCACTTGGCGCGATACACCGCGTGGCGATCGCTTTCCCACCAGTCCCACACGACATCGATCGCCGCGGCGGTCGTCGCCTCGCGTGAGTCTTCCGGCCCGCGCCACGCGGCCTCGTATGAATCCAGGGGGACGTGCCGTGCACCGCAGCACTCAAACGGGCGCGTCTGGTGCCACCGTGCGGTTTGCAGCGCACGCAGCCGATCGCCTTCCGACCAAATTTGGCCGCAGGCCTCGCACGAGATGCGAGCCGTCTTCGGGAAATGCTCAACAACGTTGCCGCTTTCGTCGCGACGCTTGTCCCAGTCGACATGCTTGAAGAAGTCCGGGAACATGCGATGCCCGCAGTGCGGGCACGCGATTGAAGCGCGGCGTTGATCCGATTCCTTGTAGCTGGCCTCGATCCGGCTCTCGTCCTCGACCGTCGGCGAGCACGCGCGAATCGACAGCCAGTTGACGCCGAACGTCGCGGTCCGCTCTTCGGCCAGCGCTATCGGCTCGCCTTCGCGGGTGACCGGATACTTATCGACCTCGTCCGCGAGAATCACGCGCACCGGGCGCCGCGCGAGGTTGTCAGGGCTACCCGCGCCGGCCAGCGCCAGGAAGCCGCCGGGGAACGCCTTGAACAGCAGCGTCTCGTCAGCGTTCCGGGTCTTGCTCGTGCCGACGATCTCGCGCAGCACCGGCGTCACACGGATCAGTGGGCTGATCCGTTCTTTACTGAACTGCTCGGCAGCGTCCTCTTTCGGTTGCAGCAGCAGGATCGGGCAAGGATCCAGGTGCGCGAAGTACCCGAAGACGTTCTCAAGCAGCGCGGTCTTCAGCAGCTGTGTGCTCACCATCGTGGTGACGACGTGCACGCCGGGCTCGGTCACCGCGAGCATCGGCCCGCGCGCGACCTCGACAGTCGAGGTTTCCCAGTTGCCCGAGGTGCTGCCGGCTTCCTTCGCAAGCTTGCGGAAGGTGTCGGCCCACGCCGGCACGCTGATGCGCGGCGGGGGGGTCCATGCACGGCGCACCGACGCACGGAGCTTGTCAGCCTTCTCGTTCCGAGAAATTGGCTTCCGGCTCGCCGAGTTGGGCAATCTGCTTGTGGACATGCGCGGTTAGGGTCTCGACAACTCGGTCGGCCTCGACGCCCAGGTCGGCTGCCAAGATCGGACCTACTCTGGTCGGCCAGTTAAGCCACGCATCGCGCTGCGCCCGGAACTCCTCGAAGAGGATTGCTGTTGCGGTATCCAGCTCGACGAGCGACCCGGACTTGCGTTCGTACTCGAGCTGAGCCATCAGCCCCAGGTAGTTCTCTTTGAGGCGACGCGCTTCGTCGAAACTGAGCAATTCAACGTTGCCCGACAGGATTCGACTGGCCACCTCGCCGGCACTCTCGCCGTGCTCGAGCGTTACCCCTTTCGCGGCCTGGGTAACAGACTGCCGCTTGTTACCTCGCGACGCTTTCGAGGCCGGTTCGGTAACAGCCGGAACGCCATCGCGCCGGTAGCGCTTCAGCAGTTTGTTCGACTCTTCGACGTTGACCTCATCGCCGGCAAACACAAGCCAGCCGCGTTCCTTCCACTTCGTGACCGTCTTGCGACTGACGCCGTGGAGTGCTGCGAACTCGCTCTGATTCATTGCGCGATCTGTTACCTGTTACCCAAATTTGAAAATTCAGCGCTGGTGAAAAACCGCGGTGCGCAGTGCCCACGCGTTCGGAAGGGCGCCGGAAGGACCCAACCGACCCCAAAACCGCAGGATTTCACAGTTTCGCGGTGGCGATCGCTTGGTTCAGCGCCGCTTCGAACTCTCGCTCGAAGGTTTCGTTGACGACCTCGAACGCCCTCTCCCCAAATTCGAGATGCTGGCGCACTGGGCGCGCGTCGCCGAACCGGACGAGCAATTTGAGATGCCCTCGCGGGCTTCCTTGCACGACTGAACCACGCTTGCCTCTTACCTTCCTCACGCGAGCCGATGGTGGACGGCGCCAAACGCCGCCGATCGTCTCGCCTGATGATGTCTTGATGCTGCCGATAAAGATGTCTGGACGAGCCTGCAATCGCTTAAGCGCCGTCTTGCCGAAGTTGCCGTACTGATTGAGCAGCGTCCCGTCTTTCGGATTAAGCCACGTCCTGCCCGCGCCGAGCAGTTTGTGATTGCCGCCGAACTCGAACGGCTCTAGATACGCCGCCGCGATGTCCTTGACGAACACTCGCGCCTCGAGATTGCTCTTGAGCGCCCCTTTCACGCCGATCGAATTAACGGTGAAAGGCGTCGGCCGGTCGAACACTTCCGGCATTGCGGCTTTCTCGGCAGCCTGTGCATTCTTTGCCACGGCAGTCAGCGCTTTGGCTGTCGCGAATGGAAGTTGCTGCTTCTCCAGACTGCTCAGCGACTTCGTCAGCCTTTTCAGGTCGTCCGAGACAGAGATCTGGAACACGCGAACCTCATCGTTTCAGCCATGCGGCTGGAAGCACATCGCCGTCAGGCGGACCGTCATATAGCGGAACATCGCGCATCAGACGCGATGGTGCACCAACGGGAAATGCAGTCATCGACACAAGCGCGATCACCTTCTCAGGCAACAGCGCTTGATCGGTTGTTGCGTCGGTGATGATCACAGCCACCGCCTTCTTGCCGTTCTGCCAGATGGCCGAGCGCATCAACGCGAGTTCGCCCACGAGGGCGTCAGCGTCGATTTTCTTGGGTGGACGTGCCATTCATGCACCGGAAATAAAAAAGCCCGGCAAGCGCCAGGCGAATCCATCGACGGGGGTCGCTGGAGGAGACAAATAGAGAGCATGCGCCCTCAGATTGACGTCGCCAGGCTGTGCACTGCGTAGCCGACCTACGCGTTGCGGCGCCAATCTGAAAGCACTTTGAGACCCGCTCGCGGCTCATTACCCTCTGGATCGCATGTAGCGCCAGACGCCGTTGGCCTTGAGCGGTCCCGACATATACGCGCCGTGTGCGCTGGAATTCAATCCAGTCCCAAACACCGATAGGCGTCGCTGTGGCTCACACAGAGCCGTATTCATGAAATCGTTCGAGGTGCGTGCCGTGCTCGCGATTGAGCGTTTAAGTGGCGGTCGTCTCGCTTATCGCTTCATGGCTCACCCCGTCTTCAAATCGCGCGCTGAAATGAAAAAAGCCCGCTGGCGTTCGCTCAGCAGGCTTTTTCTACCGACGCCTATGCCTCCCATCAGGGAAGCAAAAGCTCACGCGCAAGGCGGATTCGGTCATCGAGACCCGACTATAAAACAGATTTCTCGGGTTTACAACCATCTGTACGAACAATTTTTATGATTTCTTTCGCCGACAGCACGGCGATGCGCTTCGATATGGCCGCGTGCGCCTCGGCGAGCACGAGATCAAAGCTGCGGCCGCGTAGTACCGCACGGTGCGTCTTGCGCATTCTCGTCTGCACCTGCTCAGGCGACATGCGCAAAACGTACGTGTACTTCAACACCCACTTCGAAACGTGGTCGGGCATCGACGACCAAGCCGCCTCGATCAGCCACCCGTCCTTCTCAACCGGCGTGACAGCCGACGGTGCACCAGCGCCGTCGCGCAGCGCGACGCACAGCCGCGCCCATTGCGCACACACGCCGTCATGGAACTTCGGGGAGCGCACGGTAAATCCCCAGTTGTCCAGCCGTTCCTCAATGCTCTGAAAATCTCTCATCTATCCCCCGTGCGGTATTTGCTGCATCTCACCATCATGAATACGTCTCGCTGCGCTTTCTGCCGCCCCTTGCGACACATGAATTTGCGGAAGCCGGGTGTGTAGTCTCGGTCCAGATCCCGGCATCCTGCGCATGTCTGTTCTTGCCGCTCCTGCACGATGACCATGGGATCGCGCTGCTCGGCCAATCTCATACACAGCCCACCGATGCACGGTACTTCGCGTAGGGCTTGCGGATGTGCTGGTCGAACTTGGCGCGCGCCGCAGCGTTGTGGTCGAGATCCGCACGGCTCGCGACGCCACACACCGCACGGATGAACGCAGCCGCGTCGCTTGCGCCGTGGCACGGATTTTCCTGAATCAGTTCCACCCAGTCCCAGAAAGCCCGCTCGTTTGACCACATGCCGGCCAGCTTGGCGAGTTCGCCGCCCTTCGGTCGTTGCGTGGTCGCGCTCATGACATCACCGCCGCGAAGCTGATGCCGTGGTGCATCAGCCAAGCCACCAGGCTGTTACGCAGCTCGTCAGCGCGCGGGAACGGGAATTCGATCTGGATGCGGTTGTCGCTCAGCACCTCGATCTGGCCGGTGAGCGGGCAGCCGTCAAACGCGATCAGCTTGGCCAATGTGACACTGTCGACGCGCTGGCTGCTCGAGTCGATCAGCGGCTGCGGCACGTCGGCGTACTGGATGTATGCGTGTGCGCTCACGCTACCTCGCCTTTGCGCGGGCAGTCGGCGCAAGGCTTGCCGGCTCGGATGAGGTTGCAGCAGATGCGAGGCTTCACCGAGTCATCCGCCGCTCGCGGCATCTTCTCGTAATCGACGGTCACCGTGACGATTGCCTCGTATTCGGAACCGTAGTTGCCCATGCGGCTCGACAGTTGAACATTCACGCGCGTACTGTCAGCATGCATTGGCACATCGGCCGCAGCGCAGACTTCCCGCGCGAGGATCTGCTTGATTTCGTCGACGCCAAGAACGGCACGATGCGTCTGCGTGTTCGTGCGCGCTGAATTGAACTTGATCTCGCTCATGCCGTTTGCTCCCTCACGTCCCATTCAAGATCACCACTGGCCAGAAACGCCGCCAGCGTCTTTCGATGCGTGTTCACCCATATCTGCACCCGTAGCGTTCCGTCCGGGTTGTAGCCGCCGTTCGACAGATTCGGCCTCAGGTCGTCGGCGATCTCGATGTCGGCCCAGATATAGTTCCGGCCGAGGCCGCGGTAGTACTCCGTGTGCTCCGGTCCGTAGAGCCGCACAACGTTGAACCAGCCGCTGTGATACGTCGATTGCGCATTGCCGCGCACGCGGCGCAGCGATTTCAGCGGCAAATTCACAAACACCTGCATTACGCTGCCTCCTGCATCGCGATTCCCGTCTTGCGTGCGCGCCGCGGCTCCCACCGAGCCAGCGCATCGTCAAAAGCAGCGCACTTCTCTTCGTATGGCGCGCCGCTGCGGTCGAGCCATTCATGGCACTTGGCGCACCCCGGCACCGTGAACCAGTGCTTTGCCCTGAGCCCGCCGGCCTTCCCGTGCTTCGACTGGTTCGAGTGGCAATCCACCACCGTGGGATCTGCCCAATCCGTCCACGGGCACTTCACGTTCAGGTAGCAAGGCTCGTCGCGGCAGGCATCAATGAACTTGCGACCCTCGGCGACCGTCACGCGCTTGCGCTGCGTCTTCATCGCTGCCTTGCGTGCGAGCCTCTGTGTGTTGCGCTCGAGTTGCGCCTTGAACGGCTTGCGCTCCAGCCGCTTTCCCGGCTTCTTGAAGGTCGAGTTCCACGTCATGCGTCGCAACCCTTACCGATCTCACCCGGGTTGTCGGCGGCCGTGAACCGCCGCCAGTGCACCCAACCGATCAGCGGGCAATGAAAACCCCACTCGCGATACCGCGGGCCCGTGACGAACAGCGTCCAGCATTCGCCGTCGGTCAATTCAAGGCGGTGAGCTGCGCTGCCGAACAGCCGAAGCTTGCAGTCGCCGGCGCGGCGTTCCGTCCGCACGTTGATGCCGCCGTGCGCGATCGTGTGCTCGACGTATTTGCCCCGCAGCAGGATCGACAGGTTCGACCATGGATGATCGTGGAGCGCCCGGTCGTCGTCGCTGCGCAGGAAGCGGTGCAGGTAGATGTTGAAGAAGCGATTACGTGGGATGACCCACCACCGGACCAGGTATGGATCTGCGACATCGCCGATGATGAAGTCCGGCCCGCGGCGCGTAAGGCGCGAGATGATTCGATCAGCGATCTTCATGCGGACACCCCCATCTGAACCATTGCGCGCATCGCGTTGCTCACCACCGGATCGGCCTGCGGCCACCAGGAGCATTCGCGCTCCCGATACATCTCGTCGCGCCGACGCTCCTTTTCCTTCTCGCTCATCACCACGTCCAAACCGTGTCGCTCAGCGTGTCGGAGCCTCAGTTCCTTTCGCGTGAGCGGGGGCGGTCTTACTGCGTTCTCGCCCTTTCCAAGCACGAATACAGCGGAGTTGAATCGGCTTCCGTAATCGCGGATATGCACTTGCTCCGCCTTCATCATCTCGGCGATCAGCCGGCGGATCCGCTTCTTATCGATCCCGGTCGACCTGTACAGATCGGCCTGGCACATACCGCCGCTGGTCCCCAACTGCGCCGCCAGAGTGGCTTTGTCGATCTCGACGGCCCGCGCCGCATTGGCTTTGTGCACTGCAACGGCCATCGCCGAGTGGCTCATATTCGCGTGGTGTGCCTTGTGTACCCTCAGCTTTCGCGCCTCTGCGCGAATCCCGATCGCAGTGCGGCCCGGCAACAGATGCACCTGATCCTCGATCGACAGCGTCGACTTGTAGATCTCCCGGACAATTTCGCGCTCTTCGTCTGACCACTTCGCGCCCATTACTTGACCTCCTTGATCGTGATGCCGCGCGCGGCCATCAAATGACGCTTGATGCGGTAACCCTCGGTGACGCGACCCTTCACGTCCTCGACGACGGTCGCGCCGTTCTGCTCATAGACGAAGTCGGCGACGTACCGCAGTGCTGGCCGCTTGCGGCCGGCGATCACAACCGGCTCGGCCAGGATGAATGGCACCTGAAGCTCGAGCTCGGCGATCTCGCCGCGCACCTGCATCTGCACCAGCTCATGCCAGCGCGCCATCTCCCGCTTGCTGTCGAACTTGATGCCGCCCGATTCGCACTTTTGGTTGCGGTACTTCGACTGCTTCTTTGCTGGCGGGGCCGTGATCAGCGACGGGTCGAACGGATCGTCGACGTCGATCGCGGCCGTCTGCGGCGGGACACCGGTCTTTTCGTAAATGCGGCGCTGCGCCGTCGTCATCGGTGCGCGCACAGACTCGCGCACATGCGCCGTGCCGACCTTCGTCGTTCCTTCCGGGTAGCGGAGTGCGTTCGTTCGGCGGGTCATTCCTCGTGCCCCGGCTTTGCGATTGCAGCCCGTACGCGCGCCGCTATGGCCGGTACCGGCTCATCGTCTGTGAACGCGACAGCCATTTCCTTCGCCATTGCCTTGATGCCGCTCGCGGACTTGTCCCAATCGCCCGACGCACGAGTGCCGTCCGGATTGCGCTTAACCGACATACGCCCCTTGACGTCGCCGAATCCCTTCGGGCTGATCAGGTAATCGAAACCCGCATGCGGCGGCAAGTCGACCTTGTCGCGTACGGCCGGGAAGTACCGCGCCCACGCATCCGCATCGCCCTTCAGGTGCGTCATGAACGCCCTGATTGCGCCGGCCCGCGCCTCGACAAAGACCGCCTCATCCACCGCGCCGATACGCTCCCCGAGTGCCTTGTTGAAGGCTCGGATCACGGCAAGTTCGGCGTCGGTGTACGCGGTCTGGATCTCGTCCATCCAGCCGCCGGCGTTCAGCCATGTGCCTGCGTGCGGGATGAATTGCGGGTTTTGCCATTGCGCCGAAGTCTTGGCACGCTCCAGACCTGCCATCAGGTCGTTGAAGAGCTGCTCGTCCGGGTTGCGCTTGGCAAACGCTTTTTCTGCTGTGGTCTTCGATTTCTTACGCGGGTATGCCGCCCAGAAAATCTCAAAGCGTTCGCGAAGCGAGCGCGAAAGGTTTTCTTTTGGAAATGTCTTTTGGTCTTTTCTTTTGGGTTTGTCTTTTGTGGTTCCGGAATCCAGAACCGTGGAGTTCTGACTTTCAGAACCCACCGTTACTGATTCCATAACCTTATGGTTCTGATTTTCAGAACCCCATGACGGCAGAACGACACGAACGTCCTGCGCCCACTTCGAATAGACCTTGTTCAGCGAGAGCACGCGAGCGTGGCGACCCTCGTCTGCGAGCAGCACGCGCATCTCGATCAACTGCGAGACGGCAAGCGACGCCTGCGGCTTCTGCATGCCCGTGCGCGCCATGATCTGGCTAAGCGCGAGCTGGTCAGACTGCTTGTTGAAGCCGTACGTCATCCGCCAAACGGTCAGGATGACCTTGTACTGGTTTTGGCTGAACGGCGCGAGCGTGATCGCCTCGAGCAGTTCGTTGGCAATGCGCGTGTATCCTTCCTCCAACTGCGGAGACCGGTACTCAGGCATGTGGATGACTTCGGCGAGCGCCATTTCAGGCCACCGTCACGCGAATGCGATAGACGCAACTGTTGCGCAGCAACACGGCATCAATCTGGCCGGCGCGATGAAGATTCTTGACGTGGTCGCGCACGCACGAAGTTGAAAGACAGCAGATCTCGGCTAGTTCTGCCATCGTGATCTTCGCCTCGCCAGACGACATGACAGCCTGATGGGCAAGAACGCACAGCACCCATTTGCGGACGCCCGGAATCTTGACCTCCATGGCCTTGTTGACCAGGTGATGGCTCACGCGGCCGCCTTCGGAGCAATGTCCAAAAGCTGCTGCTTCGTGTGGGTCGCCAGATCCTTCCGGGTACCGACAACCACGAGACGGCCGGCGTCGAGCAGCTCGCGCACGCGGCCGCAGACGCTGCTCAGCTTGAGATTGGTGATAGCGGCGATGTCTTCGCGCGTCAGCGGCGGACGGCCGTCGCGGAAAGCGTCGATCACCATCTGCTGCTTGGCGGCAAGGAGCTTCGCCGGCATGGCGTGATACGCGTCGCTCTGCGTTTCGGCGACGCGACGGCCAGAGTGGCCGCTATAGATTTCCGTCTGCATGGCGGATCTCCGGAGGTTAGGCGGCCTGCTTCTGATCCACGAGCGCGGCGTGCGCACGCTTGCTGAGCTGCTGCATCGTCGGAGCCGAACGCTTCGCGCCGCTCGGGTGCGTGTCGACCATGTACGAGCGCTGGGCGCGCGCCTGCTCCTTGGCACCGATGTGCGGCATGTATTTGCTGCGGCTGTACGGCGTCTTCTTTGACACCATCTGCCGCGCGCGTTTCGTGCCTGCGGCAACACGATGAACGCCGCGCGCCGCGCCAGCAACTGTGTTGCCAACGCCATTCAACATGGCGGCAGCGATCGCAGCCGCAGATGCGCCAAATACGGAAACTCGTTGCATGTGATCCTCCAATGGGTCTGACCACATCGTGGTCAGTAGTACTAAATCCAGACATAAGACGCCTGCCGCACAAGAGGCTTATGTGTCGATTCATCCCATTTGAGGCGCCGGCCGGTCCCCGGCTTGCTGCACTGCCCTACTTCGTCCCCTCGTGTCCCTTCTTGGGACGCGCTTCAAATGCCAATACCAGCGGGTGTGAGTACCCGTATGCGCTTTTGAGAACGTGATACCCCAGCAATTCGGGTGTCGAGATACCTTCGCGTGCCGCGCGCACCGCCAAATCGGCCGCTTCCGGGGCTGGGAGCTCAACAACGAGGCTGGTGTTGCTCTGCGTCATGCAGCTACCCGCGTCCCAGAGTGGGCCGAGTTGGCACTGCGGGCGATCAAGTTCGATGGCAAATTTCCAACCGTGCCAAACAACAACAGGTCTGCCATGCGGGACAACGCTGCCGAATCACTCTCGATGCCATGCAAAGCTTTGAAGGCCTGCATGCCGTCATATGTGCGATCCGAAAGCCGGGTCTTAACCTCGTTGCGAAACTCTGTGCGCCGAGACATAGGAACCTCCTCTGCAGTTACGTACTACGGGTTGAAAAAACGTTGGGCGCTCACGCCAACTTGCTATGCTTGGTAAACCCTCCTACCGGCGGTTGTACATCGTCGATCGCAGCAATGACTTCACCGTCCACTATTTGAGTCGGAGGAATGCCGTCTAGGGGGTTTGGATAGAAATCTGGGCACAGCTGATGCGGGGTTTTCTGCCATCCAGTTTTCTCTGCCAGCCAAAGGGTTCGATTCGGCGGAAAACGCTTGCGCCACTTGCTGATCGCCCATGGGCGCACGCCCAGCAGGTCTGCAACGGCGCTATCCCCACCAAGCAGATCGATAGCCTCGCCGACGGCGGGAGTAGAGGATGGGGCGGTGGTGTTTTCCATACCACCAGATTACTACTTAAAGTAGCTTTTGACAACAACAAAAAGTAGAAATGACGATGTCTTACTCGACTGGTAATCTTCTACCTATGGTAGAAAAAACGAATCTTCCGATCCGGTACCCTGATTTCTCGGCACGCCTGCAGCAGGCAATGGCAGACAAGCCCATCAAGATCGAGGGTGTCGTGTCCTATTTCAAAGAGCGCGGCGTCTCGATCACATACGAAATGGTCCGGCGGTACACGCTCGGCCAGGCAATGCCTCGACAGGAAAAGCTGCGCCTACTTTCTGACGCTGTCGGTGCGCGGCCCGAAGCCCTCGTGTACGGCCCATCAATTAACGAGAACTTCGGGATCGGCCTGAACGAAGGCAAGGAAAATGTCAAATCTCCGAGTAAAGGGGGAAAAAGCGGTCTAATTGATGCACCGGCGACACTACAAGCCGGTAAAGATGACGAAATAAAGACGTCGGGAGAGCCGCCATTAAGGGACGGCCGCTTGTCGGTAAGCGCTAGACCAATCTTGGCCTGGGACGACGCCTCAGAACTTGGCGAAGAGTACGTCTTGATACCGCGATTAGAAGTGAAGGCGTCGGCGGGGAATGGCCGCATCGCCTGGCATGTGGACGAGAAAGGGCAAAAGCAGGCGTTCCGGAAAGCGTGGTGCTCGCGACTTGGCATCCGGCCCGAGCAGGCCGCAACGATCGTTGCCGAAGGGTCGAGCATGGAGCCGCGCGTTCGCGATGGGGACTCGCTCGTGGTGGACTATCGGGCGACCGAACTCATGTCCGGCAAGGTGTATGTGCTGTCCTTTCAGAACGAAGTCTTCGTCAAGCGAGTCTTCAAAAAGCCGAGCGGCGGCCTGACGATCCATTCCGATAACCCCGACAAGGGAACGTATCCGGACATGGAGATCGACCCTTCCGATGTCGAGCATATCGAGATAATCGCGCTCGTCGTTGCTGTCAGCGGCGCAATCTAACGGGGGCCCCATGCTGCCATTGGCACTTCGCGCGACCGTAGCGGCCGCCGCGTTCGCTAGCGCGAGCTGCGCGTTCGCTGACGATCCGTTCGTAGTGGCTCTGCTGTCCACTCCGCAGCAAATGGATGTCGCCTGCCGGAATCTCGATCAAATTGGGATTCACTGCGTCGACGGCGCCGACGGCGCGACGCGAGACAAGTTGGGCCCGGGCGGTCTTCCCCTATCCAAATCAGAGTACTCACTTTTCGATCAGACAGACCGCCCTACGGTCCGCGGATTCCTGATCCGAGAGCGGCTGGTCGACAACGCTGGCAACCCGTACTACCGCGCGACAGCGACCATCTACAAAACTGGTTTCGCTGGCGTCGGCGTCACCCCAACATCCCTCTATAACAAGCCGTTCTGGGCCTTCGTCAGCGAAGAAATCCCGCTCGCCTTTCCGGGGTCCACGGAGGAAAGCGACTTTCTGGCGAGAATGGATGCCCAGATCGCAGCAGAAAAGGCTGCGGCCGACAGAAAGGCCACGATCGCCGCCGAACATGAACAGCAGCGCATGGCGGCGGCTGCGCAAGCCGCATCCGAAGCGGCGTATCGCGCGACGCCGCAATATGCACGCGATCAGGCGCGTCAGGCAGTCGCAAACTGCCGAGCCGATATAGCGCGCGCTCGAGCTGCCATCGCCAAAGACGATCGCATCGCACAGATCTCCGGCTATCAGAACGCCATCTTGCGCCGGCAGGCGGCAGCAATCATCGTAAATTGCGAAGATACGATCGCTCGCAGTGGCGACTGAACATTACGTCTAAATCCCCGCCAAACGAAAAACAACTTTTCTACTTTTAGTTGTTGACATTCACTCTACTTAAAGTAGAATTCATCTCAAGCGCTGGATGACAGCGCCGACGTGCGGAGCGCCCTAAGCTCAAAGCATTGCATGCCAGTGCTTTGTACTTAGAGCGCATCTCACACACCACCAGATCACCGGAGTGAGAGATGAACGTCAGAAAAGCCATGCACCGTGCAGCAACCAAAAGCCTCGACGGCCATTGCCGTTTCGTCGCGCAACTCGGTCGCACAGTCGTTGTTCTCTCCCTCTCTGATCTGGCCCACTGCCCAAAGGCGCGCATCCAGGTGGCTTACGCCGCCGGCAAGATGGTCGCGCCGAGATAACCGAAGAGAGACCAACATGTCGTTCAAATTCCAGATTGGCGCAAACGTGCAGATCGATGCAAGCGGCGAGGCCGGCGAAATCATCGGTCGTGCCGAATATTCCACCGGCGAAAACACCTACCTCATGCGCTACAAGTCGGCGGACGGCCGTGCCGTTGAATCGTGGTGGGGCGAAAGCGCTATCAGCCTGTTTGCTTGAGATCTGAGCTGGGGAGGATCCTGACATGAGCACTTTGCATGTACCAGCGCCGAAATTCACCGAAGAAACGCGCGCTCGCAATGAGATCGACTACTTCGTCGACGGCGGCATGACCGATGCCGAGCTCGAGCAGTACGCTCGCCGCACCACGAAGCGCCCGCTTCTCTGCTTCGCAGTCCTCGCTGCCGCGCCGTTCATCGTCGAAGGTATCTGCCGTCTGTTGGGAGCATGGTAATGCGCGACGTGAAGTTCTGCCTGCGCATGTGCGCTGCCTTCGCTGCGATCGTTCTCATCCTGGGCATCGCTCAGAAGTGGGACGACGTGCAGACCGAGCAAGTCCGCGTCTCCATGCGTAATACCTGATCCCGTAAAGGCTCACCGATGGAAACACTCTTGATGCCGACGTTAGTAGTCCTCTGTGCTTTCACGGTGGGTCTGTGCCTGGGGTTGATCCTTGGTGGCATGAACCGCGATACCGGAGCTCACGACGAAGCCTTTGGCGAACACGAATGCGATGCGCACTATCCGCGCGTCGGTGAATAACTCTCGGTCCGGCGGCTCCCAAGGCCGCGTCTTTGTGGGCGCTGTACTGGCCCCCTCTTTTTGGATACCTGACATGACTCTTACCAAAGGGCGCATCAACAGAACCGGCCGCGTGGTGTTCCATGACGCGAGCCTTCATGTGTGGGAAGAAAGTCTCATGGACGCGCGCGATGCTGGCGGTTGGAATGCGGCTCAAGAATGGGAGCGCCAGTTCAAGCATGACGTATTCAAGCGAATCGTTCAGTTACTTCGCCGCCTAGGTTGGACCGTCGAGCCGAACACGTACATCTTCACCGGCAACAACAATCGATTTGCCCGCAAAGGCGCCCTCAAGGCAGACCTGAAGCTCTGCGGCCGGCATATCGAGTTCGACATGTTCCAGAACGTGAACGCCCCGACTCGTCCAGATCACGGCGGCCGATACGAATTCAATCAGGAAGCGCTCATGCCGTACCTGATGCGCATTGAAATGGAACGCACGCGGCGCCGAATTCGCGATTACCTTTGCAACGTCTTTACGGGCTATGTCTTCGAACAGCCGAAGCGAGACAAGCGCGGGCCGAATGGCGTAACGGCGCTTGAATGGGTGCAGCAGTCCTATGCGGAGTCATCGCACTTCAAGGGCGACCTGACGAAGTACGAGATCAGCGGATACAACAACAAATCGGGCGACGGCGGCGTCATCGAGCACGGATCGCGCGTTTGGTTCGCCGACTACCACGGCCGCATCGTGACCGGCACGGCCTACTACAACATCAACAACATGTGGTGGGTCGTCACCGGCAAATACGACGTGCGCAATGAGGCCTCGTTCCACCTGTTCACGAAGTGTCCGCAGAACTTGCGGGTAAAGCGCAACGCTGATCGCCGCCGCAAGAAACTGGAGAAGCTGCTCTCGGCGGCCGTCGAGAAGATGGATTTCGAGCGTGCGGCCGTACTGCGCGATGTGCTTTTCCCGGGCAACCCCGAATTGTTCAACGTCTGGCATGACGACCACCAGATGTATCACTGCGCTGGCTTCTGCGGATACACCCGCGATCAGTCGAAGGCCGGCAAATTCACTGCCAACGAGCTGCGCGGCTGGGATGCCAAGCCGAATCGCATTGTCGCGATCTGCGCCGAAGCCAAAGCAGCCTAACAACCGAACGCCATAGCTAGGAGCCGACATGCCCCGCACCCCGATGACCGATGAAGAACGTGCAGCAAAGAAGCAGGCCCGCGCAGAAGCTGCAAAAGCGAAGCGCGAAACGCGCAAGGCTGAGCTGCGCGTCGAGATTGAAAAGCTCGCAAGCAAGCTCCCGCCTCACATCGTTCAGGGGGGGGTACAAACGGTTCGCGCGTGGAAAGACTCGCTCGACGCGGCTACCGCGAAAACGACTCTCTCGCGGGTTTCTGTCGACCGGCTGTCGGATGCGCTAGACAACCTTCGGCTTCATGTTGAGGCGTAGCGCGTGACCGGCAACGAATGGTTCGCTCTCGCCATAGTCGGCGCTGCAGCGGTGGGAATCGTGATGGCAGTAATCCAGGAACGAAAGAAGAAATAACGCCATGCCAATGAGAACTCAACCGGCATTACTCGCAGTCTCGGCGACCGCTACTGCCGCGTGTCTGTCGGTCATGGCCGGCTGGCAGCGAGGTGGACTGTTCGCGGAACGCGTTCTGTGGATCGCCGTCGGAGTCGTGCTGGTTGTCGCAGCGCATCTCCTGCCGGCTCTGATCCGTTCGCATGGTTGGCGCATTCGGATCGTCGGCGCCGTGCTTTGGATTGGCTGCATGGCGGCTACCTGCTACGGGCATGCAGTCTTCTTTTTGATGGCGCAGAAGCATGCAGGAGAGCTGCGCGCCGCGGCAGTACAGGCAGTCGTTACGGCTGGGCGCGACCTGACGGCGATCGCCGCCGACCGCGCCGGCGTAGTAGCGCGACTGGCTCGCGTGACCGAGAAGCGCTGTAGTAACCAGTGCGCCGGCATCCGGATCGAACGCACGGGCCTCACTGCTCGACTCGACGCGCTCGACATCGAGATCGCCGAAGCGAAGCGGGCAGAGGCTGCTCGCGACCGCGCCGACGCGGCACGCGACGCAGCGCTCGCGGATCCGGTAACCGGTGCGCTGACGGCGTTCGGCCTATCCGCCCCGCGCGCCGACCTGATTGCAGGCCTCGCCTTCGCGGCCGTGCTTGAGGCTGTCGCCTGCTTCGCCTGGCTGCTCGCCTTGGTCCCGGCCGCCGTTACTGAAATTGCGGTAACGCCCGTCCAGCAGGCCAGTAACGCCGAGCCAGTCACGGTAGTAACAACAGTCAGTAACGCGAGTGCGCCGCTTGAGTTGGTCGCGGGCGACCCGGCAGACGACGTTACCCGCGTCGCGACTGCCATCGCCGGCGGGACGCTTCGCGCAACCGTCGCCGAGATCCGCAAGTTTCTTGGTTGCTCCCAGGCTACGGCTATGACCATCCGGAAGCGGGTAATGCAGGCCGACCCGTAACCGCGCCGGGATATTTGCCACACGAATAAATGGCGGTTATTCGCCACCCAGATAAACCGACCCTTCGAGATAGCAGAGATGACGAAGCGCAAGGTGGGATCCACGACGCCGCAGCGCCGCTTCTGGACGGCCGCGGAGGTCGAGAAGATGAATCGCGAGTATCCGGAAAGGACGACCGCTGATCTGGCAGCCGAATTCGGCTGCTCTGAAGCTCGGGTCTACGCAAAGGCTGCTGAGTTGGGTCTGCACAAGTCAGCCGCCTTCATGGAATCAGACCGGTCCGGACGTATTCAGCGCGGGCGCGGTGACCCACGCATGGCGGCGACCCAGTTCACGGCCGGTCACGTGACGTGGAACAAGGGTACCAAGGGCATCAGCGGGAAGCATCCGAACACGGTGCGGACGCAGTTCAAGAAAGGCGAGATGCGCGGCGCCGCCCAGCACAACTATCAGCCGATCGGCACGTTGCGGCTGAGCAAGGACGGCTATCTCGAGCGGAAGGTGACAGACGACCACCCGGTGCCGGCGCGCCGTTGGGTCGGCGTGCATCGCCTGGTATGGGAAGCGGCCAACGGCCCGGTGCCGCGCGGCTTCGTCGTCTGCTTCCTTCCCGGGCGCCGATCAGCCGAACTCGAAAAGATCACGCTCGACGCAATCGAGCTCGTAAGCCGCGGCGAACTGGCGCAGCGGAATCATCCCCGGTCGCGTGACCCGGAACTGGCGAGGCTGGTTCAGTTGAAAGGCGCGATCACCCGACAGGTCAACCGTATTACCCGCGAGGCACAGGAGCAACAGTCATGAGCACGATCACCGATATGCGCGAACACCTTATGGAAACCCTCGCGGCTCTGCGCAACCGCGATAACCCGATGGATGTCGACCGTGCGCGCGCCGTTGCCCAGGTGGCCGGCGTGCTGGTCGACAGCGCAAAGGTCGAAGTCGATTACATCAAGGCGACCGGCGCGGACAGCGATTCGCTGTTCATCTCGCCGCTGAACAACGATCCGAGCCGCCTGCTCAAGGCTGAGAGCAAAGGCGCCATCCAGCCGACCACGACCGGCTTCGTCCATCGCATCAAAGGCTGACCCCTGACATGACAACCAACCAACCCGAAGCGGGTGGTCTCCCGCAAATGCCGTCGAACGTGTCGCATGTGATGCGTCGAATCCGTCGCTGCGAAAACGAATCCGCCGCGCAAGTGGTTCTGGAGCACTTCGCTATGGAATACGCGCGCGCCGCTCTCGCCACCGCCGCCCCTCTCCCTCGCTCTGCCGCGACTGTGCCGGAAGGGTGGACGCTCGTGCCTGACCACGCGAACGCAGACACTATCGTGACGAGCCTGTATCGCCGGTTTAAGGATTGGAGCAAGCGCGGATTCGGCCCTGATGATGTTACGTGGTGCGAGGTGAAGGCCGACGTACTCGCGATGATCGCTGCTGCCCCTCGCTCTGCCGCGACTGTTAGCGACGAGCGGGAGGCGTTTGAAGCGTTGCGTAGTCAGATGGCCTATATCGCCGCCTACTGCCCGGATGAGTCGGACGGTATGAGCAAGGACCGACTTGCAGACCGTCTGCGGGCAATCATTGAGCGAGCCCACAGAGCCATGAGCGATACCTGCGCCGTATCCACGCAAGCCACGGCGACGGGCGGGGGTTACGCCCCGCTGACCGAGGAAGAAGTTGAGCGGCGCAAGCAAACTGTTCGTGACTGGGCCAAGCGAACAGGCCACACGGCAGCACCGCAAGCAGGGCTGACGTGGCGATCGGCTATGGCCGGCCTTCTCGAAGTAGTCGAGGCACGCAACTCGCAAGGTGGAGGATTGCGCTTGAATGAGGAAGGACAACGCATAGTTAGCGCTGCCCGCACCCTTCTCGCCGAGCAATCCGCCGCTCCACAGGCCAGCTCCGAAAAGCGCGATGCTATCGACGCCCGCGCAAAGGAGCGCTCATGAGCGGCAAACCACTCGCTGGGAAGCGCGCATTTGAGGCTATGGGGCGTCGCGCTGCATCGATGGGCATGCCATTGCTTCACAAGCGCTTGGAGCGTCTTGGCTGGCCGATGTGGGCACGCAGCGCATATGCCCGAGGCTGGATTCAACAACCTTCGAAGCGCCAACAGACCGAACGTGTCGTGCAAGGTTTCATCGACCGTTCCATCCGCGATGGTGTTTCGCTCTGCGTGACGGTCGATCGCTTTGTCGCAGAAATAAAGGAGCGCTCATGAACACAACCCCATCCCAAAGCGCGCAAGCGATGAGCGACGAACGCGCGGCGTGCGAAGCTACGTTCCCCCACTTGAGCCATGCCACCGCCCTTGACGAAGGGCTCGCAGCGTACCGTGACACGAAGATGCAGGGTGTATGGGAAGGCTGGCAAGCCCGCGCCGCTGCAAGCGCTCAGGCGACTGTGCATCCGACCCCGATCTCGATCAGCACCGAGAAGATTTGCGAGGTGGCGAAAAAGTACAACCTCGGCAATCCACGTCTCGACGCGCTGCGCGGCTTTGTCAATGAAATCATCCTGGTCAATGGGGCCGAATATGCAAAATCAGAATGAGTCGCTAACTGCTGAGCAGCGTAAGCAAATCGCGCGGATCGTTCACGCCGACTGCACTCTAATTCCCGGCGCGACCTTCTACAACGCAGCAGAAATGGCGATCGAGGCGACGCTGGCGCAAGTCGCCACTCCCCCATCCCCCGACGCGCGCGAAGCCGTAGGCGGGGTGACGGCAGCAGAGAATCCGACCGGCATCGGATATGACACCGACGACGCAACACTCGAAGCGATTCTGTCCGATGACCCCACCCCAACACCGTCTGAGGCTGTGCAGGCGGTTGCGTACTGTCGGCGCGACACCGTTTTCGGTTGGCAAGGTCAGTTGATGAACGCGGCCATGATGTTTCCGTCTCCGGCTGGCCTGAAAGACCCGATCGCTCTCTACGCCACCCCACCCCTGGATGGAGCACAGGTCAGGATCACTTGCGAGATTGCAGACAGGATCGAACAGATGGAAATCATCGATGTGAAACTGGTAGATGGACTGCTTCACATAGCAGGACGTCTAGAGGATGGAGCGCAGATCAGGGATGCGTGGCAACCGATTGGGACGGCGCCGAAGGAGACGGCAGTGCTTGTGTACACAGGCTGCTCATATGAGATCGCCCACTTCAATACGCTGCTCGACAAGTGGGTAGCCTGCTATGACCATCGGCACCTATCCGGGCCGATGCACATGCACTGGATGCCACTGCCTAAAGCACCAGGCGCCGATGCTCAGCCGGCTGACCCCGACGAATCCGACCTTTTCACGCTGCTATGTGAGATCCGCGCGGCTTGCGGAGATAACGGAGAGCGCGAGAGGGATGAGCTTGTGCGGTATATCGCAGGGCTTCGAGATAACGCCCTGGAGGAAGCCGCGAAGGTGTGCGGCGAGATAGCTGGTGATTGCTGGATCCTCTACAAGGGACGAGCGCCCTACACAGGCCGGGAAGCGGGACGTGCTGACCCGCAGGTGCAGGGCGAATCGGACGGTGCGGACAAATGCGCGGCTGCTATCCGCGCCCTGTCTCAACAACCGACCCAGGAGGGGTGATGAAAATCACTTTTGACCAGACCGGCGAGTTCGAAGCAACTCGCGCCGCAGAGGAATGGTGCGATGCGCGAGGCATTGCAGTCGGCACCACGCAAAGAGGTTCGCCGCGAGGCCTGCTCGTCGGCTACTACCGGATTGCCAAGTGGCGGAACCTGAACGACTCGGAGCGTCGAGAACTTGCCGGCACGATGACTGGCGACGGGCGACACGGGCCGATCACCATCAACCTGAAAGGTGATGCCAACGATTACCCGCTGCTGACGCCGGAACAGCTTGAGCACTTTGCGGGGTCGTCGTCGGAATGACCGAAGCAGCACAACGAATGATCGAAACCACGCGCAAACACTGGGGTGTGAAATGAAGGTGATCGAATTGCCGAAATTGATGACGCTGGAAGCGTGGGCAGAGCGCATGTTTGGTGACGCCAAGCCTCACCGAAACACGCTGCTCAACTGGCGACGCAATGGCCGCATCGTCCCGCAACCTATCAAGTGCGGTGGCCGTTATTTCGTCGAGCCGAACGCTGTCTACTGTGATGACGCCGGCGAGATGTCGCGGAGGCTCGGCAATGGCGGCTAGGAGGCGCGAGGCAAAGCGGCGCAACTGGCCGAACCATCTGAACCAGAACGGCGCCGGGTACTTTTACTGGCGCGACCCCGACACAAAGCAGGACTATGGTCTCGGCCACGACCAGGCGCGCGCGTTTGCCGAGGCGCGCGCCGCAAACCTCGCGGTTGAGAAGCGTCGCGGGAACATGTCGCTCGCGCAGAAGATATTGGAGCCTGCAGGCAGAACGCTAGACGTGTGGGCCACTGAATACGAGCAGATCTACATCGACACACGCAAGGGAACGCCGGCGACGATCAAAACGGTGAAAGCGGGCATTCGGGCAGTGCGCACCGCGCCGTTCGCCGGCAAGCACCTCCGAGAGATCAAGACAGAAGAGGTATCCGATTTCATCCGGGGCGCCATCACAACCCGTGGCGCCTCAATGGCCGCGCTGATTCGAAAGACGCTCGCGGACATGATGCGCGAGGCAGAGACGCGCGGCCTGATTGAAACCGGGAAGAACCCTGTCACCGTTACTCGCGCTCCAGACCTCGAGGTCGAGCGCTCCCGCCTGACGCTGGATCAGTTCCGGGAAATCTACGCCGTCGCACTTGAGGACGTCCCCTGGGCAGCCCGCAGCATGGAACTCGCGTTGCTGACCGCGCAGCGCCGCGAGGATGTCGCCCCAATGCTGTTTTCGGACGTGAAAGACGGGTTCCTGTTTGTGACCCAGAGGAAGACCGGGGTCAAGCTACGCATTCCCGTCGGCGTCCGCATCGACGCGCTCGGACTATCGCTCGAGGATGTGATCAAGCGGTGCCGCGACGCCGTCATATCGAAGTCCATGCTCCATCACGTGAGGCGACACGGACACCGCAAGCCCGGCGACGCGCTAGAGGTCAACTCGCTGACTCGGGCGTTCGCGCGTGCTCGAGACGCGGCCGAAATTGCGTGGGAGGAAGGCAAGATGCCGGCCACCTTCCACGAGCTGCGCAGTCTCGCCGCGCGACTCTATACCGAGCAATACGGTCCCGATTTCGCGCAGGCGATCCTCGGACACAAGAGCGCCAGCATGACCGCGATGTACCGAGACGTGCGGGGCGCCGAATGGGTCGAGGTGAAGCTGGCCGGCTAAAAATTCCAGACGAATTCCAGACGAATTCCAGACGCTCTAGCTGGGGCGGGCGTTTCCGGCCCACTCGATTACGTGAGAGGTAATCAAGCGGATGCAGCCTTCGCCAAATAGGTCATTCGGCCGAGTCGTCAAAAGACCTTCGCACCGCTAACCTCAAGTGACTCATCGAAGCCCGCCGACGACATCGCGAGGCGGGCAATGCAATGAACAGGAGGATCACTTGGACCGCTTTGTCGAGACGCTTTTCTCGCTTGCACGACCGTATCCTAAGAGATACAATCATCCGCAGATCGAAACACCGCGCGTGTACACGATCAACTGCACCGAAGAGTTCGACCGTTGGCTTCACGGCCTCACCGACCTCAAGGCGAAGGCGCAAATTCTCGTGCGGATCCGCCGCGCGGAACGCGGGCTTTTCGGCGACGCGAAGTTGCTGGAAAGCGGCGTGTTCGAGATGCGCATCGATTGCGGGCCGGGTTACCGGGTCTACTACGCGCGCGAGGAACGCATGATGTATCTGCTGCTCTGCGGGGGTAACAAGTCCACGCAGCAGGCGGATATCAGGCATGCCGGAGCAATGTGGACAACCATCAGAAAGGAACGGTCATGAGCAAGATCAAAACGGCACGCTTCGATGCATCGAAGTACCTCGACAACGACGAAATGGTCGCGGCCTATCTGAACGCCGCCCTCGACGAAGGCGACTCCGATCTGCTGCTCGCCGCCATCGCGGATATCGCCAAGGCGCGCGGCATCACGAAGATCGCCGCGGCAGCGGGCCTGGGCCGCGAAAGCCTCTACAAGACACTCGCGCCCGGCTCCAAGCCACGCATGGACACGGTCCTGAAACTGGCCAGTGCGATCGGCGTCAAATTCACCGCCGTGCCGTTGCGCCTGGCTGCCGCCTGAGCCGGGCACGCATCTCGTTGACAGAAATTGGCGGGGCCTTACCTCTCAGGTAATCGATTGTTTGCATGCTTTGACTATGATCGGTGGCATGAACACACTTTCTATTGCACAAGGGGCTCCTTCATCCGCGCCGATCGGCACTCGGGCGGTCGGCGAACTTCTCCGCGAATGGCGGCAGCGGCGGCGCATGAGTCAGTTGCTGCTCGCCACGGAGGCTGACATTTCGACCCGCCATCTGAGCTTTGTCGAATCGGGGCGCGCGCTACCGAGCCGGGAAATGGTCATGCATCTCGCCGAGCGCCTCGACGTGCCGTTGCGCGCGCGCAATGCTCTGCTCGTCGCGGCCGGTTACGCGCCGCTGTTTCGCGAACGTCCCCTCTCCGACCCGCAGCTCGCCGCCGCGCGCGAAGCCGTCGAACTGGTGCTCAAAGGACATGAGCCCTACCCGGCCCTCGCGATCGACCGGCACTGGACCATCGTCGCGACCAACAATGCGATTGCGCCGTTGCTGAGCGGCGCGAGTCCCGAACTGTTGAAGCCACCGGTCAACGCATTGCGCCTGAGTCTGCATCCACAAGGCATTGCGGCGTCGATCGTCAACTGGCATGCGTGGCGCGAGCATGTGCTGGCCCGCCTGCAACGGCAGATCGACGTCAGCGGCGACGACACGCTGAGCGCACTGCGCGACGAACTGGCCGGCTACCCCGCGCCGCCGGATGCAGACGCCTCGACGCTGGACAATGCAGTCCTCAACCAGATCGCCGTGCCATTGCGGCTGCGTACGCCGCTTGGCGTGCTGTCGTTTTTCAGCACCACCACGGTGTTCGGCACGCCCGTGGACGTTACGCTGTCGGAACTCGCCATCGAGGCGTTCTTTCCAGCGGATCGGCAAACCGCGTCGGCGCTGCGCGAATTTGCCGAACACCAGCGCGGCTAGCCGCTCGCGTACCTCCACTCTACTCACCACGAATAAGTGAGATGTCCATCAACGCCGACACCCTGCTGATCCGCCAACTCGGACCCGCCGACCGGGACGCCTATTTCCAGCTTCGTCTGCGCGGGCTGAAGGCGCACCCCGCTTCGTTCGGACAAAGCCACGACGAAGCGCTGGCGAAAGGCGCCGGGCAGCACGACGCGACACTGCAGGGCTCGGAGACGGAAGGCACGTTTCTGCTTGGCGCGTATGCGTCGGCCGACGCTCCGCTGATCGGCGTCGTCGGTCTGCTGCGCAATAAAGCCCACAAGGAGCGGCACAAGGCGAACGTGGTCGGCATGTATGTCGCACAGGAAGCGGCTGGTCGTGGGGTCGGGCGCGCGCTGCTCGGCGAGTTGCTGACGCGCGCGGCGCGCGTCGACGGTTTGCGACAGGTGCAGCTAACCGTGGGTAGCCGCAACTACGCGGCGCGCAGGCTGTATGAATCGCTCGGCTTTCGCAAATATGGGTGCGAAGTCGGCGCCTTGAACGTCGACGGGGTGTTCCATGACGAGGATCTGATGGCGCGATTCCTCGCGTAGCTCCCCGGGAATTATTGACAACGCCTCCTTGCGGCCATTTCCTGCGCCTCGTCAACGTTGTAATGTCGTCGCCTATTGCACCGACATCGTGTCAGACAGCCTGCACGGCACTGGCTTCTCGCAGCCTCCGTCCGCAACCTGATCGGTACGCGTCTGCGACCGCTGTTCGGTCTCGCGGTCGAACGAGTGCGCCAGACCGGCTGCCCGTCCTCATCGAGCCGTTACAAATCCGGCCCTGTTTGCGAAGTTTGTAACGGGGGACGCTTCATACCGTTACAGGCTCCATCCGTCCCTCATGCGCCGCCGAACATGAGTATTTATTACCGTCAATTCCATCGCTTTCTGTTTCCTTCCTAATCCAAAACAAATTTACCGAGCGCCGCGCGGTGCGGACGCGCGCCTCTGACAATTGCGCAGGATGCCCAACCAGTAATGGTTTTCATGGATTAGAGGCCAGTCTCGAAACGCTATAAATTCACCTGGCATCATTCATTACAATGGCGTGAAAAACTTACCGAAAAATGATGTAGTTTTTTGAGATATTTTTTTGAGAAAGGATTGATTTCTGGTTTTAGCCTTCATACAATTCGTCCCGAGCTGTTACGAAATGTAACGTCTTGTATCAAATGTTCGCTGTCTGTAGCGGGCAGCAACATGTAGCCGGCGGCCACGTTACCGGCGAGGCAGAAAAGACATAACGGCACAAAGCCGACATAGTAATTCGGGGCTTCGGAAACAGAGAAAATGGACCGTAGCAGCGAGACGCTGGATTCAATCCGCGAGATCAACTTGTCTTACATCATGCTCGCGCAACGCATGTTGCGCGAGGACAAACCGGTCGGAATGTTCCGCCTGGGACTGTCGTCGGAACTGGCTGACTTGCTTGCCGGGCTGTCGCTCGCGCAAATCGTCAAGCTGGCCGCTTCCGACCAGCTTTTGTGCTTCTTCCGCTTCAACGACCATGCGATGCTGTCGGCGTTGACGCAAACGACGAAGCACACCGCAGTTGCACCGACTCACACGGCGATCCTGCTTGCAGGCCAGCCCGCCGAGCAATTTGCCTGATCGAGGTGACTGCAATGCTCAAGCGAAGCCTGACCGAAGATGCACAGGAAGTATTTCGCGCGATCGCACTGATCGAGCTCGGCGCCCGCATGCAGGTGCTCGAGAGCGAGTTGACGCTGTCGCGCGACCGTATGATCCGCCTGTATCGCGAGGTCAAGGGCGTATCGCCGCCCAAGGGCATGCTGCCGTTCTCGGCAGACTGGTACATGACGTGGCTCGCGAACATTCACGCGTCGCTGTTCTACAACACGTACCTGTTCCTCAAGAACGAAGCGCGCTGCTCGCATCTGGATGCGCTGACCAAGGGCTATCGGCTGTATCTCGAACACTGTCAGCACAGCGAAACCGAGCCGGTGCTCGATCTGACGCGCGCGTGGACGCTCGTGCGTTTCTTCGACGCCGACATCCTGCAGTTGACCAGATGCTGCCGCTGTACCGGCAAGTTCGTCGCGCACAAGCACGACCTGCAGCACAACGTCGTGTGCGGCGCCTGCCAGCCGCCGTCGCGTGCCGGCAAGACGAAGAAGGCAGCAGCCGCGCGCCGCGAAGCGCTCGATGCGGCGCAGGTTGCGCAGGCCGCTTGACCGATCGATTCGCCGTCGCGAGACGCGCTCGACCCGATTCAAACCGAAGCTCACATGATTCCGCGCAGTGATTGAACTGCGCGGATTTTTTTTCGCCTTCGCGCCGGGCAAACCGGCGTGCCGAATACCCAACCGCGCCATTGCCGAGCATCCGCACACCGATCAGCGCCGGGATCAGCGCGAGCGCTCGCGTGATGAAGCGCCGCTGCCAGCACGGAATCTTCATTTTCAGGAAGCCTTCCATGATGACCTGCCTCGCCACCGCGCCGGTGAATGTCGAGCTTTGTCCCGACGCGAGCAGCGTGATCGCGAACAGGAAGGCGGCGAAGCCGGTGCCGACGATCGGCGCTAGCAGCCGGTAGGCGTCCTCGATCTGCGTGACCTGGTCGTGGCCCGTCGCGTAAAACGCGGCGGCCGCGAGAATCAGGATCGCCATGTCGATCAGGGCCGCGATCACGAGCGATGCGATCGTGTCGATGCGTGACATGCCGATCGCCGAGCGGATGCTGGCCGGATCGCGCTTCACCGCGCGGGTCCGGACGATCGACGAGTGCAGATACAGGTTATGCGGCATCACCGTCGCGCCGATAATGCCAAGCGTCGTTGACGAGGTTGATGAAGCGCTTGCCAACAGGGTCAGGAATTCAGCGCTTCGCCACCTGCTGCTGCGCTGAAACCGATGCGGATCCGGCCGCGGAGCCGGAAGCCGCAGCCAGCGAAGCCGCCGCGCCGCCGGAAGCACCAACCGGCACCGGCGCCGCCCCGACCGCCGTATCTCCCGCCGTCACATCGCCCCACCCGCCACCGAGCGCGCGAATCAGATTCACGGTCGCGACCGCCTGCGTGCCCGCCAGATGGCTCGCCTGCAATTGCGACTGCAGCACCTGCCGCTCGCCATCGATCACGTCGAGATAGCTGACCGCGCCCTCCGTGTACTGCGTGCGCGACAGATGCGCGGCGCGCTGCGACGCATCGACCGCGTCGTTCTGCTCGCGCATCTGATCGTCGAGCAAGCGCAGATCGGCAAGATTGTCCTCGACTTCACGGAACGCCACGAGCACCTGCTGGCGATATTGCGCGACGTCCTCGTCGTACTTCGAACGCGCCTGCGCGAGATTGGCCTTGCGGCGGCCCCCGTCGAAGATCGGCACCGTCAGCGCGGTACCCGCGAGCGGACCGAGGATGAACGCCCGGCTCGACCACATGAACAGATCGCCGAGCGTCGCCGATTCAAAGCCGAACGCGCCCGTGATGTCGAGCTTCGGGAAGAACGCCGACTTCGCGAGCCCGACGCGCGCATTCGCTGCCTGCATCGCGCGTTCGGCTGCCGCGATGTCCGGCCTGCGTTCGAGCAGCGCCGACGGCAAACCCGGCGGCACGCGCACCGCCACCGGCGCGAGCGGTTCTTCCGCGAACGAGAAATCCGCGGGCGGCTTGCCGAGCAGAATCGCGAGGCTATGCTCCGAGGCCGCCCGTTGCCGCGCGACGCCGACCGCATCGGCACGCGCGCTCGCGAGCTCGTTACGCGAGCGCGACAGATCCAGCTCGCTGATATCGCCTTCCTTGAAGCGCCGCTCGACGAGCTTCAGCGTGTCCTCGCGCAACGCGACGGTGCGGCGATACAGATCCTGGTCGGTGTCGAGCTCGCGCAACTGGAAGTAGTTCTGCGCGACGTCGGCCTGCAACGACAGCTGCACCGAGCGAAACAGCGCTTCGCTCTGCTGCTCGTCCGAGCGCGACGCGTTCACGTTCGAGCTGACCCGCCCGAACAGATCCGCCTCATACGACGCGCCGACCTGCGCACGCCAGATCGTGCCGGTCGTGCCGCCCGCGCTGTCCGGCAGGAACTGCGACGCCGCCGACGCACGCTCCCGGGTCGGGCCGAAGCCCGCGTCGAGCTTCGGGAACCAATCGGACTTCGCCGCCTGCGTGACCGCGCGCGCCTGCTGCACGCGCGCGGCTGCGGCCTTCAGGTCCTGGTTCGCGGCGGCGGCCTGCTCTTCGAGCGCGTTGAGCTGCGGGTCGCCGAACACCTTCCACCATTCGCCACGCAGGGCGTCGTCGGCGGGCTGGGCCGGCTTCCACGTGCCGGTGTTTTGCGCCGACGCGGCCGAACCGGCCGCCACGCCCGACGCCGCCGCAGCCGACGTCGCCATCGCGGGCGCTTCCTTGAACGCCGCCGGCGTATCGACGTCGGGCCGCTTGTACGTGGGCTCGACCGAACAAGCGGCCAGCAGCGCGATCAGCAAACCGCTCGCGGCCGCGCGGCCCCATCCGCGCAAAGAGTCAAAGCGAGATTCAAAGCGTTTCATTGTTGTTTTCTCCTCAGGCGTCCGTAACGGGCGCGCCGTAGCGCGGCGCATCCTTCTGCGCCACGTGAATCGTCCCGCCCGCGAGCGAACGCAGCACCACATAGAACACCGGCGTCAGCATCAGGCCGAACAGCGTGACGCCGAGCATGCCGAAGAACACCGCGACGCCCATCGCGTGACGCATCTCCGAACCCGCGCCGCTCGACAACACCAGCGGCACCACGCCCATGATGAAGGCGATCGACGTCATCAGAATCGGCCGTAGACGCAGACGGCTCGCTTCGATCGCGGCCTGCAGCGGACTGCGTCCGTCGTGTTCGAGCTCACGCGCAAACTCGACGATCAGGATCGCGTTCTTCGCGGACAAGCCCACCAGTACCATCAAACCGATCTGCGTGAAGATGTTGTTGTCGCCACCGGTGAGCCACACGCCGGTCAGCGCGGACAGCACGCTCATCGGCACGATCAGGATCACGGCGAGCGGCAGCGTCAGGCTTTCGTACAGCGCGGCGAGCACGAGGAACACGAGCAGCACGCTGATCGGGAACACCCACATGCCCGCATTGCCGGCGAGGATCTGCTGATACGTGAGGTCGGTCCACTCGAGCTTCACGCCGCGCGGCAGCACCTCGGCGGCCACGCGTTCGGCCGCGGCCTGCGCCTGTCCCGACGAAAAGCCGGGCGCCGGGCCGCCGTTGATGTCGGCCGCCGTGTAGCCGTTGTAGCGCACCACCATCTCCGGCCCGTACGTCGGCGTCACCGTGACGAGCGACGACAACGGCACCATCTCGCCCGCTGCGTTGCGCGTCTTCAGTTGCAGGATGTCGTCGGCGCGTTGACGGAACGGCGCATCCGCCTGCACGCGCACCTGATACACACGGCCGAAGCGATTGAAGTCGTTCACGTACAGCGAGCCCAGATAGATCTGCATCGTGTCGAACACGTCCGTGACCGGCACGCCGAGCTGCTTCGCCTTCACGCGATCGAGATCGACGTTCAGCTGCGGCACGTTGATCTGATAGCTGGAGAAGGTCGGCCCAAGTTCGGGCGTTTGCGCCGCGCGCTTCACGAATGCTTCGGCAGCCTTGTTGAGTTCCGCGTAACCGACCGCGCCGTGATCCTCGAGTTGCATCTTGAAGCCGCCGAGTGTGCCGAGCCCGAGCACCGGCGGCGGCGGGAACACCGCGACGAACGAGTCCTTGATCGCACCGTACTGCTGGTTCAGCGCACCGGCGATGGCGCCTGCCGACAGCTTCTTGTCGCCGCGCTCCTTGAACGGCTTCAGCGTGACGAACACGATGCCCGCGCTCGAACTATTCGTGAATCCATTCACCGACAGACCAGGGAAGGCCACCGCGCTTTCGACGCCCGGCTGCTTCAGCGCGATCGCGCTCATATCGCGGATCACCTTTTCCGTGCGATCGAGCGACGCACCGTTCGGCAACTGCGCGAACGCGATCAGATACTCCTTGTCCTGCGCGGGCACGAAGCCGCCCGGCACGATCCGCGCCACCAATACGGTTGCACCGATGAGGATCGCGTACACCGCGAGCATCGCGCCCTTGCGACGCAGCACGCCGGTCACACCACGGCCGTAGGCTTCCGAACCGCGATGAAAGACCTTGTTGAAACGCTTGAAGAAGCCGCCGAGCACACGGTTCATCACACGCGTCAGCCAGTCTTCCTTCTCGCCGTGGCTGCGCAGCAGTAGCGCGGACAACGCCGGCGACAGCGTCAGCGAATTGAACGCCGAGATCACCGTCGAGATCGCGATGGTCATCGCGAACTGCTTGTAGAACTGGCCCGTGAGACCCGTCATGAACGCGAGCGGCACGAACACGGCGACGAGCGTCAGCGCAATCGCGATGATCGGCCCGCTCACTTCGCGCATCGCCTTGTAGGTCGCCTCGCGCGCACTGAGCCCGCTTTCGATGTTGCGCTCGACGTTCTCCACCACGACGATCGCATCGTCGACCACGATACCGATCGCGAGCACCATGCCGAACAGCGACAACGCGTTGATCGAGAAGCCGAACGCAAGCAGCAGCGAGAACGTACCGACGATCGACACCGGCACCGCGATCAACGGAATGATCGACGCGCGCCACGTCTGCAGGAACACGATCACGACGATCACGACCAGCGCGATCGCTTCGAGCAGTGTATGGATCACCGCCTCGATACTCGAACGCACGAACTGCGTCGGGTCGTAGACGATCCGGTATTCGACGCCGGCCGGCATGTCTTCGGCGAGTTCCTTCATCGCCGCGCGCACCTGCTCTGAAATCGCGAGCGAGTTCGCACCCGGCGCCTGATTGATCGCAAGCGCAACCGCGGGCTTGTTGTCGAGCAGCGAACGCAGGCCATATTCCGACGCCGCGAGCTCGATGCGAGCGATATCGCGCAGATAGGTCACGCCGCCGTCGGGCGCGGTCTTCACGATGATGTCGCCGAATTCGCCCTCGGTCTTCAAACGGCCGCGCGCATTCACCGACAACTGCAATTGCGTGCCCGGCACCGACGGCGACGCACCGATCACACCGGCCGCGACCTGGATGTTCTGCTCGCGGATCGCGTTGACGACTTCGGTCGCCGTGAGACCGCGTTGCGCGACTTTCTGCGGATCGAGCCAGATACGCATTGCGTAATCGCCCGAACCCCACAGCTGCACTTCGCCGACGCCCTGAATCCGCGCGAGCCGATCCTTCACGTTGAGCAGCGCGTAATTGCGCAGATACGTCATGTCGTAGCGATCGTTCGGCGAGATCAGGTGCACGACCATCGTCAGCGTCGGCGAACTCTTGATCGTCGTCACGCCGAGCCGCTGCACGTCATCCGGCAGACGCGGCAGCGCCTGATTGACGCGGTTCTGCACGAGCTGCGTCGCGAGGTCGGGATTGGTGCCGAGCTTGAACGTGACGGTCAGCGTCAGATTGCCGTCGCTATTCGCCTGCGACTGCATGTACAACATGTTCTCGACACCATTGATCTGCTCTTCGAGCGGCGCGGCGACCGCTTCGGCGATCACCTTCGGATTCGCGCCCGGATACTGCGCGTGCACCACCACCGAAGGCGGCACCACTTCCGGATACTCGGAAATGGGCAGCTTGAACAGCGAGATGATACCCCCGAGCAGGATCAATACCGATAGCACGCCTGCGAAGATCGGGCGATCGATGAAGAATTTGGATATGTTCATTGGAAGCTCTTAACGTTGGAGCATGCGCGTTGGAGCATGCGGCTCACGAATTGCCTTTCGCGCCGGCCTCGGCCTTGGCACGCGACTGCGCGAGCGCTGCGCTGTTCGGGTCGTCGTCGGTCGTCATCGGCACCATGTGCGCGCGGACCGTATCGCCGGGACGCACACGCTGAACGCCGTTGACGACGATCCGATCGCCCGGCTTCAAGCCGTCCTTGACGACGCGCAGATTGCCTTGCATCGAACCCGTCGTGATCCCGCGATAAACGACGTGGTTGCCCTGATCGACGACCAGCACGAACTTCTTGTCCTGGTCGGTGCCGACCGCGGCATCGTCGATCAACAGCGCCGGATGCGGTGCGCTGCCCCCCACCTTGACGCGCGCGTAGAGGCCCGGAATCAGCGCGCCGTCCGCGTTGTCGAACTTCGCGCGCACGCGGATAGTGCCCGACGACGTGTCGAGCCGGTTGTCGACCGACTCGATCGTGCCGCTGCGCGAGTAGCCGGATTCATCGGCGAGACCGAGTTCGACCGGCACCTTGCTGCCGTCCTTCGCGCGGCTCAGGTATTGCAGGTAGGTCTGCTCGTCCGCGTCGAACGACGCGTAGATCGGCGACACCGACACGAGCGTCGTCAGCGGCACCGAACTGGCGCCCGCCGACACCACGTTGCCGACCGTGATCTCCGCGCGCGACACGCGGCCCGACACCGGCGCGACGATCTTCGTGTAGCCAAGATTGATGCGCGCGGTTTCCAGCGCGGCTTGCGCGGCCTTCAGGTTCGCGCTCGCCTCGCGCGCGGCGTTCTGCTTCTCGTCGTAGTCGCGTTTGGCGATCGCGTTGTCGACGATCAGCCGTTGCGCGCGTTCCCAGTCGCTTTGCGTGTAGCCGGTGCGTGCCTGCGCGGCCGCGAGCTGCGCTTGCGCGCGATCGACTTCGGCCGCGTACGGACGCGGATCGATCACGAACAGCGTGTCGCCCTGCTTCACGAGCGCGCCGTCCTTGAAGTTCACTGACACGATCGTGCCCGGCACCTGCGAACGCACGTCCACTTTCTGCACGGCTTCGAGACGTCCCGAATAGGACTGCCAGTCGGTGATCGTCTTCTGCACGACGGTCGCCACGTCCACTTCCGGCACGATGGTGGGTGCGGCCGGCGAGCTCGCATCGACACGAATCGCGCCGAAGGTGCCAAGCCCGGCAAGGACGACGACGACCACGGCGGCTAACGCCACGCGGCGGCGGGAAAGAGGAAGGATAGTCATGTGTAGCTCCCGGTATCGTTGATTGAATTTCTGTTTATCGATGAGCGCGCGCGTCGAAGCGCCACTGGAAAAAGCGCACCGCTTCCTGCAAAGCGGGCGGATGATCGGCGAGCGCCGCGTGCGACACGCTCGGAAAGCGCACCACCTGGGTCTGCACGCCCGCGTCGATCAGATTGCTTGCATACTTCTCGGCCTCGACGTGCAGCACGTCGTTCTGCGCGGTCGCGATCAGCGTCGCCGGCAAGCCGGCGAGCCGCGACGATTCAAGCGGCGCCGCATACGGATGCATGCGCTGAGACGCTTGCGGCAGATACGCGCGATAACACGCGGCGCACTCGCGCGCGGTGATGTCCGAACCGAGTCGCTGCTCGTCGCCGAGCCGCGTCAGGCTCGGATCCAGCATCGGGCCGAACAGCGCCTGCGCGCTGATCGGCACGTCGTTACGATCGCGCGCGATGAACGCGAGACAATTGGCGAGTTGGCCGCCCGCGTCGTGGCCCGCCACGCCGATCTTTCTGCTATTGCCACCAAATGCCCGTGCCCGCGTCTGCACCCAAAGCGCCGCGCGATGCGCGTCTTCCGGCGCGGCCGGAAACGGAAACCGCGGCGCGAGCGAATAGCCGACCGACACCACGAGCGCCGGTAAGTGTTCTGCGAAATATCGCGCGGCGAAGTCCGCACACTCGATCGAACCCTTCGTAAAACCGCCGCCGTGAAAATAAAGCAGCACTGGCAATGCGGTTTTTTTCGTCAGCCGATACAGGCGCAACGTAATGGGTTGAGCGTACCCATCGATACCCACGTCGGTGACTTCAAGCGTTGCGTCATTGGCCTCGGCGCCAGTGTCTTCGGCGGAAACGCCGGTGGAAAAAGGCGGGTACGGCGATTTGAATGCATCCATGTCGAGCCGCGCAAATGCGCATAGAACTTCAATGGTCCGAATTGTGGGTTCGGCAGACTCGCAAATAAATGCCTATAATCCGGCAACACAATTCGGTGCCTTTGAACAATCCCGTTGTGATTGTTTTCGCGGACTCCATTCCCGCCTGTGCACCAGCCCCTTCTGGAGGTTTGCAATGGACCGGCTTCAGGCCATGCAAGTGTTCACGCGCGTCGTCGACACCAACAGCTTTACCCGCGCAGCGGAAACGCTCGACCTGCCGCGCGCATCGGTTACTACGATTATTCAGAACCTCGAAGCGTTTCTCGGCACGCGGCTGATGCACCGGACCACCCGCCGTCTCTCGCTGACGCCCGATGGCGCCGCGTACTACGAGCGCTGCGTGCGCATCCTCGCGGACGTCGAAGAGACCGAGGCGAGTTTCCAGAGCGGCAACAAGAAGCCGCACGGCAAGCTACGCATCGACATGCCGGGCTCGATTGGCCGTCTGCTCGTCATTCCGTCGCTGTGCGAATTCCACACGCGCTATCCGGACATCGATCTGCAACTGGGCCTGACCGACCGGCCCGTCGATCTGCTGCAAGAAGGTGTCGATTGCGTGGTGCGTGTCGGCGCGTTGCAGGATTCGTCGCTGGTCGCGCGCCGCATCGGTCTGTTCGAGGGCGTGACCTGCGCGTCGCCCGACTACATCAAGCGCGCGGGCGTGCCCGCTTCGCTCGAAGATCTCGACAATCACAAAGCCGTCAACTACTTCTCGAGCCGCACGGGACGCACGCTCGACTGGGCGTTCCTGGTGAACGGCAACGAAGTGGAAGTGAAGATGAAAAGCATCGTGTCGGTCAACGACGCGGATGCCTACGTGACCTGCGGACTCGAAGGCTTCGGCCTGATTCAGCCGGCGCGCTTCATGGTGCTGCCGCATCTGGGCTCGGGTCAGCTCGTCGAAGTACTGCCGGACTTGAAACCCTTGCCGATGCCGATTTCGGCAGTCTATCCGCACAGTCGTCATCTGTCGCCGAAAGTCCGCGTTTTCGTAGACTGGATCGCGGAGCTGTTCGATCGTTGCCCATTGCTGAGCGGACGCGGCACTCTCGACGCCACCTGCACGAAGCGCACATTCGAGCAGCGCGAGTCCGCGCCGGCACTCGACACGCCGGTGATGACCGAATGGGTCGCATGAAGTACGGGAAGTGAAACAGTGAATTCCAGCCGCGGCTCCAATGCCGCGGCAACTGTGCAATGGCACGGCCTCGGCGAAGCCTCGCTTGCGATTGTTCCTGAATCGCGACAATTCATTTCGCAAAACCGCGATTTATCCGCACCGCGTCGACGTCTACATTTCACTCTGTCGCAGCGCCATCGCGCTGCCAATGAATGGACAGGAGTGAATCATGAAGCGCAATCTGTTGGCAGGCCTCGCTCTGTCACTGCTCGTCAGCGTTCCGGCATTTGCGCAAGGCGGCGGCGGTATCGGCCGCGCGGGAACGTATGACACGCAACCGGCGCCCACCGCGAGCACGAAGACACGCGCCGAGGTCAAGGCCGAACTGGTCGCCGCGTATCGCGACGGCTCGCTGCCCTCACTGAATCGCACCTCGTATCCGGACAAAGGCCTGATCGGCCAGACGCAAGCCGCGCGCATCGCGTTGCAGGAAGGAACGAACGGCGAAGTGACGCGAGTTGCGAAGGGCCAGTAACGAGTTAGAAGCAGTTGATTCAGAACCCGGCGCGCTTGCGGAGCAAAACTGCGCGCCTCTTCATCGAGGAGCACATCATGACACCATCGGAACTCGACAACTGGAATACCGACACGCCCGTGTGGACGCCGTATCGCCCGGTACAGCATTGAGCGTTGGCTGTCGTTCACGGCACTCGTCGTCATGCGCCCGCGATGTGACTTCGCGGGCGCATTTGCATTGAAGCGATCGAAAGCGGGTGCGGCCCGTGACGACGCGCTTGCCGTCGTTTCCCTATAATCGAACGTCCTTCCCTCGCAGCGGGTTTGTGCGCTTCACTATAGGAGCAACATGATGGATTATGTGAAACTCGGCCGCACCGGCCTCGATGTATCGCGTCTCTGTCTCGGCTGTATGAGTTATGGCGTACCCTCGCGCGGCACGCACCCCTGGTCGCTCGACGACGAAGCCGCGCGGCCTTTCATCAAGCAGGCGCTCGATCACGGCATCAACTTCTTCGACACCGCCAACGTCTATTCGGACGGCACCAGCGAGGAAATCGTCGGCCGTGCGCTGAGCGACTTTGCGAAGCGCGATGAGATCGTCCTCGCCACCAAGGTCAATAGCCGCATGCATCCGGGCCCGAACGGCGCGGGATTGTCGCGCAAGGCGATCATGGCGGAGATCGACCACAGCCTGCGGCGGCTTGGTACCGACTATGTCGACCTGTATCAGATCCATCGCTGGGACTACGGCACGCCGATCGAAGAAACGATGGAAGCGCTGCACGATGTCGTGAAAGCCGGCAAGGCGCGCTATCTCGGCGCGTCGTCGATGTACGCATGGCAGTTTGCCAAGGCGCTGCAGGTGGCCGAGCGCAATGGCTGGACGCGCTTCGTGACGATGCAGAACTACGTGAATCTGCTGTACCGCGAGGAAGAGCGCGAAATGCTACCGCTGTGCGAAAGCGAAGGCATCGGCGTGATTCCGTGGAGTCCGCTTGCACGCGGACGTTTGACGCGCGACTGGGACACCGAAAGCGCGCGCTCGGAAACCGATGAATTCGGCCGCACGCTGTACGCGCACACGCAGGAAGCGGATCGGCGTGTCGTCGAGCGGGTCAGCGAGATCGCGAAAGAGCGCGGCGTGCCGCGCGCGCAGGTTGCGCTGGCGTGGGTGCTGCAGAAGAAGCCGATTACCGCGCCGATTGTCGGTGCTACCAAACTGCATCATTTCGACGACGCGGTCGCGGCGCTCTCGTTGAAGCTCAGTGACGACGAAGTTCGTCGGCTCGAAGAACTGTATGTGCCGCATGCGGTGGCGGGGTTCAAATAAACGCTGTGAAGCGTACTGGCATCCTGTCGGGACGGCGGAATGACCCGCGACTGCAGCGCACGTCGCTTCGCCTCCGCTCGCCTCCTCTCGTCCGCGGGGTTCATGGACCCCGATTCATGCCCGAGTGGAGAAGTCTTCTTTAATTGCGCGGCACATCCGGTTCGAAGAACACCCAGCGCACCTGAGGAAACGTGGCCTGCAGATCGGCCTCGATGACGTTGATCGCATCGACCATCGCGCGGCCGCTCGCGTAGTCGATCATTTCCGCCTGCACCGCCACCACCACGTGGCGCCCCCACTGCAGCGTGATCAAGTTGATGATGCCGCGAATCTCGGGACGCGCGCGCAGATGCGCGTCGATGGCGCTGCGCACTTCCGGGCTCGCCGATTCGCCGACGAGCATCGACTTCACTTCACGCGCGACGAGCCACGCGATCGTCATCAGCAGAAGACCGACCCCCACCGAGCCGAGCGCGTCATACACGGGGCTGCCGGTCACCATCGTCGATAGCACCGCGACGAAGGCGATCGCGAGACCGAATAGCGCGGCGATATCTTCGCCGGCAACGACCAGCAGATCCGATTCGCGCGTCTCGCGAAACCAGTGCCACAGATTTTTATCGGGATGCGTCTTGCGAATCTCCTTGACCGCGCCCCACAACGATAGCGATTCGAGCACCACCGACACACCGAGCACCGCCAACGCGACGAACGCATATTGCAACGGCTCGCGCGCAATCAGTCGATGCACGCCCTCATACACCGAAAACGCACCGCCGACGAAAAACAGCAGCAACGCAACCAGCAGCGAATAGAAGTTGATTTCGCGGCCGCTACCCATCGGATGCAAAGGGCTCACCGGCTTGCGCGCTTCGCGCAGTCCGAATAGCAGCAGCAGTTGATTGCCGCAGTCGGCGGTGGAGTGAATCGCTTCGGCGAACATCGATCCGGAGCCGGTGAACGCCGCCGCGGCGAACTTGCAGACGGCGATGCCGAAGTTGGCCGCGAGTGCGTAGAAAATGGCTTTCGGCGATTCTTCTTTCATCTGCTGGCGGCGGTCCGTGAGTGGGCTGGGTATTTTTGGGTATTGCACGAGCGAAGTGATCGGCAAGTACTCGATATTATGGATGACAACGACACACCCGCTCGCAGGAATCGGACCTGATGTGCCGTCGTGCCGCCAATTCCCCAGGCGTCCTTTGCACCATTCGTGCGGCTCACGCCCTCTCGAGCGCCGCCATCTCCCGTACGACAACCAGCAACACCGAAAGACTCGCGCCGCCCGTCGCGCGCAGATCGGTCAGCAGACGCGTATAACGCTCGAGCTGTGCCGCGCGTTTGTCGCGCCACGCTTGCACCAGCGAATCGGGCGTCGATGCATCGGTCGCGCCGGCCAATGCGCTTGTGGTCAGCGCGCGCTTGAGCCGTGCGAGTTCGGCGAGCGCCGATGCGCGCGCGAGCATGTCCCAATGCGTCGGCGCCGGCAATGAGGCGGCGCGCTCGCTAATCCAGCCGTAGTTCAGCAGCGTGCCGAGCGCGAAGTAGACGCCCGCGACCTGTTCGAGATTGCGCCCGCACGTCGACGCGACTTCGGCGATATCGAGCAGCGCAGCGGACACCTCGCCGCTCGCGATCCGCACCGCGAGATCGCTATCGACACCCGCATCGACGAACACCCGTTGCCGCTCCGACAACGCTTCGAGGTCCGCGCCAGGCAACAGCGCCGGCCATTGTGGCGCGAGACGCTGCGCGGCGTCGCGGCAGCGCGCGAGCAGGCCGGTCACGTCGTCGCCGGCCGCGCCCGTTTGCAGATGCCGCAGGAACCACAGCGCCGAACGTTCGACGAGCCGCGCGACCTCCGCGAACATGCGTGCCTGCACGTCGTCGGGAACGCGGTTGTCGAGCGCGTCGATGCTGCGCCAGATCTGATCGAGATCGAACACGTCGCGCGCCATGATGCACGCGCGCACGATGTCGCCGGGCTGTGCATCGGTTTCCTCCATCAGCCGATGCACGAACTCGCAGCCAACGCGATTCACGAGCGCATTGGTCAGATGCGTCGCGAGGATTTCACGGCGCAGCGGATGGCGCTGCATCGGTTCGCGGAAACGCTGCCGCAGAGGTTTCGGAAAGTACTCGATCAACATGTCGCTGACGAGCGGGTCTTCCGGCATCGACGATTCGAGCAGCGCGTCATAGAGCCACATCTTGCTGTAAGCGAGCAGCACCGCGCGCTCGGGTGTCGTCAGTCCCTGCTTCGCGGCCGCGCGCTCGGCGATATCGTCGTCGGTGGGCAGAAACTCGATCACACGATTGAGCCGCCCCGCCTTCTCCAGATAGCGCATCAGGCGCGCTTCGGCATCGAGCAGCTCCACGCCAAAACGGCCCGCGATCGACAAAGCCTGGGTCTGATAGTAGTTGTCCGTCAGCACGAGCAGACCGACTTCATCGGTCATTTCGGCAAGCAACGCGTTGCGCTGCTTCTCCGTCATCTCGCCGTCGGCGACGACGAGGCCCAGCAGAATCTTGATGTTGACCTCGTGATCCGAGCAATCGACACCGGCCGAATTATCGATCGCATCGGTATTGATGCGGCCACCGCACTGCGCGAACTCGATGCGCCCGAGTTGCGTCAAGCCGAGATTGCCGCCCTCGGCCACGACCTTGCAGCGCAGATCCGCGCCGTTCACGCGGATCGCGTCGTTCGCGCGATCGCCCGCCTGCTGATTGGTCTCGCGGCTCGCCTTCGCATAGGTGCCGATGCCGCCGTTGTAAAGCAGATCGACCGGCGCCTGCAGAATCACGCGCATCAACTCGGCCGGCGAGAGCGCCGCCGCGCTGATCCCGAGCGCCGCCTGCACCGCCGTCGACAGCGGAATCGTCTTCGCGCCGCGCGGGAACACGCCGCCGCCGGCCGAGATCAGCGACGGATCGTAATCGGCCCAGCTCGAACGGTCGAGCATGAAGAGCCGCGCGCGCTCCGCCATGCTCGCCGCGGGATCGGGATTCGGATCGAGAAAGATATGGCGGTGATCGAACGCGGCGAGCAGCTTGATATGCGGCGACAGCAGCATGCCGTTGCCGAACACGTCGCCCGACATGTCGCCGACACCGACCACCGTGAAGTCCTCGCTCTGCGTGTCGACGCCCATTTCGCGGAAGTGCCGCTTGACCGATTCCCACGCGCCGCGCGCGGTGATGCCCATCTTCTTGTGGTCATAGCCGACCGAGCCGCCCGACGCGAACGCGTCGTCTAGCCAGAAACCGTATTCCTGCGAGATCGCATTCGCGTAGTCGGAAAACGTGGCCGTGCCCTTGTCGGCGGCGACGACCAGGTACGGGTCGTCGGGATCGTGGCGCACCACGTCAGGCGGTGGCACGACTTCGGTGCTCGCCAGATTGTCGGTCACGTCGAGCAAGCCGCGCAGGAAGGTCTGATAGCACGCGACGCCTTCGCGCATCCACGCATCGCGCTCGCTCTGCGGCGGCGGATTCTTGACGACGAAGCCGCCCTTCGAGCCGACCGGCACGATCACCACGTTCTTCACCATCTGCGCCTTCATCAGGCCGAGCACTTCCGTGCGGAAATCCTCGCGCCGATCAGACCAGCGCAGGCCGCCACGCGCGACGCGCCCGCCTCGTAGATGGACGCCCTCGACGCGCGGCGAATAGACCCAGATCTCGAACATCGGTTTCGGCTCGGGCAAACCGGGCACCTGGGCGGGATCGAACTTGAACGACAGATACGGCTTCGGTTGGCCCAGAGCGTCATGGCGGTAGTAGTTGGTGCGCTTGGTCGCCTTGATCACGCCGAGGAACTGCCGCAGGATGCGGTCTTCGTCGAGATTGGGCACCTGGTCGAGCGCGCTGTCGATCGTCTCCAGACAAGCGTTGACGCGGGCCTCGCGTACCGCGCCGAGCGCCGGATCGAAGCGCGCGATGAACAGGTCGACGAGCATGCGCGCAATCGCCGGATTGCCGGTCACCGCGCGTTCGATATACGCGTCGCTGAACGTCGAACCGACCTGTCGCAAGTACTTCGCGTACGCGCGCAGAATCGTCACCTCGCGTGAATTGAGCTGCGCACGCAGCACGAGGCGGTTGAAGTCGTCGCTTTCGATCGTGCCGGTCCACACCTGCTCGAACGCCTGTTCGAACAGATCCTTGACCCGCTCGATGTCGAACTCGGTATCGTCAGCGAGTTCGAGGCCGAAGTCGTGGATCCACGCGGGCATCGCACCGGGCGCCTCGATCAGATAAGGCCGCTCTTCGTCGACGCGCACGCCCAGATGTTCGAGCATCGGCAAGCTGCGCGACAGTGCGATCGGCAGGCCCGCGCGATACACCTTGAAACGGAACGCGCGCGGTCCCGATTCGATCGGCCTGTATAGGTTCATCGCGAGCCGCTCGCTGCCCTGCACGCGCTCGATCAGTTCGATATCGCGCACGGCCGTGCGCGCCGGATAGTCGTCGCGATAGCCGGCCGGGAACGAATCGGCGTAGTGCTGCAGCAAACGGTTGCCCTGCTCTTCTCCGTACGCGTCGAGCAATGCGTCGGCCAGATCGTCCTGCCAGCGTCGCGCGACCTGCACGAGGCGCGCTTCGAGCTCGCGCGTGTCGACGCTTGGCATGCCGCCCGCCTTGGCATGGACGACGAAATGAATTCGCGCGAGCGTCGACTCCGACAGCAGCGGCGTGAATTCGACGTTCTCACCATTGAATGCGTCGGCGAGCAGGTTCGCGATGCGCTGCCGCAGATCGGTGTTGTACTTGTCGCGCGACACGAACACGAGGCACGATACGAAGCGATCGAAGCGATCGCGCCGCACGAACAGCCGCGTGCGCTGATGCTCCTGCAAACGCAGCACGCCGAGGGCGGTGTCGTACAGCTGGTCCTCGTCGGCCTGGAACAATTCGTCGCGCGGATAGGTCTCGAGCACCGTCACCAGCGATTTCGCCAGATGACCTTTCGGCAGGAATGCGGCGCGTCTGACGATATTTGCGCATTTGCGCCTCACAATCGGAATCTCCGCGGACGACACGAAATAAGCGGTGGACGTATACAGGCCGATGAAGCGCCGCTCGCCCGTCACCTTGCCATCGGCGCCGCTCAGCTTGATGCCGACATAGTCGAGATAGCCGGGCCGGTGCACCGTGGCGCGCGAATTGGCCTTAGTCAGAAAGATCGGCGACGACCCGGAGATGATCTCGGCGGCCGCCGGCGGCAACGGCGTGACTTCCGCCGCGCCGCCCGGCTGCCGCGCATCGCGCAGAATGCCGAGACCGGAGCCCGCGACCGCCCGCAAACCGTAGCCGCCGTCGTGCTGCACCAGTTCGTAATCACGGTGGCCGAGGAACGTGAAATGATCGGCGACCATCCATTCGACGAACGCGCGCGCTTCGACGCCCTCGGGACCGCTTTCGCGCGCCTTCATATCTTGAATGGTCTGCTTCGCGCGTTCGATGATCTTCGGCCAATCCTCGACCGCCGCGCGCACGTCGCCGAGCACGCGCGCGATGTCGTCGCGCAACGCGTCGAGTTTTGCGGCATCGCCACAACGATCGACCTCGAAATGGATGCACGAGGTCAGATGCGAGCGCGTATCGCCGGCTTCTTCGGCACCTTGGCTCACGCGCGCAATGCTGCCGTCCGGCGCGCGCCAGATCCGAAATACCGGATGGACGACCGAATGCAGCGCGAGCCGATGCCGGTTGACCGTCATCGAGACCGAATCGACGAGGAACGGCATGTCGTCGTTGACGATTTCGATCACCGTGTGATCGGAATGCCAGCCATGCTGTTCGAGGATCGGGTTATACACGCGCAGCCGCTGCTCGCCCGGCACGAAGCGCTGCGCGGTCTGCCAGTGGGCCAGCGCCGCGCCGTACAGATCGGCGATCGAGCGGCTTTGCAGATCGCCCGCGTCGACGAAATCGTAGTAATGCCGCAGGAAGAGTTCGACGATATTGAAGGTCGGCTCCGGCAACCGCCCCCGCGCAAATTCGACTACATCGTTCAGCAGGTGTGTGACGGCCTCTTCGTTCTTTGCTTGCATGATCGACTCCCCTGGCTGGCGGCAATGGTGAGTATCGCGTGATTCGCAGGCAACGTCTGACTTGGAATTATGCGCCTGCCGTACGCGATACGGCCGTTTCGCGCCGTCAGGTAATACCCGCTGACCGGTCGTCGAAGAATCGCCGGGCTCTGCCCGCATCGCTGCGGCGCGGCAACGCCGTGCGGCTCAACGCGCGGGCTTTACGGGCGCCGGTGCCGGCGCGGCCGCGCCGCTATCCTCGGCGCGCTGGGTGAGCCACGCGCGAATCTGCGCGGCCGTCCACGCGGGATCGTCATGGGGTAGATCGTGGCCGGCCCACGGATGCTTGCGATGCGGCGCGCCCCACGCCGCCGCGAGCTTCGCCGAACAGACCGGGTTGACGAGCCCATCGGCTTCCGACGACAGAATCAGCAGTGCGCACTCCGGCGCGGCGGGCGCCGCGCTAAAGCATGCGGCCGCCCACAATTGCCGTAGCGCATTCGCGCGGCTCACCGGCGCGCTGCGGCGAATCGCGGTCCAGGCAGTGAGATCCGCGCCCAAGGTGTGGAGGTTATTGCACGTGAGTCGATGGATGCCGCTCTCGGCAGCGGCGGCATCGCTCCAATGCGCCGCGACGCCGAGCAAACCAGGCCACGCCGACGGCCGCAGCCGCTCGTGCATGCGGCTGAATGGCCGCATGCTCGTATTGATCAGCACGAGCCGTTCGATCTCGCCGGGATGACCCTGTGCCCAGTGGGTCGCGACCATGCCGCCGAGCGACATCGCGAGCACGTTGTAGGGGCCCGGCGCGCGCGTTTCGAGCGCCGCCTGCCGCACGAATGCGACCATGCCCGCGACGCTCGCGGGCGCGCGCCGCCGCACGTATTCACCGTTGCCAGGCAGATCGAGCAGCAGCAAACGCAAGCCGCTCGTGCTCGTTGCGGCTGGGGTTGCATCGCGCAAGCTATCGCCCGAAATTTGACCCAGGGTTTCGCGCAACGCCGCCGGCAAGCGCCCCCAATGCCGCGTTTCCCGCGTCAGTCCGCGCAGCAGAATCCATGTGCTCATACGCGATCCGGCCCGTACCAGTGATCCAGCGCGCTTCGCAGCAACTGCTCGCGACGATTGCCTTGCGGCAGCCAGCGCTGCGCCGAAAACGCCGCGCGCGCGAGGAAGTCGAACAGGTTCGCATGGCGCCGCAGCACGCGCGCGGTGCGATGCTCCATGACCGGATTGAACATGCCCTGCCGCGAAAACAACTGCCGCGGATTTTTCTTGATCCACAGCCACGAGCCGAGTTCGAGCGTCATCGGCAGAAAGACGTTCGGCGCCGGCGTGCGGTCATACGCGTAGTCCCACAGATCGCCGTGCACCAGATACTGATGGCTTTGCGGCTCGAACGTGTAGCCGTGATGCGGATGCGCGTGTTCGAACATGCTCTTCAACACGTACATTTCGGGCAGATGCGGCATCTGCCGGCGGGTTCGGGCGTACGGAAACCAGATGCTGTCGCTCCAGCCGTAGCCGGAATGGCAATCGAGCGCGATGCTCAGCGGCCGCGCGGCGAGTTGCGTTTCGACTACTTGCAGCAGCGCGGCCGCCTCGACCTCCATCGGCTCGCCCGCGCGGCCGCGATACCAGGGCAACCACGCGCCGACGCGCTGACCGCCCGCCAGCAGCGGCACGCGCGCGTCGGCGTCTTGCGGTGCGTTGCGCATCAGGTCGACGCCGCGCGGATTCGCGCGCGTCGCTGCCCACATGCCGCCGGGATTCGCGATCGGTAAAAAGATCAGCCGGATGGACTGCAATTGCCGCACCAGCAATTCGTCCCATTCGAGCCGAGCGAGCAGCGCGCGCATATGGTCGAGGACGAGTTGCGAGCCGATTCGCTCGAGCCCGTGAATCCCGCCGAAAAAGCCAATGGCTGGCGCGAGCGGATCGGATGAACCGATGCTCGCGGTGTAGATGGAAAAGCGCCGGCCGCGTACCTCGGTCTCGCAGACCGCGCGGATTTCGAAGCTCGCCCTGCCTTGGTCGAGTATCGACTTGAGATCTTCATATTCGGCAAAACTGTCCGGAAGAAAGCTCAAAGGAGTCGGCATGACGGCGTGACCGGAGTGTCGGGATTATTAAGGACGGCCGGAAAACCCGCACTATAGCCTGGCTGTGTGTCAGCACGCGCGAGCGCGCACGTGTGTACGCGAATCGTGTCATCCGTATGTCACTTTCCGTTCGAATCATTGACTTCGCTCTGACTTCGTTTTGCCATCCTGACGACACATGACACAGCGGAAAACGCGACGCACAAAGATGTAATCGTCTAGACGTTGCGATGCCTTCACTCAACCGTCACAGTCGCTTCCTAGAATGGGCCCACACATGCCGGCAGTGGCCGGATGCAAGAGGGAATACAGATGGAAGCGATCCGTGAAGCTATTCGAATCGAGCGTTTGAGCAAGACGTTCGGTAACGGCCGCAAAGCGCTCGACGAAATCGATCTGCGCGTCGCGCCCGGTGAAATGGTCGCCCTGATCGGCGCGTCGGGCTCGGGAAAATCGACGTTGCTGCGGCATATCGCGGGCTTTACCGCGTCGGACGCGCAGCCGTCGCAAATCGAGATTCTCGGCCGGCCGATCCAGCAGAACGGCCGCATCGTACGCGAGGTGCGCAGCATTCGCCGCGACATCGGCTTCGTGTTCCAGCAGTTCAATCTGGTGAACCGGCTGTCGGTCGAAACCAACGTGCTGATCGGCGCGCTCGCGCGCCTGCCGTGGTGGCGGCGTCTCTCCGGCCGCTTCCCGCGCGAGGAACACGCGCTGTCGCGGGCCGCGCTGCACGAGGTCGGGATCGGCGAACATGCGCGCGAGCGGGCCGCGAACCTGTCGGGCGGTCAACAGCAACGTGCCGCGCTCGCACGGGCGCTCGTGCAACGTGCGCAAATCGTGCTCGCCGACGAGCCGATCGCCTCGCTCGATCCCGAGTCGTCGCGCCGCGTGATGGAAATGCTGCAAGCGCTGAACGTCGAGCACCGGATCACGGTGCTGGTGTCGCTGCATCAGGTCGACGTCGCGATGCAGTACTGCCCGCGCACGGTCGCGCTGCGTCACGGCAAGGTGGTCTACGACGGCCCTTCCAGTGCGCTGACACCGGCGCTGCTAAAGAAACTCTACGGCGGCGATGCGCGCGAACTGCTCGACGACGCGACGCACGACCCAGACGAAACTCGCGACGCGCCTGACGCCCCCGACACCGCCGCCGCGCCCACGCGGCCGGACAGCGGCCCCGCCGCCGCGCGCTACGCGTTCGCGTTGAACGCCGCACCGTCGAACTGAACCGCGCACGCTGTCGTGCGCTTTTTATTCTCTCCGTCCACTCAACCGGATCTCAACCGATGAAATTCCTGCGCTCCCTGATCACGCTCGCGGCCGGCGCTGCCGCTTTCGCCTGCGTCGCCGCGGCCCACGCCGAGGACATCAACCTCGGGATCATCTCGACCGATTCGTCGGCGGTGCTCAAGCAACGCTGGGAACCGCTGATCGATGACATGAAGAAACAGACCGGCCTGAACGTGAAGGCATTCTTCGCGACCGATTACGCGGGCATCATCGAAGGCATGCGCTTCAACAAGGTGCAGGTCGGCTATTTCGGCAACGCGTCGGCAATCGCAGCCGTCGATCGTTCGGGTGGCGAAGTATTCGCGAAAGCGCAGCACGCGAACGGCGACAGCGGCTACTACTCGCTGCTGATCACCAACGTGAACAGCCGCTTCAAGACGCTCGACGACGTGTTCAAGGACACGAAGAGCGTGACGCTCGGCTTCGGCGATCCGAACTCGACGTCGGGCACGCTGGTGCCTGGCTACTACCTGTTCGCGAAGCACAACGCGCCGGTCAACACGTCGTTCAAGAGCGTACTGCCGTCGAGCCACGAAGCGAATCTGCTGGCAGTCGTCAACAACAAGATCGACATCGCGACCAACAACAGCATGATGATGGAAACGCTGAAGCGCGAGCATCCGGACAAGTTCGCGCAGGTGCGCGTGCTGTGGACCTCGCCGCTGATTCCTTCGGACCCGCTCGTGTGGCGCAAGGATCTGCCGGAAGCGACGAAGGACAAGCTGCGCAAGTTCTTCCTGAACTACGCGAAAACCGATTTGCACGAGAAAGCGGTGATGGCCGGCATCACCGAGTACAGCGGCTTCGAGGCATCGTCGGATCAGCAACTGCTGCCGATTCGCGAGATCGTGCTGTTCCAGCAGAAGCAGAAGATCGAGAACGATGCACATCTGTCCGATAGCGACCGCAAGACGCAATTGGCCGCCCTCGACGCGAAGCTGAGCGCGCTCAGCAACGCACAGTCGAAGCAATGAACACGGCCGATCTGATCACGTCGCCGGCGCGCGCTAGCGAAGCGCAGGCGGCGCAGGCGAAAGATCGTGCCGGCAAGCGAAGCTGGTGGTCGTTGCTCGGCTGGATCGCGGTGCTCGCCGTGCTCGGCGGCGCGTGGCACGGCGCCGACATGCGTCCGCTCGATCTGCTCAGCGACTCCGCCAACATGGGCCAGTTCGCGGCGGACTTCTTCCCGCCCGACTTCACTGAGTGGCGCAACTACGTGCAGGAGATGTACGTGACATTGGCGGTCGCAATCTGGGGTACCGCGCTCTCGCTCGTCTGCGCGGTTCCATTTGGTCTGATGTCAGCGAACAATCTCGCGCCGCAGTGGGTCGTGCAGCCGATGCGCCGCCTGATGGACGCGTGCCGCGCGATCAACGAAATGGTTTTCGCGATGCTGTTCATCGTCGCGGTCGGCCTCGGGCCGTTCGCCGGCGTGCTCGCGCTGTGGGTGCATACGACGGGCGTGCTCGCCAAACTGTTCGCAGAAGCGGTCGAGGCGATCGATCCGCGCCCGGCCGAAGGCGTGCGCGCAACCGGCGCGACGCGCCTCGACGAAATCGTCTATGCGGTGCTGCCGCAAGTGCTGCCGCTGTGGATCTCGTACGCGCTGTATCGCTTCGAGTCGAACGTGCGCTCGGCGATGGTGGTCGGCATGGTCGGCGCGGGCGGCATCGGCGTCGTGCTGTACGAAGCGATCCGCTCGTTCAACTATGCGCAGACGGCCGCGGTGATGATCATGGTGATCGTCGTCGTGACGGTGATCGATCTCGGCTCGGCGTGGCTGCGTGAACGGGTGATCTGAGGACGGCGCGCGTCGCGCGCGGGGCACTGAGCGGCCGGATTCAAAACGCCATTCCGGCCTGGTTGCTGCCGCTGCCGGCGCTGGCCGCGTGGCCGTATATCGTTGCGTCGGCAGTGCTCGAATGGGCCTATCTGCTCGCGCTGATTCGCGCGTACAGAAGCGGCGATTTCGGTCAGGTCTATCCGATTGCGCGCGGTCTTTCGCCGATGCTCGTGTTCGTCGGCGCACTCGTGTTCGCGGGCGAGGTGCTGAAGCCGCTCGCCGCGCCCGGCATCGCGCTCGTGTCGTGCGGCATCGACTCGCTCGCCTTTCGGCGCTGACGAGCAGGTTGACGAAGCCGAAATCATAGGTCGCGCCCGCACCGAGGATGCGCTGCTGGTCTGTGCCCGCGCCCGTCGGGCTCACGACGAACGGTGAACTGAAGCCTCAGCCCGTGCTGTCGACCGCGCCGCTCGTCAGATTCGACGGCATCGCGTTGCTGCACTTAGGGAGTGACGTTAGTTGTACACGCTGCAATCAACGCGTGTAATTCACCACCGGCACGGAATACGAAGTCGGCGCGAAATCGGTGCGGCCACTGCGCTGCGACGAACCATTCGCCGGCGCACCGTAGCCGCTGTTCTGCGCAGCCTGGTTTTGCGCCGCGACCTTTGCTTCGGCTGCCTGAATATTGGCCGGATAGTCGATCACGTTCGCGTTGGACGGATCGTAACCGGCCTTTTCGAGCTGGCTCAGTTCGGCGCGCACCTGCGCGCGCGAGATCGGCTGATTGGCCTGGTTCGACTGGGCAAACGCCGCGAGCGGAGCGGCAATGAGAGCGGCGATAACCCCTGCTTCGATCAGCGACCTGATGGACTTCATGATTTCCAGCCTCCAGAAATGGCTTCATGCGATTGCCGCGGAGCCTTTTGTGACCGATAAGCCATCCGCAGCGTTGAGGCCAGTTTAGGAGCCGGTCAGGCCACGTAGTAAGCCCTGAACCATGAATTCACTGTTGCTGTAACGATCACAATTCGTGGCGACCACGTTCCGGCGCAGCCTCATCGCGATGAACTACACTGATGACGCCCAACGACGCGCCGCAGCCATCGCATTCGATCGAGGAGATAGACGCTCATGTCGCATCCCGTTACCCTGCCGTCTTACCGCGACAGCGTGCGCGCCGAATGGGTCGACTACAACGGCCACATGCGCGACGCGTTCTACCTGCTGATCTTCAGTCTCGCGGCCGACGGGCTGATCGATCTGATCGGCCTGCCCGATGCTGTGCGCAAAGAGCGGCATCGATCGATCTACACGCTCGAAGCGCATCTCAACTATCTGCATGAAATCAAACAAGGCACGCAGGTGCGTGTCGACATGCGCGTGCTCGGCTGCGACGCGAAACGTATTCATGTGTACTTCGAAATGTTTGCGCTGGACACGACGCAAAGCCAACGCACCGGCCCCGTCGCCGCGGCCGAGCAGATGCTGCTGCACGTCGATACCAGCGGACCGCGCGGCGTTGCTTTCGATCCGGACGTCGAAGCGCGCGTACACGAACTCGCGCAAGCCCATGCGGCATTGCCGCCGGCGCGTTTCGCGGGACGTGTGATCGCTTTGCGAGGCGCAGCGCAAACGGGAAACACTACTCAAACGGAGTGACCATGCTCGAGCCGGAAATCGCCGCCTTTATCGAACGAGCGAGCGCGCTCTATCCATCGCATCACGCGGCGATGACGCCGCGCGAGCAGCGCGAGCTGTATGACCGCTACGCCGCGACGTTGACGCCGCCCCTGCCCAGCGAACTCACCACACGGGACGCAAGCTTTCGCACCGACGCGGGCCATGCGATCCCGCTACGGCTCTACCGGCATCCAGCGAAGGCAAGCGAACCCGGCACGATCCGCGGCACGGTGCTGTATTTTCATGGCGGCGGCTTCGTGCTCGGCTCGCTGAACAGTCATCAGATGGTGACGGCGCGCCTCGCCGCCGACACCGGCCTCGACGTGATCGCGGTCGACTACCGGCTCGCGCCTGAGCATCGCGCGCCGGCCGCGCACGACGACTGCCTCGAGATCACGCGTGCCGCGTTGAACCACCGCCTGCCGTTCGACCTCCCAGAGCGCGCCGCATTGCAACTCGCGGGCGATAGCGCCGGCGGCACGCTCGCGGCAAGCGTCGCGCTACGCCTGCGTGACGAATGTGCGAGCGGGGTGCGCGGCATCGCGCTCGTCTATCCGATGCTCGGCACCGAGCCCGAACTACCCGCGCGCGACACCGAGTCCAATGCGCCGATGCTAACCCTCGCGGACGTGCATAAGTTTCGCAACGCGTACTGGGGAACAAGCAGGGGAACAAGCGGAGGAAACAGCGGGGAAAAGACTGGGGAAAGAGGCGAAGAAAACGACGACCCCACGCCCGGCCCCGCATGGACGATCCCGCTCGCCGCAACCCGCTTCGACGGATTGCCGCCGACGCTGGCCATCGGCGCCGAGCACGACCCCCTACGCGACGACGCGCGCGTGTTCGTCGAGCGGATTCGCGAAGCTGGTGGAGATGCCCGGCTGCTGATCGGCACGGGGCTCGTGCATGGATGCTGGCGCGCGCTTGAAACGAGCCCCGGCGTGCAGGCCATGCACAGGGCTGTATGCGAATTTCTCCGCGAACACGCATGCCATTAGCGCGGCCATACGCACCGCCGCGCCCGGCGCGTTATCGCGGCTCAGCGATTGCGGTCGCCGCGCCACTGCGCGAACGTGACGAGATCGAGGCCGACCTCGGCCGGCTCTATGCGGGTCCAGCCGAAGAACGCGTCGTCCCAGCCAGGAATGCTTTGGGGCGTCAGCGACCGGAACTTCATGCCGGAACGATACGCGAGGTCCGGCCAGAACAGCGGCATCACCTCGCGCGTGGCGAGCTGGCGCAGCAGGTCGGACGGGCCACCCTCGTCGGCGACGATCTCGCCCTGCGAGATCCAGTCGTTCTCGGCCCACGCGACGAACACGCTCGGATTGCCGGCGGCGTCGAACATCAGGATCACGTTCTGCTCGGGCCGCCAGTAATACTCGACGATGCCCCGAGCGGCCACCACTTCGTCGATCACCTTGCGCGTGCGCGGATCGCAGTAGGTCATGCCGTTTTCGCCGAGCGCGAGCCAGCCCGACTCCGCGCAATGGCGGCTTTTGGCGTCCTTCAGGAAGTGCGTGAGGCGATTGGCCGAATCCGCGTCGGTCTTGCGCAGGTACAGGTCGACAATGCCGGCGTTGAACGCCTTCACCGCGACGGTTTCATCGGCGACGCCGGTGAGCAAAACCTTCGCGCAACGCAGGTGCGAGATCGACGACAGAAACTCGACGCCGCCGATGCCCGGCATGTCGTAGTCGACGACGACCGCCGCCACTTCCTCGAAGCGCGACGGCTGCGCGACGATGTCGCGCTCCGCCGAGGTCTCGACGAAGCGCTCGACTCCCGGTTCGCTCAGACACGCCGACGCCGCCGCGAATTCGAGCGAATTCTCGCGTGCGTGCTGGCGAATATAGCTGAGGGCCGCTTGCGGACGCGTGAAAAACAGGTTCGTGTAGGTGCCCGGGAAGAAACGGCGGAGCGCGTCGAGGTAGCTGTCGTTGTCGTCGACGAAAACCACTGTGGACGGGTAAAAAACGGGAGGTCGAATAAAGTTGTTCATATCTTCACGTGTTTCTCACGCCGCCGCGAATGCCCCCGACCGACCGGTCGGTCGATCTGGCGTTTCGCCAAGCGACTGCCCAAAGAATGCCGGGCGATGCCTCGCCCGCGGGTCCGCATGATCAATGGGTTCTTGTCGCTACTACCGGTCACCGCCTGCCGTCGCTGTTCGCGCCGCTATCGACGCTGTTCGCGCGTCTCGGGTGGCACAGCCTGGCGCGGGCCTGCCGGCATGTGCGCTGCGAGCCAGTCGCTGCAAGTCGCTTTCACACGCCGGATAATCGAACCGTGGCTGCCGGTCGTCTGCAATGGTTCGTATAGTACAGGCTCCGCGCGTTGGTGGCACAAGTTAAATCGCATTCCTGCAGGCGCCGGCCGCGCAAATGCGGGGGACTAATTGGTCGAAAAAGAAAATCGCGGCACGCGGAAAAATGTTCGCTTCCGTCGTGCCGGCGAATCGCTTTAGCGGCAAGCGCGCGCCGTTCGTGCCAGGTCCGTTCGGACATCAATCATCATGACGCGCCGCAATATGCCAACAAGAAGCGTCGATGGCGAAATGGTCGTTTATCATCAGTCAATCGCAGTTGTTTAATGGTTGTTGCTTAGATATGACGAATACCGGCAAGATGATGATAGTCGGGCTGCTCGTGGTCGACGCGGGCGTCGCCGGTTATCTGCTTTACCCCAGGGACGATCAGGCGCCGGCCGTGACCGGCGCGGTGACCCGCAGCGTCACCGGCGCGGTGGAATCGGAACCGCAGACCGATGCGACGCGTGCCGCTGGCGCCAGCGTGAGGCCTGCGCAACCGGTGAGCCCGCCCGCGCCGCAATCGGCGCTGCCGCAGATGGAGTCGGCCACTCCGGCTCCGGGAGCCGCTCAGGCGCCTGCTGCGGCACCTGCTGCGGCGCCCGCCCCCGCCCCGTCCCTGCCCGCCACAGCGGCGGCGCCCGTGCCGAGCGTCACGCCCCAGTCGAGTCAGACCGCGAGTGGCCGCATCGATAACGCAGCGCCGCCCGCGGCCAATCCGGCCGCAGTCGCGCACGCCCCGTCGAAGTCGCAGTCGTACGCCCAGCAAAAAGCTCAACCGAGGCCGCAGTACGGGCCGCGCATCGACCAGACCCAGGCCCGCCGGCGCGACGACACGCATCCGAATGGCGCCAACCCCGTCGCCGCGATGCTGACGGACCAACTGGTCAAGGAATCGGCGAAACCCGACCCGTCGCTGCCGATGCCGTCCGGCGTCACCGTGCCGTTGCAGTCTGCCAATCCCCCGGGGGCTGGCGCGGGTAGCGGCCGCGGCACGAATCCGGTCGCGTCGGCGATGACCGATCGGCTGGTCCGCGAATCGTCGAAGGTGGGACCGACGCAGCCCGCCGCTGAGCCGCCGATCATCAAACCCTGAGCGACGCGGGGCTCACGGCCGCGACGCCACCTCGTCGAGGTGCGCGAGCAGATCGGCCGGATCGTCGTAGACGCGCAACGCCCCCGCGCGCTCCAGTTCCTCGGTGCCATAGCCACCCGACAGCAGGCCGACACCGAGCGAGCGGCAGCGGCGGGCCGCAAGCATGTCCCAGATGCTGTCGCCGACCACGACCGTGTGCTCGATCGACACGCCGAGCCGCTCGGCCGCGGCGAGGAACAGATCGGGATCGGGCTTCGCGTATTTGACGTCGTCGCGCGTGACGACGACCGCCTTTGACGGATCGACGCCGAGCGCCGCCAGATTCAGCGCGGCGGTTTCCATCCGCCCGCTCGTCGCGACGGCCCACGGCGTGCCGGCCTGTGTCAGCGCGTCGAGCAGTTCGCGCGCGCCCGGCAGCGGACAGACCTGGGCGCGCATCCGCTGATAGGCGGCCGCATGCGCGTGCCGCAGCCGTTCGGCGCGTTCGACGCTGATCTCGCCGTGTGTCTCACGCAGCAACTGGTCCGTGAACAGCCCACCGCTCATGCCGATCTTGCGATGGATACGCCAGACGGACAGCGGGATACCTTCGCTGTCGAGCGCCTCTTTCCACGCCAACACGTGCTGATAGACGCTATCGACGAGCGTGCCGTCGAGGTCGAAAAGAAAGGATGTCTGGATACGCATGCCGGCCTCCGGTGATGATGGGTTCAGTCACTATGCCATGTGTCGATGAAACGGCCAGGGCGGCTCGTCGCCCCTGACGACGCTCACGGCCTCTACACGATGTGCGCAAGCGTCTGCGGCGCGTACACCTTCACGCATGGCGCCTATAACGGCTCGTCACCGGCATGGAACAGCGCGATGCTGCAAACCGACTACACGCTCAGCAAGCGCACCGACTTCCACCTCGAAGGCGTGTACCAGAACGCGCACGGCGCGGGCGTGGCGCGACAGTGCGATGCCCTCACGACTGCGCCGCCGCGATCACCTGCGACGTGAGCGCATGATGCTGGCCGCGTCGCGAGCGGATTGCGTGAATCTCCTCGATCACGCCGTCCGCGCGGCCGAGCCAGCGCAAGCCCTTCAATAACGTGAGATCTTCGGCGCCGAGCTCGGCGAGCGGAAACACGCCGAGCCCGCGCGCCGCGAACACCGCCATCAACGCGCTGTCCTCGAATTCGCCGACGACGCGCGGCCTGATTCCCTGAGACTCGAACCACCGGTCGAGCCGCGCGCGCAGCGCGCCGTGACGGGTCGTCAGCAGCACGGGCAGGTCAGCGAGACAGAGCGGAAAGCCGTCGCGCGCCGACTTGCGCACGACCTGCGCGGGCCCGTACCAGTCGACCGGCGAGCCCGCGACGCGCTGGCTCAGCACGCGCAGATCCGCGCCGTGCGGCGCCGGCTGACAGGCGAGCACCGGCGCGAGCAACGCATGCGCGGCGAGCTTCGAAATCCCATCCGACAGTCCGACCGCGAGCCGCACCGAGTCCGCGCCGCTCGCTTCGCGCATCTCGTCGAGCAACGCCTCGCCCAGCTGGAAGATCTGCTCCGCGCGATCGAACGCCTGCTCGCCGGCCTCGGTCATCACGACGCCGCGCCCGGCCGCGCGCGCAAAGCCGCCCTCCTTCACGACGATCCAGAAGTAGTACAGGTGACGATAGTTGAGCATGCTGATCCGATACTTCGAAAAAACCGAAACGTCGTTCAGGTTATCACTGGTTCATTCGAACCGCGAATAGGCCCATGATGGCTGTTCCGCCGCTCGCGGCGCACTCGATTCCGCCACCTCATGGACTCCCTGTTCGCACTCGTTGCCGATCCCGCCGCGTGGGCCGCGCTCGTCACGCTGATCGTGATGGAGATCGTGCTCGGCATCGATAACCTGATCTTCATTTCGATCCTCAGCAACCGCTTGCCGGAAGCGCAACGCGCGCGCGCGCAGCGCATCGGGCTGCTGCTCGCGCTGGTGATGCGGCTGCTTCTGCTCAGCACCATCGCGTGGATCACGAAGCTGACCGCGGTCGCGTTCACGCTGTTCAATCATGGCTTTTCGTGGCGCGACCTGATCCTCGTCGGCGGCGGCCTGTTCCTCGTGTGGAAGGCGACCACCGAAATCCGTCAGCACATGATCCCCGATGACGAACTCGCCGCGAAAACCAGCTCGACTGTGCAGTTGACCGTGGCGGCGGCGATCGGCCAGATCATCCTGCTCGACCTCGTGTTTTCCGTCGACAGCATCATCACCGCGGTCGGCATGACCGAGCACCTGCCGATCATGTTCGTCGCGGTGATCGTGTCGATCATGGTGATGCTGTTCGCGGCGCAGCCGCTCGCGCGCTTCATCGATCGCAATCCGACCATCGTGATGCTGGCGCTGAGCTTCCTGCTCGTGATCGGCATGACACTGATCGCCGATGGTTTCGGCTCGCACGTTCCGAAGGCGTATATCTATGCGGCGATGGCGTTTTCCGCGTTCGTCGAGGCGATGAACATGCTCGCTCGGCGCGCGAAAACGAAACGTCTGGCAAGCAGCGAGGAGTGATGCTGCGATGAAATGCCCTGTCTGCAAGACGACCGATCTACTGATGACCGAGCGCCGCTCGCTCGCAATCGATTACTGTCCGGACTGCCGAGGCGTATGGCTCGATCGCGGCGAACTGGACAAGTTGATTGCGCAGGATGACGGCGACGGCTCGCGGCGCGGCGAGCGTGCCCTGGAGAGCGAGCGGCAGCGTTACGAGGAGCGTCGCGATGAACATCGCGGGTATCAAAAGAAGCGCTCGATTTTCGATGTGTTCGACTTCGACTGAACGCTTCGGCGGCTTGGCGCACGCAAATTCCAACCGCCGTTAGCGCATCAGCGCGCCTTCTTGCGAACGCCCTTGCCGGTCGTCGCGGCGCGCGGCGCTTCCTTCTCGACCGGTGCGCCGCCGTTCATCTGCTCGAGCCACGACAGCGTATCGACATACGACAGAAACTGCTTCAGATATTCCGGCGACAGCTCGCGCATCAACGACAGCGCGCGATGCACGAGGCTGCTCGAATTGAGCGGTCCCGCGTTGCCTGGCACCTGCGCGAGCGACTGGCGCAACTGCTTTTCGGTACGGACTCTGGACCAGACTTCGCGGAAGTAGTCGACTTCGGGCAGATCGGGATAGGCGGCGGCGTGCGGAGCATCGGCGCGCGCGTGGTGGCGGGCGAGGCGTTCGATCAACGCCGCGAGCGTGGCGTCGTTGGCCGCGTTGGCTTCGCCGGACGTGGCTTGCGACGCGCTCTCGTCCGCAGCGGCGCGCTCGACCTCGGCCGTATATTCGGCCAGCAGTCCTGCCAATCGTTGCTCGAGCACTCGTCGCGGCTCGCCGCTGTGCTGTGCCGCGCGCCGCGTAAGCGCGTCGAGCAGATGAAAGCGCACCGGATCGAGCCGAGCCGCGCCGCTCGCGCGCCATGCATCGAGCCTCGCGCGAGCCGCGTGGATCGCGTCGTCAAGCACCGGACTTCTCCGCTGCCGCCGCACTCGACGGTCGCGGCACCGGCGCGATTTCGACGCGGCGGTTTTTCGCGCGGCCGGGTTCGTCGGCATTCGAACTGACCGGCTGCTCCGAGCCGAACGCCGCCGCAAACACCGACGACGCCGACACGCCCTCGTCGATCAGCGTGCGCGTGACCGTCAAGGCGCGCTGCGCCGACAGCTCCCAGTTATCGGCGAAGCGTCGATTGCCTTCGCGCAGGCGTTGATCGTCGGTGAAGCCGCTGACCATCAGGATCTGATCGCTCGCGCGCAGATACGCGGACAGCGGCCCGGCGAGACTCTTCAGCAGCGCGCGACCCTCAGGCTGCAGCTGGGCGGAGTTCAGCGCGAACAGCACGTTGCCGCTAATGCCGATGCGCCCATTGACGAGCGTCACGCGCCCCGCCGCGAGCGGTCCCGCGAGTGCCTGTTCGAGCGTCTTGCGGCGCTGCGTTTCGGCCTGGCGCTGCTTGACCTCCTGCTCGAGCTTGCTCGACAGTTCGAGCTGCACGCCGATCACGCTGACCAGAATCAGCACGAACGCGCCGACCAGCACCGACATCAGATCGCCGAACGCGGCCCAGATCGGCGCGGAGGTTTCCACGCCGCCGTCGATGTCCTCGCTCATACCGCGTCGGCTCCGGCGGTCGCGCGCTGCGCGGCCAGCAACTGCAGGTCTTCGACGATCTGCTTCTGCGACATCACGCTGAGGTCGACCACGTCACGCGCCTGCGCGACGTAGTAGGCGAGCTGTTCGTCGCTGCGCGCGAGCGATTTGTCGAGCGCTGCTTCGATGCGTTCGAGATGTGCGACGAGCTTGTCGTTCGCTTCGCCAAACGTGTGCACGGCCGCGCCGAATGCTTCGCCGAGGCTCGCGACTTCGACCGCGCTGCCGGTGACCTGCGCGGCGACCGTACCGAGCTTGCCGGTCTCGTGCTCGATGTGTTCGGTGAAGCGATTGCCGACGCGTTCGAGCAGACCCGCCGACGTCGAGACCAAGGCATCGACGGCCGTGCGTTGCTCGGTCGACGCGTGGTTGACTGCGTCGAGCAGCGTCTCCAGCGTGGCGAGCAGACGACTGCGCTCTTCGAGCATCGCGGTGTCGCGGACCATGCTGTCGGAGAGCTTCTGGCGCAGCTCCGCGACGACTTCGGCAGCGGCCTTCGGCGCTTCCGACGCCGCTTGCACGAGGCGCTCGATTTCGGCGATCGTCGCGCTGGCATGCGTTTGCGTCTGCGCGGAGATATCGCGTGCGGTTTGCGCGAGTGCGTCGCAGATTTGCTGCTGACGGGTCGCGGTTTGCGAACCCGTTTGCTGCCATTGTTCGTCGAGCTTTGCGGTCATCGCACCGAGCGCTTCGGTCCATGCGGCGAAGCGCTGTTCGTCGCGCGCGGCGAGTTCGGCTTGCAGGTTTGTTGCCGCCTTCGGTGCTTCAGCCGCGGCTTGAACCAGTCGATCGATTTCCGCGATCGTCGCGCTGGCATGCGTTTGCGTCTGCGTGGAGATATCGCGTGCCGTTTGCGCAAGCGCGTCGCAGATCTGCTGCTGATGGCTGGCGGCTTGCGCACCGCTCTGCTGCCATTGTTCGCTGAGCTTCGCACCCATCGCGTCGAGCGCCTCGGCCCACGCGGCCAAACGCTGCTCGTCGCGCGCGCTCAGTTCGGTCTGCAAGTTCGCATGCGAGCTACCGACCGCGCTCAGCAACGCCGCGGCATGCTGCTCGAACGTCGCGGCGGCGCGCGCCAACGCCTGTTCGTTGTTGGCGGCGAGTTTGTCGCCCGCGCTTTGCTGCTGAGCCAACGCGTCGCTCCAGGCCTGCGACATGCCGCTCGCCGTCGCTTCGAGCCGCGCGGACACGCCGTCGAGCAGCGCGACCGAGCGCTGTTCGAACGCTTCGGCAACGCGTTCGACCGAAGCGCGCTGTTGCGCGGCCAACTCGTCGCTCGCCTGCCGATGTCCGGCGAGCGCGCTGTGGCAAATCTCGGCGACGTTCGCGCTGGTCGCCGCGAAGCCGCTCGACATACCGTCGAGCTGGCGCTGCACGGCCTGGGTGATCGCGTCGTGCAACGCGGCGGTTTCGCGCGAGAGGCCGGCCATCGTCGCTTCGACGACCGGCTGCAGAGCCTTGCCGGTGGCCTGCGCGCTGCCGGCCACGCTGTCCTTCAGCGACTGCTCGATCACACCGGCGAGACGCAGATAGGCGGCTTCGGTGCGGCCGTAAAACGCGTCGAGGCTCGCGATCTGCCGCTCGTTCGACGCGGCGCTCTGCTGTTCGAGCGCGCTCATCATCGTCTGCAGACGTTCGACCAGCAGCGGCGTCGCTTCGGCCTGGCGTTGCAGCAGCCGGAAGGTTTCTTCGCGCTGATGGCTCTGCGAGTAGACGCGCAAAGTCGTCGCGATCTTCGCGTCGAGCTGTTGCGCCGCTTCGAGCCGCTCGCGGCGGGACAGCGCGGACAGCAGCCCGAGCATCGCGGACGTCGCGACACCGGCGATCGACGTGCCGAACGCGAAGCCCAGCCCCTTGACCGGCGCGGCCAGCGATGCGCGGATCGCCTGCAGGTCGCTCGCGCTCTCCAGCGCAAGGCCGGTGCCGCGCAGCGTCATCACCATGCCGAGCAGCGTGCCGAGCATGCCGAGCAGCACCAGCAGACCGACCAGATACGGCGTCAGCGCGGGTCCCGGCAACGCGACGCGCTCGCCTTCGACGCGCAGCCGCACGCTATTGCGCAGACTCGGATGGACAGCGTCGAGAAACGCGGCGAGGCTCGGCGGTGGTCCGGACAACGCGGCGAGCGCGCCCGTCAGCGTGGCGGTCGCCTGACTATAGCGGCGCAATTCGAGCGCGCCTAGCACGTAGAAGACGCCGATCAGCAGCGTGACGGCGAACGCGAGCGGATTGGAAGCGGCATAACCGACGGCGATCCAGCACGCCGCGGAGAGCCCCGCGAGAAATACAACAAGTTCGATACGATATCTGGACATGGGGTCCCAGTTAGCAGGCGCGAAGAGCCGCGAGCAGCCCTTCGACCGGTTGAAAACGAACCTCCAGCTCGGCCAGCAAAACGCTCTGCATGTCCTTGCGGAAGACGTCGAGCCACGCCTCGGACGCGAGCGGCACGGCAGCGTTGCCGCCATCGGTCGACTTGGCGAGCCGCGTGGCTGCGGTGCTTGCTTTGACGTGAGCCAAGGCTGCTTCCAGCTGCATCGCTGCAGCGCCGGCTTCGACTTCGGCCGACTGCTGCCGCGTGGGATCGGCATCGGCGGCAACTTCGGCCGCTGCTTCCGCCTCCGCCAACCTCCGCTTCTCGCCCTCGCGCAAGCGCTCGAAGTGCCCGCCGAGCAACCCGGGCACCGCGCCGAGCAAAGTCCGCTCGCGCTCGCCGAGCGCACGCTCCATCACCGCATCGACGACCGCGAGCCGCGCGAGCGACGGCGCCTGCGTCGCCAGCAGCGCGCGCAGCCGGCCACGCAACGTGCCGATCGCCGTTTCCATCGACTGCTGAAGCGCGAGATAGCGCTGTCGGAACACCGCGTAGTCGGCCTGCGTGTCGACCGCCACGCGCGGCGCCGACATCCGGGCGGACGACGGCGACGGGCCACGCCGCCGTGAGCCGGCGAGCACGCTATCGCTGGCGATTGCGCTCACCAGCGAGCGGCGCACGCGCGTGCACTCTTCCTCTTCCGCACGGCCGAACGCCCGTGCGCCACCAGCGACGGACGGCGGCTTGCCATCCAGCGCCGACGACAACGCGATCGCGTCGGTCCAGCCGAGCCACTGGCTCAGCCGATCCGCCAGCGATTGTCGCGATTCGGCGACGTCGGCCTCGGCGAGACGGGCCAGTAAGCGAACGAGCGCAGGCCCAGTGAGGGCGCTGCGCTGAGGGGCTTGCAACATACCACCGGACGCAAAAAAGTCAGCAGTTTACACGCTGCCGCCAGCGAGTCCGAATTCGCCCGCTCGATCGTGCGTCGAAAGACACGCTTTTGCCCGATCGAAGCTGGTATTCGCGCGTTTTTCCCGAGCGCGGTTTTTTGCCAATAGCGAAGCGGACCTATCCCTGTATAAGATGAAAGCTGGCGCCTCGCTGCGCACTGGAACACGGCGGAGCGTCGACAACACACAGAACACAAGCAAGGCGGACAGGGAGCATGAAATTCGATACCGTGGTGCTCGGCGCCGGCATTGTCGGGGTGTGCGTCGCCGTGCATCTGCAGAAACGCGGCCGCGCGGTCGCGCTGATCGACCGTAAGCAGCCGGGCAACGAGACGTCGTTCGGCAACGCCGGGCTGATCCAGCGCGAAGGCGTCTATCCGTACGCGTTTCCGCGCGGGCTCGGCACCCTGCTGCGCTACGCGCGCAACCAGTCGCCCGACGTGCGCTATCACGCCGACGCGATGCTGCAGGTCGCGCCGTTCCTGTGGCGCTACTGGCGCAACTCGCATCCGGCGAAGCACGCGGAAATCGCGAAGTCGTACGCGACGCTGATCGAGCATTGTGTCAGCGAACATCGCGCGCTTGCCGCGGACGCCGGCGCCAGCCCGCTGCTGCGGCCGATCGGCTGGATCAAGGTGTTTCGCCATGCCGCCGCGCGCGACGCCGAAACCACCCTCGCCGAACAGTGGCATCGCGAGTACGGCGTCGAGTTCGAAACGCTCGACGCGCCGCGCCTGCAACAGCTCGAACCCGATCTGGACAAGCGTCTGCAAGGCGGGCTGCACTATCCGCAATCCGATTCGGTCAGCGATCCGAACGCGCTCGTCACCGCATACGCGCGGTACTTCGAAGCGCTCGGCGGACGGTTCTTCATCGGCGATGCCGATACGCTGCGTGAAGGCTGGCAGGTCGAGACGCGGGACGGGGCGATCACGGCCGCGTCGGCGGTGATCGCGCTCGGACCGTGGTCGGATCGCGCGAGCACGCGACTCGGGTATCGGCTGCCGCTCGCAGTCAAGCGCGGCTATCACATGCACTACGCGCCGCGTCGGAGCGCGCGGCTCAACCATCCGATTCTCGACGCCGAACACGGCTATGTGCTCGCGCCGATGGCGCGCGGCATCCGTTTGACCACGGGCGCCGAAATCGCGCGACCCGAGGCGGCCAAGACGCCGGTGCAGCTCGACGCGGTCGAGCCGATCGCGCGCACGCTGTTTCCGCTCGGCGAACGTCTGGATGCCGAACCGTGGATGGGACGCCGCCCATGCACACCGGACATGACGCCGATCATCGGGCCCGCGACGAAACATCAGGGACTGTGGTTCGCGTTCGGCCATGCGCATCATGGTCTGACGCTCGGACCGGTGACGGGGCGGCTGATCGCCGAGATGATGACCGGCGAGCAGACGCTGATCGATCCGCGGCCGTTTCGAGTCGAGCGGTTTTAGCCGGATGGTCTGAGGCCTGCTCGAAATCTCCGCCTTCATCGCGCAATTATCGCCATCTCACGCTAAAGCCACCCTCACGGCACACCTCCAACCAAGCCGCCAGCCGTCGAAGCAATAAAAAACGCCGCGGGCCAACAGCCCGCGGCGTTCTTCATCGAGCCGGACAACCGTCGATCAGGCCGTCACGGCAGCCCGTCGCGGCGACACTGCCGACACCGCGAAGCTCACGACGATATTCGCGACGAGCGCGATCAGGCCGATATACAGCGGATAGTTCTCGTGGCCGAAATGCAGGCCATACACCGGCTTGAGCCCTTGCGAAATCGCGAGGCCCGTGCCGAGCACGATACCGACGAGCCAGCCGACGAACAGACCCGGCGTGTTCAGACGGCGCGTGTACAGCGTGAACACGATGGCCGGGAAAATTTGCAGAATCCACACACCGCCGAGCAGTTGCAAATCGATCGCATACTGCGTCGGCAGGAACACGATGAACAGCAGCGCCCCGAACTTGACGACGAGCGAAACGATCTTCGCATTGGCTGCCTCGGCCGCGGGCGAGATGTTCGGCGACACCAGCGGACGCCACAGATTACGCGTGAACAGATTCGCCGCGCCGATCGACATGATCGCGGCCGGCACCAGCGCGCTGATCGCAATCGCGGCGGCCGCGAAACCGACGAACCACGACGGGAACAGCGTGCCGAACAGGGTCGGCACCACGTCGCTTGCCGACTTCACGTTCACGCCAGCGGCGATCGCCATATAGCCGAGCAGCGCGATCAGGCCGAGCAGCACCGTGTAGGCAGGCAGGAAGATCGCGTTCTTGCGCACCGTCTTCGCCGACGCCGACGACAGCACCGCCGTCATCGTATGCGGATACATGAACGCGGCGAGCGCCGAGCCGAGCGCGAGCGATGCGAACGCCGTGTACTGATTCGGCTTCAGCAGGATACCGGTCGCGCCGCCCTTCGCCTGGAAGTGCGCATCGGCCAGTGCGAACACGTGCCCATAGCCGCCGAGCTTCACCGGAATCAGCCATACCGCCGCGATCACGACGATATAGATCATGATGTCCTTGACGAACGCGATCATCGCCGGCGCGCGCAGGCCGCTTGCATACGTATAGAGCGCGAGGATCACGAACGCGACGATCAACGGCAATTCGCCACTGACGCCGAGCCCCTTGATCACGACCTGCATGCCCACCAGCTGCAGCGCGATATACGGCATCGTCGCGACGATGCCGGTCAGCGCGATGGCCGCCGGGAACCACTTGCCGCCGTACTCGCCGTGCACGTAGTCGGCCGCGGTGATGTGGTTCTTCGCGTGCGCAACCTTCCACAGCTTCGGCATCACCGCGAACACGAACGGATAAACGATGATCGTGTACGGCAGCGCGAAGAAGCCATACGCGCCCACCGAATAAACAAGCGCGGGCACCGCGATCACCGTATAGGCGGTATAGAAATCGCCGCCGACGAGGAACCACGAAATGACCGTGCCGAACTGCCGTCCGCCGAGACCCCACTCGTGCAGTTGAGTCAGATCGCCGCGTTTCCAGCGCGCCGCGAAAAAGCCGATCACCGTGACGAGCACGAAGAACGCGATGAAGACCGTCATCGCAACCGGGTTCACAGGATTCAGATCGCTCATTTGAGACCTCGATACACGATGTAAATCAGCAGCGAGGTCAACGGCACCCACAGAAACTGATACCAGTAGAAGAACGGAAAGCCCGCGAGCGGCGGATGCGTGTCGTTATAGAACGGCAGCCACAGCAGCGCGATATAAGGGATCAGCAAAATGAGCCAGAGCCATGAACGGCCGGCCGAGGGGGAGGTCTCCACGAACGTCTCCTGAGTATTATCGACAGCGCGCGCGATGGCTCGTGGCCCGACGCGCAAATGCCCGGTTGCCTGAGGTCAGGCGGAAAATCGGGGAACGTCGCACACTCGAGCGCCAGGCCTCGCGCGGCGCGGTATGCGACGGGCATGTAGTATTCGCCTTCGCGCGCCTGCTTTCAAGCGCGCAACTACGTAAGCCGTCTACGTAATATTACGTAGCCCGTTGACTGGCTTTTTTCAACGATGAAACTCAAAGCAAAGATAGTGCTGCTCGCGATCGTGCCCTTTCTGGCGGCGATCGCCAGCATCGAGACGGGCGTGCGCCGCGAAGCGACGGCGCTCGCCGAGCGGCAGCACGCGACCACGCAAGCCGCGTACATGGCGAGTAAGGAGATCGAGCTCAAGCACTACGTCGAACTCGCGACGACTGCGATCGCGCCGCTCTACGAGGCCGGCGGCGACAACGCACGCGACGACGCGCTGCTGCGCACGCGTGCACTCGCGGTGCTCGAAAAGATGAATTTCGGCGAGGACGGCTACTTCTTCGTGTACGACCTGCACGGCCGCACGCTGATGCATCCGCGCGAGCCGGATCTGGTGGGTCGGGATCTGTGGTCGTTGCGCGATAGCCATGGCACGCCGACGATCCAGCAGCTACTCGCCGCCGCCGCGCGCGGCGGCGGCTATGTGCGCTATCTGTGGCATCGGCCGTCGACCGGCAAGGAGGAGTCGAAACTCGGCTACGTGGTGCCGCTCGAACGCTGGGGCTGGATGCTCGGCACCGGCATCTATCTCGACGACGTCGACACGACGCTCGCGCACATCGACGCCCAGGCCGCGGCCAATATCGATCGCACGATGAAGTGGATCGACGCGATCGCGGTGGCTGGCCTCGCGGTCATTGCGCTGTGCGCACTCGTGCTGAACGTGACCGAATATCGAAGTGCCGACGCGAAGCTGAAGCGGCTCGCGCAGCAGGTCGTCGAGTCGCAGGAAAACGAGCGAGCGCGCCTGTCGCGCGAATTGCACGACGGCATCAGCCAGATGATGGTGTCCGTGAAGCTGCTGCTCGAATCGGCGCTCGCGCGGCTCGAACGCGGTGACGCGCGCGTGCCCGCCGCCGAGGCCGCCCTGTCCACCGGACTCACGCGGCTCGGCGATACGCTGCGCGAAGTCCGGCGCATTTCTCATGCGCTGCGTCCGTCGATGCTCGACGATCTCGGTGTCGCGGCCGCCCTCGAACAACTGACGCGCGAACTCGGCGACGAGTCCGGCATCGCGATCGGCTTCACGCAGATCGCGCATACGCATGCCGCCACGTTGCCCGACACGGTCAACACCGTGCTGTTTCGCATCGCCCAGGAAGCGCTGACGAACATCGTGCGGCATGCGCAGGCGTCGAGCGCGGCGCTTGCGCTCGAGGTTTCGCGCGATGCGGTCACGCTGACGATCTCCGACAACGGCCGCGGCTTCGACGTGACCGAAGCATTCGTCGGCGGGCGCGAAGGTGTCGGCCTGCGCAACATGCGCGAACGGCTCGAAGCGCTCGGCGGCACGCTGTCGCTGAACTCGCAGCCGGGGCACACCGTCATCGCCGCGCGCGTGCCGCTGCCCACGACGCATGCAACGGTGCCGTCCCTGCAGGAACTCTCATCATGAACGACACGACCTCTCCTTCCATCGCGCGTCTGCTGCTCGTCGACGATCATCCGCTCGTGCGCGACGGTCTGCGCGCACGGCTCGAAGCAGTGCGCCACTTCGAAGTGGTCGGCGAAGCGGGCGACGCGCAGCAAGCGCTCGCGCTGGCCGAACGACAGGCGCCGCATCTGGCGCTGATGGATGTCGGCATGAAAAGCGGCATGAACGGCATTGCGTTGGCGGGCCTCTTTCACGAGCGCTTTCCGGCGATTCGTGTGCTGATGCTGTCGATGCACGACAACCTCGAATACGTGACGCAGGCGGTGCGCGCGGGCGCGAGCGGCTACGTTCTGAAGGATTCGCCGGCGCTCGAAATCATTCAGGCGATCGGCGCGGTACTCGACGGCAAGACGTTCTTTAGCGCGGAGATCAGCGCTCGACTGATCCGGGCGTCGGCGACGCAATCGCCGGTCGAACGCTTGACGCCGCGCGAGCGCGACATTCTCGATGCGCTTGCCGAGGGACTGTCGAGCAAGCAGATCGCGCAGCGCAACGATCTGTCGGTGCGAACCGTGGAGACGCATCGGCTCAATCTGAAGCGCAAGCTCGATATCGAAGGACAGGCCGAGTTGATCAAGTTCGCCGTCGAGAACCGGCGCAACAAGCGTTGAGGTTCGCGGGCGCGCGATAATGAGCGGTCCACACCTGGAGCGACCACGACATGAAGCGCGTGTTCGAACTGAGTCTTGCCGGTCTGATGATTTGCGTGGCCACGGCTCGCGTTCATGGTGAATCGGCGCGCGTCAATCGCGGCCACGATCCATTCCTGCAGATCTCCAAAGCGATCGCCGATTGCCCGATACCGCTTGGCCCATTCGAAACCGAAAAGGAATGGCTCGACGATAGCCATTACAGAATAGAACGCGGCAATAGCTGCTGGATCGAAGGCCGTTGCCGGTTGCCGAATGCGTATCTGTACGACGCGGAAATCGCCGAGAGCGTGCAACGGCGTCTCGCGAACCTGAACGTCGCGACGCACTGGCGCGAGCAATCGACGCTATGGCTCACGCTGCAACGCCGCTTTATCTACGTCGAAGGCTGCGTCGCGCCGGGCTTCGACAAGAAGACTTTCCTCACCGAACTCGCCAAAACGGCGGACGTCGAGCGCGTGATCGACAACACGATCACCGATCCTCACGCCGCGCAGTTGCCTTACCGCACCCAGGCGGACCCGGACAAGCCCGTGCTCAATCCGGGCAATTAGCGCGGTAAATGGCGATGTCTTTGCCTCTGCCGTCTACTGCCGGCTATATCGACAAACATCGATAGCAACGCAGAAATCGTTCGTTTGGCCTTTATGACGTCATTGCTAACATCAGCGGCCCTACCTGACGGTCCGCAATAACAATGACAACACTTCGATTTCGCCGTACCAACTTTCGCCCTACTTTGCGTCTCGGCGTGATCGGCGCCGCCGTCGCGAGCCTCGTCACGCTCGCCTCGTGCGGCGAAGACAACCTGCCGAGCGCGTCCGCCGCGTCGAGCGCCGCGCCCGCGTCCACGCCGGTCGTCGCGCAGAAGCGGCCGAACATCCTCTACATCATGGCCGATGATCTCGGCTACTCCGACATCCACGCGTTCGGGGGCGAAATCAACACGCCCAATCTCGATGCGCTGGTGCAAAGCGGCCGCATCCTGACGAATCACCATACGGGCACCGTCTGCGCGATCACGCGTTCGATGCTGATCTCGGGCACCGATCACCATCTGGTCGGCGAGGGCACGATGGGCGTGCCGACCGACGAGCGCAAAGGACTGCCGGGATACGAAGGCTATCTGAACGATCGCGCGCTATCGGTTGCGCAGTTGCTGAAAGACGGCGGCTATCACACGTACATGGCCGGCAAGTGGCACATCGGCTCGGGCATCGTGGGCAGCGCGACGGGCAGCGGGCAGACGCCGGACCAATGGGGCTTCGAGCACAGCTACGCGCTGCTCGGCGGCGCCGCGACCAATCACTTCGCGCACGAACTGGCCGGATCGAAGAACTACACCGAAGACGGCAAGTACGTGCAACCCGGCCAGCCGGGACAACCCGGCGGCGTGGGCGGCAGCCCGGAGGTGTTCTATTCGACCGACTTCTACACGCAGCGCCTGATCTCCTACATCGATTCGAACAAGGGCGACGGCAAACCGTTCTTCGCGTATGCGGCCTATACGTCCCCGCACTGGCCGCTGCAGGTACCCGATCCTTATCTGCACAACTACGTCGGCAAATACGATGCCGGTTATGACGCGATCCGCGACGCGCGTATCGCCCGGCAGAAAGCGCTCGGCATCATTGCGCAAGACTTCGTGCCGTTCGGCGGCGCGTCGGAGACGCTGGCCGCGAGCCCAGCCACCGCGAACAACGGCACCGCGAACGCGAAATACGTGAGCGCCGTGCACAGCGTCGTGCAAGGCTACACCGATTACGGCCCCGGCTATGTGGACAAGAAATGGGACAGCCTGTCGCCGGCCGAGAAGAAAGCGCAGGCCCGCTACATGGAAATCTACGCGGGCATGGTGGAGAACCTCGATCACAACATTGGCCTGCTGATCCAGCATCTGAAGGACATCGGCGAATACGACAACACGTTCATCGTGTTCCAGTCGGATAACGGCGCCGAGGGCTGGCCGATCGATTCCGGCGCGGACCCGACCGCCACCGACACGGCGAACGCGGCCGATCCGACCTACTCCCAGCTCGGCACCGACAACGGCAAGCAGAACGCGCAACGTCTGCAATACGGTTTGCGTTGGGCCGAAGTCAGCGCGACGCCGTTCCGCTTGACCAAGGGTTATTCGGGCGAAGGCGGCGTGTCCACACCGTTGATCGTGCATCTGCCGGGCCAGACTTCGCAGAAGCCGACGCTGCGTGAATTCACGCACGTGACGGACAACACCGCGACGTTCCTCGCGGTCGCGCACATCGCACCGCCGACCACGCCCGCACCCGCGCTGATCAACACGCTGACCGGCGTCGATCAGAACAAGGGCAAGGTGGTCTACAACAACCGCTACGTGTATCCGATCACCGGACAATCGCTGCTGCCGCAGCTCGAAGATCAGAGCACGGCGCCGGTGCATGGCGCGTCGTTCGGCGACGAAGCCTATGGCCGCGGTTATCTGCGCAGCGCCGACGGCCGCTGGAAAGCCCTGTGGACCGAACCGCCGCTCGGCCCCGTCGACGGTCACTGGCAGTTGTACGACATGAGCGCCGATCGCGGCGAAACGCAGGACGTGTCGGCGCAGAACCAGTCGATCATCGATGGTCTCGTGCAGCAGTGGAACGACTACATGACCAGCGTCGGCGGCGTCGAACCGTTGCGTCCGCGCGGCTACTACTGAGCACACGATGGCGTTTTCATTCAAGCTCAAAGGCGGCGTGGCGCTGTATGGCGCATACGTCGCGATCGCGGCGATCGCATTCGCCGCCGCGTTTGCCGCGCCTTCCATCAGTGCGGCGAGCGCGGCGGTATTCGGCGGTCGCCCGTCCAGCGCATTCGACAGCCTGAACCGCTCGCGTCCGCTCGCCGCGCTCGGCTCCGAACAGCAATGCGAGCGTTACTCGGGCCTGCCCGCGCGCTGGCGCGACGACCCGCAAGCCGGCATGGTGCATCTGCATGGTGGCGACTTCGTGTTCGGCAGCAAGCTCGGCTACGAAGACGAGCGCCCCGGCGACGGCAAGACGCACGTTGCCGGCTTCTGGATCGACCAGACCGACGTCACGAATGCGCAGTTCGCCGCGTTCGTGCGGGCGACCGGCTACGTGAGCGATGCGGAGCGTCAGGGCGGCGCGGTCGTTTTTCACACGCCGACGCGCGAAGAAATGAACGCGCGCGATCTCGCGTGGTGGAGTTGGGTCAAAGGCGCCGCATGGAATCATCCGACCGGTCCCGGCAGCACGCTCGACGGCCGGATGAACCAACCGGTGACGATGGTCACGCAGGCCGATGCGCTCGCGTACGCACACTGGCTCGGCCGCGATCTGCCGACCGAAGCCGAATGGGAGTACGCGGGCAAAGCCGGCCATGAAGGCGCGGACCTCGACACCGCGCCGCGCGACGCGCACGGCAAGCCAGGCGCGAACTACTGGCAAGGCGTGTTTCCGGTGCTCGACACCGGCGAGGACGGCCATGTCGGCCTTTCACCGGTCGGCTGCTATGCGGCGAACGACTTCAGGCTTTACGACATGATCGGCAATGCGTGGGAGTGGACCAAGGACGTGTACAGCGGTCCGCACCAGTCGCATACGAACGGCGATACTGCCGCCGTGGCGCCAATCAGCCGCCGCCACGATACGCCGATGGTCATCAAAGGCGGCTCGTTCCTGTGCTCGCGCGACTACTGCGTCAGATATCGCGCGGCGTCGCGCGAGCAGCAGGAAGCCGATTTGCCGGCTTCGCATATCGGCTTTCGCACGGTGTCGAGGGATGCGTCATGAAGCGATATGCGATTGCCGCGCTTGCGCTCTCGGTGTTGCCTGCTTTACTGCCCGTACCCTCGCACGCTGCCTCGCAGACGATCAGAGTCGGCGTGAGTTCGGGCGCCCAAGCCGAGATCATGAACGAAGTGCGCCGGATCGCCGCGACCGAGGGTCTCGCGCTCGACGTCGTGGTGTTCGATCAGCCGTCGCGAATCGACGCAGCGCTCGCCGCGAAACAGATCGACGTCGCGAGCTTCGAAGACGAACCCGCACTCGACGCACAGCGCAAACTGCATGGCTACGCACTGACGAGTGTGGCCACGACCGTCACGTTTCCGGTCGCGCTGTACTCGCGCAAGCTGACGAACCTCGCGCAATTGCAGCGCGGCGCGACGATCGCGATTCCCGACGACCCCGCCGGCACGGCTCGCGCGCTGATCCTTCTGCAAAACGAAACGCTACTGACGTTCCGCGACAGCGCGGGCCTGCACGCGACGCTCGCCGACATCACGAGCAACCGCCTCCATCTGAAGATTCGCCGGGTACCGCGCGCGCGTCTGTACGGCACGTTGAACAGCGTGGCGTTCGCGGTGATCGATAGCGACACAGCGGCGCGCTCAGGTCTTCGTCCCGCTCGCGATGCTCTCAGTCTCGAAGACGCGCGCTCGCCGTATGCGAACGTGCTGACCGTACGCGACAGCGATCGCCACAACGCATGGGTCGCGCAACTGGTCTCCGCCTATCATTCGAACGACGTCGCGCATTTCATCCTCACGCGTTATCAGGACTCGGTGCGTCGGCCGTGGTGAACACGTTTTCGTTTTCCTGCTCCGCGTGCGGTCGATGCTGCAACAGTCCCCCGTCGATGACGCTGGCGGAGTTGTTTCGCCATCGCAACCGGTTTATCGGCTGCCTCGCGATTGGACGCGTGGCGCGCAGGCGGCCCGGCGAAAGGCTGCGTGTCGGCCGACATGAAGCGGTGCTCGACGAAGCCGATTGCGCGGAGTTCGAGGCGCTGGCCGATACGCTGCTGTATCACGCGGGCGACACCTTCAGCATCGTTGCGCAGGGCTTCGACTATCCGTCGCTCGCGCGCTGCCCGGCGCTGGCGGACGACGGGCGCTGCGCGATTCATCTGCAAGGCAAGCCGCTGACGTGCGAGGTGGTACCGCTCGACCCGCTCGTGCCGGACAGTCTGCAACACCTGGTATTGGCGGAACGCGGCGACAGCGCCGTCTATGTCGGAAGTGCATGCATTCAGGAAGGCAAACGCGACGACGCGGCGTTGCTGGTCGACGAGGGCCGCCTTGCCGATCCGCATGCTGAAGATGCACTCGCGCGACGGCGTCGCGCGCTCGAACAGGAGCGCGCGATCTGGACGCAAGCCGTGTTCGACGCATTGCGCGCCGACCTGTTCGATTCACCCGCCGCCCTCGCACGCATTCCCGCGGGCGGTTTTCTGACGATCTCGCTCGTGCCCGCCCTGCTGAGTGTCGCGGCAGCATCCTCGCGCTGCCGCGAGCGGTGCATCGACTATATCGACAGCCAGTTGGCGTTGATCGAACGCAGCATCGCGCAAGCTCTCACACGACGCCGGCTCGACGATCGTCCGGTCACGCAGCAACTGCGCGGCTTTGCCAATGCGTATCAACACGCGAAAGCGCGCCTCATCGATGCGGCTGCCGTTGAACACGACAACGGCAAGCGAGCCGCGCGGCCCGACATCGAAGCGTATCTGAGCAGCGCCGTTCATTGATCCGTCGGCGCCTCGACACGTTGCTATCGGTATTCAAAGCTGTGTATCCAGTAGCCGTACGAACTTTTCGACGACCTTCTCGGTGAACGAACGCCGCGTCCATGCTTCGAGCGTGACGCGCTTCGACTTCGCGATGTCGTCATCGAACGCGGCGGTCTGCTGCCTGGCGAAATCGCGGTCGTAGATGTTCAGGTTCGCTTCGTCGTTCAGCTTGAACGAGCGGCTATCGAAGTTCGTCGAGCCGACCGACACCATGTACTCGTCGACTACCAGCAACTTGCAATGGAACATGGTCGGTTGGTACTCGTAGATCTCGACGCCCGCTTTCAGTAGATCGCCCCAACATGCACGCGACGCTTCGCGCACCGTGTGCGTGTCGATGCGTTTGCCAGGCGTGACGATCTGTACTTTCACGCCGCGTTTCGCGGCTTCGACGATCGCGTTGATGGTGAGCTTGTCGGGCACGAAGTACGCGCTCGCAAGCTGCAAACTGCGCGTGGCGGCGGTGATGGCCAGCAGATACATCAACTGCATGTCGTCGCTGCCGCCCGACGGCGAACTGCTGAACATATGCGCGAGACCCTGGCCCGCTCCTTTCGGCTCGGCATCGATGTGCGGAAAATACTCGGGACCGTGCAATACGCTGCTGGTCGCTTTGATCCAGTTGTCCATGAACACGGCCTGCATATGGCCGACCACTGGACCCGTCACACGAAAATGCGTATCGCGCCAATGCTTTTCGTCCTGCGCATTGCCGGTCCACTCCGGCGCTATGCCGACCCCGCCCGTAAAACCGATCCGGCCGTCGATCACCAATAATTTGCGGTGCGTACGGTCGTTCATGCGGCCGAGTCCGGTCCAATGCGGCTTGTGATACTTGACCACTTCGGCGCCGGCCTCCCGCAGCAATTGCAGATAGCGCCGATCCATTTTCGACGAACCGACCCAGTCGAGCAGTACATGCACGGCGACACCTTCGCGCGCCTTATCGGCAAGCGCACGCGCAATCTGTCCGCCGATCTCGCCAGACCAGTAAATGAACGTTTCAAATGTGATGGTTTCGCGCGCCGACCGAATGCCCTCGAGCATCGACGGAAAGATCTGGTCGCCGTTGAGCAGCATCTCGAAGCGATTACCCGGCACCACGGGCGGACCGAGCAATAAACCCATCGAACGAAGGAATTGCGGATCTTCGCTCTTATAAAGCCGCTCGATTCTGTGTTCTATTTTCTTCTCGCCGCTCGACAGATTGGCGATCAGGAGAACGATCACGAGCGTGACGAACGCGGTAATAGAAATGGTCAGCATGCGTGGGGCTCGATGGCAGGCGGCGGGTCACGGCATACGAGTCCCGCATCCGCCGGGAGAATGCCGCACTCGTGCCTGGCTTTCACTATCAGCACGTCATGCACGGCGCGTGCCCGGATCAGGACCGCGCCTTGCTTTCCGGTTCCAACGCTTTATCTGACCAATGCAAACGCCTCGCGGCTTGCGATTTCGCCCGCGCCGAATACGCCGATGACCGTATAGTCCGACGCCACGCATTCGAACGTCGATGCCTGAAACGTAATGACGAAATGCCGTCGCGCCGGTGCCTCGGGAGCAATGGCGACGGAGTCTATCGCCATGGCGGCAATCTCGGCGCACAACGACGAATTGACGACTTCATGCACCGCGCAGCCGGCGAGACCTTGCGCTGCGAGCGGATGAATGGCGAGATCGTCATCGCCCGGCGGCCCGAGACGATGAAAGATGGCGTCGGAGAACAACACCGCGCAAAAAGGATCGTCGTCGGGATCGAATGGCCCGAACCTTTCAAAGTCCGACTCCGCGATCGGATAAGTGAGGACCACGCGGCGATCGCTGGCGACGATGAATGGTTCGGCGGCATCGGCTGCCGGATGAGGAGTGGAGTCCAGCAGGAAGACCTGATCTTCCTGCCGGGGTGCGTCGAAGGTGCTAACCATCTGGCTCACGACTCCACGGCTATTACGCGCTTGCTTGCGTCTCTGGCGTTTGGGGAGCCGCCGCGACGGGCGCGGCCGTACTCTTTGCAGCAGCCTTGCGGGCCGGTGCTTTTCTTGCGGTCTTCACAGCGCTTTTACGGCCGACGGTCTTCTTCACCGCGGCTTTCCGGCTTGCCGGAGTTGCCTTTTTGGCTGCGGTCTTTTTCACGGCCGTCTTGCGCGTTGCTTTTTTCGTCGCGGTCTTCTTGCCTACCGCACTCGCGGTCGCTTTCGCCTGGCTGCTCTTTGCCGCCGTTTTCGCCGCTTTCGGAGCGGCAGCCGTGCTCGCGCCATCGATCAGGAATTTGCTGCGGTCCTTGACGGCCGCGAGCCACGCCGGCGCCGGACCGCGGCCGCTCCAGGTCGCGCCGGTCTTCGGATTCAGGTACTTCGGCGGCTGGGCGCCTTTCGGCTGCCCTTTGCCGCCCTTCACGGCGGGAGTAGCCGCGGGCTTGCTTGCGCTCGCAGCGTCGATCAGAAACGCCGTGCGGTCCTTCACGCCGGCGATCCAGCCAGGCGCGCGGCCGTGCCCCGTCCAGGTCGCGCCGGTTTTGTGGTCGCGATACTTCGCCGGGGTTGCCGACCTGGCTGCTTTGCTCGCGCCCGCAGGTCTTCCGCGACCCGCCGTATTGCCATTCAGACCTCGCCCGGCACGTCGTGCCTTCGCCTGTGCTTCGATATCGGCAGTCGTGAGACCGTGCTTGAGCATCAATTCGCGAATCTGGTCGACCGCGGCTTGTGCTTTTCTGGCAATGAGAACGTCAGCTTGCTCCTGGAGCTTCTTAAGCTTTGCTTGGATTTGCTCTAACGAAGGCATTTGATTGCTCCTTATGTGGTAATCGTCGAACTATGCCATGAATGACGGAAGAAAGGCAGTGTATTGACCTATCCCGAGCTTCAATACATCGATACGAGCGCCGATGCGGCGTTCAAATAACAAAGCTTTCAGGTTTTCTACCGGGTCATCGAGGCTTTCTTCCTTTTCCTTCCCTCCTGATTCTTCTTTTTCATTTCGGTTCCATCACTCAGATAGGTGTAAAAACGACGACCTGGCGATCGGCAATGTACCTCACACTCCGTATGAAGCGGTAGTGTTGACCGTCCGCCGTTATCCGGTTCAGGCCCAGGCGGGTCAGTACCAGCATTTCATCTGCCTGGAAAGCGTCGACGACGCCGGAATCCGTTAAATCCTCCAATGCACCGGATGGATTTCCGACGTAAACGCTGCGCGCCTGCTTGCCGATCCGCATCACGACCACGCTTTTTCCCTCGTCGAGCGCCAATTCGAGAAAGCTCGCGAGCGTGCGCAACGACTCCGGCGTGCAAGTCCTGGTCTGATAGATCGCTGCATTCGATCGCGTCATTTGTGTTTCCCCGTCATCCGCATCGGCGACAGAAAGGGGCGCCGCCGTGCTTTCTGGCATTAGTCGCTTCTACTATAGCCAGGCCTTTGGATATTCAAAGGAGAGTAGTCCACTTTTTATTTGAAAACGGTCTTTTTTCGTGGCCCGGTATAGCGAACGGATTCAAGCATGCGCGAAACGCCACTGACGATGCGTGCAAAGACACCGCCCCGGCTCCGGTAACGTGCCGTTACCGATCTTGCAGCACCTGTTGCCCCTGTACCGGCCAAGTCCATTTACACTTCGTATCCGTGCCCAGCGGCGGACGTATAGCCAATAGAGAGTCCTTTGTCAGCCGCCATGCTTGCGGCGGCTATTGAAATGGACGCCGGGCCACCCTAATTCCTATCCACTCAAACACGATGGTACTTGCAATGGAAGCTGGTTTTATTCGGACCGCCCTCGGGGCAATGGCGGTCTCGTTGGCAATGGCCGGCACCGCGAACGCGGCTGGTTGCCTGAAAGGAGCGGTAGTGGGCGGCGTCGCCGGGCACTACGCGGGACATCATGCGGTGGTCGGCGCGGTCGGCGGCTGTATCGTCGGACGGCATATGGCCAAAAAGCACGCCGAAGAACAGCAGGCGGCGGCTCAGGCCGCGCCGCATCAGCAAGCCCGAATGCAGTAACTGGAGAATGCGGGCGCCACCGCAAACGTTCGCACGGGCAACGCGTCAATGATGATCGGATCTCCGTTCGCGGCGACGCGCCCTGCTCCGAATCACTTAGGCAATGCGTAATCCGCGCGCGGGCAAGATCTCCTGAGTGGTCACGAAACGGTGTTGCTTGACCGCGTCGTGAAAGAGCCGGTAGTCGCTCTTCTCGAAGGCGGTCGTCCACTCCGGTCTGTCCCCGGTGTCGTCATCGCACAACAAACCGGTGGCCTGGTACTTCCACGACCCTTGTCCTTTGGCGATATAGCCGGGCACGGGTTCTTTCAAACCTGGAATACGGCCTGCATTCACCCATTCGCAAACGGTTCTCAGACGCAGGTTGTCGTCGGGTTCGCGGTTCGTATCGAGCAGCCGGGTCAGTGCGTCTTTTACGTCGTCCGGCATGCCGGGCTGGTTTTCGAAATCTTCGCGTCCGGCCAGATAAGCTCGCACGACACGACAACTCATGTCCGCCGCTTGCACGAAATCCGGCAAATTATGTCGTGAGATGAAGTGATTGCGGCCGTCGATGTAATGCCAGCGCGCCCAGGGCTGGTCGGGATAATGCAACGCGGCGCCATGGCCAACCGGCAACGCGATCGTCAGAACGTCCTCCTCGACATGCTCGATCAGATGCGCGACCGCCAGTTCGAGGCTCGCGAGCCAGCCTTTGCGGGTGCAATCCTGCGCTTCGAGAAGATGCACGCGATTCCACGGGCTTTCGATGCCCGCGAATCCCTGGTGCGCCCAGGTATCGACATAGGTATGAAGCGTCACGCCGAGTCGATGCAACGCGGTCTCCGAATCGCGCTGCCGGATCGCGCGCCGGACGACTTCGCGCGCGACGTCACTATCGGGCCGGCAAACCGCCTTTTCCTCCAGACTTTCGCCAACCCCAGCCGGCAGAAAATGGAACGGCGTCCACACGAGCCGATTCTGGTCGTCCTCGGTATTGACGTAATCGAATAACTTGTGCGCGGTCGCGAATCGCTCGAAGGTCTCGCCGCCTTTGAACCGCAGTATTCCGCTCGTGGTTGCGTCGTCGACATATTGGCAGGCATGTGCGACGGTTTGCGCATCGCCGACCGTCATGCCGCCGACGCGCGTGGCAATGTAGACCACGCCGTAATGGAAGTCGATATTCATGGCATGCGCTCCTGGCGCGCGTAAGCATGGCCGGTTTGTGGCCGGCGATAGGGCGAGACGAATACAGGGAGGTGCGCGTGAGTAGATAGTAGACGAGCGAGCGGCACGCGCCTTGAAAAAACATGCGCTCTGTACGCGATTTTCCTCGTTTCGCGCCACTCAACCATTCGGGCTACTGAAGGAAACGCGGGCGGATCCGGCGAGATTCAACCCTCCGGCACGGAGAGCCGCCGGGCGATGAGGCGGAAAAAGCTAACCGGCCTGAGCGGCGCCGGTCAGGCCAAATGTGTAACGGACAGACGACTATTCCAGTGCTGGTTCAGATACTCGAGCGCGAACTTCCGGTGGCAATGATGTGGTAAATGTTCACTGCAAAGCAGGCAACCCGATTCGAATAGCGATATATCCAGATTACTTTCCACGCGGCGGCGCGCGATGAGGTCGAAATATTCCTCCCGAAAGTTCTCCCAGCTCAATTGCTTGCCCTGGTAGCGTTTGAGCAGGTCCGGCTCGGGAGCCAGCTCCGGTATTTCCACGTACGCCGCATTGCACAACTGCTCGAGAAAGAAAGGCAGATCCTGCTTTTTCGCAAAACCCGCCAGTTGCGACGTGTTGTTGAGGCGAATGTCGAGCACGGTGCGCACGTGGGCGTCCTTCAGCAAACTGAAGAATTTATGGGCGCTCTTGCCGGTAAAACCAATGCTGGCCACCTGCACGCTACTTTTGTCACGTTTCATGGTGAATCCCCTGGCGGGCCATTCGGCGCCCATAAAAAAGCCTCGCTGCGATTGGCGCAGCGAGGCTGGGGTGTCGGTGCATCTTTAGCGCCGCTCGCCTGCTTTACCTGACGATGTCGACCAGTTCGACTTCGAAGGTCAGATCGGTATTCGGCGGAATCGGGCCGGCGCCACGATCGCCGTATGCGGTCGCCGCCGGGCACGTGAGTCGCGCCTTGCCGCCGACTTTCATCTTCTGCACGCCTTGCGTCCAGCACGGAATCACGCGATTGAGCGGAAACGTGGCCGGCCCGCCATGCTTGGCCGAACTGTCGAATTCGGTGCCGTTAGGCAGCGTGCCGCGATAGTTGACCTTTACCACGTCGGTCGCGGACGGTTGCGGCCCCGTGCCTTGCGTCAGATGTTCGACGATGACGCCGGACGGCAGCTTTTCCGTGGTCGGCGCGGCAGCCATCGCGGTCGAGGACAGAACGGCTGCGGCCAGCAAAGCAACGAGTGATTTCAAAGCGAATCTCCTGTGGGGTAGTCCGTTTGATTGTAACGGATCGGGTGTCGGCCGAGGCTCCCACTTATTGCCCGATGCCGAGGGTCGTTGCGTGCCCATCAGGGACCTCGCTGAACCGTCGCGCGACCCCGCGGTCCACATGAACATCCGGCGCGAGTCGCCGGCAAGCGAATCCGCCACACCCGATGAGAGCGCGTTCGCGCGCCAAGGCCACGCCGGATTCCACTCAGCCGCGCAACAGGCACGGCAAGATGCGCGCGAACCCGCGTTCGAACCGCTACCGTTCCCCTCGTATTCACCTGACGACGCGCGCCGCCCGTTCGCCGACAAACTCGACGCATGGGTTCGCCGCGCGTTGTTGGCAACCGTTCGAGTTTCAGCGCGAAGTGTGGCGCGACATCGCCGCCGGCACGAGCGGCATGTCGCACGCAAGCACCGGGGCCGGCAAGAGCTGGGCCGTGTGGTTCGGCACGCTCGCCGCGTTCGCAAGTGCGGCGTCGACGCCGCGCAAGTGTCCCGAACCGCTGACGGTACTGTGAATCACGGCGATGCGCGCGCTCGCGGCCGACACCGCGCGCGCGTTGCAAAGCTCCGCGACCGACCTCGCCGTACCATGGAGCGTAGTCTGCGCACTGGCGATACGTCGGCCGCCGAACGCGAGCGGCAGAACCGGCGCATGCCGTCCGCGCTCGTCACGACGCCCGAGAGTCTGACGTTGATTCTTACGCGCGCCGACGCGCGCGAAGTACTGGCTCAGGTTCGGCTCGTGATCGTCGACGAATGGCATGAATTGCTCGGCAACAAACGCGGCACGCAGACCCAACTCGCGCTCGCGAGTCTCACCCATTGGCGGCTCGACTTGCAGGTGTGGGGGCTGTCGGCGACGCTCGGCAATCTGTCGTTCGCGACCGAGGTACTGCTCGCGCCGGTGGCGACGCCGCGCGTCAGCGTGCACGGTGCGCTGCCGAAAGCACTGATCGTCGACACGATCATTCCCGACACGATCGAGCGCTTTCCGTGGGACGGTCACATGGGCATGCGGCAGGTCGATGCGGTCGCGCGCGTGATCGATGAAGCACGCACGTCGCTCGTCTTCACGAACACGCGCTCGCAATGCGAGTGTGGTACCAGGCGCTACTCGAGGCGCGCCCCGAGTGGGCCGGAGTGATCGCGGTGCATCACGGCTCGCTCGATCGGCAGGTATGCGAGTGGGTCGAACGTGGGTTGAAGAACGGTTGCGCTCGAATTGATCGAAGCGGCGGCTGCGCGTGAAGCCGTCGACAAGCGGCAGATCGAAAGCCGCGATACGCCGCAAAAGCCGTTCGACGTGCTAGTGCAGCACCTCGTCACCGTTGCGATCGGCGGTGGCTTCGACGCGCGTGAGCTGTACGATGAACTTCTGCATACCTATGCATATCGCGATCTGACGCAGCAGGAGTTCGACTGGACGCTGGGTTTCGTCGAAGGCGGCGGCGCGACGCTGCGCGCATATCCCGACTACCATCGCGTCGCGCGCGATAGCGACGGTCTGTACCGCGTCCCGCGCAACGATCTCGCGCGCCCGCATCGCAACACCATCGGTGCGATCGTCGCGAATGGCACGTTGAACGTTGCGTATCTATCGGGCGGGCGCATTGGTTCAATCGAGGAATCGTTCATTTCGCGGCTCAAGCCCGTCGATGTGTTCACGTTCGGCGGCGGTGCGGCCGCTGCTCGAATTGCAGCAGAAGTGGTCGGCGTTGCCCGAGCCGGGCGTACTCGTCGTCGAGCTGCTCAAATCGCGCGAGGGTCACCACTTCTACTGCTATCCGTTCGCGGGGCGCACCGCGCATATCGGACCTGGCGCTCTGCTCGCGTGGCGAGTCGCCCGCGACAGGCCCGGCACGTTTTCGATTTCGATGAGCGACTACGGTTTCGAATTGCTGTGCGCGCAGGCTTTCTATCGGGCCGCGCAATTCCAAACTGGCCTGCTTCCACCTGACGAACTCGATCACGACATTCTTGCGAGCCTCAATTCGTCCGAACTCTCCTTGCGACGTTTTCGCGAGATTGCGCGAGTGTCGGGACTCGTGTTTCAGGCGCATCCGGAACAGCAGAAGAGCGCGCGGCAATTGCAAGCATCGAGCGGGCTTTTCTACGAGATCTTTCGTCAGCACGATCGCGGCAATCTGCTGCTGGGCCAGGCCGATACCGAAGTACTGCTGCAGGAACTCGACGCGCGGCGCAACGATGAAGCCGACCTCGCTCGCGATCGACGTCGGCGGACGACCTCTCGTGCCGTCGAGCTTGCGCGCGTGTTTCGATCCGGCGCTGCGCGCGCTCTTTATCGCCGATGCGGATTTCGGCAAGGATGCGGTGTTTCGCGCGCGCGGCATTCCAGTGCCGACTGGTTCGACCGCGGAGAATCTGCTGCGGATCGATCGTCTGATCACCGAGTTCGAGCCGGCGACGCTGGTGTTTCTCGGCGGTCTGCTGCATGCGCGCAAGTCGCTGTCGACGCTCACGCTCGATGCGTTGCATACGTGGCGCGCGCGACATGCGTCGAGGCGCGTGGTGCTCGTCGAGGGCAATCACGATCGGCATGCCGGTGAGTTGCCGCTTACGTTGGATGTCGAGTCCGTGCGCGAGCCGTGGCATATCGGGGCGTGGGCGCTGTGCCATCACCCGCATGCGGTCGATCACGCGTATGTGCTCGCGGGGCATTTGTATCCGGTCTATCGGACTGCGATGCGGACCGATTCAGTGCGCGTGCCGCGCTTTCGCTTCGGGATCGATCGGGGGGTGCTGCCCGCGTTCGGTCGTTTTACCGGAGGCGCGCGTGAGACGGGGCGCGTTCTGGGGGAGAGGGTCTTTCTGGTGGTACAGCAGAGAGTGATCGAGTTGAGGAGTTGAGTGGACGGCGGGGGCCGTCCACTTTGTTGCCTGGTTGATTGGTTGATTTTTTGTTGCGGATTGGTTTGCCGGGAGGTGGCTGGCTCTTTCGCTGCAGACTCCCCGCGGCGCTCGAGAGCGGTCGGTGTGGGGGCCAGGCCGCGCCGGCCTCCATCCTTGGGAGCCCCGCAAGGTTCGCGGGACTCCTGCCACTGGTTAGTGGTTGCCGCCGCCGTGGCCGCCATTGCCGGAGCCACCGCCGCCGTAGCCGCCACCGTGGCCGCCGCTGCCGCCGTTGCCGCCGTTGCCGCCGTTGCCGCCGTTGCCGCCATGGCCACCGTGGCCTCCGTTGCCGGAGCCGCCGTTGCCTTCGCCACCGTTACCGCCATGGCCACCATGGCCACCATTACCGGAACCACCGTTGCCCTGGCCGCCACCGCCTTCACCGCCATGGCCACCGTGGCCGGAACCGCCGTTACCCTGGCCGCCGCCTTCACCACCATGGCCACCGTGGCCGGAGCCGCCGTTGCCCTGGCCGCCACCGCCTTCACCGCCATGGCCACCGTTGCC